>JAGZKE010000036.1:0-22013 GCA_018365375.1 Collinsella sp. | reverse complement strand
GGGCGAAGCCGGTGCGGATCCGCGCAGCGGATGCGCGGAATCCTATACGCCGCACCATTTGAGATTAAAGCTCCCGGCAACGGGGGCTTTTCTTTTACGCCAGCTTGAGTGCTTTCGTCCAAAGGGACGATTTCCTGTCGACTCGTGTAAGATTCCGAGTAGATGTCGCGACTTATTCGCGACCACTCCTTCTTCAAACGACCGATCAGGGTGATATTTCGTGGCAGAGCGTCCGACATACAAGCTCAGGTTTCTCGATCCCAAGAAGCGCTTTCCGGCGATGCCCGAGCAGCCTGCGGGACGCTCATATGGCGTGGTCTGGAAACTCTTTGGCGAGGATCAGCATGAATCTTGTTATGTCGTCGAATTCGTTGGCAAAAGTCATGTGTCGCTTTTGGGCTACGTAAGCGTTTCGGGTGAGGTCTATAAGGTGGACCGTCCCGTTAACGAAGTATCGCTGTCCAACGATCCCGACATGGAACTGGTTCTTGACGAGTCGGATTCCAGTATTGGTGAGATTATGGTAAGGGAAGCCAGCGGTGCAATGCGCGCGTGCGCGCGAACCGTCGGCTCTCCCGAAGGCCCCATGCGCGAGCAGTCCGATCACGAGACATGGAATTCGGCCCGCTCCCTTCCTTACGGCGAGTTCATGGCATCGATGTTCCTGCGCTACGTGATATTTGCCAACTCCGAAAGCGCTATTGCGAACACGGCGGGCGTCGACGGTCTCGATGCGGACATGCAAAACGTTGTCGACAAGATCAAGCTCGTAAAGTTGCCCGAGCCGGTCGAGGTGTTTTTGGGCTTTAACACGTCACCGCTCCCCGATGCTATCGAGACGCTGCTTTACCGCGTTGACCATGCCGAGAATCCGAGCGGTATCGAGCGCTATGCCGCCACCCTTATGAGCGAAATTGACTTGCCCCGTCTGCGCACCATTGCCGCCAAGTCCGAAATGAGCCTGGCGCGCATCGACCGGTCAAAGCTGTTTTATCTCAATTTTGATCGTAGCCTGCTGGACCAGGACGAGATTGACATGCTGCTTGCCATCGAGTGCCGTCTCAACCGCCTCTCCGGCATCCTTGAGCGCATCGGGGCCGGATTGGTCCCTGCGGCATCCTCGCCGAGCCTTGAGGGCTGCGCGCTCTTTGATTCGTGGCATATCGCCAAGACGACCAACGATGTTCCCCGACTGCTCGATACGGCCTCGAGCGATAACCCGTGGGGCAAACCGGGTACGGTGGCTTGCCAGCCGGGCGGCGAGTGGGACGTGCGCACCCGTTTTGCGCGAATCGTTGAGGCGCTCAACGTGGTCACGCGGCTCGACTATACCTATCGAGTAAACGTTGCCGAGGGGATTATGCTCGTTCGGTTTGGGCAGTCTGTCGTTGATGCCATGCCGCAACGTGAATACGACGCTCAAGATGACGCCTGGCGCGAGCTGGACGAGGACACGCGCGCGATCTGGGCCGCGGAGCACGATGCACGTGTGGCACTCACGCTTGCGGCAGCGTGTTTTGCCGCGGGCACCTGCATCACGCGCTGCTATGTGCAGATTGCTGCTCCCGACAGTGAGCAGGGCGAGCGCGTTGTCGCAACGTATTTCTTTGGGCGCGCGGCCTATCTGGCCGATTGCGTGCCTGTCGCCAAGGATCTTGAGAGCATGGACATGGACGATATGCCGTGCAAGCGTGTGCTTGAGGCGTATGAGTCAACCGCTCCGGAGACGATTGAGCCTGCGGAGGTTCATGCTCGTCCGCGTGATGACCATCGCGCGCTGCCGCCGGCGCTGCGCGATCTGCTGCTTGCCGATAAGGCTGACGAGTTGGAGGTCATGGAAGAGGACGACGACCCATACGTGGCCCGTGTTGTTGAATTGCGCGAGCAGGCAAAAGTCGACCGTACAGGTGCTTTTGAAGGCTTTTCTCGTCTTGTCGAGGAGTTGGAGGCTAAGTGCGCCGTCGCCGAGCTTTTGGCGACAGGTCCGGTTCAAACGCAGTTTTGCGATAACCAGCTGGTGCGCATGGTGCTACCGGTGTTGGAAGAAGACCGCTCTGTGCGAATCCTTCGTGCGCCCGATGCACTGTACTTTGCCCAGCACGAGATCTGCAGCTTTTACGCCGAGCAAGAGGACTTTGAACGAGCACTGCCCGAGGTGCGCCATCTTTACGATCTGGCACGCTCGTCCATGCAATCGCACTTTGCGCTCATCAACGTGCTTGCGCGTCTGGAGCGCTTTGACGAGATTATCGAGGTGGCGCGCCACGGCCTACGTATTGCCAGCGATCGTTCTGCAATCGGCTACCTGTTCTATCGCTTGGCGTTTGCCTATTGGAATTGCGATCAGCTCGACCTAGCGCTGGCTTGTTACCGTCTGGTGCCGCGCGGTGAGGAATCGGGCAGTAGTGCGCTGGAAGAAATGCAGGGCCTTATGAATGAGATGGGCGTCAGCGAGCCTCCGACGTTCGAGGAGGCGGTCGAGACCATCCGCAAGGCTGGACTCGAGCTGCCGCCAGCGTCCGCCGTGACGAATCAGCTGGCAGATGCCGCTGTGCAACTGGTCGACAACGGCTTCTTTTTCCTGGCACGCGGTTGCATCTTCCAAATGTGGCGCACCATGGGCAACGACGAGCTCGGCTCCCTCAACCGCTCGCTGGGGTAGGCGAAGCCTCCAAGGAGGAAAGGATGCTAGGCAATTAGAAAATTTCCTCTTGCCCATCCTTGGCTGTTTGGTTACTATAGAACGGCTGTTACGGAGAGCTGACCGAGAGGCCGAAGGTGCTCGCCTGCTAAGCGAGTATGCCCCAAAAGGGCATCTGGGGTTCGAATCCCCAGCTCTCCGCCAGTACGAATTTGAAGAAGGGTCCCATTTGGGGCCCTTTTTTGTGCGGAGAAAGGAGGCTGGGGATTCGAACCCGAGAGGGCACGGGCGTTAAGCAAACGCGAAAGCGTTTGTAGCCCGTGGGCGAAAAGCCGCCAGGCTTTGAAGCCGGAGGGCATGCGTAGCATGTCCGGACATCCCCAGCTCTCCGCCAGTTTAACTTTAAAGAAGGGTCCCATCGGGGGCCCTTTTTTATTATCGAGAAAGGGCGCTGGGGATTCGAACCCTCAAAAAAAGGAGGCATCCTTTCGGACACCTCCTTTCAGCGAGTGTATTGTTCTTCGACCTTACACCTCGGGTGCCTTGGCTACGGTCTCGCTCTCGGCTGTGAGCGGGCGGTTGTCGATGCGGCGGCCCAGGCGGTCGAGCTTCACAAGGAGCCACTCAATGGGATTCGGCCCCGAGCCTTCCTCGTCGGCAACCAAATCCACGACGGCAATCTTGGTGCCATCCTGCTTGAGTGTAACGCTGCCTACCTTGTCGCCCACATGCACCGTGCCCGAAAGATCGTCGTAGCTAACCTTTTCGGTCACCTCGCCGGCAAGAGAAAACACGGTCGCTTGCGCCGTGGGATCGGCGAGCGTGGCGTCGATTGTCTTATCCGTCCAGTCGGTTTGACTAATGCGCGCCATAAGCGGGTTGCCGTTGGCGGTCTTTTCTTGCGTGTTGGCGATCGCGACCGTCACCTTGTGGTCGTAGTACCAGTTGGCAAGGGTGGCGGTATCGGTAAAGCGCTGATCGGTGGTGGTGGAGTTCAAAATAACGGTGTAGATCTCGTCGCCGTCGCGGTTGTAGGCGCTCGTAAAGCAATAGCCCGCGTCGTCGGTGGTGCCGGTCTTGCCGCCGATGTTGCCATCTTGGCCCAGCAAATAGTTATGCGTGTCCATGGAATGCGAATGGTCGGTGCCGTCGGCGCCCGTGACTTCGATCCAGGAATCCTCGCTCGCTACGACCTCGCGGATCGTGCCGTTTTTCATGGCCTCCTGCATCATCAGCGCTACGTCGTGTGCGGTTGAGTGCATATCGCCAGCCCACTCATCAAAGTCCAGACCATGCGGGTTTTCAAAAAGCGTATCGGTGCAGCCGAGTTTCTTGGCACGCTCGTTCATGGCCTTCACAAATGTGGCCTCGGCGTCTTTGGTCTTAGGGTCGATTTTCTTGCCCACATATTCGGCGAGCACGATGGCGGCGTCGTTGCCCGAGGGAATCATCAGGCCGCGCAGTGCCTGCTCCACGGTAAGCTCGTCGCCTTCGAGCAAGCCAGCGGTCGAATTACCCACGGTGGCTGCGGCGTTGCTCACCGTGACCTTCTCGTCCATCTTGCAATTCTCGACGGTTAGGATTGCGGTCATGACCTTGGTGATCGAGGCGATTTTGACCTGCTCATCGGCGCCGCGCCCGTAGTAGACGGTGCCGTCTTTGCCCATGACGAGGGCATTGGTCGCATCGATATCGGGCAGGTTTTCTGCCGTGATGCCGCGCGCATCGGCGGTTTTGCCGCAGACATTGTCGGTCGTGAGCACTTGGGCGCCGGCGACGGTGGGCACGCCAGCGGCAAGGGCGATGGCGCAGACAAAGCCGGCGGCAAGCTGGGCTGAGCGCTTTGCAAAAGAGGTGAGGGACTTCACAGATTTCGCTTTCGACGGGACGGTCTCTTCTGGAACTAGAGTATATCGTTTACCGGTGTCGGCGATCATCGCGTGCGTGCGTGGCCCACATCCGCGCCCGAACGGGCACAAGGGTGCTTAAGGCCGACTTAATCACCCACGCTTGTTGTGTGTGGCGTGCGCCCCCTCGGGCATAATGGAGCGCGAGAGGAGCACGCATGAACGAGCGCATTTTGGTAGTTGATGACGAAAAGGCCATCGCCGACTTGGTTGGTATCTACCTTACAAAAGAAGGCTTTGACGTACAGGTCGCCTATAGCGGGGCCGATGCTGCCAAGGCAATCTTGGAGCAGGAGTTCGATCTTGCGCTGCTGGATGTCATGCTGCCCGATATCGATGGGCTTGAGTTGCTGCGTACGATCCGTTCCAGCCATACCTATCCCGTGATCATGCTGACGGCGCGCGATGCCCAGCAAGACAAAATCGAGGGCCTTTCGCTTGGCGCGGACGATTACGTGGTTAAGCCGTTCCGCCCGCTGGAGCTCATCGCGCGCGTGCACGCTCAGCTTCGTCGCTACACCAGCTACGGTAGCCGTGCGCAGGCGGCCGAGTCGCCGACCATTCAGCTCGACGGCTTGGAGATCAACCGCGATGCTCGTTCCGTGACAGTGGACGGTTCACCGGTTCGCCTCACGCCCATCGAGTATTCCATCTTGCTGTATCTGGTCGAGCATCGCGGCAGTGTGGTGGCCGTGGAGGATCTGTTCCGCGCGGTGTGGAACGAGGATTTTATGCCCGGCTCCAACAATACGGTGATGGTGCACATTCGCCACCTGCGCGAAAAGATCGGTGACGACGCTCAAAAGCCGCGCTTTATCAAAAACGTCTGGGGCGTCGGCTACATCATCGAATAACGCCTTTGATGGTGGGGAAGTGGATATGACAAAAGACGATAGGCAGGCATTCGAGGTGCCCGATCGACTCTTTGAATACGTGAGGTCGGTCGTCGACAACCGCGCGCTTGCAACGGTGCTGCTCTTTTTGCTGAGCCTGCTGCTGATTGGCATCGATAACATCGCTGGAATCTTGGCGGTGCTGCTTGTCGGCTTTTTGCTGATCGATCGATTTGAAATCGTACGCCGCTGCGTGGTGATTGGCGGTGCCGCGTGGGCCATGACGTTGGCGATTGGCGCCATGGCACTCGGCGGCATCGAAGGGCCGGTGCTGTTCGATGCCGGCTTTGTATTCAACATGCTTGGCTTTGTGCTGGCGCTTGCCGTGTGCGTGCTGTTCTTTTGCGGCCGCGCCCTGTACTACCAGGGCTACGAGCAGGGCGAGCAGCATGCCGATTGTGTGCTGGCCGCTCGTATTCAAGATCGCCTGATCGATCACCCCGACACCTGGGACAACATCGACGGCGACTTCCTGGAGGTCGAGGGCGCACTCAACCGTGTGCGCGATCGCGAGCGCAAGGTGCAACAGGCCTTGCGTGACGAGTCTCATCGCAAGGACGATCTGGTCACGTACTTGGCACATGACCTACGCACCCCGCTTGCCAGTGTGGTGGGCTATCTTTCGCTGCTGCAAGAGGCTCCTGAGCTGCCGGTTGAGCAACGTGCGCACTTTACGGGCGTGGCGCTCGACAAGGCGCACCGGCTCGATGCGCTCATCGAAGAGTTCTTCGATATCACGCGCTTTGACTTCCACGATATCGTGCTCACGCGCGGCTATGTTGATCTGGGGTTGCTGCTGGCTCAGGTGGCTGACGAGTTCTATCCCATCCTCAACGAGCAGCATAAGGAAGCCCAGGTTGATATTCGCGAGGACCTGACGGTGCTCGTGGATGGCGATAAGATGGCCCGCGTGTTCAACAACATCATGAAAAACGCCGTCGCCTATAGCTATGAGGGCTCGACCATCACGATCGAGGCCAGACGCCGGGACGGCGGTGGCGTGCGCGTGCGCTTTATCAATCAGGGCGATCCCATCCCTGAGGCAAAGCTCAAGGTGATCTTTGAGAAGTTCTATCGCCTGGATGCGGCGCGTGCGACCAATCGCGGCGGCGCTGGACTGGGGCTTGCCATCGCCAAGGAGATCGTATGCGCGCACGGCGGTACCGTTGCATGTGAATCGACGCCCGAACACACGATATTCACCATCGAGCTGCCCGCCGCATAGCCAGTGTGCCCTTACAAACACTTGACAATGCGCTCACGTGCATATGAGCTGCGATTCCTACTATCGATACTGCTGAATTGATATTGATGTGGAGGTATGCGGTATGACGGCTGCTGCGGCTGTGGAGCCCACGGAGCTTGAAGAACTCATGAAAGCGCAGGCCGAGGCCGCGCACGAGCGCGAGGTTGGGGATGCGACTCGCCCCACGGCAGAGGATCTTGCCGCCTCGCCGACGCGAATCGATGTTGAGGGCCTCGACCTGTTCTATGGCGACCACCATGCGCTCAAGGACGTGAATATCAAGATCCGCGACAAGCAGATTACCTCGTTCATCGGGCCTTCGGGCTGCGGAAAGTCCACGTTGCTGCGCTGCTTTAACCGCATGAACGACGGCATCAAGGACTGCCGCATCGAGGGCAAGATTGCGCTCGATGGTCAAGATATCCTGGGCGACTACGACATCTGCCGCCTTCGCCAGCGCGTGGGCATGGTGTTCCAGCGCCCCAACCCGTTTCCCATGAGCATCTACGACAACGTCGCGTATGGTCCGCGCGGTATGGGTGTGCGCGATCGCGCTGCGCTGGATGAGCTGGTCGAGGACTCCCTTCGTCGCGCTGCGCTATGGGATGAGGTCAAGGACAAGCTCAAAGAGTCGGGTCTGGGTCTTTCGGGCGGCCAGCAGCAGCGTCTGTGCATCGCCCGCGCACTTGCCGTGCAGCCCGACATTTTGCTGATGGACGAGCCGACCTCGGCGCTCGACCCCGTGTCGACGCTCGTGGTGGAGCAGCTGGCCTGCGAGCTCAAAGAGACCTGTACGCTCGTGGTCGTTACGCACAATATGCAGCAGGCGGCGCGTATCTCCGACTCGGTCGCGTTTTTCTTGCTGGGTGAGTTGGTGGAGCACGCGCCCACCGCGCAACTCTTCAAGAATCCGACCGATCCGCGCACGGCGGATTATTTGACGGGACGTTTTGGCTGATACCATCTAGTAAAGGTACCTTTAGGGTTAAGATGCGGTCATGCCGGCCGCAAAGGGGTTCAACATGATCTATTACGTCGAGGACGATGACAACATCAGGGATTTGACGGTCTATGCACTGCGCAAGCAGGGGATCGAGGCCGAAGGCTTTTCGTGCGATGGTGAGTTTAAAGCTGCCGTGGCGCGACGGGTGCCCGATGCTGTACTGCTCGATATCATGCTGCCCGATACCGATGGCTTGGCGATTATGCGTCGTCTGCGTGCCGATCGCCTGACGGCGACGGTGCCCATCATGATGCTTACCGCCAAGGATACCGAGCTCGACAAGGTGATGGCGCTCGATGGCGGTGCCGACGATTACCTGACTAAACCCTTCTCGCTCATGGAGCTCGCCAGCCGCTGCCGCGCACTGCTGCGTCGCGGCGGCATGGTCAAGCAGGCGAGCGATGTGCTCAGCGTGGGCGACATCGTGCTCTCGCCCAGCCATCGCGAGGTGACCGTTGCCGGCGAGCCGCTTAAGCTCACCCTGCGCGAGTTCGACCTGCTCGAGTACCTCATGCGCAAGCCCGGCGTGGTCTTTACCCGCGAGTCGTTGCTGCAGAGCGTGTGGGGCTGGGACTTCGACGGCGGTTCGCGCACCGTTGACGTGCACGTGCAGACGCTTCGCCAAAAACTGGGCGAGCATGCCGGCGCCATCGAGACCGTGCGCGGCGTGGGCTACCGCTTGGCCGAGCCTTCTGCCGGTGATGGTGCCGAAGGTGACGACACCGCGGCCACCGCATCGGAGGAGTAACCCGTGGTCTTCGCCCCCCAGGGAAAACATACGCTGTCGCACCGCGTTTTTGTGACGATCTTTGTCTGCGCCATGGCGGTTATCGTGGCGTTTACGGTGCTGGGTGCGTTCTTTGTGCAAAACACCTTGGCGGATGCCACGAGTGCCAACCTGGCGCAGGAAACCGAGCTCATTGCTGCCGCCCTCGATGAGCAGCAGGAGCCCATCCCGTTCTTGCGTAGCCTCGATCGCGAGGACTTGCGCATCACGCTGATTAACAAGGATGGATCGGTTGCCTACGACAACGAGGCGTCGCCTTCCACACTGCCCAACCATGGCGATCGCCCCGAGGTCATCGAGGCCTTTGAGAGTGGTTTGGGTTCCGCGGAGCGCGCAAGCTCTACGCTCGACGAGATTATGCTGTATCGCGCCGTCGCCCTTGATAACGGCCAGGTTGTCCGCTTGGCGCAGGCCCAGCCTGGCGTTGCGGCGATTTTGCTGTCGATGGTGGCGCCGATGCTGCTTATCGCAGCAGCGGGTGCGGTACTCTCGTTTTTTATGGCGCGCCGCGAGTCCCGTGCCATCATCGCGCCGTTGCAAGAGGTGGATTTGGACCACCCACGCCGTAGCTATGAGCACGCCTATGCCGAGATGGTCCCCATGCTTGAGCGTATCGAGTCGCAGCGCCAGGAACTCAAGCGCCAAATGGCGGTGCTGGCGGACAACGACCGTATGCGCCGCGAGTTCACGGCGAATATCACCCATGAGCTCAAGACGCCGCTTACGGCGATTTCGGGCTATGCCGAGCTCATCGCAAACGGCATGGTCGAGGGCGAGGACGACCTGCGCAACTTTGGCGGTCGCATCTATCGTGAGGCAGGCCGCTTGGCGGCGCTCGTCAACGACATCCTTACGCTGTCTAACTTGGACGAGGCCGAGCGTGCAACTGAGGGCGAGGCGGTGCCCATTGGGTCCACGGAGCCTATTGAGCTCTCGCGTGCCATCTACGCGGTTGAGCAGCGTCTTGAACAGGTCGCCCGTCAGGCGAATGTGACGATAAGTCATGAGACCAAGCCTGTGGTCATCGAAGGCGTGTCGCGCTTGATCGACGAGCTCCTCTATAATCTGGCAAGCAACGCCATCCGCTACAATCGGCCCGGCGGTACGGTTACGCTGCAGTGCGGCACCAACGACGAAGGCCATCCGTTCCTCGCGGTCGCCGACACGGGAATCGGTATCGCGCCTGAAGAACAGGGCAAGGTATTTGAGCGGTTCTATCGCGTGGACAAGAGTAGGTCCAAGGCACGCGGCGGAACCGGCCTGGGGCTTGCCATTGTCAAGCATGCGGCCCTGTATCATCACGCCACGCTCGATTTGTCGAGCGCGTTGGGCGTGGGAACCACCATTACGGTGACGTTTCCCATACAGCAGGACGAGCCATTCGCATAGCGATACAACATAGATATTGATGCAGACGCCGCATTTGACTTTCGGGTGCGGCGTTGTTGTGCAATTTTACGATTGCTTCCGACATTTTTACAGGAGAGCCTGTTTCTTATGTATAGAGTTTGGTCTCGGTAAAAAGATGCGATAACATACGGACAGTTTTGTCAATCCGAACTGGGGAAATGAAAGGCAAGCTGCATGACCCTTCTCGAACTGTTCCAGCTGCTGAAGAAGCACCTTCAGCTGGTCATCACCCTTCCGGTGGTCTGCGCGATCGCCATGGGCATCGTGTCCTTCGTTGCGATGGACAACACCTATACCGCGACGACGAGCATGTACATTCTCGCCAAGACCGACGATAGCGGCCAGATGAGCTACAACGATCTCTCGGCGAGTCAGATGCTTTCCAACGATATCGCCACGCTGCTGGATAGCGATAGCGTTAAGAGCGGCGCAGCCAATGAACTGGGCCTCACCGATCTGGATGACTACAAGGTGTCTGTTTCCTCTGAGACCACCACGCGTGTCATTACGCTTTCGGTTACCGGCACCGATGCCAAGGAGACGGCTGAGGTCGCAAAGGCCATTGCCAGCTCGGTGAGTACGGTCGCTCAGAACGTCGGCGCTGCCCAGAGCATCAACGTTATCGACGAGGCTAAGACCCCCGAAGCCCCCAGCGGCCCCAAGCGCACGCTGTATATTGCCGTCGCGTTCCTCGCCGGTATCTTTATCGCAGTTGCCTATGTCGTTTTGGCAGACATGCTCAATACCCGCATCCGCGGTGCCGAAGAGGCAGAAGAGCTCCTGGGTATTCCCGTTGTTGGCCGAATTCCGGCTATGAAAGGTGGTAAATAGGCATGGCTAAGGCAAAGAACACCGACAAGCTCGTTGTACAGAATGCCGCCAAGACCCTTCTGGCCAACATCCGCTTTGCGAGCGTGGACGACCCCATTCGCACCATCACCGTTACCTCCTCGATTCCCAACGAGGGCAAGTCTACGGTTTCCATTAACCTTGCTCAGGCAATCGCCACGAGCGGCAAGTCCGTGCTCCTGGTCGAGGCCGATATGCGCCGCAGGTCCCTTTCCGATATGCTCGGCGTTCGTTCGCGCGGCGGACTCTATGCGGTCCTTTCCGAGCAGATCTCCATTGACCAGGCAATTGTCGAGACGGGTCAGAAGAACTTCTACTTCCTCGATGCTGAGCCGCATATTCCCAATCCTGCCGACATCATCGTCTCTCACCGCTTTGCCAAGTTGGTAAAGGCACTGTCCGCCAAGTTCCAGTACGTCATCTTTGATGCTCCCCCGGTCGGCACCTTCATCGATGCTGCCGAGATCGCAAGTCTGACCGACGGTGCGCTTTTTGTCGTGCGTGAGGATTTCACCAAGCGCGAGGAGGCGCTCAACGCCATCGGTCAGCTTAAGAAGTCCGAGAAGGTCAAGCTCATCGGTACCGTTATGAACTACTGTGAGACCGAGACCAGCGAGTACTACTATTCTTACTATACCAAGGACGGTAAGAAGGTTAAGAAGGGCTCCGACGATCAGGGCACTTCCAAAAAGGGCATCTTCACCAACCGAGCAAACGTTTAGTTGATTAAGGCTGACCTATGCGTGACATTCATTGCCATATCTTGCCGGGTGTAGACGACGGCGCCGCCGATCTTGATGAGAGCTTGGCGATGCTCGAGGCTGCCAAGCGGGCCGGTGTAACCAGAATCGTTTGCACTCCTCACTGCCGTGATCCCTATTTTGATTACGACAAGATGTGGGATGCCTTTGAGCTGCTGCGTGATAACGCTGACGGTTTTCCGCTCCAGATGGGCTTCGAGGTCAACCATCGAAAGCTCGTTGAGCTTGGTATCGATGCCGCGGAGCACTTGCATTTTGATGGAACCAACGAGTTTCTGCTCGAGCTTTCGACGCATGCCGATGCGTATGCGTTTAGAGAGTACGAGAACACGATTTACGATTTGCAGTGCCGTGGCTACCAGGTGATCATCGCTCATCCTGAGCGCTATCGTGCGGTTCAAAAGGATGTAAGCGTGGCGGAGCGCCTGGTCGATATGGGCTGCAAGCTGCAGGCTTCGGCGGACTTTATTGCCGGCGGTCGCTTTGGTCGCGAGAAAAAGCCGGCACAGCGCCTGTTCGATCAGAACCTGTACAGCTTCATCGCGAGCGATGCCCATAACGTGGGTCATTACGATTGCCTGGCGAAGGCTCGCGCGAAGTTTAGCGTACGCGGAGCTCATTTTCGCTAAAATCTGTCCCTAACGTTCGCATTGAATGAAAGGGCAGCCATGGATATCCAACTTAAGACGGGATGCTTTGATGACGCGGCGTTGGTGCGCCGCGTCGTTTTTATGGACGAGCAGGGCTACGAGAATGAGTTCGACGCTATCGACGAGGATCCAAACTGCATTCATGTGACGCTCTATGTAGACGGCGAGCTTGCCGGTTGCTCGCGCGTGTTTCCCGAAGAGCTTGAGCGCGTGGCTGACGCAGAGGCCCCGGTGTTGCCGGCATGCGACATGGACGAAGGCGTTGCGGCGGGGGAGACCTACATTATGGGGCGCGTCGCCGTGCTGCCGGCTATGCGTCGTCGCGGACTGGCGAGTGCGATCGTGGAGACCAGTGCTTCGTGTGCACGCGATGCCGGCGCCAAGCTTATTAAGCTGCATGCGCAGGAATACGTGCTGCCGCTCTATGTAAAGGCGGGCTACACGCAAATTGCCCCGGTAGATTACGAAGACGAGGGCCAGCCCCATGTCTGGATGGCCAAGCGCGTAGATGGCAGATAGGGACGTTCCTTTTCTGCCGGCAGCTGGGGACACTCCTTGGCAATTGACGCATTGGAGCGCTCGGACATACAGTTTTTCGATTCCGTATGTATATATGCGCGCTATTGGGTTATAAAATCTAAGTCTGAACATAGCAGGTCTGCGATGCGGCTCGGGCAACCGGGCCGTTTTTGCGGACGGGGGTAGCGCGAAAGGACTGCACATGCGTCAATTTAAGACCGAGAGCAAAAAACTGCTCGACCTCATGATCAACTCCATCTACACCAATAAGGAAATCTTCCTGCGCGAGCTTATCTCTAACGCGAGCGACGCCGTCGACAAGCTCAACTTTAAGAGCCTGCAGGATCCGAGCGTCAAGATCAACCAGGGCGACCTGGCCATTCGCGTCTCCTTTGATAAAGACGCCCGCACCATTACCATCTCGGATAACGGCATTGGCATGACCGCCGAGGAGCTCGAGCGCAATCTGGGCACCATCGCCCATTCCGGCTCCGAGGAGTTTAAGACCGAGAACGCCGAGCAGCAGGGCTCCGATGTCGACATCATCGGCCAGTTTGGCGTGGGCTTCTACTCTGCCTTTATGGTTGCCAGCCATGTGAAGGTCGTCAGCCGCGCCTATGGCGAGGATGTCGCCCATGTGTGGGAATCCGACGGTCTTGAGGGCTACACCATCGAGGACGGTGAGCGCGCCGAGCACGGTACCGATGTCATCCTGACGCTGCGCGAGAACGAGAAGCTCGATGCCGACGGCGAGGCCGAGACCTACGATCGCTTCCTGACCGAGTGGGGTCTCAAGAGCCTGATTCAGCAGTACAGCAACTATGTGCGCTACCCGATTCAGATGATGGTGTCCAAAAGCCGCCAGAAACCCAAGCCCGAGGACGCCGGCGACGATTACAAGCCCGAGTACGAGGACTACCAGGAGCTTGAGACCGTCAATTCCATGACACCGATCTGGAAGAAGCGCAGCTCCGATGTCGAGCAGAAGGACTACGACGAGTTCTACAAGTCCACGTTCCACGACTTTGACGATCCTGCGCGCACCATCAGCTTCCATGCCGAGGGCACGCTCGAGTACGATGCCCTGCTGTTTGTGCCGGGCCGCGCGCCGTTCGATCTGTACAGCAAGGATTACGAGAAGGGTCTGGCACTCTACAGCTCCAACGTCCTGATCATGGAGAAGTGCGACGACCTGCTGCCCGACTACTACAACTTTGTCCGCGGCGTCGTGGATTCCGCCGATGTGTCGCTCAACATCTCGCGTGAGACGCTGCAGCAGAACCGTCAGCTCAAGGCCATCGCCAAGCGTGTGGAAAAGAAGATCACCGCCGACCTTGAGGATATGCGTGACAACGACCGCGAGGCCTACGAGAAGTTCTTTGAGAACTTTGGCCGCGGTCTTAAGTACGGCATCTACTCGAGCTATGGCATGAAGGCCGATGAGCTCGCCGATCTGTTGCTGTTCTGGTCTGCCAAGGAACAGAAGATGATTACCCTGGCCGAGTATGCCAAGGGCATGCCCGAGGATCAGAAGGCCATCTACTACGCCGCCGGCGACTCGCGTGAGCGCTTGGCCAAGATGCCCGTGGTAAAGGGCGTGCTCGACCGCGGCTATGACGTGCTGCTGCTGACGCAGGACGTGGATGAGTTCACCTTCCAGGCTATGCGTGAGTACGTTGCCGCCGATATGCCCAAGATCTACGAGGACGATGCCGCCCGCGAGGCTGCCGAGAAGGCCGTGGCTGATGGTGCCGAGCCCGAGGTTGAGGATCGTCACCTGGAGCTCAAGAACGTCGCAACCGGTGATCTTGACCTGGCGACCGATGACGAGAAGAAGGAAGCCGAGGACGCCACCAAGGAGAACGAGGATCTCTTTAACGCCATGAAGGAGGCGCTCGGCGACAAGGTCGAGAAGGTTGCCGTCTCTGCGCGTCTGACTGACGCTCCTGCCTGCATCACCACCGAGGGTCCGCTTTCGCTCGAGATGGAGAAGGTGCTTCAGAAGGGTCCCGAGGGTGCGCCCGACGGTATGCCCAAGAGCCAGCGCGTGCTCGAGCTCAACGCTAAGCACCCAGTCTTCGCCAAGCTCGTCGCTGCCCAGAAGGCGGGCGACGCCGACAAGATTAAGCAGTACTCCGGCCTGCTCTACGACCAGGCCCTGCTGGTCGAGGGCATTCTGCCCGAGGACCCCGTTGCCTTCGCGGCAGCTGTTTGTAACTTGATGTAGTTCGGGGATACGGCATCGTAACTAGATCAGAACGAGAGTGGATAATTTCCCACTTTTGGCTCGAACGCGGGCTTGAAGTGGGGGATTTTCCACTCTCGTTTCCTTTTGAATGATCCCTCCGTCCCCAAGGGATCATTTATTTGTGCGGGCTGTGGTTTTGTGACCAGCTGAAATTTAAGATACTGTACATCTGTACGCTAACTCATCTTCGTAGTATATTGCTACCCGCAAAACTCAGCACCATTGTGCTTTGAGACGTTAAAGCGCCTACTACAATGGTTGTCGATAGTACGATTCGATTTAACGACAGGATGGATGGTCCAAGCGTGAGTCTCGGCAGCAAACTATCCAATGCAAAGGTGTCCTTTGCGATATTTAAGCGCGACATTAAGCGACTGCTTGTGAACCCCGTCGCCCTGGTGGTTACCCTAGGCGTGTGCGTTATTCCCTCGCTGTATGCCTGGTATAACATCGTGGCAAACTGGGATCCGTATGGAAACACCCAAGGCATCAAGATTGCTATCGCCAACAACGATCGAGGCACCCAAAACGACTTGGTGGGTGAGCTCAACGCTGGCGACAAAGTGGTCGACCAGCTCAAGGAGAATCATCAGTTGGGCTGGACGTTCGTCGACTCGACGGCCGATGCCAAGGAGGGCGTCGAGAGCGGCGAGTACTATGCCGCTATCGTGATTCCCAAGAACTTCTCGGATAACCTGGTTTCGATGCTCGACGGCAACTACCATCAGCCCAAGCTCACGTACTACGTCAATGAGAAGAAGAGCGCCATCGCGCCCAAGGTTACCGATACCGGTGCAAACACCATCGAGGAGCAGATCAACTCGGAATTTGTCTCTACGGTAGGCAAGACTGTTGCCGGTATCGCCAAGGATGCCGGTGTCGATTTAAAGGACAAGGCAACCCAGACTCAGGACTCGCTGGCAAGTTCGGTGTCCGAGGCGTCCGACACCTTGGGCGAGGTGCGCGATTCGATTGGCGATATGAATGCCGCCATCGATAAGACGAGTGGCGCTATCGCCTCGGCTGATGCGGCACTTGCCGGCTTGCAAGGCCAGGCACCGTCGCTGACGCAGGCGATCTCCCAGGGCAACGACCTGCTGAGCGAAGCTCGCACCACGGCGGGCAACTCCATCACCTCGCTCTCCAAGGCGCTCTCGGAAGGCAGCCTTGCGCTCACCAAGACGTCGGCCTCTGCGAACGCTGCCATCGGCAAGCTGACGGGCGCGGTCACATCTACGACCACCCGTATCGACAACTCGCTCGAGTCTCTTCAAGCGACGATCGACCACAATAAGGCCGTTATCGGGCACTTGGAGATTCTCGCCAATGACACGTCGACAGGTTCCGAGGAAATTGACGCGCGCATTGTATCGACCATCGATTTGCTTCGAGAGCAGAATGAAAAGCTTCAGAGCATCAAGGACGGTCTGTCCGCGCAGTCGAGCGCCATGGCGAATGACGCAGCGACTGTTTCGGGTGCCAGTGACGCTATCAATAACGCAATTCATACCGGTGCGACCAACCTTGGCCAAGCCCAGACGGACTTGGGCCAAAACGCGCTGCCGAAGGCTTCGAGCGCGCTTGACTCCTTTGCCGCCGTTTCGGGCGATTTGACCGGCATTGTATCGGGTATGACCCCCACGATAGCGAGCGCGCGCGGCACGCTGGCGCAGCTCGACGCCACGCTCAAGCAGGCAAAGACCACGCTGTCCCAAACCGATGCCTCCCTTGCCAAGGTTCAGGACAAGCTCGCGACCGCCGCTAATGACATTGCGGCGCTGCAGACCTCTGAGTCTATGGGCGAGTTAGCCGACCTCATGGACGTCGACGTCAATGACGTGGCAGATTTCATGGCATCTCCGGTTGAGCTGACGTCCAAGTCAATCTATCCGGTCAAGAGCTTTGGCTCGGGCATCGCGCCCTTCTACACCAATCTGGCGCTGTGGGTAGGCGGCTATGTGCTCATCGCTATCTACAAGCTCGAGGTCGACCGCGAGGGCATCGGTAGCTTTACGGCGCGTCAGGGCTACTTTGGCCGCTGGCTGCTGATGGTGATCCTGGGTGCGTTCCAGGCCATTATCGTTACGGTGGGCGACCTGGTCATTGGCGTTCAGTGCGTCAATCCGCTGCTCTTTGTGCTGGGCGGCATCGCTATCTCGTTCACTTACGTCAACATCATCTATGCGCTGTCCACCACCTTTAAGCATATCGGCAAGGCAATCGGCGTCATCCTCGTCATTGTGCAGATCCCCGGTTCGTCGGGCATGTATCCCATCGAGATGATGCCCGGCTTCTTCCAATGGCTGCATCCGCTGCTGCCCTTCACCTATGGCATCAACCTGCTGCGCGAGACCGTCGGTGGCATGTATTCGTTCAACTACCTGTTCAACCTGTGCATCCTGGGCGTGTTCCTGATCGTGGCGCTCTTTATCGGTCTGCAGCTGCGCCCGTTGCTGCTCAACCTCAATCTGCTCTTTGATAAGCAGCTTTCCACGACGGGCCTCATGATCTGCGAGTCCAACGACCTGCCGCGCCAGCGCTATTCGCTGCGCACGGCCATGCGCGTCATGCTCGATTCGGATTCGTACCGTCGCGAGCTGCTCGATCATGCCGTGGCGTTTGAGCATCGCTACCCGTACTACATCAAGGGCGGTTTTGCCGCCGTGGTAGGCGTCCAGGTCCTGCTCTTTGTACTTTCGACGGTGCTCGATATCGACAATAACGGCAAGATCATCCTGCTTGTTATCTGGATCATTTCGGTCATCGCCATCTGTGGCTGGCTCATCAACATCGAGTACATCCGTGCGAGCCTCAATACCCAGATGCGTATCTCGGCGCTTTCGGACGAGGACCTTCGCCGCGAGATGCGCGAGCACACGGCTGCCATCCCTGCCGCCCGTCGCATGTTTGGTCTCAACGCCAGCGAGCGGGGCACCAAGGACAGCGAACAGCCCACGAGCCGTCTGCCGCATATCGGTGCGCATCGTAAGGCTCAAGATGCCGACGGCGTTGACAACGTAAGCGGAAACGACGGGGACACCACCCCGCTTGGCAAGCACTCTAAAGGAGGTGAGGCATAAATGAAAAACATCCTGCACCTGTTTAAGCGCGATGTCCAAAATGTGTCTCGCTCCGTGATCGGCTTGGTTGTTGTGATGGGCCTCATTATCGTGCCGTGCCTGTACGCGTGGTTTAACATCGCCGGAAGCTGGGATCCCTACGGCAATACCGGCAACCTTAAGATTGCAGTGGTCAACACTGACGAGGGCTACGAGAGCGATCTGATTCCCGTCGAGGTTAACGTGGGCGAAAACGTAACCTCCACCCTGCGCGGCAACGAGAACTTCGACTGGGTCGTCCTCAACGACCGCGATAAGGCGATTGAGGGCGTTAAGTCGGGCGCGTACTACGCTGCCGTCGTTATCCCTAAAACGTTTAGCGCCGATATGATGACGCTTTTCTCGACCGAGGTGAAACACGCCGATATCGAGTTCTATGAGAACCAGAAGGCCAACGCCATCGCGCAGATCGTGACCGAGAAGGGTTCGAGCGCCGTCCAGAGTCAGGTCAACGAGACCTTTACCAAGACCATCACGACCATCGGCCTTAAGACCGTGTCCAGCCTGCTCGACTATATGAGCACCGACCAGGTGAGCAACTTTATCGCCAATCTGTCCTCTACGCTGGGCGATTCGGTCGAGGACCTGCAGGACGTTCAGGCGAGTGCGACGTCGCTCGCGGGCATTTTGAGCTCTACGTCCGATTCACTGACATCGGCGGGTGGCATGCTCAAACAGTCCGGATCGACCGAGGAGTCGGTGAAGCAGCTCATGCAGCATGCCGAGAGCGGTATTGCCGATTCCGAGCAAGCGCTCAAGTCTGCCAGCGATGCGATCGATGCCGCTATTGATGGGAGCGCAGGTTCGTTCGATAACGTTTCTACCGAGCTCGCAAAGGCATTCGACGCTGCAAACAAGCATGTCAATCTTACGGTGTCTCAGCTCAACGATGGTGCAGTGTCACTCAAGAACCGTGCCGACGAGATTGATGCCACGGCGAATGAGCTCCGTAGTCTTGCTGGCCAGGTGAGTAACGATAAGCTCAAGGCAGGGCTTGAGGACGCGGCTGCTGAGCTTGACAAAACCGCGACGGAGTACCGCAACAATGCCAATGAGCTGACGAACATCGCGACGTCGCTCACGAAGAGCATGGCCGAGGTCAACAGCTCGCGTGCCGAGGTCGACCAGGCCATCGCCGATGCCAAGGCGGGTATCTCGGGTGCCAAGTCCGACTACGATTCTACGTTCTCGGTTAAGGCCAAAGAGCTCAAGAAGACCATTTCGGGCGTTCTGGATTCCCTGAACGGTATCTCGGGTGACCTAGATAGCGCCGTGAGCGGTCTGACCGACGCCTCTGGTTCGCTCGCGAAGGGTCTCTCCAAGGCTGCAAGGCTCGTCAACAAGGCTTCCGATCAGCTGGGTGAGGCATCGGACAAGATTAGCGCGTTCAAGGACGAGCTCGACGGTGCCCTTATGTCGGACGATCTGGCCACGATCAAGACGATGATCGGCAACGACCCCGATGGCCTCGCCGTGTCGCTTTCCGGCCCCGTTGCGCTCGATCGCAAGCCGGTCTATCCGATCCGCAACTACGGCTCGGCCATGGCGCCGTTCTACACGATTTTGTCGCTGTGGGTGGGCTCGATTGTTCTGGCGGCCATGATGAAGGTTTCGGTTGACGATGAGCTTATCAACGAGCTCATCCCCGTGCGCTTGCACGAGATCTACCTGGGCCGTTATCTGTTCTTTGGCGGTCTGGCCTTGCTGCAGGCGACGCTCGTGTGCGCGGGCGACATTCTGTTCTTTGGCATCCAGTGCGACAACCCCCTGCAGTTTGTGCTTGCCGGCTGGGTCGCGAGCCTCGTGTTCTCCAATATCGTCTACACGCTTACGGTATCGTTTGGAGATATCGGCAAGGCCCTCGCCGTCGTGCTGCTGGTCATGCAGGTCGGCGGTTCGGGCGGTACGTTCCCCATCGAGATGACCGGCCCCGTGTTCCAGGCGATCTACCCGTTCCTGCCGTTTACCCACGGCATCAACGCCATGCACGCCGCCATGGCCGGTGCCTACCATATGGAGTACTGGATTGAGCTGGGTATCTTGGCGAGCTACCTGATTCCGTCGCTGGCCCTGGGCGTCGTCTTCCGCCGCCCGGTTATCAAAGCCAACGACTGGATCATCGAAAAGCTGGAATCAACCAAATTGATTTAATGCAGCGACGTAAACGCCGTCGGAACATCGAGGCCTTCCAACCCGATGCTTTAGCGTAGTGAATTGCACGGGTTGCTTGGTTGTTGTTACAGTAGCGGGGCGTGCCGGGGGTCCGGTGCGCCCCGTTTTTATTTGACCATGAGGCGGCACGCAGCCATACGCGTGCGGACACCACGCCCAGATTGAGTGCGAGGATGTTCCATGGCCCAATACGCTGCCAACGAAATCGAGAACTTGCCCGATAGCCCTGTAGCCCGTGAGGATTTGGGCGCGGGCGGTATTCCCCGGGGCGCCGGCGCACGCTCTCCGCTGTTCTGGAAGGTTCTGCTCCTTTCGGTGGCGGTCATCTGGGGCTACTCCTTTACCACTATGAAGGACGCACTCGGCACCATTCCGGTGTTCGCGCTGCTCTATGTACGCTTTCTGCCCGCAGCGTTGGTCATGTTTGCCGTCTTCCACAAGCGCATCATTGCACATTTCAACGCTCGCAACCTGATCGTTGGCCTGAGTATGGGCGTGCTCATGTGGGCGGCCTATGCGTTGCAGACGGTCGGTCTGGCACATACTACGGCGGGCAAGAATGCTTTTTTGACGGGCACGTACTGCATCCTTGTGCCGTTCGCGAGCTATTTTCTGAGCGGCGAAAAACTCACCCGCTATAACCTGGGCGCGGCACTGCTGTGCTTGGCGGGCATTGGTTTGGTGGCGCTCGATAGCGTTGAATTCAACATCGGTGACGTCATTACGCTGGTGGGTGCGGTCTTTTTCGCCATCCAGATGGCGGTGACCGCCAAGTACGGTCGCAAAATGGACATCAACGTCATCACGTTTTGGATGTTTGTGGGCAACGGCGTGCTGAGCCTGGCAACGTCGCTGCTATTCGAGACCCAAGCGCCTCTGTCCGTGTGGACGCCGAGCTTTATCACTGCGATGGCGTTTCTCTCGGTGGGCTGCACATGCGTGGCTCTGCTCATCCAAAACGTCGGCCTGGCGCATGTCCCGGCTTCGACGGGCTCGCTGCTCCTTTCGATGGAGTCCCCTTCGGGTGTGTTGTTTTCGGTGCTGCTGATGGGGGAGGCGCTCACCTCGCGTCTGCTCGCCGGCTTCGTGCTTATCTTCCTGTCGATTATCTTGAGCGAGACTCACTTCGATTTTTTGCGCAAAAAGCCGCGCCCGCAATTGTAAACAACTTGTTGCGCCGCCCTCCCGGGGCGGCATTTTTTATGCGTCACCCTTAAAGTAATACCTTGCACTTTACGCTATCAAAGTGCTTGCTGCAAAAACGTTACTGGGGGGCATCTATGGCACCAGCACTGTCCGATCTTCAACCGCAATCAGCGCCCAAGGCCACCGCGACGGCGCAGGCCGCTATCGGTGACGGTCTTGTTGCAGAAGCTCAGGCTTTTGCAGACGAGCTCGCTGCGTGGCGACACGATTTACACCAGATGCCCGAGCTGGGTAATAGCCTCCCGCAGACCTCTGCGTATATTCAAGCGCGCCTGACCGAGATGGACATCCCATTTGCCACGCTCGTCGATGGTTCCTGTGTTGTGGGCCTTGTCGGCGCCGGTGCCGCTGCGGCCCAGGGCAATGGCGTCTGCACGGACGAACAGGCCGGTACGGTCGTTATGCTGCGCGGCGACATGGATGCCCTGCCCGTTGCCGAAGAGTCAGGCGAGCCTTTCGCCTCTACGAACGGCTGCATGCATGCATGCGGACACGATATGCACGCGACGGCGCTGCTTGGTGCGGCGCGCCTGCTCAAGGCCCGCGAGGCCGAGCTTGTCGACGCCAATGCCACGGTTAAGTTGCTGTTCCAGCCGGGCGAG
>JAGZKE010000008.1:0-76247 GCA_018365375.1 Collinsella sp. | reverse complement strand
GCGACGGCGCTGCTTGGTGCGGCGCGCCTGCTCAAGGCCCGCGAGGCCGAGCTTGTCGACGCCAATGCCACGGTTAAGTTGCTGTTCCAGCCGGGCGAGGAAACCTTTGAGGGTGCCCGCGCCGCCATCGCCGACGGTCTGTTGCAGAACCCGCGTCCCCAGGCTGCCTTTGCCATGCATGTCAATAGCCAGTCGCCGCTTGGCCTGGTGCTCTACGGCAGCCCGGCGCTCTCGGGCGTGTACGGTTTTCGCATTACGCTGCAGGGCAAGGGCGGCCATGGCTCGAGCCCCGAGATCTGCATCGACCCCATCACGGCCGGCGTCCATGTGCACCTGGCGCTTCAGGAGCTCATCTCCCGCGAGGTGCCGGCGGCCAAGGAGGTCGCACTTACCGTTGGTAAGTTTGCTGGCGGCTTGGCGGCCAACGTCATCCCCGACACCTGCGTGCTCGAGGGAACGCTGCGCGGCTTCGATGTTGAGCTCATGGAGCACCTCAAGACCCGCATCGCGGAGGTCGTTAACGGCGTTGCCACAACATATCGTACGCCGGCGACCATCGAGACGCTTTCGGATGTTCCGCCACTTGTACTCGACAGCGATATGACTCAGGCGTCGCTTGGCTATGTGGGCGCAGTGCTGCCCAAGGCGGCTTTCTTGCCGCTTTTCCATGCCATGGCGAGTGAGGACTTCGCGCTTATCTCGAGCGAGATTCCGAGTGCGTACTTTACCGTGGGCGCGGCCGTAACCGACACGGACGAACACTTTGCCCAGCACCATCCCAAGGCACGTTTTAACGATGCCGAGCTGCCGCTCGGTGCTGCGGCTTATACCGCCGTCGCTTTGGGCTATATCGCCGACCACCGGTAGCACCCAACCTTGCCTTTCAAGCCTGCGGGCATGGCCATAAGGCCTATGCCCTTGTCTTTCAAGGCAATCTTGGGCACTACCGGCGCCCGGCGCAGGCTATTCGTTTTTTAAAAGGAGCGGTATGTCCCAGCAGCGTAAGTTCTTCCCCGGCTGGCTCGTGGTGGCCTCCGGCTTCGTAATCATGGCCACGTGCTACACGATTTTCGTCAACTGCATGAGCCTGTTCCAGCCGCTCATCGTCAGCGACCTCGGGATTACGCTTGCCCAGTACAACATCTCCAACGCTATCTCCACCGTGGTGAGCGTCGTGGGTTCGCTCGTTATCGGCCATGTTGCCGATAAGGTGAGTGGCCGCGTATTGGGCTCGCTCACCGTTATCGCTACCTCGGCAGTGCTTGCTGGCATGAGCTTTGTCGGTGAGCTGTGGCAGGTCTACGTGCTCTTTGCCGTTTCGGGCTGCTTCGCTGTGGCCTCGACCCGTCTGCTCATTAGCCTGGTGACCGCCAACTGGTTTACGGCCAAACGCGGCCTTGCCATTTCCATCGCACTTTCGGGTTCGGGCTTTGGCGGAGCCATTCTCTCGCCGATCGTGAGCTCGCTTATCGTGAGTGTGGGCTGGCGCTCTGCGTTCCTGGTACTCGCTGCCGTCTGCATGGTGGCGGCACTGCCCATCACGGCCTATTCCTTCCGCACCAAGCCTTCCGAGATCGGCCTTAAGCCGCTCGGCGAGAACCCGGGCGATCCGTCTGTCTCGACGGCTGGCGACAAGGACGAGCACACGGCGCCCGAGGTTAGCGTCGGCTGGTCTCGTATCAAGAAGAGCCCGGCGTTTTGGCTGCTCGTCGTTGCCTTCCTCTCTATGGGCTTGGTCAATGGCGCCATCCTGCCCAACCAGGTTACCAACATGACGAGCGTTACCGTCAACGGCGCCAAGATCGTCACGGGCGGTCATGATCCCATGTGGGCGGGCACTGTGCTTTCGGCCTACATGGTTACCGTCGTTATCGCCAAGATTTCGCTCGGTGCGATCTATGACCGCTTTGGCCTGCGCTTTGGCAATATCCTTGGCTCCGTTGCGTGCATTATCGCCTGCGTGGCGCTGTGCTTCCCGACGACGGACCTCGGTCCTATTGTCGCCGCTGTGAGCTTTGGTATCGGAACGTGCATGGGCACCATCACGCCTACCATCGCCGCGTCCGAGCAGTTTGGCATGGCCGACCTCGGCAAGGTCACGGGCACCATCACCTCGCTCGAGATGGTCGGCGGCACCGTGGGCGCCATTGTCTCGGGCGTGCTGTTCGATGCCACGGGCTCCTTTGCGAGCACCTGGATCGTGTGCCTGGCGTGCTCCGTGGTCATGCTCGTGTTCCTGCTGGCATCCGAGCCCATCGCCGCCAAGCTGCGCGCGAGCGTGGCGGGGGAGTAGACGTCCGTCGCTCTTTTCTGTTTGCCCTGTTCTGTCCGTGGCCGCCTTGGAAGCCGAATGGATGCTCGTACCATCATTCGGTTTCCAAGGCGGCCACGGGCCTACGAAATGGTCCCTTTTCCTCCGTCCCCAACAGATCACGTGATCCGAAGGGGACGGAGGAAAGCGGACCGGCTGTCGCGGCGGCGCATCTGGCCGAACGAGCCCCCATACCCTCGTTCGGTCAGACGCGCCGCCGCGGTTTGTGTTTGTGCCGTATAATGACCACTACCTATGACGCGATACAAAAGAAAGGTGTTTGCCCATGCAGGCACAGAAGGCGGAGGGAACCCGCGACCTTATCGGCGCCGAGATGCGCGCCTGGCAAAAGATGCAGCAGATCGCTGCCGGCGTATTCGAGCCGTTTGGCTTTAAGCCTATCGAGACGCCCGCGATCGAGCAGGTGGACGTCTTTGTCCACGGTATCGGCCAGTCGACCGACGTCGTGCGCAAGGAGATGTTCCGCGTCTTTAGCGGCGCCAACCTGGAGCGCGTCTTTACCGAGGGTACCGATACCAAGCTCAAGCCCAAGCAGCGCTTGGCGCTTCGCCCCGAGGGCACGGCCGGTGTGGTGCGCGCCGTCGTGGAGAACAACCTGGTGCCTCAGGGCTCCACGCCGTTTAAGGCCTACTATGCCGAGGCCATGTTCCGCGGCGAGCGCCCCCAGAAGGGCCGCCTGCGCCAGTTCCACCAGGTGGGCATCGAGTGGCTCGGCGCTCCCGATCCGGCGGCAGACGCCGAGTGCATCATCATGCTCATGGAGTTCTACAAGCGCCTGGGCTTCGATCTTTCCAAGCTTCGTCTGCTCATCAACTCGATGGGTGACGCCCAGTGCCGTCCGGCTTATCGCGAGCAGGTCAAGCAGTTCATCCTCGATCACGCAGACGAGATGTGCGACGAGTGCCGCGAGCGCGCCGAGCTTAACCCGCTGCGTGCCTTCGACTGCAAGAACGACCATTGCCGCGAGATCATGGCCGACGCGCCGCTGATGGGCGACAACCTGTGCGACGAGTGCCGCGAGCACTACGAGCAGGTCAAGCGCTATCTGGACGCCGCCGGTATCGAGTATGTCGAGGATCCCACCTTGGTGCGCGGCCTGGACTACTACACCCGTACTGTCTTTGAGGTTGAGGCCCCTGGCGCCGGCGTCGGCTCCATCGGCGGCGGTGGCCGCTACGACGGTCTGGTCGAGCTCGAGGGTGGCAAGCCCACGGCGGGCGTCGGCTTTGCCGTCGGTTTTGAGCGCGCCCTGCTGGCCCTGCAGGCCTTTGGCAGCGATCTGGGTGCCGATGAGGCCCCGTGCGTCTATGTCGCCAACGCCGGCAAGGAGCTGCGCCAGAACGTCTTTGCCATTACGCAGGAGCTTCGCGCCGCGGGCATCGTGACCGAGGCCGACTATCAGGGCCGTTCGCTCAAAGCCCAGTTTAAGCAGGCCGATAAGGTAGGCGCCAAGCTCATCTTGGTCCTGGGTGGCGACGAGCTTGCCGCCGGCAAGGTCAAGGTGCGCGACATGGAGAGCCATGAAGAGGTCCTTGCCGATCTGGCCAACGTCGTCGAGGCGGTTCGCGAGCGCCTGTAGCGCATCTTTTTGAGCTGCGGACCCGCCAACATGTCCCGCTCGCGGCGAGCGATTGTTACGGGGGTGTTTCGCATTTATGCGGAATGCCCCCGTTTGTGTATGCCGTCCACCGAGAAATACGACCATTTAGGGCAAAAACCCTTGCAATGCAGAAAATGCTTTTGTGTGGTAAAGCGCAATCAGTGTCGAAAGTATTTCTCAAGCGCCTATAATGAATACCGCATGTTACGTGCATAGAAGGAGGAATGGGAGGAAACGTGGCTGAGAACCTAAGCAACCAGTCTGTACCCGAAGCCGCGGCGCGCGTCGCTGCCGTGGTCAACCGCCTCGTTAACCGAATCGGCTCGAATGCCGAGTCCAGGGAGCGTCTCGCCGAGATCGAGATCCCCGAGGAGCTGCGCGACAATCTGGCGCTGTTCTTGCGCCTGGAGCGCCGTGTGCTTAGCGAGTATGATCCCGAGATCGCGGACCTGTTCGACAAGATTTTGACAGCCGAGATTGTGGTCAATGCCGGCAACCCCGGTACCTGCGCTGCCGACGAAGCCGTCGACGAGCAGGGCGTGCCCACCGCCGACGAGCCCACTGCCGTGGCATTTCGTGAGGTCGTCGATTTGATCGACAGCCTGCCGCTCGATAAGCAGCAGGTCATCGTTCGCGCCTTTACGAGCTTTTTCCATCTGGCAAACCTGTCGGAGGAGAACTACCGTGTGGCGCAGCTGCGCGAGCGCGAGGCCGGTGCGTCGACCGATACCGAGGTCGATCCTGCCAACGAGCTTACCGTTGCCTATCACCAGCTGGTGAATGAGCTGGGTGTCGAGGGTGCCAACGAGCTGCTCGACAAGCTCGAGTTCCACCCTGTCTTTACCGCACATCCCACCGAGGCCCGTCGTAAGGCCGTCGAGGGCAAGATCCGCCGTATCTCCAACCTGCTGGAGGAGCGTCCGCGTCTGGGCGGCTCCGACCTGGTGGAGAACGAGCGCCATATGCTGCAGGAGATCGACGCCCTGGTGCGTACGAGTCCCATCGCGCTCAAGAAGCCCACGCCGGTCGAGGAAGCCGATACCATCATCGACATCTTCGATAACACGCTGTTCGACGTTATCCCCGTTATCTATCGTCGTTTTGACGATTGGGTGCTGGGCGACAAGGCCGGTACTGTGCCGCCGCTGTGCCCGGCGTTCTTCCATCCCGGCAGCTGGATCGGTTCCGACCGCGACGGTAACCCCAACGTCACCGCCAAGGTGAGCCGTGAGGTCGCCGCCAAGTACTTTACGCACATGGTGCTCAAGCTCGAGGACAAGTGCCGCCACATCGGCCGCAACCTCACGCTCGAGGCTACCTACAGCAAGCCGTCGGCCGAGCTCATTAACCTGTGGAACCATCAGGTCGAGATGAGTACCCAGTACACGGCCCGCGCCGAGCTGATTTCCGAGCACGAGCCGCATCGCGCCGTCATGCTCGTCATGGCCGACCGTCTGAACGCCACCGTGCGCCGTATCACCGACACCATGTACCACAGCGCCGATGAGTTCCTGGATGACCTGCGCGTCGTCCAGCGCTCGCTTGCTGCCTGCGGTGCCGTCCGTGCCGCCTACGGTCCGGTCCAGACCATCATCTGGCAGGTCGAGTCCTTCGGCTTCCATATGGTCGAGATGGAGTTCCGTCAGCATTCCGTGGTGCACGCCCGCGCCCTCAAGGATATCCACGAGAACGGTATCCATGGCGACCTGCAGCCCATGACGCGCGAGGTCATCGATACCTTCCGCGCTATCGGCTCCATCCAAAAGCGCTACGGCAAGAAGATGGCGCACCGCTACATCATCTCGTTTACCAAGAGCGCCCAGCATGTGGCCGACGTCTTTGAGCTTGCCCACCTGTCCTTCGCACACGAGGAGGACGTTCCCGAGCTCGACGTGATCCCGCTGTTCGAGCAGCTCGAGGACCTCGAGGGCTGTGTCGACGTGCTCGATCAGATGCTTACGCTGCCCGTGGTGCAAAAGCGCCTTGCCCAGACCAACCGCCGCATGGAGGTCATGCTGGGCTATTCCGACTCTTCCAAGGATGCCGGTCCTACCACGGCTATGCTCGCGCTGCACTCCGCGCAGGAGCGCATCGCCAAGTGGGCAGAGAAGAACGATATCGACCTGGTGCTCATGCACGGTCGCGGCGGTGCCGTGGGCCGTGGCGGCGGCCCGGCCAACAAGGCCGTGCTGGCGCAGCCCAAGGGTTCGGTCAACTGCTTCTTTAAGCTCACCGAGCAGGGCGAGGTCATCTTTGCCCGTTACGGCAACCGCACGCTGGCTCAGCGCCATGTTGAGTCCGTTGCCGCCGCAACGCTTTTGCAGTCGGCCCCGAGTGTCGAGAAGACCAACACCGAGACCACGCAGAAGTTCTGGGATATGGCCGAAAAGCTCAACGCCGCAAGCCACGAGCGCTATCTGGACCTGCTGAACACCGAGGACTTTACACCGTGGTTCTCGACCGTGACGCCGCTGACCGAGGTCGGCTTGCTGCCGATCGGCTCGCGTCCCGCCAAGCGCGGCTTGGGTGCCAAGTCGCTCGACGACCTGCGTACCATCCCGTGGATCTTCAGCTGGAGCCAGGCGCGCATTAACCTGGCCGCTTGGTACGGTCTGGGCACCGCCTGCGAGCAGCTTGGCGATCTTGACCAGCTCAAGGCTGCCTACCAGGAGTGGCCGTTCTTCCGCACCTTTATCGACAACATCGAGATGTCGATCGCCAAGACCGACCAGCGCATCGCCAAGATGTATCTGCACCTGGGCGACCGCGATGATTTGTCCGAGAAGGTCTTCACCGAGATGCAGCTCACGCGTAAGTGGGTCCTTGCCATCGTCGGTGATGAGTGGCCGCTGCAGCGTCGTCGCGTGCTCGGCTGCGCCGTTCGCGTGCGTAACCCCTACGTCGACGCTCTGTCCATCGCCCAGGTCCGCGCCCTTCGCGAGGTGCGCATGAATCAGGACGAGATGGCCGAGGAGAAGAAGGCCGAGTACATGAGCCTGATTCTTTCGACTGTGACCGGCGTCTCGGCAGGATTGCAGAACACGGGGTAATCGATAGCCCTGTGGCTCTCACCGGGACCCGATGGGTTTCCCTCTGAATGCGTCCTCGCACTTGAAGCCCCCTTATCCTGCTCCTTCGGAGCTGCGGATAAGGGGGCTTCGTGCTGCGGAGTGCATTCAGAGGGAAACCCATCGGATCCCTTCGTCCTCGGTCTTCTGGGGTTAAAGCTAAAGGGAATAAGGCGCGCTTCGCGCATAGCGTGGAGTGCGGCGAGGGCTTCTTGCGTCCTGCGGAGTGTGCCTAAAAGTAAACTAATGGCGGGCCCTGCGATGTCCGGTCTTCGGCGGATCAGCCGCTGGGTGAGGGTGGTGCTTGGGGCGACGTGCAAAAAACGGAGTTTTCAGCAGCCAAAGATTGATGCATAAGGCCATAGCCGGCTTTCGCTGCCTTTGTTGATGCTTTTGCACGACGATTGGGCTTTGGCGACGATCATATATGGCTGGTTTCTCGCCGCATGCTATCCAGATGGGACGAGTCATGAGGACTATCTACCTTTTGAAAGACTTTTGACACCAAAATCTTATCCCGCGATGCTGAATACTCGCAAAAATGCACGCTCCGGAGGGTACCACCCTGTTACGGCTAGAAATCCATGCGCCATTTTATGCAATTAATTAACGCATTTATGCAAAATGGCTTACGTGCGTACGTCTCGGGCTAGATGTTTGCCTCGGCGCTGCGTAAATCATCCTGTCTATAGTGTCTTTGACAGGCGGCCGCGGTCCCCTTTGGGGTCGCGGCCGTTTTATTGTGGGTCAAATATGAACGTTGTGTTAATGAGTCGGTGGACGGTGGCGTTTTTCGGTGAGCGGCGTATCCTTCCAACGGTTTATCTAGTGTGTCAGTTGAAAGGAAGAGGGCGCTCGTCATTGTTTGAATGTGAACTGCCGTTTGACCACAAGACGTTGCATCTGGAGCTCGAGGATAAGAACTTCGCAGGTGTGATGGAAGGTCATCAAAACGAGTTTAAGACCACGAAATCGCAGGAAGAACTGGTAGAGGAGTCGCTTGCCAACCCTTATGGCTCACCTTCGCTCGAGGAGCTTTGTGCTGGCAAGAAGGATATTGTCATCATTAGCTCCGACCATACGCGCCCCGTTCCCTCGCGTGTGACGATGCCTATTCTGCTGCATCACATCCACTCCGCTGCGCCTGAGGCGCGCGTTCGCATTCTGGTTGCTACGGGTATGCATCGTCCGTCGACGCACGAGGAGCTCGTCAACAAGTACGGCGAGGAGATCGTTGCCAACGAGGAAATCGTTATGCATGTCGCGACTGACGACAGCATGATGAAAAAGATCGGCACCCTGCCTTCTGGTGGCGAGTGCATCATCAACAAGATTGCCGTCGATTGCGATCTGCTGCTTGCCGAGGGCTTTATTGAGCCGCACTTCTTTGCTGGTTTCTCCGGCAGCCGCAAGTCCGTCCTGCCTGGCATCGCCAGCTACAAGACCATCATGTACAACCACAACGGTCAGTTTGTGAACGATTCTCATTCGCGCGCCGGCAACCTGTGCCACAACCACGTGAGCGAGGACATGTTCGCCGCCGCCGAGATGGCTCACCTTGCCTTTGTGCTCAACGTGGTGCTCAACGGCAAGCATGAGGTCATCGGCTCCTTTGCCGGCGACATCCACAAGGCGCACGAGGCTGGCTGCGAGTTCGTGAAGAGCCTTGCCGGCGTTGAGCCCGTTGAGTGCGAGATTGCCATCACCACCAACGGCGGCTACCCGCTCGACCAGAACATCTACCAGGCCGTGAAGGGCATGTGCGCTGCCGAGGCCACGCTTCCCGAGGGCGGCGTGATCATCGACGTCGCCGGTTGTGCCGACGGTCACGGTGGCGAGGGCTTCTATCACAACATCGCCGACAACGATCCGGCAGAGTTTGAGCGCGCCTGCATCGACCGTCCCAAGGACGAGACCCTGCCCGATCAGTGGACGAGCCAGATTTTCGCCCGCATCCTGGCGCATCACCCTGTGATCATGGTCACCGACCTGTGCGATCACCAGATGCTCAAGGATATGCACATGACGCCGGTCAACACTATCGAGGAGGCGCTCAAGCTCGCCTTTGAGATGAAGGGTGCCGATGCCAAGGTGGCCGTCATTCCCGATGGCCTGGGCGTTGTCGTTGCTCAGCACTAGCGCGCGGCCTAAACGAATCGTTTATAACCGACAAGAAAGATAAGGTTTTATGCTTACCAAACTCCTCTGCGAATTCGGCGCAACGGCCCTCATGATCATCTTTGGCGTGGGCGTGCACTGCGATACCGTGCTCAAGGGCACCAAGTATCAGGGCTCCGGTCATATGTTTGCCATCACCACTTGGTCTTTTGGCATCTCGGTCTGCCTGTTTGTCTTTGGCGGCGCCGTGTGCATGAACCCGGCTATGGTGCTTGCCCAGTGCATCGTAGGCCTGGTGCCGTGGAGCAGCTGCATTCCCTTCATGCTTGCCGATATGCTCGGCGGCTTTGTGGGCGCTGTGATCGCGTGGTTGATGTATGCCGATGAGTTCAAGGCTTCCGAGGGTGTCGTCGACCCCATTGCTCAGCGCAACATCTTCTCGACCAACCCTACCACCGAGGGCACGAACTATGCCCGCAACTTCTTCTGCGAGGCTATCTGCACCTTCGTGTTCATCAGCGCCATCCTTGCTGCTGCTAGCCGCGCCGGCGAGAACGTTTTGATGCTCGCTATCTGCGTCGGTCTGATTGTTTGGGCCGTTGGCATGGGCATGGGCGGCATCACCGGCTTCGCCATGAACCAGGCTCGTGACCTTGGTCCTCGCATGGCCTATCAGGTGCTGCCGATCAAGAACAAGGCCGACAACAACTGGAAGTACGGTCTGCTCGTTCCTGGCATCGCGCCGTTTGTCGGTGCCGCTCTGGCCGCGCTGTTTGTGCATGGTTTCTTGGGCATGTTCTAGTCTGAGGCTACATAGTTGTCCGCTGGCCGCATGGGGTAACTTCCCAGCGCGTCCTCGGACATGCAAAAAGGCTCGCTGCGCACTTCGTGCGGCGAGCCTTTTTGCGTCCTGCGGAATGCGCTGGGAAGTTACCCCATGCGGCCAGCTGCGGGGTCTTTGCTGCGCTCGAGCAAGCAGCCCAACATATAAATCTGAATTTGGATTTGGATGGGAGGGGCTTGTTGCTGTTGAGGGCGGTGAAGCGCGAGTGACACTTTGGGATGCGTGGCGCCCTGGGTTGGGGCGATGCTTTGGGATGATGTTCTTACTTAGTTGAAGAGGGGTTTTATGGCTGATAAGTAGTCTTTGGCTACGTCGGCTTTGTCTGCTTGGAAGTTGTGCCAGGCCCACCATTGGACGGTGGCTACGAAGCTTGAGGCTATGTGGTGTAGTAAGAAGCTGCGGTCCATGGTGCCAGCGGGGCCTGCGGGGTCGACGGGGACGGTTTCGGCTGCTCGTGACATGATGGTCTTGCGTAAGCAGTCGGCGAAAACGCGTGAGCCGGCGCCGGCTACGAGGGCTCGAACGCCCTGGCGGCGCGCCCAGAGGTTGTTGAGGATATGCTCGACTTGTACGAGCGGATCATCGAGCGGTGTGCCATCGTCGTCGAGAGCGTGGGTGCAGATGTCGCTCACGAGCTCGGACAGTAGGTCGTCTTTGCTCTTAAAGAGACCGTAGAATGTCGCGCGGCCTACGTGAGCGCGCGCGATGATGTCGCCGACGGTGATCTTGCCGTAGTCCTCCTCGCGAAGGAGCTCGGAAAACGCCGTGACAATGGCGGCGCGGCTTTTGGTTTTACGGGCATCCATGGCTATGCGTCCACGTGAACAAGCAGGCAACGGAGCGTGCCGGAGCAGCCCTCGTAGGGGCGCTTACCGGCGCCGTAGCCGACGGCTTCGATACGGTAGCGGGCCGGCAGGTGCTCGGACGTGCGCAGTGCGGCGACGATGGCGGCACCCGTGGGCGTCACGAGCTCGCCGGCGACCGGTGCGGGCGTGAGGGCGATATTGCCTGCTTGGCATAGGTTGACGACGGCGGGCACCGGGATGGGCATAAGGCCGTGGGCACAGTGGATGGTGCCGTGACCCTCGGAGAGCGACTCGACGACAATATCCTCGATGCCCAGGTCATCGAGGCAGATGGCGACAGAGCAGATGTCAACGATGGAATCGATGGCGCCTACCTCGTGGAACATGACGGTCTCGGGCGTTTTGCCGTGGGCCTTGGCCTCGGCGGCGGCGAGCGCGGCAAAGATGGCGAGCGCGCGACGCTTGGCGCCATCGCTTAGCTGCGAGCCATCGATGATGGCGGTGACGTCCGCCAAAGAACGGTGGTGATGGTGATGGGCGCGATGGTGGCCCTCGTGGCCATGACTGTGGCCCTCATGGTCATGCTCGTGGCAGTGCTCGTGCTCGCCATGATCATGATGGTGGTGCTCATGCTCATGCTCATGTGTGTGCTCGGCAGCTGCTTCGTTGCCGTAGAGCCAGGCCATGTCGTGGTCGTGGTTCTCGAGCTCCTCTGCCAGCTGAACGTCAAAGTCGCAGGCGTCGATGCCATGCTTGTTTACACGTGTAACGGCAATCTCAAAGCCGCCGACCGGAAGCGTGGCGAGCTGCTCACGCAGATGCTCCTCGCTGGCGCCCAGATCGAGCAGGGCCGCGACGGTCATGTCGCCGCTGATGCCCGAGGTGCCGTCGATGATAAGCGCGTGCTGATGGTTGGACATGGAATGCTCCTTAACGGGCGCAGGGCGTGCCAGCGCTCAGATGATTGATAAGACTTGCCTGGTAGGCGGCGCCGAAGCCGTTGTCGATGTTGACGACCGAAACGCCGCTGGCGCAGGAGTTGAGCATGGCGAGCAGTGCGGCCACGCCGCCAAAGCTCGCGCCATAGCCCACGCTGGTGGGGACGGCGATGACCGGACAGCTCACAAGGCCTCCGATGACGCTCGCCAGGGCGCCTTCCATGCCGGCGATGGCGATGACCACCTGCGCCTGGGCAAGTTCCTCAGCATGAGCGAGCAGGCGGTGCAGGCCGGCGACACCTACGTCGTAGAGTCGATTGACCTCGTTGCCGTAGAACTCGGCCGTCAGTGCCGCCTCTTCGGCGACGGGCAGGTCGCTCGTGCCGGCGCAGGCGACGACGATGCGTCCGTTGCCGGTAGGGGAGGGCTTGCCACCCACCAGGGCGAGCTGGGCGTCCGGGACATATCCCAGGTCGATGTCGTTGCCAAGAAGCTCAGCGGTGCGCGCGGCTTTTTCGGCATCCAAGCGTGTGACTAGGATGCGCTCCTGGCCGGCATCGCGCAGCGCTTCGATAATGGCGGCAATCTGCTCGGCGGTTTTACCGGCACCGTAGACAACCTCGCCGGCTCCCTGGCGCACTCCGCGCGAAAGATCGAGCTGTGCAAAGCCCAAATCGGCGGTCGGAGCCGTCTGGATGCGCGTGAGGGCGTCGGCAGGGGTGACTGATCCGCCGGCAACATCGCTCAGCAGCTGCTCAAGATCTCGCTTATCCATATATGTTCCCTTCGACGGCGCAAAGTCTAGCACTCAAAGGGTATGTTTCCGAACACTAAGACAAAATTGTTCGGAAACTATAGGACGGACTGATTCAATTGTTAGACGGATCGGCTAGTCGCGCAGGATGATGTCCATGGCGAGCATCAGGTTGCGCTCGTCGATGGCAAACGGGGCGGCTTCGCGCGTCTTGGGCTTGGCGCAAAACGCGATGCCCGTGCCTGCGGCCTGGATCATGGGGATGTCGTTTGACCCGTCGCCAATAGCGACCGTGTGGGCCATGTCGACGCCGCACTCAACTGCCCAGTCCAGCAGCTGGATGAGCTTGGACTCCTTGGTCACAATCTCGGCAGCCAACTTACCGGTAAGCTTGCCGTCCACGACCTCTAGGCGGTTGGCCAGGCAAAAATCGATGCCCGCGGCGGCTGCGATCTTGTCAGCGACCTCGTGGAAGCCGCCGCTTACCACGCCGACCTTCCAGCCCTTGCTGTGTGCCGAGCGCACAAGCTCCAGCGCGCCGGGGGTAAATGTCACGCGCTCAAAAGTGCGCTCGAACACGCTCTCATCCAAGCCGGCAAGCAGCCCCACGCGCTCCTCGAGCGCTTGCTTAAAGTCCAGCTCGCCGCGCATGGCGCGTTCGGTGATCTGCGCCACCTGCTTGCCCACGCCTGCCTCCTCGCCCAACAGATCGATGACCTCCTGGTTGATGAGCGTGGAGTCGATATCCATAACAATGAGGCGTGCAGTCATGACGGGCCTTTCCAAGTGCTGTTTTATTGGGGCATATTGTCGCACGTGACGAGCGCGGGCGGGTGCCGCGGTGCGTCAATTGTTTCGTCTCCGTCAAGTCTTTGGACAGGAGCTACTTTTCCGCGGCACATCGACACAGGTGCGATAAGATAGAACGCCATGTCTGGCTGCGCGGTTTACGCAGGCTGGGCAAATCTGTACGACGCCGCCCGGAACGACACGGGGCGGCACAGATCCATAAAGGAGGATCACTGGTATGAGCCAGACCCGTCCCATCGACGAGCATTCCATGCACACCCGTACCTGCGGCGAGCTTCGCCGCGAGAACGTGGGCGAAGAGGTCACCCTCACCGGTTGGGTGAGCCGTCGCCGCGACCACGGCGGCCTTATCTTCTGCGATCTTCGCGACCGCGAGGGCATCACGCAGCTCACCTTCGACCCCGAGCACTCCGACGGCGACGCCTTTAAGATCGCCGAGACCATGCGTCCCGAGTGGCCCATCAAGATCCACGGCGTCGTGCGCTCCCGTGGCGAGGAGACCACCAACACCAAGCTCGCGACCGGCGAGATCGAGGTCCTGACCGACCACGCCGAGGTTCTCAACACGTCCGTCACCCCGCCGTTCCAGATCGAGGACGGCATCGAGACCAGCGAGGACACCCGCCTGCGCTATCGCTATCTGGACCTCCGCCGTCCCGAGATGATGGCCAACCTCAAGCTGCGCTCCGACTTTACCTTTGCCATTCGCGAGGCGCTGCACAACCGTGAGTTCATGGAGGTCGAGACGCCCTCCCTGTTTAAGTCCACGCCCGAGGGCGCCCGCGACTTCATCGTTCCCAGCCGTATTCAGCCGGGCAACTTCTACGCCCTGCCGCAGTCCCCGCAGCTCCTGAAGCAGCTGCTTATGGTCGGTGGCGTCGAGCGCTACTATCAGGTTGCCAAGTGCTTCCGCGACGAGGACCTGCGTGCCGACCGTCAGCCCGAGTTCACTCAGGTCGATATCGAGATGTCCTTCGTGGACCAGAACGACGTTATGAGCGCGCTCGAAGAGGTCCTGGCCGATGCCTTCGGCCGCATGGGTGTCGAGATGCCCACGCCGCTGCGTCGCATGAACTACTGGGATGCCATGGACACCTATGGCTCCGACAAGCCCGATACTCGCTACGGCATGCACCTGGTCGATCTGACCGACATCTTTGCCAACTCCAAGTTCAAGGTCTTCGCGACCGCCGCGAACGAGGAGGGCTCCGTCGTCAAGGCCATCAACGCCAAGGGCGCCGGTGCCTGGGCACGTGCCAAGATCGATAAGCTCGCCGGCGTGGCCTCCACGTTTGGCGCCAAGGGCCTGGCCTGGATCGCCTTCCGCGAGGACGGCTCCATCAACAGCCCCATCGTCAAGTTCTTCTCGGACGAGGAGATGGCCGCTCTGCGCGAGCGCATGGACGTCGAGCCCGGCGACCTTGTGATGTTCGCCGCCGGCCCGCGCCTGCTCTCCGATGAGATCCTGGGCGGCATGCGTTCCCACATGGCCAACGCGCTCGAGATCAAGCGCGAGGGTCACGACTTCCTGTGGGTCGTCAACTTCCCGCTGTTCCACTGGGATGAGGATCGCAAGGCCTATGCTGCCGAGCACCAGCCCTTTACCCTGCCGACCGAGACCGACATCGCCAAGATTGAGGCCGATCCGCTGGCAGCCGGTTCTTGCACCTACGACTTTGTCATGGACGGCTTTGAGGCCGGCGGCGGCGGTATGCGTATCCACAACGCCGAGATGCAGATGTCCATGCTCAAGCTCCTGGGCTTTACCGAGGAGCGCGCCGAGTCGCAGTTCGGCTTCCTCATGGAGGCCCTCAAGTTTGGTGCGCCCCCGATGGGCGGTTTTGCTCTGGGCTTGGACCGCGTGTGCATGCTGCTTACCGGCTCCGACTCCATCCGCGACGTCATGGCGTTCCCCAAGACGGCCAGCGGCTCCGATCTTATGTCGGGTGCTCCGAGTGCCGTTTCCGGCGCCCAGCTCAAGGACGTCAGCCTGCGTCTGATGTAGGCGAGCGGCTATATATTGCCCGCAACGAGGGAAGGACGTGTGCCTTCCCTCGGTTTTTATACGCCGAGGTTGCGAGGGCATGGGGTGACCGGATGTCGCGGAAAGTGCGTCCCGGAATCTGCGTCCAGAATGGGTCGCGCTTTCCCAAAGGGGGTCCTCTGGGAAAGCGTGCCCCAGAATTCGGCATAATAATGGGGCACAGTTTCCGGTTGAGCTGTCTAACGGAACCTGTGTCCCAGAATGAGCGCTCAAAACGGAACAGGCTTTCCGCAACAACTGTCTGGCGGAAAGCCCGGCCCAGTTTCCTACAGTGAGTCTCTCCGGATCAGCTGCATGTGCATCACGGAGGTGGTTGGCTCGGCACCCTTGATCATGTCGAGCGCAATGCTGGCGGCCATGTGGCCTTCTTCGCGCAGGGGCTGGCGGACGGTCGTGAGCGCGGGGACGCAGTGCGTCGCAATCTCGTGATCGTCGAAGCCGACGACAGAAACGTCCGCAGGAACGGATAGGCCTGCCTCGTTGAGTGCGGTGATGACGCCAGCCGCGATACGGTCCGATCCGCAGAGCACGCCATCGAAAGCAATCTCGCGCGCGAGGATCTGGTGCATGGCCTGATAGCCGTCTCCGTTGTTCCAGCCGGTATAGATAACGTTTGCGTCTGGGAGGTCTTCGCCCAAGACGGCACGGTAGCCGCGCAGGCGGTCGACAACAGCGGGGTTGTCTTGCGGTCCCAACACGGCGACGATATCTTTGCGCCCGCGTTCCTTCATGGCGAGTGCCGCAAAGTGTCCGCCCTCTTCGTCGTCAGAGTAGACCGTCGAGAACACATCGCGATAGGGGTGGCCCTCGAGCTGGCCGCACAACACGGTGGGTACGCCCAGCTCGCGCAGCACCTCGAGCAGCTCACTGCCCTTGTAGGGGGAGACGTCGATCACGGCGTCGAACGAGCGGCGCTCAAAGTGCTCGCGTGCGCGGTTGCGCTCATGCGTAGAAGACGCCTGTAAGATAACGGGCAGATAGGACGACTCCGACAGTTCCTCGGTAATGCCGCTCAAAAACTCGCTATAGGTGGGGTCGCTGAAGAGTTCACTCAGGGGCTCGGTCACGAGCACGGCGATGATTTCCGTGCGGCCGACAGCGAGCGCTCGGCCACGAGCGTTGGGGACAAAATTGACTTCCTTGGCCGCCGCGCGGACGCGCTTTTTGGTTTCCTCGCTAATGCGGGGCGAATCGTTGAGAGCGCGTGATGCCGTGGAGCGCGACACGCCGGCAGCTGCGGCAACCTCGGCAAGCGTAGGTGCGGTGCGAACTGGTTGGGTCATGGCGTCTCCTGGAGAATGCGGTCGATGTTGTCGCTGATACGGGCTGGTGCGGATACAGCTTACTATAGCGCGTCTGAACAGCGTTCATGATATCCGGCCACTGGTGGCATTTCACATTCAAGCTGTTGTTGAACATGGCTTACAAGGGCGGGGTATAGATGGGCGCGGCCGTTGTCTGCTGCCTGGAATGCTGTTTTGCGCTGAGTTTCGATACTCAGGGTGACATAAGTGCCGCGGTTGTACAACCGGTTGCACCGTTAACCCGATCAAATCGCCCGTTCAGCGGACAACCGGTTGCACAGTATTATGCATCGCCCGTAAGATAAGGACAACCGGTTGCACAAGAATCACTACGATGACGAAGGAGCATCACCATGGACGCCATTAACGATTGGGAAAACCAAGCGCTCACCCACAGGAACCGCCTGGCACCCCATGCGTACTTTATGGGTTATGAGACCGCCGATCTCGCCGCTACGTACAGCCGCGAGCTGTCGCGCGGGTTTGTCCAGCTGTCCGGCTCGTGGCAGTTCCGCCTCTTTGAGGGGCCTGCTGCCGTCTCTAACGAGGAGCTTTCCACGTACGAGCCCGAGTGGGATCACGTGGAGGTTCCGCACCTGTGGCAGGTAGACGGCTATGGCAACCTTGCCTACACCGACGAGGGTTTCCCGTTCCCGGTGGATCAGCCGTTCGTTCCCTCTGACGATCCCGCGGGCGTGTACCAGCGCATCGTCAATCTTCCCGCCGTGCCTGCCGGCGCTCGCGAGATCATTCGCTTTGACGGCATCGAGAGCTATGGCGAGCTGTACGTCAACGGCAAGTTTATCGGCATGACCAAGGGCTCGCGCCTGTCTGCCGAGTTCGACGTGACCGACGCGCTTGTCGAGGGCGACAACCTGTTTGCGGTCAAGGTTCTGCAGTACAGCGATGGTAGCTATATCGAGGACCAGGACATGTGGTGGGCATCGGGCATCTTCCGCGATGTGTACCTTATGCAGCGTCCCGCCGCGCACCTGGTCGACTTTAGGTTCCGCACGCACCGCGAGGGCGATGCCGCTCTGATCACGCTCGATACGGTGGCCGAGGGCGCTACCCGCGTTGTGTATACGCTCAGCGATGGCGAGAACGTGGTGGCTACGGGCGAGTGCGTCGACGGCCATGCCGAGTGCAGCGTGACCGATGCCCACTTCTGGAATCCCGAGGATCCCTTCCTCTATGACCTTACGTTTGAGGTCTACGACGGTGACCAGGTCAGCGAGTACGTCCCGCATCGCCAGGGTCTTGCCGAGGTGACGGTCGAGGGCAATCATATCTACCTCAACGGCACTTACTTTAAGATGCATGGCGTCAACCGCCACGATCACGACGATCACAAGGGCCGCGCCGTGGGCCTCGATCGCATGCGCCGCGACCTGGAGCTCATGAAGCAGCACAACATCAACGCGGTGCGCACGTCCCACTACGCCAACGACCCGCGCTTTTACGAGCTGTGTGATGAGTATGGCATCATGCTGGTCGCCGAGACCGATATGGAGAGCCACGGCTTCGAGAATATCGGCAATATCGCCCTGGTCACCGACGACCCGGCATGGGAGCCGGCCTACGTCGACCGCATTGAGCGCCTGGTGATGCAGGAGCGCAATCACGCCTGCATCATTATGTGGTCGATGGGCAACGAGAGCGGCTATGGCTGCAACATCCGCGCGATGTACGCCAAGGCTCACGAGCTCGATGGTCGTCCGGTCCATTACGAGGAGGATCGCAACGCCGATACCGTCGACGTTATCTCCACCATGTACTCCCGCGTGTCGCAGATGAACGACTTTGGTGAGCATCCATTCCCCAAGCCGCGCATCAACTGCGAGTACGGTCACTCCATGGGCAACGGCCCCGGAGGCCTGTCCGAGTATCAGGAGGTCTTCGATCGCTGGGATTGCATCCAAGGCCAGTTTATCTGGGAATGGTGCGACCACGGTTTGGCTGCTGTGACCGAGGACGGCGTTGCCTACGACATGTACGGCGGCGACAACGGCGACTACCCCAACAACAGCAACTTCTGCATCGATGGCATGGTGTTCCCTTGGCAGCAGCCGAGCCCGGGCCTCACTGAGTATGGCCAGGTCATCTGCCCGGTTCGCATGGCTTATGACACCGAGGCGGGCGAGCTGACCGTCACCAACAAGCGTTGGTTCACCACTCTCGAGGATGTCTGCCTGTCGGCCGAGACCCTGGTGGACGGCGACGTGGTCAGCCGCAAGACGCTCATGCCCGGTGCGGTTGCCCCCGGCGAGTCCGTCCAGCTGCCACTGGTGATTCGCGAGGCCGCAGTGGGGGAGACCCTGCTGACCGTGCGCGCTTACACCATGGCCGCTCACGTCTGGTGCGAGCCGATGTTCCAACTGGGCGCAAGCCAGTTTGCCATCGCAAACCATCCGGCGCCAGCCATCGCGGCTCCCACTCGTCCTGAGCTTACGGTCGAGGAGACCGAGCAGGAGATCCGCATTCACTCCCTCAACGGCAAGCTGACCTTCAGCAAGGTAAACGGTACCGTGAGCGAGTGGAAGGCATCCGGCCGCGACGTCATGGCCTCTGGTCCCCAGGTTGGTTTTTGGCATCCGCTCGTCGACAACCACGCTCAGGAGTATGACTCCCTGTGGAAGGACAACTTCATCGATGTGATGCAGACGTCTACCCGCAAGGTTTCTTGGAAGCAGGACGGCAATGCGGTCGTCGTTACCGTGAGCCAGCGTATCGCTCCTCCCGTCCGCGCGTTCGGCATGCGCGTCGAGCTCGTCTACACCGTGCTTCCGAGCGGTCGCGTCGACCTCAAGGTTTCCGGCGAGCCCTACGGTGACTATTCGGACATCATCCCGCGCATCGGTATCTCCTTCGAGGTCCCCGGTTGCGATCGCGCCGTCGAGTGGTATGGCCACGGCCCGGGCGAGAACTATCCGGACTCGCTGCGCGCCAACCCGGTCGGTCATTACCGCACCACGGTCGACGATATGTTCACGCCCTACGTTATGCCTCAGGACTGCGCCAACCGCGAGGGTACCCGCTGGGTTGCCCTGCGCTCTAGCCACGGTGACGGTCTGGTCGTGACGCGTCCGAGCGACGCCGCTTCCAACCCGTTCTCGTTCTCGGCATGGCCCTATAGCTGCGAGGCCATCGATAACGCCAAGCACGTCTACGACCTTGTCAAGGGCGATACGGTCACGGTCAACATCAACGACCAGTTGCTCGGCCTTGGCTCGAACTCTTGGGGTTCCGAGGTGCTCGATTCCTATCGCACCCGTTTTGAGAGCTTCAGCTTTGAGGTGTCCCTGCGACCGCTGACGTCTGCCGATCTGGCTCAGGCGCTGGCACCCATTAAGGAGGCATAAGCCATGCATGTCTTTAACTCGCGTGCCGACTTCGATGCTCAGATGAAGTCCGTCAAGAAGTGGATGCGTACCGGTCAGGCACTCGATGGCGTTGCCGACCTGCAGCACGACGTGGCGTACTCCATCGGCGACTCGTTGGTGTACTGGTGGGTCTATGCCCGCGAGGCCGCAACCGCCGATCTGGTCGGTCACCGTCGCTATCATGCCGTGCTCGCTCCGCTCGACGGCGACCTGACTGTCGAGGTTGCCCCCAAGGCAGGCCTCACCTGCACCCGCGCCTACAGCGATATCGATGATCGCGAGCGCTTTGAGGGTGCGGGGGAGAAGGTGGTGATCCCTGCCGGCGGCGTTGCCGTCATTGAGATCGACGAGGCGTATCGCGTCCTCGCCGACACTGCGGATCCCCGCGTCGTGGTGCTGCACGTGACGGTCGAAGGCTATTCCTTCCCCAACAAGTAGTATTCGTCCACCTGGACGTTTGCTTCGCGCCGTTAAGGGGGATGGCTTTGTTGACTCCCTTTTCCCCATTCCCCTTAGCAGGTGCGCCGTCCGTGTTTGCACTTGCTGCTCGGACGGGTTTAGATGACATTTAATAGATGATTGGGAGGGCTTATGAGCTCTGAAAAACGAGGAACGATCGGTTCGTTCGCTCTGCTGGGCATGACGGTCGCCGCCGTGTTCGGTATCAAGAACATCATCAACAACAACGCGGCCATCGGCTTGGCAGCTGCGCCGTCGTTCTTCTTCGCCACGCTTTTGTACTTTGTCCCCTATACCCTGGTTACCGCCGAGTTCGTCGGCCTCAACAAGGACTCCGAGTCTGGCGTGTACGCATGGGTTAAGACCTCGATGGGTGGTCGCTGGGCGTTCCTGACGGCATTTAGCTACTGGTTCGTTAACCTGTTCTTCTTTGCGTCCGTCCTGCCCAACGTCATCATCTACGCGAGCTACGTGTTCTTTGGTGCCAACGCCGAGCTTTCGCAGCTGTGGATCACCATTATCGAGATCGTCGTCTTTGCTATCGCCACGTGGGTTTCGACCAAGGGCGCTAAGTGGATCGGCTCCATTTCCTCCTTCGGTTCGACCGCGGCTCTCGGCCTGACCGCCGTGTTCATCCTGCTGTCCCTGGCTGCTGCCTTTGGCGGCGTTGAGTTCGCTACGGCTCCTACTCCCGCTAACATGGCTCCCGACATGAGCAACTTCGCAACTGCGTGGGGCTTCTTCGGTACGCTTGCCTGGATCATCCAGGGCGTTGGCGGCGCTGAGTCTGTCGGCGTGTTCCTTAACGACCTTAAGGGTGGCGTCAAGGCCTTCGTGCGCACCGTCGTTATCGCCGGCCTGACCATCGGCCTTCTGTATGCAGGCGCTTCGCTGCTGGTTAACCTGTTCATCCCCGAGGGCGGCGTTGCCATCTCCACCGGTATCTTCGACGTATTCGACGCTGTCTTTGCCCACTTTGGCATTCCCATGGAAGTGTCTACGCGCGCCATCGGCTTGATCCTTCTCGCCGCCACGCTGGGCTCCCTCATGATGTGGACCTCCGCTCCCATCAAGGTCTTCTTCACCGAGATCCCCAAGGGCGTCTTTGGTAGCAAGATCGTCGAGCTCAACGAGCATGGCATTCCTGCCCGCGCTGCTTGGCTGCAGTTCGCCATCGTCGTCCCCATCCTGATCATTCCGGCCCTGGGCTCCGGTAACCTCGACGACCTGCTCATGATCGTCACCAACATGACGGCTGCCACCGCTCTGCTCCCACCGCTGCTGATTTTGCTTGCCTACTTTATGCTGCGCAAGAACTTTGACGCCGCTCCCCGTGGCTTCCGCATGGGTTCGCGCAGCTTTGGCCTGGTCGTTGCCGCATTCCTGCTTGTGGTCTTCTGCTTCGTGCTTATCTGCGGCACCATTCCGCTCGATCAGCCGCTGTGGCTGACGCTGGTCTACAACGTTGGCGGCGTGGTTGTCTTCTTGGGCCTTGCCGTGATGTGGTACAACCGCTACATCAACCGCCTGCGCGAGACCGATCCCGAGGCCGCCGAGAACGAGCTTCGCCCTTCCGTCCTCGATATGATGGAGTAGCGGCTAGGATTAATCTACGGCTGTGGAATAAATCGATTCCCTTTCCTAAGGAGGGGCCTTACGAGGCCCCTCCTTTTGTGTTTTGGGGCATGGTCTTGGCCCCCGTGGTCAAAAAATGCCAAATATGAGTACTGTTGCAAAAGAAGTGCCATATTTTTCGGCCTGCTCTGAGCGAAAATGGGCTCAAAATCGATTTATCTAACTCCCTTTAAAGGGCGTTTGACGGCTTTCAGCCTCTTCGAATCGCTCAAATTAGGCAATTTGCTCTCGATTTTGCTGCTACTAAATTGGTGACAGTACTCATATTTGCCACTTTTTGACCACGAGGTGTTCAGAGGAGCTCTCGAGAAGCATCTAACGGTACAATAGCTACCACGTGGCTGGGTTTTGCCGGCCGAATGTGCGATGCCGCGGGAGGGGACATGGTCGAGTTTACAAAGACGATTAAAGATCCGTTGGGACTACATGCCCGCCCGGTTGCGCTGCTCTATGACATCATTGCCAAGCATCGTAGCGACGTGTCAGTCAGCATCGGCGATCGCCACACGGATGGCCGCGATGTCATGGGACTCATGGCTCTCTACGGCGAGTGCGGCGAGGACATCATCTTTCGCGTTTCGGGCGTAGATGAGGCCTCCTGCGTTACGTCGATCAGAAACCTCTCGCTCTAACCTCAACAATGTGACAAAGGGGCAGTCCCCTCTGTTGCATCAATTGGTATGGCAAGGCGCCGCAAAGAGACAGTCTTTGCGGCGCCTTTGTTTCGTATAGGAAACTTTTTCGAAATCTGAATGCGGACCCTTTCCAAAAAGTTAACCACGTGTTAGTTTACTAAAGCGAACATAGACGTGGTTAACTTTTATCGCGTCGATGTTGAGGACGAACTGACGTTAGGAGCCACTCATGTCTTGCGGACCGCAGATGCCGGCCATGCCGCTTTCGATGGTAAAAGCGGGCGAAACCGTACGCGTGTCCCGTGTAAAGGGCAATGAGGACATGAAACACCACCTCAAGGACCTCGGCTTTGTCGAGGGCAGCGAAATCCACGTGGTGAGCTCGAGTGGCGCCAATATCATCGTCACTGTGCTGGGCGCACGCTTTGGTATCGATTCCAAGGTTGCCATGCACATCATGACCGTCGGCTAGTCTGCAGCATTTCATAAAAACCGAAAGGGGGACAAGAGGATGAAGACGTTGGGTGACGTTAAGGTGGGCGAGAGCTCTACCATCGTCAAGCTTCACGGTGAGGGTGCGCTTCGCCGCCACCTTATGGACCTGGGGCTCATCAAGGGCACTTCGTTCAAGGTCGTAAAGGTTGCACCGCTCGGTGATCCGGTCGAGATCAACGTGCGCGGCTACGAGCTTTCCATCCGCAAGGAGGAGGCTGCCGTCGTCGAGGTCCAGTAAGGACTCGCGGCGCATATTTCTGCAGATAAAGTTAGGTTTTTCTAACTTAATGCAGCATCTTTGAAGCACATTATCCAGCCTGCGCGGAGAAAGCAGCGCGGGCACACAAGGAAGAAGGATTGAATGGCGGATTCTCAGATCCATGTCGCGCTGGCGGGTAACCCCAACTGCGGCAAGACCACGCTTTTCAACCTGATCACCGGCGCCAACGGCTACGTTGGCAACTGGCCCGGCGTCACGGTTGAGAAAAAGGAAGCCAAGCTCCTAAGCGACAAGAACGTTACCATCACGGACCTCCCTGGCATCTACTCGCTTTCCCCCTACAGCCCCGAGGAGCAATGCTCGCGCGATTACCTCATGAGCGGCGAGCCCGATGTTGTCGTCCAAGTCGTCGATGCCACCAACCTCGAGCGTAACCTGTATCTGGCGCTTCAGGTTATCGAGACCGGCCTGCCCGTGGTCGTTGCCCTCAACATGGCCGACTTGGTCGAGAAGAACGGCGACAAGATCGACACGGACAAGCTCTCCAAAAAGCTCGGCTGCCCGGTTATGATGATCTCGGCCCTTAAGAACAAGGGTATCAAGGAGCTGTTCGAGCAGGTCAAGAAGTCCGCTGCTTCCAAGGGCCAGGTGCCGGAGCACAAGTTCGACTCCTCCATCGAGGACGTTCTGGGCCACATCGAGAATAACCTGCCTGCAAGCGTTCCCGCCAACAAGCGCCGCTACTATGCCGTCAAGCTGTTCGAGCGCGATGCGGATGCCTGCAAGCTCATCAACCTCACCAAGGAGAAGGCCGCTCGCGTCGAAGAGCTGGTCGCTCAGTGCGAGCAGGACTGCGACGATGACGCCGAGTCCATCATCACCGGTGAGCGCTATGGCGTCATCACGCACATCATTGATGAGTGCCTCACCAAGGCTCCGGCCAAGATGAGCACCTCCGAGAAAATCGACCGCGTGGTTACCAACCGTATCCTGGGCCTGCCGATTTTTGTGGTCATCATGTTCTGCGTGTACTACATCGCCGTTTCCACCCTGGGCGGCACGGTGACCGACTTCACCAACGACCAGCTCTTTGGTACCGACGGTTGGTACGTGCTCGGTCAGGGCCGCGACGCCTACGACGCGGCCGTCGAGGCCGCGGGCGACAACGCCGACTCGGTCGACCCGGCGCAGTATGGCCCGTATGTTCCGGGTATTACCACCATGGTCCACGACGCGCTTGTAGCGGGTGGCACCGAGGACGGCGGTCTGGTCGATTCGCTGGTCTGCGACGGCATCGTCGGCGGTCTGGGCGCTATCTTCGGCTTCGTCCCGCAGATGTTCCTGCTGTTCGTCATGCTGTCCTTCCTGGAGGACTGCGGCTATATGGCCCGCGTCGCCTTCATCATGGACCGCGTGTTCCGCCGCTTCGGCCTGTCCGGTAAGTCCTTTATCCCCATGCTCGTGTCCTCGGGCTGCGGTGTCCCCGGCGTCATGGCCACCAAGACCATCGAGAACGAGAAGGACCGCCGCATGACGGTCATGACCACCACGTTCATTCCCTGTGGCGCCAAGCTGCCGATCATCGCCCTGCTCATGGGCTCCATCATCGGCGATTCTTCCACCACCGCCGCGTGGATCAGCCCGCTCTTCTACTTCCTGGGCGTCTTTGCCGTCATCGCCTCGGGCCTCATGCTCAAGAAGACCAAGCTCTTCGCCGGTCGCCCGACGCCGTTCGTTATGGAGCTCCCCGCTTACCACTTCCCGGCGATCCGCTCTTGGGCGCTGCACGTGTGGGAGCGCTGCTGGGCCTTTATCAAGAAGGCCGGTACGGTCATCTTTGCGTCCACTGTCGTGGTTTGGTTCCTGTCCAACTTTGGTAGCTACAACGGTTCCTTTGGCTACCTGCCCGCGATGGACGGCATCTCCGAGGAGTTCATGGACTACTCCGTGCTTGCCATGCTCGGCAACCTGGTCTCCTGGATCTTCGCCCCGCTTGGCTTTAGCACCTGGCAGGCAACAGCGCTGTCCGTCTCGGGCCTTGTCGCCAAGGAGAACGTCGTCGCCACCGCCGGCTCGCTGCTGTCCGTTGCCGACGCGGGCGAGACCGACCCGAGCCTGTGGACCGCGTTTGCCGGCATGTTCCCCACCATGGGCGCTTGCGTCGCCTTTGGCGCGTTCAACCTGCTGTGCGCTCCGTGCTTTGCTGCCATGGGTGCCATCCGCAACCAGATGGATTCCGGCAAGTGGACTGCGATTGCCATCGGCTACGAGTGCGCCTTCGCTTGGGTAATCGGCCTGTTCATCAACCAGTTCTACAACCTGCTTGTCCTTGGACAGTTTGGTATCTGGACGATTGTGGCCATCATGCTGCTGGTTGCGATGCTCTTCCAGATCTTCCGTCCCATGCCCAAGCACGCATGGACCGACGAGGACGAGACCAACGCTGCCTCCGCCGCAGTTTCCGCTTAAGTCCGAATAAGGATTAACCCCTTTCCACGAGCCCGGGTGTCCCAGCGACACTCGGGCTTTTTGGTGGGGGAGATGTGGCGTTTCCGCAGATAAAACCGACCAAAATTAACCTGTCCCTTTTTGATAGGTGGAGAATGGGGTAAAGTAAGTGGTGGTTAACTAGAGGAGGCTTGCTATGGCACCTATCGATATTGTTGTACTGGCCGTTATCGGTATTGCGTTTGTCGCCGTGTGCGTGCGCATCTACCGCAAGGGCACCTGCGCCGACTGCGCTCAGGGTGGCGTTTGCACGGGGCATTGCTCCAACAAAAAGACCTGTGCCGCGCTTAAGGGCGTGGATAAGATTGCCGAAGACCTGGGCCGCGGTATTAAATAAGGTCTAGGCATCCAAGCGCCTCGCGAGCATCCGTTCGCGGGGCGCTTTGCACATTTGGGGGCGAGCGCGGCGAGTTGTAGAGTGATTTTGGGGTATCGTTAAATCAGTTGCGGTGAAATACGGACTGTTTTGGCTGTCAAAGGCCTTATCTACTCCGTATTCCACCGCAACTTTTTGTGGGGTGGGCTAGAGACGCTGCATGCGGTACCCGACACCCATGTGCGTCTGAATCATCTTGGGGTGAGAGGGGTCTGCCTCGATCTTCTTACGCAGGGTGCGCATGAACACGCGCAGGCTCGCCAGGTCGCTGTCCCAGCTCGTGCCCCATATCTCGCGGGTGATGAAGGTGTGGGTGAGCACCTTGTCGACGTTTTTCGCCAGAAGGACGAGCAATTTGTACTCGGTTGGGGTGAGCGAGAGCTCGCGTCCGTCTTTCGTCGCGTATCCCGCGGCGTAGTCGATATGTAGCGGACCGTTGTCGAACGTGCTCGCTTCCGTCGACTCGCTCGACGCCATCGAGGAGCGTCTCAAATTCGCACGGACGCGCGCGAGCAACTCATCCACAGAAAAGGGCTTGGTGAGGTAGTCGTCTGCCCCTGCGTCAAGTGCTGCAATCTTGTCGGAATCTTCGGCGCGCGCCGAAATGACGATAATGGGGACTGCCGACCAGCTTCGGATCTTCGTGATGACCTCGATACCGTCAATGTCGGGAAGGCCGAGGTCGAGCATGATGAGGCTGGGGCCGTGCGACACCGCATCCATGATGGCGGCCTGGCCGTTGCAAACCTTGCTCACGACATAGCCGTGAAGGTCAAGCGCGGTCGAAACGAGGTTTTGAACGGTCAGGTCATCTTCGACCAGGAGGATGCGTGGCTTAGCGGCATTATTCATGAATCTCGATCTCCTCGGCAGGCAGGGTAAAACGGAAGACGGCCCCATGGGGGTGGTTGTCGCGAACTTCGATGACGCCGCCATGCGCCTCCACGATGGAGCGGCAGAGCGACAGCCCAAGGCCGATGCTTCGACGCGAATCCACGGGCCGCGTATTGCTTGAGGTGAAGAAGCGCTCAAAGATATGAGGCTTGTCGCAGTCTGCTACACCCGGCCCATCGTCTGCGACGTCCACCACGACGAATGCACCCTCGCGACGTGCGCTGATGGTGACAGTCGAGTCCTCGGGCGTGTATTTGAAGGCGTTCATGATGAGATTCGTAAGCACCTGCATGATGAGATGGACGTCGATGCGTACCAGCAGGATGTCGTCAGTGTGCTCGATGGTGACGGCGCGTCCATGCGATGCTTGGGCGACATGGCTGAGGGCGGCCTCGATGACCTCGTCGATAAGCTCGGATGTTAAGTTGAGGCGAATGGTGCCGTCCTCGACGCGTGTGATGGCGAGGAGGTTCTCCACGGTATCGATAAGCCAGAGGGAGTCGTCGTAGATGGCATCGGCAAGATCGCAGCGTTGTTCGAGGCTGAGCTTCTCGTCGCTCTTCCTAAGGATTGCCGCAGATCCGGATATAGCCGTGAGGGGTGTCCTCAAATCGTGGCCGATGGAGCGCAAAAGGTTGGCGCGCAGCTGCTCGTTTTTCGCCAAGACCGCAGCCTCTTCGCGCTCTTGCGCCGCCCGGTCGCTTTCGAGCGCCAAGGCGCATTCACCTACGATAGATAGGACGATCGAATGCTCGAAGGCTTCGATCTCGCGCCCCTCCAGGTCGATGCCGATGACACCGAATACCTTGTCGCCGGTGCGAACCGCGAGGTAGAGACAGCGCGCCTCAGGCAGGGTCCGCGTGCTTGCGCCCGCGCGCTTGTTGTTGGTGTAGGTCCAGGTTGCAACGGCGCGCTCGTAGTCGGTGAACAGCGACGCGGATCGGTTTTCGGTGCCAGCGGACTCATAGAGCGTCTTGCCGAGCGTGCCATGTTCGGCGGTGTAGAAGACCACGTCGAGTTTTAGCAGTTTGATGAGTTGGTTCATGGCGACGCGGGCGCACTCCTCCGCGCTATGGGCTTGCTGCAAGAGCTGGTTCGTTTCGAGGAGTACACGCGTTTTGAATGCGTTCTCGGCGGAGGTGCGGGCGTTGTTGGCGATGCGCGCAGTTAACTCGCCGGCGACCATAGCGGTAGCGAACATGATGCCGAACGTGACCAGATAGCTTCGGTCGTAGCTGGCGAGCGAAAACAGAGGCGTGACGAAGCAGAAGTTGTAAAGCACTACAGAGAGTACGCTCGATACGATCGTGCAGATACGCCCCGTCGTGGTGACGGCGGTCAGCAGGGCCGTGAGGATATAGAGGGATATGATGCTGGAATCGGCAAATCCCAGATGGCGGAAAGCCGTGCCGATCGCCGTGGCGACAAGAGAGAGGGCCAGCGTGCGAAGCACGTCTCGGCTGCTGGGCGGCTGCAGGGCGAGCGCACGGCGGCGTCCTTTGGGCCGGGAGGGCGGAGTCGACTGGTCTGGAATGATGTAAATGTCGAGGTTCGGGGCGAATGTTATGAGCTGTTCTACGAGAGATTTGCGGCCGAAGAGGGTCTGACGGACGCTGCTACGCTCGCCCGTGCGCCCCATGACGATCTTCGAAATACCCGACAGGCGCGCGAACTCGGAGATCTGAAACGCGACGTCGTCGCCATAGACGGTTTCCATATGCGCTCCGAGCTGCTCGGCTAGGGCGATATTGGCTGCAAGCTTGGCGCGCTCATCATCGCTCATGGCTTGCGTGCGCGGGCTCTCTACGAACAGGGCGACGAGCTCGCTGCGAAACGCTTTCGCCATGCGTGCGGCGGCACGGACGATGCGGGGATTGGTCGGCGCCGGGGAGATGCAGACTAAGATACGCTCCCTGGTGTAGTAGTCACGGTTTCCCAGCACGCGTGTGGCGTCTGTGAGGTGGCCGGTGCGATCGGCGCAGCGGCGCAGCGCGATTTCTCGGAGTGCGGTGAGGTTCTCGACGGTAAAAAAATGCTGTTGCGCTCGGTCGGCTTGTGCGGGACGGTAGACGAGGCCGGCGCGAAGGCGCTCAAGTAGGTCTTCGGGCTCTATGTCGACGAGCTCGACCTGGTCGGCATCATCGAAGATACGGTCGGGGATTCGTTCGCTCACGACAACGCCGGTGATGGATGCAACCATGTCGTTTAGGCTCTCGATATGCTGAACATTCACGGTCGTATAGACGTCGATGCCCGCATGTAGAAGTTCCTCGACGTCTTGATAGCGTTTGTCGTGGCGAGACCCCGGCGCATTCGTATGGGCGAGCTCGTCGACAAGGATGAGCTGAGGGGCGCGTTCGATAGCCGCATCTAGATCGAACTCGCTGAGCGCAATGCCGTTGTGCTCGATGAGTTTACAGGGCACGTTCTCAAGCCCTTGTGCAAGATGGGCAGTTGCCGGACGTTCGTGCGGCTCGATGTATCCCGCGACGACGTCGACACCTCGCCGCTTGGCGGCGCGGGCGGCTTGAAGCATTGCATAGGTTTTGCCCGTGCCAGCAGCGTAGCCAAAGAAAATCTTGAGGTGTCCCCGGCTGGTTCGAGCGTCATCGGCGACCTCGTCTTTCTCAATTGCCTTGAGGATGAGGTCTGGATTGACGCGAGTGTCCGATGCGTCGCGCTGCATAGCGTAGCCTTTCTGAAGTGTTGTCCATGCGTGCATACGCGGTGAGGACGCCACTGTATGTTCGCGAGGTCGAGTATAGGCGCACTGCAGCAGCAATAGTGCTTTCTACCTGCATCTTTACGGCATCTTAAGGTCGTGAGCCCCAGCCCTCACGCCTCTTTAATCCCTAGAAGCGTTTACTGTCCCCAGACGCTTGCGAGAGCAGACGTCCGAGACATCGGACCGCGCGTGAAAGGGGCGGTGAATGAACATCCTCATTCCCATCATCGGAGTCGTCTGCATTGGACTCCTTATCTATTACATCTACATTCTGATGAGGAGTGATTCGTAAACTATGGACGCTGCGATTCAGTACATCTTGTACTTTGCCGTGCTCGTCGTCCTGGCCGTTCCGCTCGGTCGGTTCATGGCCCATATCATGGATGGTGAGCATACGTTCCTGTCGCCTGTGATTGCTCCTGTGGAGCGTGGCGTCTATCGTCTGCTTCGCATCGACGCGACAGAACAGATGGGGTGTAGGCGCTATCTGGTGAGCGTGCTGGTCTTTTCGGGGATCGGCCTCGTGGCTCTTGTGGCACTCCAGGCGCTTCAGTCCTTCTTGCCAGGCAATCCCCAGCACCTGCCGGGTGTGTCATGGGACCTGTCGTTCAATACGGCTGCTTCCTTCATAACCAACACCAACTGGCAGTCCTACTCCGGTGAGACCACCCTGTCCTACCTTGTGCAGTTCATGGGTCTCACCGTGCAGAACTTCGTTTCCGCTGGCACCGGTATCGCGGTCATGTTCGCGCTGATCCGCGGCTTCCGTCAGGTCAAGGAGCAGGGTCTGGGTTCCTTCTGGGTCGACCTCACCCGCACCGTCCTGTATGTGCTCATCCCGCTGAACCTCGTGTTCGGCATCTGCCTGGCTGCCGGTGGCGTCATCTCCAACTTCCAGCCGGCTCAGAAGGCCGAGCTCGTAGAGCCCGTCGCTGTCCAGCCTAATGCAGACGGCGGCTGGAGCGTCATCGACGGCGCCCAGATCGAGGGCGACACGGTCAAGGTCGACGGCAAGGTTGTCGAGGGCGCGCGCGTGGTCACCGAGCAGTTCCTGCCCCAGGGCCCCGCGGCTCCTCAGGTCGCCATCAAGCAGTCCGGCACCAACGGCGGCGGCTTCTTCGGCGTGAACTCCGCCCATCCGTATGAGAACCCCAGTGCCTTCACCAACATCATCGAGATGACCAGCCTGCTGCTGATCCCGGCCGCCTGCTGCTTCACCTTCGGTATCGGCGTCAAGAACACCAAGCAGGGCAAGGCTATCTTTGCCGCCATGTTCATCCTGTTGGTGATCTTCACCGGCATCATCGCCGTCAACGAGCATGCGGGAACCCCGCAGCTGGCCGATGGCGGAGCGGTCAATATCGAGATGACCGACGGCCAGGCCGGCGGCAACATGGAGGGCAAGGAGAGCCGCTTCGGTATCGCCTCCTCTTCCACCTGGTCCGCTTTCACGACGTCTGCTTCCAACGGCTCGGTTAACTCCATGCACGACTCCTACACCCCGCTGGGCGGTTTTGTCCAGATGCTCCAGATGGCTCTGGGCGAGGTCGTCTTCGGCGGCGTGGGCTGCGGCCTGTACGGCATGATCGGCTTCGCCATCCTCACGGTGTTTATCGCCGGCCTTATGGTCGGCCGCACGCCTGAGTTCCTGGGCAAGAAGATCGAGCCGGGCGAGATGCGCTGGGCAGTTGTCCTGTGCCTGGCAACTCCGTTTGCCATTCTGGTGTGCTCGGCCATCGCCTGCATGGTGCCCAGTCTTGCCGACCAGCTCAACAATGGTGGCGCGCACGGCTTCTCCGAGGTGCTGTATGCCTTCACCTCATGCGGCGGCAACAACGGCTCGGCGTTTGCAGGCATGAACTGCAACATTCCCTGGATTAACGTCATGCTCGGCCTCGAGATGCTGTTCGCCCGCTTCATGCCCATCATCGGTACGCTGGCTATCGCCGGCTCGCTGGCCAAGAAGGGTAAGGTCGCCGAGAGCGCCGGTACCCTGTCTACCACCAACGGCATGTTCGTATTCCTGCTCGTGTTCATCGTTCTGCTGATCGGTGCCCTGAGCTTCTTCCCGGCCCTGGCGCTTGGCCCCGTTGCCGAGTTCTTCCAGATGATTGCGTAAAGGAGGGCGCAGATTTATGACTATGCAAAAAGACATGATGGGCCGCGCGGTCCGCGACTCGTTTGCCAAGCTGAATCCTCGCGTCCAGATTCAAAACCCGGTCATGTTCCTGGTGTGGCTTTCCGCCGTCATGACCTCCGTCCTGGCCGTCGCTTCCATCTTCGGTGTGCAGGACGCGGGTGTGCCCACCTACTATGTGGTCGCCATCGCGGTCATCCTGTGGCTCACCGACCTGTTCTCGAACTTCGCCGAGGCGCTTGCCGAGGGCCGCGGTAAGGCTCAGGCCGATTCCCTGCGTGCGGCCAAGAAGGATGTCGAGGCCCATCGCATCGAGTCCGTTAAGGACAAGGAACACTTCACCGTCGTTCCCGGCACCGAGCTTACGCGCGGCGACCTGGTGATCGTACGCGCCGGCGAGCAGATTCCCGGCGATGGCGACGTCATCGAGGGCGCTGCCTCCGTTGACGAGTCCGCCATCACCGGCGAGTCCGCCCCCGTGGTCCGCGAGGCCGGCGGCGACCGCTCTGCCGTTACCGGCGGTACCACGGTGCTGTCCGATTGGATCATCGTCAAGATCTCCAGTGAGCCCGGCCAGAGCTTCCTGGACAAGATGATCGCGATGGTCGAGGGTGCCGCGCGCAAGAAGACCCCTAACGAGATCGCTCTGGAGATCTTCCTGGTGGCCCTCTCCATCGTCTTTATCCTGGTCACGCTGGCCCTGTATTGTTACTCCTGCTTCTCGGTCGGCCTTAACGGCATGGACAACCCCACGGCCGTGACCACGCTCGTGGCGCTGCTCGTGTGCCTGGCTCCCACTACCATCGGCGCCCTTCTTTCCGCCATCGGCATCGCCGGCATGAGCCGTCTGAACGAGGCCAACGTGCTGGCCATGTCCGGCCGTGCCATCGAGGCCGCCGGCGACGTCGACATCCTCATGCTCGACAAGACCGGCACCATCACCCTGGGTAACCGCCAAGCCGCCGAGTTCATCCCGGTCGATGGCGTCGATCCCGCGGAGCTGGCCGATGCCGCCCAGCTTTCCTCGCTGGCCGACGAGACCCCCGAGGGTCGTTCCATCGTCGTGCTCGCCAAGGAGCAGTTCGGTCTGCGCGGTCGCACGCTCGAGGATAAGGGTATGGAGTTCATCCCCTTCACCGCGGCAACGCGCATGTCCGGTGTGAACTACGAGGGCAATGAGATCCGCAAGGGCGCTGCCGATTCCGTGCGCACCTATGTGGAGGCAGCTAGCGGCGTGTTCTCCCAGGAGTGCGACGAGGCCGTCGAGCGCATCGCCAAGGCCGGCGGCACCCCGCTGGTCGTGACCAAGAACTGTCGCGTGCTGGGCGTTGTGTACCTCAAGGACATCATCAAGTCCGGCGTTAAGGAGAAGTTCGCCGACCTGCGCAAGATGGGCATCAAGACCATCATGGTGACGGGCGACAACCCGCTCACCGCCGCGGCAATCGCCGCCGAGGCCGGCGTTGACGACTTCCTGGCCGAGGCCACCCCTGAAGGCAAGCTCGAGAAGATCCGCGAGTTCCAGCGTGAGGGGCACCTGGTCGCCATGACCGGTGACGGCACCAACGACGCGCCCGCTCTGGCCCAGGCCGACGTCGCCGTGGCCATGAACACGGGCACCCAGGCTGCCAAGGAGGCCGGCAACATGGTCGACCTCGACTCCAGCCCCACCAAGCTCATCGAGGTCGTGCGTATCGGCAAGCAGCTGCTCATGACCCGCGGTTCGCTCACGACCTTCTCGGTGGCCAACGACATGGCGAAGTACTTCGCTATCATCCCGGCCCTGTTCTCGCCGATCTACCCGGGCCTTGGCGCGCTCAACATCCTTGGTCTGGCAAGCCCGCTGTCCGCGGTTCTTTCGGCCATCATCTATAACGCGCTCGTTATCGTCGCGCTGATCCCGGCCGCGCTGAAGGGCGTTAAGTACCGCGAGGTCCCGTCCGGACAGCTGCTGACCCACAACCTGCTCGTGTGGGGTCTGGGCGGCATCGTTGCCCCGTTCGTATTCATCAAGCTCATCGACATGCTGCTCGCGTTCTGCGGCATTATGTAAGTGGAGGTTTGTATGTTCAAAGGTGTTGCATCGCGCGCACTGGGCGTGTTCGCGCTGTTTACCGTTGTCTGCGGCCTGGGCTATACGCTCGTCGTGACCGGCATCGCCCAGGTTGCGTTCCCGTACCAGGCGAACGGATCGCTCATTACGGTCGACGACAAGATCGTGGGCTCCGAGCTGATCGGCCAGAACTTCGAGGATGAGGACCACATGTGGGGCCGCATCCAGAACGTGACTATCGTCGAGGGGGAGGACGGTGGGCTCATGGCCTACGGCACCCCGTCCAATTTGTCCCCGGCGAGTGAGGAGTACCGGCAGCTTGTGGACGCGCGCGTCGAGAAGATTCGCGCCTCCAACCCCGATGCCGATATGGACGCTGTGCCCGTCGACCTGGTGACGTGTTCCGGCTCAGGCCTCGACCCGGAGATCTCTCCGGATGCCGCCGAGTACCAGGTCCCGCGCCTGGCGAAGGCCACGGGCAAGAGCAAAGGTGAGGTGCGCGAGATCATCGCCCAGTGCACCAAAGGCCGATTCCTGGGCGTCTTCGGCGAGCCCACGGTCAACGTGCTCAAGGTGAACCTTATGCTGGACGGCGCGCTGTAGGTGAGGGAGTGGCGGATGAGGGCGTGACTGACTATCTGAGCCCTCAATTCCACCCCGCCCATCAGTTGCGGTGAAATACGGACTGTTTTGGCTGTCAAAGGCCTTATCTACTCCGTATTCCACCGCAACTTTTTGTGGGTCGAGCAGAAGTTGGGGAAGCGCGTGCGGTCGGGTGCTGCGCGGTTACTGATACGATAGGTACGTTAGCAACTGCCGCCGAGCGGCTCAAACGAAAGGAAGCCTGTATGGAGTCATCCGCCTACCCGATGCTCTTTAGCCCGATCAAGGTCGGTACGACCGAGGTCAAGAACCGCGTCTTTATGCCGCCGGTGTCCACGAACCTGGCCGATCATGGCTATGTGACCGACGATTTGGTCGATCATTACCGTGCCCGCGCCAAGGGCGGCGTGGGCCTGATCATCACCGAGGTCGTGACGGTCGAGCCCACCTATACCTATCTGCCGGGTGACATGTGCTGCTACGACGATACGTTTATCCCCGGCTGGGAAAAGCTCGCCGCGGCCGTCCACGAGTACGGCTGCAAGATCATGCCGCAGCTCTTCCACCCCGCTTACATGGCCTTTAACATTCCGGGCACGCCGCGCCTGATCGCTCCGTCTTTTGTGGGCCCGTCCTATGCCCGCGAGGCACCGCGCCCCATCACGGTCGACGAGATTCACGAGCTCACGCATCAGTTTGGCGACGCTGCCGTTCGTATGCAGAAGGCTGGCGTCGATGGCGTTGAAGTCCATGCGGCACACGCCCACGGCATGCTCGGCGGCTTTTTGACTCCGCTCTACAACAAGCGTACCGACGAGTATGGTGGCTCGCTCGACGCCCGCATGCGCTTCTTACTCGAGGTCATCGCCGAGATTCGCGAGCGCTGCGGCAAGGACTTTATCATCGACGTCCGCATCTCGGGCGATGAGTACACCGATGGCGGCCTGACCCTCAACGACATGATCTACGTCTCGCGTCGCCTGGAGAAGGCCGGTGTCGACATGATTCATGTGTCGGGCGGTACCACCATCAAGCGCGGCTCCGCGATTCCCGCTGCCGGTACCCAGCAGGCCTCGCACGCCGCCTGCTCGCGCGAGATTAAAAAGCACGTCAACATTCCCGTCGCCACCGTCGGCCGCATCAACGAGGCCTGGATCGCCGAGGAGCTGATCGAGGACGGCGCTGCCGACATCTGCATGATGGGCCGCGCCAATCTGTGCGATGCCGAGTTCTGCAACAAGGCCGCTGCCGGCAACGCCGACGACATCCGCCCCTGCATTGGCTGCCTGCGCTGCCTGAACGGCATTATGTTTGGCAAGCGCATCTCCTGCACCGTCAACCCCGATGTTGAGCGCGACGAGGCCGGCTACGAGCCTGCCGCCGAGGCCAAGAACGTACTGGTTGTGGGCGCTGGTCCTGCGGGCATGGAGGCAGCCTACATTGCCGCCAAGCGCGGCCATAACGTGGTGCTCGTGGACAAGCAGGATGAGCCGGGCGGCGAGATGCGCATCGCAGCCGTTCCGCCGGCAAAGCAGGAACTCACCCGCGTGATCAAGTATCAGTATCGTCGTCTGGCCGAGTCGGGCGTGAAGTGCGTCTTTGGTACCGAGCTTACTGCCGAGGACATTCAGCGTGACTACGCGGGCTACGAGGTCGTCCTGGCTTATGGCGCCGAGCCCATCGCTCCGGCCTTCATGCAGGGCTTTAAGCAGGTTATGACGGCTGACGACCTACTGGGTGGCAAGGCTTTCCCGGGCAAGAAGATCGTCATCGTGGGCGGCGGCACCGTCGGTTGCGAGACGGCAGATTACCTGGCCCCGCTGGTCAACGACCTGTCGCCGGCCAACCGCGATGTCACTGTTATCGAGATGACCAAGACGCTCGCCGCCAACGAGGGTGGTGCCGGTCGCGCGGTTCTCATCACGCGCATGCTCTCCAAGGGCGTTCACGTGCTGACCGAGGCCAAGGTGACCGAGATTACCGAGGACACTATCAGCTACGAGAAGGACGGCGAGGCCCACACCATCGCCGGTGCCGATACGCTGGTGCTTGCCATGGGCTATCGTCCCAACACCAAACTGGCCGACGACCTTGCCGCTGCCGGCGTTGCCACCCACGTGCTGGGCGACGCCAACAAGTGCGGCAACATCCGCGACGCCATCGGCGACGGCTACAAGGTTGCCTGCGAACTCTAGTCAACCCCTTTGCACCAATCGATTGCAAAAAGCGGCGGCTGCCCTGTGTGTTGGGCAGCCGCCGCCTGCGTTCGACGGGAAGGCGCAGATAGTCCGATTAGGGCCCAGGAGCTCCTTGACCTTGGCGATGATGGCCTCGTCGGTGGCGTTGGCAAAGAAGTGCTCCTGGAACGGTTTTCGTCTTGCAGGGCAGTTGTCGTTTCTACAGTTCAACTTCCAGTTCGGCTTTGTGTTCGCAGAGGTAGTCGCGCATGTAGGGGATGGCAAATGAGACCTTGCCGTACGAAGGAGCCTCGATAATCGATTCTCTTAACAGGCGGCTGCGGACGGAGCTCACCTGTTGAGGCGTTTTGTTTAGGGCATCGGCAACCATGCTGGTCGAGCTCGTCTGCCCCAAAGACGCCATGCTCAGCAGATAAGCGATGCACGTGGGCGGAATGCGCTGCAGCGCGGGCTCAATCACCATGGCGCAGAAGCGTTCGCGTGCCGTTGCAATGCCGCGCTCGGCTTCTTCTTCTCCAATAATCGGTGTATGTGCGCGTCTTGCCAACTGCCATGCGTAGTATCCAACGAGTTGGATCATGAAAGGATAACCTTGCGTTGCCTCGGCAAGTTGGCCGGCAATACCTGGTTGCAACTCCATGCCAGACGCTTCAATGGTTTCCTCGAGGGAGTACGACACTTCGGTTACTGCCACAGCCTTCAGGTCAAAGGGGAGGGCACGGCGCAAAAACGTAAGTGTCTTTCCGTTGATGATGCTTTCAATCATCGAAGGCAGCCCCGCAAAAACAAAGGCGATATCAAGGTCTTCGCCGATAACCTGCTGAATCGCAATGGAGAGCGTTCGGACCTCATCGAGCTCTGCGTCTTGAACCTCGTCGAGAGTGATGAGCAGGCCATTTTCATTCTTGGATATTGTCTGTCTCATGGCGTCGCGTAGCGATGGACCGATTCGCTCAATGTCTATGCTGCCGATGGATATGCCAGCTACGGTGGGCTCAAATCTGGCGTGTTTTGCCTGGAATTTGGGCTGCAGCTGTTCGAGAATGCGCTGGCAAAGTCCCTCGGTTGCGACCTCTTTTATGACCGTCCAGCCATGGCTTTGCGCCAAACGTGAGCACTCGTCAAGGAGGACCGTCTTGCCCGTTCCACGGACGCCGGCTATGCGCATTAGGCGCCCCGGGGCACCAGGCCCGTTGACGAGGCCCTCATTGAATTCTTCGAGCACATCTTCGCGGCCGATAATCGTGGGAGGTGTTTTACCTGCTGTGGGCTTAAAAGGGTTTGTTTGCATGTGAGCCACCTTTGCTCAAGATATAGCAAGATATAGCAAAGTATAGCAAGATATAGCAAAGTATAGCAAGATATAGCAAAGTATAGTGAGATATAGCAAAGTAAGCGCTACTTGCGGGTTTTGCGGTGGTGCTATTTTCCAAATGCCGCGCGGATAAAGCGCTGGGCGAACAGCTTGTTGGCAACTCACGAGGGCTCGGGGTGCCAATTTGGGATGGAGTAGTGCTGTGCCACGAATAGGGCCTATCTACTACGTTTAAGCCGCAGGGGTCAACCATAGTCGGCTTTTTCGAAAATCGACAAGCTGTCTACCTGCGGTTTTGTTTTCACGGTTTTCGGTATGGTCGAGGCTATCCGTGTTAACGTAGTAGATAGGCCACTTTTGTGGCAAGGGGGCCGATCTGCGGGTCAGGGTAGCCAAAAGAACCCCGTCCCAAAAAGACTGATTGGGAGCTGGGGCGTGTCGATGCGATAGTATTACGTGGTGATATTCGACAAACCGTGAGCTTCATCCGAGGGCTTTATGGAACAACACCAGCATTATCAGAGCTTGCAAGATCAGGCGTACAACGCATTGCGCTCCAAGATTATCTATGCCGAGCTCAAGCCCGGCACGCGCCTTTCGGCGATTGGTCTGGAAAAGGAGACGGGAATCGGGCGCACGCCCATTCGCGAATCCTTTGTGCGCCTGCGTGAGCAGGAGCTGGTGGAAACGCGTCCCAAAAGCGGCACCTACGTCTCTAAGATCAGCATGGAACGCGCCGAAAACGCCTGCTTTTTGCGCGAGAAGCTCGAGAGAAGCGTGCTTATTAAATGCTGTTCGGCCGCCTCGCCCGAGCAAAAGCAGCGGCTTGAGCAGATTCTTACCGAGTCCGAGTCGCTCGACCATGGCGAAACGCGCCGTTTCTTTGACCTGGATAACCTGTTCCATGAGACATGTTTTGAAATTGCCGGTCGTCACATGTTGTGGGATTGGATGAAGAGCATCAACACGCATTTTGAGCGATACAACTGGTTGCGTATGGTGTCGCAGGATCTGGATTGGGAGCCGATTCGTCGGCAGCATCGCCGGATTCTCGAGGCCATTAAGAGGGGCGATACCGATGCGGCGAGTTATCTGGCAGAGACGCACCTGCACCTGATGCCCGAAGAGCAAGGTCCGGTTATCGCCTTGCATCCCGACTATTTTGAGCTGTCCAAAGACTCGTTCATCTAATCAATCCCCATATAAGTTGCGGTGAAATAGGGACTGTTTTGTGACCTAGGTGGCGCAAACAGTCCCTATTTCACCGCAACTGCGTTGGGGTGTGACCGGGGCACAAAGATGCGGTGCCGCTTGGAGGAAAAGACCGGAAGCAAAGGTCCATTCCTCCAGACGGCGCCGCAGCTGTTTTGATGGCTCGGCTTTTACCGAAGTGGCTCAGTTGAGCGCGACTGCCAGCCGATTATACAAAGCGGCTCGGGGGCGTGTCGCTTCCGTCACGTTCTATCAGCATACAAGACGGTTTTGGTTCTTGTTCGTGACGGAAACGGCGCGCTTCCGAGCCGCTTTAAAAGAAAGGGGGCGAGGTCTAGGGCACGCCCCCTTTCACGATAGAGAGCTAAACCTAGCCGCGGACCTTCTTGACGACGTCCATGGCCTCGCGGGCGATCTGCTCGACCTTGGAGAAGTCGCCGTCGGCAAACAGGGCCGGCTTGACCATCCAGGTGCCACCGCAGGCGATGATGGCGGAGGAGCTCAAGTACTCCTCGACGTTGGCGGTGCTCACGCCGCCGGTAGGCATAAAGCGGTGACCGACAAACGGAGCGGCGAGGGCCTTGATGGTGTTCAGGCCGCCATACTGGGACGCGGGGAAGAACTTGGTGACCTTGAGGCCCAGGTTCTCGGCTGCGGTGACCTCGGAGGGGGTCACGGTGCCGGGAAGGACGGGCAGCTCGATGTCGATGCAATGCTTCACGACGTCCTCGTTGTAACCCGGGGAGACGATGGACTTGGCACCGGCGGCGCGGGCCTGCTCAACCTGCTCGACGGTCAGGACAGTGCCGGCGCCAACGCACATCTCGGGCTCGGCCTCGGCCATAGCGGCGATGCACTCGGCGGCGCAGGCGGTGCGGAAGGTGACCTCGGCGGACTTCATGCCAGCTGCCATAAGAGCGTGGGCGAGCGGGGCGGCGTCCTCGACCTTGTCGAGCACAACGACCGGCACGATGCCCAGGGACTCAAGCGTGGTGTAGAACTGATCGAACATGATGTTCCTTTCGATGTGTGGCGCGCATGGGCGCGTGATTACCAAATGTGCTGGTCAGGAGCCGATTTTGGATTGGTTATCGGAGGCACTGCTTGGGGTTCAAGCAATTCCAAAACCGGCTGCTCGAGCAGTCATGTAGGGAATGCCAGACAAAACCGGAATGGGACTGGTGGTTTTGCCCGACCGGAGGAATCGGGGAGCGGGCCGCAGGGGTATGGGATTGGAAAGCTGCGGCCCGCGGAATGGAGACGGACTAGCGCGCGACGCGGGTGCCACCGTCGGCGGCGGATGCCACGGCTGCGATCTCGCCTGCGGTCACCAAGTTGGAATCGCCCTTGATGGTGAGCTTGAGGATCGAGGCTGCAATCGCATAGTTGACGGCGTCCTGCGGGTCAAAGTCGTTGATGAGGGCATGGAAGAGGCCGGCGTTGAAAGCGTCGCCGGCGGCAACGCCCTCGAGCACGTGTACGTCGTGAGCAGGGGAGAACCAGTGCTCGCCACTCTCGGCGTCAAAGAGCATGCCCATCCAGATGGAGCGCTCGACGCAGGAGATGTTGCGGACGACCGAGGCGACCTTCTTGCAGCCGTACTCGGCGCAGATCTGGCGGGCCATCTCGACGTAGGTGTCGCGCTCCTCGATGCCGTGGGCAAGGGAACCGGAGACGCAGGTCATGCCGAGGCCGGCAGGCGCATCCTCGTCGTTGGCGATGCAGATGTCGACGAGCGGCAGGAGTTCCTTCATGGTGGCCTGCGATTTCTCGGGCGACCACATCTTGCCGCGATAGTTCACGTCGCACACGGTGGTGATGCCCTTGGCGCGGCAGACGGTGAGGGCATCCTTGCAGGCGGCAGCCATCTCATCGGAGACGGCGGGGGTCACGCCGGAGAAATAGAAGACATCGATGCCCTTGAGGATCTCGTCCCAGTTAAAGACGTCGCGCTTGGCCATGTTGATGGCAGAGTACTTGCGGTCGTAGACGCAACCGTTACCGCGCTGCGAGGCGCCGACCTCAAACACATAGGAGCCAAGACGGTCGCCCTGACGCACGACGCGCGTGGTGTCGACGTCGTAGACCTTCAACGAACGCAGAGCGCACTCGCCCAGACGGTTGGCCGGGACAACGGAGACGTAAGCGGCCTTGTCGCCCTGGTAGGCCAGGGAAAGCGCGGTGTTGGCCTCGGCGCCGCCGTAGCGGACATCAAACTCGGTCGCCTGCTCAATGCGCAGATGGTCTTTGGGCGATAGCCTCATCATGATCTCGCCGAAGGTAAGAACCGTTTTACCCATGGTCGCGTAGCTCCTTCTTGCTCGTGCGTACACCTTTGATATGGCGTTGGCACGCAGATGCCAAGACGGTAGGGTACGTCTTTGCACCTGCGTGCCAACGCTCACCGAAATCGATTTACGAAATCGGTTTCGTTTCGAGTTGTAGTATACTCACCTACAGCGTTTTGCAAGCGAGATTTTTAAAAAAATGCCTAAAATGGCTCAGACTGCTGACAATTGGGAAACGGGGTGCGCCATGGCGCAGATGAGAATCAAGGACATTGCCGCCGAGGCGGGCGTGAGCCCGGCCACGGTCTCGCGCTATCTCAACAACCGCCCCGGGCAGATGACCGAGGAAACCCGTGCTCGCATCGCGGCGGTTATCGAGCGCACCGGCTATCGCCCGCGTGCCGCCGCGCGCAATCTGCGCAGCTCGCGCACCAACCTCATCGGCGTGATTTTGGCCGACATCGCCAACCCGTTCTCGAGCGCCATGCTCGAAGGACTTTCCGCCAGTGCCGCCGCGCGCGGCTGCTCGCTTATGACGGCCATTAGTGGCAACGACCCCGCTAAGGAAGCGGAGTCGCTCACCAGACTTATCGATGCCGGCGTGGACGGCCTGGTCGTCAACACCTGCGGAGGTAATGACGAGGCGATCGCCGCGGCAGCGGGACGTCTGCCCGTTGTGCTGCTCGACCGCGATGTTGCCGACGGCGGTGTCGATCTGGTGACATCTAACAACCGTGAGCTGGTCGCCGGGTTGGTAGACGCCCTGGCTGCTGCGGGCAGCGAGCGCCTGTGCCTGCTCACCGAGGCAAGCGACGACAGCCCCGTCCGTCGCGAGCGCGCCAAGGCCTTTACTGACGAGCTGTCGCGACGCGGCCTTGCCGGCGAGGTTGTCACCTTGGCCGATGGCGGTGCCACGGGCGTTGGTCGCTTGGACGAGACCATCCGCGACTATGCCGGCAAAAAGCTCGGCCTCATTGCCGTCAACGGCCTGGTTTTCCTGCGTCTGACCGAGGCGCTGGCACAGTTGGGACCTTCGTTGCCGGCTGGTCTCAAAATCGCGACGTTTGACGATTGCCCCTGGAACCACGTGCTCTTTGGCGGCGTCACCGCGGCCGCGCAAGACACCCTTACCATTGCCGAGTGCGTAGTCGAGCGCCTCTCCGAGCGCATCGACGTCGTTACCACCACCGTGGGCGAGGCCGCAAAGCTGGCGCCCAAACGCATCGAGATCCCCGGCCACATCGAGCACCGCGCATCGACCTCGCGCTAGTCACTCGTTCGCAACTGCCTGTTCGCGCACGTTTTTTGAGCGCTTGATACGCTTTAACCCTGCGGAAACATTTTTCTGCGATAGTATCTGCGATATAGACCAGTCGAAACCCGCCCGAAAGAAAGGGGAGCGACATGAACCAGCAGAACATCGATTACGTACTCCGCTCCGTAGAGCAGCGTGACATCCGCTTTGTGCGTCTGTGGTTTGTCGACATTCTCGGCCGCCTCAAGAACTTTGCCATTAGCCCCGAGGACCTCGAGGTCGCTTTTGAGGAGGGTATCGGCTTTGACGGCTCCGCCATCGAGGGTTTTGCCACGCCCGAGGAAGCTGACATGCTGGCGTTTCCCGATGCTTCGACCTTCCAGATTTTGCCGTGGCGCCCGAGCCACAACGGCGTCGCCCGCGTGTTCTGCGACGTGTGCACTCCCGATCGCAAGCCATTTGCCGGCGACCCGCGCGATGCCCTGCGCCGCATGTTCCACAAGGCCGAGAAGGCTGGCTATCTGCTTAACGTGGGCGCCGAACTGGAGTACTACTACTTCCCCGACGAGCACACCCCCGAGCCGCTCGACAACGTGGGCTACTTCGATCTTTCGGTGAGCGATGCCGCTCGCGACCTGCGCCGCAACACGGTCCTCACGCTCGAGAAGATGTCCGTGCCCGTGGAGTACACCTTCCACGCCGCCGGCCGCTCGCAGCACGGCATGAGCCTGCGCCACGCCGAGGCCCTGAGCATGTCCGACGCCATCACCACGGCCAAACTCATCATTAAGCAGCAGGCCTACGAGAGCGGTTGCCACGCCTCCTTTATGCCCAAGCCGTTGGCAGGCGAGGACGGTAGTGCTATGTTCCTGTGCCAGTCGCTATTCGACCACGACGGCAACAACGTCTTTTGGGGCGAGGACGACGAGAGATACCATCTCTCCGACATCGCCAAACACTACATGGCCGGTATCCTGGCGCACGCACGCGAGATCAGCGCCATCACCAACCCCACGGTCAACTCCTACAAGCGCATTACTACCGGCGGCGACTCCGTGCCGCAGTACGCCACGTGGGGCCTGCGCAACCGCGCGAGTATGGTCCGCATCCCGGTCTACAAGCCCGGCAAGCAGCTGTCCACGCGCATCGAGCTTCGCAGTCCCGACCCCATGGCCAACCCGTACCTGGTCAACGCCGTCACGCTGGCGGCTGGCCTGGACGGCATCGAGCGCAAGCTGGAGCTCCCGCCCGAGGCAACGGCCGAGACGCTCAAGCTCACCGACCGTCAGATGCTCGAGGCCGGCTACACGCCGCTGCCGCGCTCGCTCAAAGAGGCACTCGACGTGTTTGAGGACTCGCAGTTTATGAAGGATGCCCTCGGCGAGCACATCCACAGCTTCTTCCTCAAAAAGAAGCGCGACGAATGGCATAAGTTTGAGTCCACGATCACCGAGTGGGAGATCAAGCACTACCTGGCGAACTCCTGATCGCGCTGGCTTGTTCCAGTACGATTGAGCTCATTTCCTTGGAGGCCGATATGTCCGAAAAGAGTGCCCTGTTCATGGCGCGCACGACGCGCTTCCACGAGTTTGCCCGCAGCTTGACGACCACCCTGGGTGTCGAGGTGAGCCTGGCTACCCCCGATTCGCCGACTGCGGCGCACGACTTTGACCTGCTGATCCTCGATTCCGACGGCATCCGCAGCGACCGCATCGATCAGATTGCCAAGTGGCTTGACGATCGCGGCGGCGTCCCCATGCTGGTGATCGTCGACGACGAGGCGCTCGGTACCCTGCGTCTGCCGAATCACGCGCATGCCGACTTTGTATGCCCCACGGCGACGCCCAACGAACTCAAGGCTCGCGCGCAGCGCCTGATGGGCGAGGAGGAGACCGTCGCCGCCGACGATGTGCTCAACATCGATAACCTCGAGATCAACCTGGCTACCTACCAGGTGACGCTCGATAACGAGCCCATCGACCTGACGCTGATGGAATACTCGCTGCTGAGCTTTTTGGCGACGCATCCCAACCGTGCCTACAGCCGCGAGGTGCTGCTGCACCGCGTGTGGGGCTTTGAGTACTGCGGCGGCACGCGCACCGTCGACGTGCACATCCGACGCATCCGCTCCAAGGTGGGCCCGCAGATCGCGGCACACATCACCACCGTCCGCGGCGTGGGCTATCTGTTTAAGGACTAGCAAGTAAATAGAGGGCAATGTGAGGGTACCGGAGATTTCTCCAGTACCCTTTTCTCGTTTAGGGCGAAAAGAAGACCTTTCACCGATTAAAAGTGTGTCAGTAAAAACAATATCAAACGTATAACACTATCTAGCGAATATCATTTAGTTACCGTATCTCCCTACTACACGGATGGAGGAAGAAATGCGTTATTCGAGAAAGGTGATTGTCGGATTCATAGTGTTGCTTGCCGCCCTGATGTCTCCAAGGTTGGTTTTTGGAGACGACGACTTGGTCCGTGTCACACCGCAAATAGCTGTGGAGCAAGCGCAGGCTTTCTTTGATGATGTATCGGATGAGCCGGTGACCGCTTGTGACCCAGTAAAAATGGTGAATTCCGATGGGGAATCAATCGGGTATATCGTTCGTGCGAAGCGGGATGACGTTAACTATGGCTACGTCGTATTTGATTCAGAGCGATCTTGGTGGATCAGCGAATACTGCTTGGCTCCGAACGCTCTTTTACCTATCGAGAGTGCAAGCGAAGAAATTGCACTCCTCGCATCCTCGGATAACGTCGTTGCGTTAAAGATTGACGAGCTAACTGTTGGCGTTGCCGACTTAGATAAAAACATTGTTTTAGACGCAAGTGGAAAAAAAGTACCAAATAAATTGTCCTTGGGAGGCAATCGCAGCGGATCGCCGGAACATTTCGATGACGTTTTTGTATCTGCCAAGGATTTGTATAAACAGGGATATGTTGTTGATGCGAGCAAAACGGTTTCGGGAATAATAACGCCAACGCAAACAGAAGTTATCAAAGAAACGGGGACTTATGCTTGCGCTGTTTCGGCAATGTTTGCAGTTAGCAGTCACTATGTGACTTTGAACCGCCTTAAATTGTCCGATTTATACTCGGAGCTTTGGAGGCTGTCGGGGACATGGGAAGAAGAAGGAGGAAAGAAATATGATCAAGCGACTGGTCTGTACTTTACTCAAGGCAAGACTTCTCCTGACAAACCCGCTCCGGCCTTAAAGGAGTTTTGTGCAAGACGAGGCAAGGAGCTTGAGACGTCATTCGTTTGGTATCCGTCATGGGATTCCTTTAGGGTGAATACCGACTCGGGGAATCTGAGTATTTTCTCTGGAAGGCTCCGGTCAAATGGCAGCGGGCACGCAATGGCAGTTGTGGGCTACGTGGCAATGCATAACACATACTCGAATGCCAAGAAGTACCTGCTTGTTGTTTGGAATGGATGGACAAACCAGCTACAGTTTCTTCCATATGACGTATCAATTTACACGTCTCACGATGGCACATATTGCAAGGGTTGATTGTACTCGTGAACGGCGACAAGTTCATTCGAAGGGCAATGCTCCTATTGGTGCTTTCCTTTGCTTTGCTCACCGCAGCGAGCTTCTTTCTGTTAAGGGCGACTAATGGGGGAGAAAACGACACGGTTGTTGCAGTCGAGGTGCGTGCTCTATCGGATGTTCATAACGGGCAATTTGAGGCGCTTATGCCAAGTGGTTGCCGTAAGAGAATCGATATGCGCCGTAAGTCAAGTTCCGGATATGTCTCAGGGTTGAAAGCAGGTGATAAATGGATTCTAGTTTTTGTGGAAGATAAGGAACTTGACGGGACTGTTCTGTATCCCCATTCAGCTGAGAAAGTCAAATCAAGTAGACAAGGGGAATGAAGAATGATTGATAGAAAGCAGTTCTTAGGTCTGATGGCGGGGGCTCCTATTTTGATGCGAGCCGGGATGGCAGAAGCCGTGGAGTTGCCGGACGCTCAGAAGCGATTGACGCTCGTGGTCGACACGGTGGTCAGAGATGAAAATGGCAATGAAAAAACGCGAACAAGAAGCAGAGAGACTATTTTCACGCCAGAGAGCAAAACTGTGTCTGCCGACGCTATGGCCGGTGATGTCATAACAATCCAGAGGGAATCAGATGAAACGTTGCCGCTGCTTGCCAAGATTGAGCTCACAGTCGCTTATTATAACGATAAAACAGAAATTGAGATTCGTTCCGGAAAGTACTCGATAGTCCAAACCGATCCGCTTGTGATGTATGCAAACGCTTGGTATGCGCTCATGCAGAAAGATAAATATGTGATGAACTACTTCGCAGAAAGCGAAGCATCATATGAAACGGGGTGGGGGCCAACGCCATACGATGCGGAGAAGGATAAGTGGACGTGCGGATCAGGCATGGGCGCGACGATAACGGACTTCATTAACGATTCAACATATAGCTTTGCTATCGACTGTTATATCGAATAGACATGACGGCATAGAACGAATTGGCCTATAAGCATGTCATTACTTAAGCAAAGCTGAAATCTTGGCATCTAGTGCTCGGGACTGCCCAGCTTGGGGTACAACTCAACGTGAACAATGATGGCCCGCCACATGTTTGGCGGGCCTTTGGTTATTAGACGAAAGGATCGCAGCCATGAGCGAGAACGATTCCCAGCGTCCTCAGGATGCGGGCAACGCTGGCGAGACCCAGCAGCAGCCGCGCGTGCAGGTGGAGTCGACGCCTGCCGGCGGCAACATTCCCTACGTGCAGGCTTACGACACACAGACCGGCAAGCCGCTGGGCGGCCAGCAGGTTGTAAACAAGCACACGGTGGTCAAGACCAAAACCAAAAAGCTGCCGATCTTTATTACGGCACTCGCCGGCTGTGCCTGCGGCGCCCTGCTGGTCATTGCGCTCATTATGAGCGGCACGCTCGATGTCGGCGGCGGCAGGAACGCCGTGACGGCGGGTGCTTCGGGTTCATCGACGCAAAAAATCACCATCGACTCCGAGGACACCACGCTGGCCGAGGCCGTTTCTGCCAAGGCCCTGCCTTCCGTCGTTTCCATCACCGCCACTTCGAGCGGTAGCCAGAATGGCTCGCTTTCGCAGTCTGCCGATGAGTCGGATAGCTCGGGCAGCGTCGGTTCGGGCGTGGTGCTCGATACCGAGGGCCACATCCTCACCAACAACCACGTGGTCGACGGCTACGACCAGTACGTGGTGACCATGGACGACGGCACCACCTACGAGGCTGAGTTCGTGGGCAACGATGCCTCGAGCGACCTCGCCGTCATCAAGCTCAAGGATGCTGACGCCTCCAAGCTCACCCCGATCGAGATCGGCGACTCCTCCAAGCTCAACGTGGGCGAGTGGGTCATGGCGATCGGCTCGCCGTTCGGCAACGAGCAGTCTGTCTCCACGGGAATCGTGTCGGCGCTGTATCGCTCCACGGCCATGAGCTCTACCAGCGGTAACACCATCTATGCCAACATGATCCAGACCGATGCTGCCATCAACCCGGGCAACTCCGGCGGCGCGCTCGTCAACGACAACGGCGAGCTCGTGGGCATCAACTCGCTCATCGAGAGCTACTCGGGCTCCAGCTCGGGCGTGGGCTTTGCCATTCCGGTTAACTACGCCAAGAACATTGCCGACCAGATTATCGACGGCAAGACGCCGGTGCATCCGTACATGGGCGCTACGCTTTCGAGCGTCAATGCGCTCAACGCCCGCACCAACAAGCTGAGCACCGATAGCGGCGCGTATGTGGCGAGCGTCGTCGAGGACGGTCCCGCCGCCAAGGCTGGCATCCAAGAGGGCGACGTCATCACCAAGCTGGGCGACGACGAAATCACGAGCGCCGATGGTCTGATCATCGCACTGCGCAGCCACGAGGTGGGCGAGAAGGTCGAGATCACGCTTATGCGCGGCAAGGAAGAGAAAAAGGTCACCGTCGAGCTGGGCTCCGACGAGGAGCTGCAGAACCAGCAGCAGGACGACAGTTCGACCGACACCGGCAACGGCGGTATTACCGACGAGCAGCTGCGCCAGTATCTGGAGGAGCTGCTGGGCCAGCAGGGCCAGGGCCAGAGTCAAGGCTACGGCCAAGGCTACTAGCGAGCCGCTTCGCACATACCGAAGCCAGAGGGTGCTGTCCCGTCAATGCGGGACAGCACCCTCTTTTCTCATCGATCCGTTGGGGACGGAGGAAACCGGATCATTTGGAAATGGCAAGGGCATGAGTTGATCGCGCGATCCACCCCAGTCTGGCGGCTGCCGATTCGGTGCGGTTCGAAAGGGCTATTCGGCCCCGTTGCGACCGGTGGTACTCTTGTATCCGTTTGAAATCGAGCGAAGGAGTGCCGCTATGGAGCAATCGAGCCTGTTTGGTGACGGCGTGGACATCGATACCGAAACGCCCACGAGCATGGATACCGCTGCACCGGACGATGCCCGTGCCCAGGCGGCAGCGCGTGCGGCCGAGCTGCGCCACGAGCTCGATTACCACGCCTATCGCTACTACATGCTCGATGCGCCCGAGATCACGGACGCCGCCTTTGACAAAATGCTCGTTGAGCTGCAGGAAATTGAGGCGACCTACCCCGATCTGGTAACGCCCGACAGCTACACCCAACGCGTGGGCGGCTACGTGAGCGAGCAGTTTACGCCGGTCACGCACATGGCGCGCATGTATTCCATGGACGATGCCATGGATCTGGACGAGCTCGACGCGTGGCTCCAACGCACCGAGGATGCGCTCGGCGCCGGTAGCGTCACCTATACCTGCGAGCTCAAGATTGACGGCTTGGGCGTCGCGCTTACTTACCAAAACGGCACCTTCGTACGCGCAGCCACACGCGGCGATGGCACCACGGGCGAGGACGTGTCGCTCAACGTGCGCACTATCAAGGACGTGCCCATGCATCTGTCCGAGGCGGCGCTCGCCCACATGGGCGCTGACCGCGAGCGCACCATCGAGGTGCGCGGCGAGGTCTATATGCCCAAGGGCAGCTTTGTGCGCCTGAACGACGAGGCCGATGCCGAGGGGCGCGACTCCTTCGCCAACCCGCGCAACGCCGCCGCCGGCAGTCTGCGCCAAAAGGATCCCAAGGTCACGGCGCGCCGCGATCTTGCCACCTTTATCTATGCCATCGCCGATACCGACCCGCTGCACGTCCACAGCCAGCGCGAGTTTCTCGACTGGCTGCGTAGCGCCGGCTTTAGCGTCAATCCCAACGTGGCACGGTGCGCCACGCCGGCCGAGGTCCACGAGTTCTGTGCCCAGGCGCTCGAGCACCGCGGCGACTTGGACTACGACATCGACGGCGTGGTCGTAAAGGTAGACAGCTTCCAACAGCAGCTCGACCTGGGCTTTACCGCCCGCGCGCCGCGCTGGGCCATTGCTTTTAAGTTCCCGCCCGAGGAAAAGCAGACCGTCCTGCGCGAAATTCGCATCCAGGTGGGCCGCACCGGTGTGCTCACGCCGGTCGCCGAGTTCGACCCGGTGACGGTCGCCGGCTCCACCATCGCGCGCGCCACGTTGCATAACATCGACGAGATCCGTCGCAAAAACGTGCGCGAGGGCGACACCATCATCGTGCATAAGGCGGGCGACGTGATCCCCGAGGTCGTGGGCCCGGTGCTCGACAAGCGCCCGGCCGATTCGGTCGACTGGCACATGCCCGAGGTCTGCCCCGTGTGCGGTAGCCCCGTGGTCCACGAGGACGGCGAGGTCGCTTACCGCTGCGTGTCCATCGACTGCCCCGCGCAGCTCAAGGAGCGCCTGCTCCATTGGGTGAGTCGCGGCTGCATGGACGTCGACGGCCTAGGCGACGAGATTGTCGACAAGATGATCGCCGCCGGCCTGATCCACGATGTCGCGGACTTCTACCAGCTCACAGTCGACGACATCGCCGGCCTGGACACGGGGCGCATGTACGCCAGCTCCAACAGCAAAAAGGGCGTCAAGAAGGGCGACCCCATTCCGGTGGGCCTCAAGACGGCCGAGAAAATCATCGCCGAGCTCAACAAGTCCAAGAGCCAGCCGCTCGGTCGCGTGCTGTTTGCCCTGGGCATCCGCCACGTGGGCAAGAGCGTGGGCGAGGTCATCGCCGAGCGATTCCTGTCGATTGACAAGCTCATCTTGGCGAGCGAAGAGGACATCGCCGAGTGCGAGGGCATCGGTCCCAAGATTGCGGCGAGCGTCAAGCAGTTCCTTGCCGTGCCCGAGAACCTTGCCGTGCTGGAGCGCCTGCGTCAGGCGGGTCTGTCACTCGAGGTCGACTTGGGCGCCGCGCACGCGCAAGCCGCAGCCGACGCCGGCGTGGCGGGCGAGCTCGCCGACGCACAGCCGCTCGCGGGTCTGACCTTCGTGCTCACCGGCACGCTCGTCAACCGCACCCGCGACGAGGCGGGCGCGGCGCTCAAGGTGCTTGGTGCCAAGGTCTCGGGTAGTGTTTCAAAGAAGACGAGCTACCTGGTCGCCGGTCCCAAAGCGGGCTCCAAGCTCACCAAGGCCGAGCAGCTGGGCGTACCCGTGCTGGATGAGGACGCACTCGAGCAGATTCTTGCGACTGGTGAGGTGCCCCAGGCTTAGTGCATCGATAGCCAAATTGAAGAACCGCCCGGAAAGCATGGTGCCTTCCGGGCGGTTCTTATTTGGACGGGGCAACCGGTACCGTGATCTGTGTCACTTGGGTCGCCGGGTCGTCGCTGATGATGTCGTCGATAAGGGCGATTTCGCGTTGCCCCGCTACGCTACCAACTTGTCAAAAGCCCCGCGCCGGTTGAGCACGGTAAACGCGACAACACAGATGACCACCGACAAAATCGATCCGCACGGCGAGGCGATGCCCATGGGAAACAGCGTGTTGGAATAGGCGTTCGACAGCAGCCACGCGCCCGGCACGCGAATGAGCGCCACGGCCAGCACGTTGTGCGCAAAGCCGATGTAGCTCTTGCCGTACGCAGCGAAAAAGCCGCTAAAGCAAATGTGGATGCCGGCAAAGATTGCGTCGAAAATGTAGCTGCGCATATAGCCGGTACCGGCCGCGACCACTGCAGCGTCCTTGGCAAAAAAGCCGATAAACGCCGGCGCCACCAGCCACATCAGCGCTGTGATCAGGCAGCCATACACTACCGAGATCGTCATGGCATCTTTGAGTACCTGACGTGCACGATCGCCCTTGCCTGCGCCGGCGTTTTGCGCCGTGAGTGCGCTGACGGTGGCGCCCATGGAGCTCGGCACAATGAACAAGAAGCTGATCATCTTCTCGACCAGGCCCACGGCGGCGGCGTCGACGAGTCCTCGGTGGTTGGCGATGACGGTGATAAACATAAACGCCACCTGGATGCAGCCGTCCTGCACGGCCACGGGCACGCCGATCTTAAGAATGCTGCCGAGCACCTCGGGCTGGGGGCGCAGGTCGCTGCGCTTAACGTGGATGTTCGTGCGGCGGCTCTTGAGCCACACGAGCGCGAGGGCAACGCTGGCCGTCTGGGCGGTCACCGTGCCGAGCGCCGCGCCCACGGGGCCGAGCCCCATGTGGCCGATAAACAGAAAATCGAGCGCGATATTAATGATGCATGCCACGCCAATCACGTACATGGGCGAGCGCGAATCGCCCAGGCCGCGAAAGATGGCCGAAAGAATGTTGTACGCGGCGATAAAGGGAATGCCGACAAAGCAGATGCGCAGGTAGGCGGCGGTTCCTTCGACTGCCTCGGCCGGCGTGCCAATGAGTGCCACGATCTGCGGGCACAGCGCGAGCAGGACAGCGGCCAGCACCACCGAGACACCCATAAAGAGCGTAATGGTGTTGCCGATGGCGGCCTCGGCGCGGTCGAAGCGGCGCGAGCCCACGGCGTGGCCGACGATCACCGTCGTTCCCATGGCCAGGCCCACGAGCGTCACGGTAATGATATAGAGCGCCTGCGCGCCATTGCCCACGGCGGTGATGCCGGCGGCGCCGCTAAACTGCCCCATCATGTACAGGTCGGCCATGCCGTAGAGCATCTGCAAAAAGTACGAGAGCATATAAGGCAGGGCAAAGACCGCGATGGTCTTGAGGACATTGCCGCGTGTGAGGTCATGTTCCATGGGCAGGGCTTTCTGGCTTGGGTCGTTTACGTACCAGTGTAGTGAAAACCCTACAACGATTGTAGAGTCAAGGTCCATGTTGCCGGTGGGGCGAAAAATTCTTGCCTTCAATCATTTCGGTTTGAATACGATCGCGCGCCGCGCGGGCTTAGCGCCTGCGCCGGCCTTATAGAAATCGATTTCGGAACACTTGACACCATCGCTCGGCGCGCAATAATACGTGCGTTTGCGAACAACGTTTGATGGGGGATGAACCTGCGTGCGCAATCTCAAAATCTTGTTTTCCTATTTGGGGGCATACCGTCGCGATGCCATACTCGGAGTGATGTTCGTCTCGGTCGAGACCGCGCTCGAGCTGTTTATCCCGGTCATCATGGCCAATATCATCGACGTGGGCGTGCCCACGGGCGACGTCAATTACATGCTGCTGCAGGGTGCGTTCATGATCGTGTGCGCCGCGTTTTCGCTGGTACTGGGCTTAGGGTATGCCCGCACATCCGCTCGCGTGGCCTCGGGTTTGGGCGCTAACCTGCGCGAGGCCGAGTATCGCAAGATCCAGACGCTCGCCTTTGGCAACCTGGACAACTACGACGCCAGCTCGCTCGTCACGCGCATGACCACCGACATCACCGTCATCCAAAACGCCATCGGCAACGGTTTCCGTCCCATGGTGCGCGGACCGGTGACACTCATTGTCGGTCTGGTTTATGCCTTGGTGTTGTCGCGCCCGCTTGCCACGGTCTTCGCGATTATCCTGCCCGTACTGGCGATTGTGCTGGGCATCATCACCTACCGCGTGAGCCCGCTCTACCGTCAGCTGCAGACCTCGATGGACCACCTCAACGGTGTGGTGCAGGAGGACCTCACCGCCGTGCGCGCCGTTAAGGCATACGTGCGCGCCGAGCACGAGGAGGCCAAATTCGATACCGTCAATACCGAGCTCGCGCACACGGCGACGAAGACCTTCGGCAACGCCGTGCTCAACCTGCCGGTGTTCCAGCTGTCGATGTACGTGGCCGCCATTTCGATCCTGTGGATTGGCGGGCGCATGATTATCGCCGGCGAGCTGGGCGTGGGTTCGCTCACGGGCTTTATGAGCTACGTGCTGCTGATCATGAACTCGCTCATGATGATCTCCAACGTGTTTTTGCTGCTCACGCGCGCGCTCGCCAGCGTGGAACGCATTTCGCGCGTGATCGACGAGCAATCGCTCATCCAAGCGCCTGCGGCAGACGTGGCCGTGCACGAAGTGGCCGACGGAAGTGTCGAGTTCCGCAATGTGTCGTTTAAGTACCGCGCAGATGCTGCCGAGGACGTGCTCGAGCATATCGACCTGCGCATCGAGCCGGGCTCCACGGTGGGCGTGCTCGGCGGCACGGGCTCGGGCAAGAGCTCGCTCGTGCAGCTCATCGCGCGCCTGTACGACGCGACCGAGGGCGCCGTGCTCGTGGGCGGGCGCGATGTGCGCGATTACGACCTGGCCGCCCTGCGCGATGCCGTGGGCATTGTGCTGCAAAAGAACGTGCTGTTTACGGGCACCGTGCGCGAGAACCTGCAGTGGGGCGCGCCCGATGCCACCGACGAGGAGCTGCTGAGTGCCTGCCGTGCGGCGTGCGTGGACGAGTTCCTGGACCGCATCGGTGGGCTCGACGGTGAGTTGGGCCAGGGCGGCGCCGGTGTTTCGGGCGGACAGAAGCAGCGCCTGTGCATCGCGCGCACGCTGCTCAAGCAGCCGCGCGTGCTTATTTTTGACGACTCGACCAGCGCGGTCGATATGGCGACTGATGCCAGGATTCGCGAGCATATCGCGCAGATTCCCGATACGACTGTGATCATCATCGCCCAGCGCATCGCGAGCGTGATGGATGCCGATCGCATTGTGGTGCTGGACGACGGGCGTGTCCACGGCGTGGGCACGCACGAGGAGCTGCTGGCGGGTGACAACATCTACCAGGAGATTTACGCCTCGCAGATGGAGTTCGCGGGGGATACGGACGACGGTGACGACGATGCGGACGATCCGTTTTCCTCCGTCCCCGATGGATCGCTTCAGGCTCAGAAAGAAGGTGAGCTCCATGCCTAAGACATCCGCTCAGGCCCGCCCGGCCAATCTGGGGCAGACGCTCCGCCGCCTGCTCAGCTATATGGGCCACGCCAAGTTCTCGCTGCTCGCGGTGGGCGTGCTCGCCTCTATTGCCGCCATCGCGAGCCTTGCCGGCACCTATATGGTGCGCCCCATCGTCAACGGCTTGGCCACGGGTGGAGAGGAGCTGCTCACCAAGCAGGTTCTCTTTACGGCCGCCATCTACGCCGCGGGCGTGCTCTCGGCCCTGGGTTACTCGCAGATTATGGTGCGCGCGGCCCAACGTGTGGTGTCCGACATTCGCCGCGACCTGTTCGCGCACATCCAGACGCTGCCGCTCAGCTATTTCGATAGCACGCGCTCGGGTGACATCATGAGTTTTTTCACCAACGACGTCGACACGGTCTCCGAGGCGCTCAACAACAGCTTTGCCAATGTGATTCAGGCGACGATCCAGGTGATCGGCACTACGGCCATGCTCATCATCCTCAACTGGCAGCTCACGATTATCACGCTTGTGTGCGACGCGGCCATTGTGCTGTACGCGCGCTACTCGGGCATTCGCTCCAAGCGCTTCTTTGCCGCCCAGCAGGCATCGCTCGGCGACCTGGACGGATACGTTGAGGAGATGGTCTCGGGCCAAAAGGTCATCAAGGTCTTCAACCACGAGCAGGCCAACGTGGCCGGTTTTGATGCGCGCAACCAGGAGCTGCGCCGCACCGGTGGCGCCGCGCAGGCCTATGCCAACTCGATGGTGCCCATGACCGTGGTGATCGGATATGCCAACTACGCGATTGTCGCGGTGGCGGGCGGCATGCTCTGTATCAACGGCCTGGCCGACGTGGGCGCGCTCGCGAGCTACCTGGTCTTTGTGCGCCAGGCGGCAATGCCCATCAACCAGTTCACGCAGCTGGGCAACTTCCTGCTCAACGCGCTGGCCGGTGCCGAGCGCCTGTTTGCTGCGATGGACCTGCAGCCCGAGGTGGACGAGGGCTGCGTGGAGCTGGTGCAGACGGGCGAGTCCGCGTGGGCGTGGAAGATTCCCGAGGGCCGTGGCGTGGGCGCGTACGGGCATCTGCACGACGTGGCCTCAGTCGACGATGCGGGTCGTGCGGTGGCGGCCGACGGCACCGAGCTTGTCACCGGCCTGGTGCCGCTTGCCGGCGACGTGCGCTTCCATGCCGTGGACTTTTCCTACGTGCCGGGCACGCGCGTGCTCACGGACCTCAACCTGTTTGCCAAGCCGGGGCAAAAGATCGCCTTTGTGGGCTCGACGGGCGCCGGAAAGACGACCATCACCAACCTCATCAACCGCTTCTACGAGGTCGATGACGGCGAGATCACGTACGACGGCATCGACGTCAAGCACATCGCCAAGGTCAGTCTGCGCGGGTCGCTCGGCATTGTGCTGCAGGATACGCACCTGTTTAGCGGCACCATTGCGCAGAACATCCGCTTTGGCAAGCTCGACGCGACCGACGAGGAGGTGCGCGCCGCCGCCGAGGCCGCCTGCGCCGATTCGTTTATCCGCCGTCTGCCGCAAGGCTACGACACGCCGGTCACGGCCGACGGCGCCAACCTGTCGCAGGGTCAGCGCCAGCTGCTCGCCATCGCGCGCGTTGCCGTGGCCGATCCACCGGTGCTCATCCTGGACGAGGCCACTTCGAGCATCGACACGCGTACCGAAAAGCTCATCGAGCGCGGTATGGACCGCATCATGCGCGGTCGCACCACGTTTATGATCGCGCACCGCCTGTCCACTGTCCGCGACGCCGACGCCATCATGGTCCTCGAACACGGCCGCATCATCGAGCGCGGCACGCACGAAGAGCTGCTCGCCCAGCACGGCGAGTACTGGCAGCTGGCGCATGGCTTAAAAGAGCTGGATTAACCCGTTCGGGCACGGTGCTTTGGCTCTACATGCCCCTCACCCCGTCTCAAACCGTCCCAACATTCGACGTTTTTTGCCAATATCGAGAAAACCGTCGAATGTTGTGATGGTTTTTCTGTCATCCGATCGGGTGGAATCACTAACTTGCATGTAAAGGTGTGCGAATCCGCGAGCAGGGGAATAAGGTTGGTTATCCGACTCCATTGGAGGGCTCATGGACCTGCCGATCGTCCTGTCCCATAAGACTGCCTGGCTGTACCACAACGTGGCGCGCCCGTCCGAGCCGCTCTCGCGAGCAAGCAACCTATACGATGAGGACTCGCTTGCTAACGAGGCGGAGCCGACCGCGAGCCTGCCCAAATTGGGACTCGATGTCAAGGGGCTGAGGGCTTCAACGGCAGTCGGGATCGTTGCCGACTATCTGGTTGCGCTCGGTATTCCACGAGAAGAGCTCGATCATATCGACACGCTCGTCAACTTCGATTTTGAGCGCTCGACGCCGGCTGGATTTAGGTGCCACGTGTTTGGGGCGCCGGTACCTCCAGGCCATCTTATCGAGGTGGCAGAGGGTCTCTTGGTGGTCGATGAGGCCATGTGCTTTGTCCAGGCAGGTTCGTGGATGAGTGAGCCCGAGCAGCTGGAATATGGCTACGAAATCTGCGCCCGATACCATTTGAATCATTTGTCGTCAGGCGATTACATCGAGATGGGGCAGAGGTATACCGTTGCCGACTTGATCGCTTATTGCGATGAGAATCGATCTCGTCAGGGGGCTACACGTGCGGCTGCCGTGCTCAGACGTGTGCACGATGGCGCGCGGTCGCCCATGGAGACGGCCGCCGCAATCATGGTCGTCGCGAAGCGTTCCCAGGGCGGGCTCGGGTACACCAGGGTCGAGCTCAACCATCGGGTCGATGTTCCCAACGAGTTCAAATATCTCGCTAAGGCTGGGTATTTCGAGATCGATGTATATGCACCTGCGAGCGGCACGGGGATTGAATACAACGGCTCGGACCATCTTGATAAGCAGCGCAGTGTGTCGGACGCGGAGCGTATGACCGTGCTGAGCGCACTGGGCTTTAGGATGATCGTCCTCACTGGGACTCAGTTTGCCCATCAGCTGCAATTGCACCGGGCGATGAATGCCATTGCGCTCGCTATGGGTCTCAAATGCGACCGAAGCGAGGCGTTTCAGAAACGGCAGAATGACCTGCGGGAATTCGTGATTCGGCACTGGGACGGCGGCCTTTAGGGGCGTTCCGGCCCTTCTACGGGGCGCCGTGGGCAGGCAGACCATCACAACATTCGACGTTTTTTGCCAAAATCGGGAAAAGCATCGAATGTTGTGATGGTTTGTATGCTGAGGATGGGCTTGGAAAGTCCGTTTTGCTCGAAGCGACCTGTCCTGTCGTACGGGTGTCGGCATGATTCTCTCGTGGGGTATTATGTTTTCCGAAGAATAAAACGCCGCGTGAGGGAGGGCTGCGTGGACGGGCACGTGCAACATGACGGTTTTGGCCGCGACATCAACTACCTGCGCATTGCCGTTACCGACAAGTGCAATTTCCGCTGCATCTATTGCATGCCGGCCGATGGCGTGGCGCCCCGCGCGCACGACGAGCTGCTCAGCGCCGAGGAAATCGCCCGCTTTGTGCGCTTGGTGACGGGGGAGGGCATTCGCCGCGTGCGCCTGACGGGCGGCGAGCCGCTGGTCAGCCGCCGCATCATTCCGCTCATTCGCGACATCCGCGCGATTCCGCAGATCGAGGACATCTCGCTTACCACCAACGGCGCCCTGCTGCCCAAGCTGGCATCGCAGCTCAAAGATGCCGGGCTTAACCGCGTCAACATTTCGCTCGATACGCTCGACCCTACGCTGTTTGGAAAGATCACGCGTCTAGGTCGACTCGAGCAGACCATGGCTGGCATCGACGCGGCGCTGGCTTGGGGCTTTGAGCCCGTTAAGGTCAACTGCGTTGTCGTGCGTCGACTCAACCAGGATGTGGCAGCCCTCGCACGGCTCACGCTCGACCGCCCCATCCACCTGCGCTTTATCGAATACATGCCCATTGGCGACGAGCGCACCAGTTCGCATTGCGCTGTGGACCCGCATGCGCCCACACTCAATCCCGAGCTGTGGGACGCGAGCGATACCGTGCCGAGCGACGAGCTGCGGGCGCGCATCAATGCCGGGGCCGCCGCGACGGGATTGGGCGAGCTCGAGCCGCTCGACATCAACGACGCTCCTGCCGGCGCGGGCCCTGCGCGCTACTGGCACTTTCCGGGCGCGGCGGGAACGGTCGGCTTCATTAGCGCCATGTCCAACCATTTTTGCGCGAATTGCAACCGTCTGCGCCTGACGGCCGATGGCAGCGTGCGTCCGTGCCTGTTCAGCGATGCCGAGTATTCGGTGCGCGATGCCCTGCGCCGTGGTGATGATATGCAGGTACTTTCGATTTGGCGCGATGCCGTGGCCCACAAACCGCAGGAACACGCGATAATTGAGGGCACGCAACGATTTATGTCCCAAATCGGAGGATGATCATATGGCCAAGAGCAGGTACGCCGATGCCACCAAGGCCGCTCGCAGGGCCGCGATGTCTGCCCACAAAGCCACGGCTGCGGCGAATACAGGCAACGCCGCCGTGCCCGCGCAGCCGACTGCCAGTGCTGCCACCGAGCCCGCCCGCGACGCCCGTCGCGATGAGCTGACGCACGTGGATGCCAAGGGCGAGGTACGCATGGTCGACGTGTCCGACAAGGCCGAGACCCATCGCATTGCCATCGCCGAGGGCACCATCCTCATGCACCCCGAGACGCAAGCCATGGTGCTGCAGGACCGCGCCAAAAAGGGCGATGTGCTCGCCTGCGCGCGCGTGGCGGGCATTATGGCCATCAAGCGCGCGAGCGACATCATCCCCATGTGCCATCCGTTGCTCATTACCAAGAGCAAGTGCGACATTGCGCCCATCGCTGCGGCGGGGACGCCGGCCGATGACGTGCCCGAGGGCTGGGCGCCGGCGCGCGCGGACGGGCAGGTTGGCTTTCACGTACTGGTTACGGCCGGCGTGACGGGCAAGACGGGTATCGAGATGGAGGCCCTGACCGGCGCGAGCGCTGCGTGCCTAACGATCTATGACATGTGCAAGGCCGTCGATCGCGGTATGGAGATCGTCGACGTGCGCCTGCTGCGCAAGGAGGGCGGCCGCTCGGGCGTGTGGGATCGTGCCGAGCGTCAGGTTGCTGCTGTTGAGGCCGTGGCCGCTGACGGTGCCACGCTCGCAAGCGCACCTGTCGCCGTCGCGCCCGCAGCTCCGGCTCCGGCCGTCCCAGCGATCGCGTTTATCGGCTACCAGAACTCGGGCAAGACCACGCTCGTCGAGAAGGTTATCGCCGAGCTCACTCGCCGCGGCCTGCGCGTGGGCTCGCTCAAGCATCATGGGCATCACGGCTTTGATATCGATGTGCCCGCTAAGGACACCTGGCGCCATCACCAGGCCGGATCCAAGCACGTGGGCCTTATCTGCGCCACGCGCTGGGCGGAGTACGCCGACACGCGCGAGGAGGACGAGATGCCCGCGCGCGAGCTGCTGTCGCGCTACAACGATGTCGACGTGGTGATCATCGAGGGCTACAAGACCGAGGGCTTCGACAACATCGTGGTCGCGCGATCGGGTGTCGACCGTTTGCGCGGCAAGAGCTCGCTCGACCTGGTCGACGGTCACACGCTGGCCCTTGCCTGCAACGAGGCCCTGGCGCGTCAGGCCTTCGACGCCGGCTTTGCGACCCGAGCCATCAACATCAACGATGCCCGAGCCATTTGTGATCTGATCCAAGATCATCTGGCCTAAAACCTGCCAAAAAGGGACAGGTTTATTTCGGCAGGTTTTATCTGGGCAAACGTCATTTCCACCACAAAGGGGCCAGGCACCTTTGTGGTGGTTTTGGCTCGGAGCTGCTTTAAGGTGCCATAATCGCATAGGAAAACACTTTCCAGGGAGGTTCCATGTCAAAGCTGTGCTTTATGCGCCACGGTCAGACGCTTTTTAATCTGCTTCGCCGTAAGCAGGGCTGGTGTGATTCGCCGCTTACCGAATTGGGAATCGAGCAGGCCAAGGCCGTGGGCACGACGCTGCGCGAACGCGGCCTTACGTTCGACCATGCCTACAGTTCAACATCCGAGCGCGCGTGCGACACGCTCGAGCTGGCATTTCCCGGTCAGCCTTACGAGCGCGTCAAAGGCCTTAAGGAATGGAACTTTGGCAAGTTTGAGGGTGCGAGCGAGGATTTGAATCCGCGCCTGCCCTACGGTGATTTTTATAAGCAGTATGACGGTGAGGGCGAGGTTGAGTTTCGCGAGCGCATGATGGCGACCATCACCGAGCTCATGCAGCGTCCCGGGCACGAGAGCGTGCTGTGCGTGGGCCATGGCGCCGCAGTGGCTCAGGTCATGCGCACCGTGGGCGTGGATCCGCTCAAAATGAAGAACCGTATCGGCAACTGCTGTGTGCTCGAGCTCGATTTTGACCCTACTACCAGCACGTTTGCCTTTGCAGACCTCTACAACCCCTACGGCATCCCACGCGAGTAGTCGCTAAAACCACCACAAAGGGGCCAGTCTCCTTTGTGGTGGTTTTGCCGTTCGCGGGCGTTTTTCTACCGTTCGGCGGACTTTCACGTAGACTGGGGTTACGCGGCGTGCAAGTTTCGTGCAAATCACACCCGTGCTTACAAGTTTGTTACTCCTCGGGAGGCATCACTTGCGCATAATAAAAGACGAGGAATAGCGCCCCGTCGTCTAGCGCCGATGTCCGAGGAGTTTTTTCATGCTCATTTTAAAGAAGATCAACAATAACGTTGCTCTCGCCGCCAGCGATGACGGCCGAGAGGTTGTTGTCTTTGGCAAGGGCATCGGTTTCCACGACATGCCCTACGAGCTTTCCGACGAGTCGCTCATCCAGCGCAAATTCTATAACGTCCCCGAGAGCCTGCAGGACATGGTCGGCACCCTTCCCGATGACGTGCTGCTCGCGGCAAGCGATATCGCCTGCTTCGCGGCGCAGCAGCTCGGCTGCAAGCTGTCCGGCGGCCTTCCCTTTATCCTGGCAGATCACCTGCAGTTTGCCGTCCAGCGCGACGACGACCAGCTCAACGCGCCCAACCCGCTCGAGCACGAGGTGGCCTTCATCTACCCGCGCGAGCTCCAGATTGGCCAGGCGGCACTTGCCATCGTGCAAAAACACACCGGGGCTGTGCTCGGCCAAAACGAGGCTACGAGCATCGCGCTCCACATCGTCAACGCCGAGGTCGACGGCATGGGCCGTGCCAAGGACATGGACTTCATCATGAAGAGCACCCGCGTGCTCGACGAGGTGACTCATTCCGTGGAAAAGCAGCTCGGCTGCTCGCTCGACACGGCGTCGTATAGCTACATTCGCTTTCTTGCGCACCTGCGCTTTTTGGTCCGTCGCCTTGTTAAAGGCAACTGCACGCAGACCGAGAACTCCTCGCTGTTCATGCAGGCCGCCCGCGACTTTCCCGAGGCCTACCGGTGCGCCTACGCCATCAACCGCGTCTTCGAGAAAGAGTTCAACCAGAGCTGTTCGGACGAGGAGCTCCTGTATCTGATGATGCATATCAACCGTCTGCGATCGAGCTCGCAGCCCGAGTAACACGCGCCGCCAGCCCGGCGGCAATCGCAACAATTCTTTTTGGTTTCTAGCTGCGGGCAAGGTACCGGCTCGCGGTAGGGGATATTTTTGTCGAAATTTGGAAAAGAGAGGACAGATCATGGCAGGTAAATACGACGATCTTGCTGCCCAGATCGTAGAGCTGGTTGGCGGTAAGTCCAACGTCAAATGCGTCGCACACTGCATTACCCGCGTTCGTTTTAAGCTCAAGGACGAGTCGAAGGCCAATGACGAGGCAATCTCCGAGCTACCCAACGTCATCAAGGTCATGCACGCCAACGGCCAGTACCAGGTTGTTGTGGGCAACATCGTCGAGGACGTCTACGACGCCGTTCTCAAGGCCGGCGGTTTTAGCGACGGCGGCGCCGTCGACGCCGATGACGACGATGCCGCTCCCAAGGGCGTTACCGATGTGATCATCGACCTCATCTCGGGCATCTTCGCCCCCATGCTCGGCACCTTCGCCGCTGCCGGTATCATGAAGGGCCTGCTGGCGCTCGCTACCTTCCTGGTCCCGAGCTTTGCTAACGACGGCGCCTACACGCTGCTCTACACCGTCGCCGACGGCATGTTCTACTTCCTGCCCGTGGTGCTTGGCTTTACCGCGGCCAAGAAGTTCAAGATGAGCGAGTTCAACGGCATGGCCATCGCCTTTGCTTTGGTGTACCCCACCATGGTTGCCTTGACCTCGGGTGAGGTTGTCGGCTCCGTCGAGCTCGGCTTTGCCGGTACCTTCTCTTGGTACACCACGTTCCTGGGCCTGCCGCTCATCATGCCCGCCTCGGGTTACACCAGCTCCGTTATCCCCATCCTGCTCATGATCTGGTTCGGCTCTACCCTCGAGCACTGGGTTAAGAAGTGGATGCCCGCTTCTATGAAGATGTTCTTCACCCCGCTGATCGTCGTCACCGTCACCGTCACCCTTGGCTACCTGGTCATTGGCCCCATCGCCACGCTCATCACCAACCTGCTCGGTGAGCTCTTCGCGCTGCTGTTTGGCCTGCCCATGATCGGTTCCATCTTGGGTTGCACCCTCGTCGGTGCCTTCTGGATGTGCCTGGTCATCTTTGGCTTCCACTGGTCCCTCGTGCCCATCGCGCTGGTCAACCTGTCCACTCTGGGCTACGACTACGTTCTGGGCTCCGTTATCGCCCACTCTTTCTCGCTGGGCGCCGTGCTCTTTGCCATGTATCTCAAGAACAAGGACGAGAAGTTCCGCGGCATCGCACTGCCGGCCATGATCTCCGCCTTCTTCTTTGGCGTCACCGAGCCCGCTATCTACGGTGTTGCCCTGCCCGATAAGAAGGCCTTCATCAACGCCAGCATCGGTTCTGCCGTGGGCGGCCTCATCATCGGCATCTCCGGCGCCGTGGTGTACATGTCCGGCGGTCTGGGCGTCTTCAACTGGCTGTCCTTCATCGATCCCTCCGGTGTTAACGGCATCAACCACATGATCTGGGCTATCGTTGCCTCGCTCGTGGGTGCCGCCGTGGGCTTCGCAATCGAGTTTGTCACCTACAAGCCCGAGGCTGCCAAGTAGCCCAAACGACAAAGACTCGGTACCAGGCCGGCGGGGACAAGCGCCCTGCCGGCTTTTAAAACCTGCCAATAAGGAACAGGTTTATTTTGGTCGGTTTTATCTGGGCAAACGTCGTCTCCGTCAGCTCCGTCCGCATATCTTAAGCCGGCATAGTTTCGATGGGTCGGTCCGTGCGCGTCCCGCAACATGCCTCGCCACGAAACCGGCCTATCTACTACGTTTAGGTGGCAGGGACTAACCACACGGCGGTTTTCCGAAAACCGTCAAGCCTTCTACCTGCGGTTTTATTATTGACAATTGCGGTGTGGTCGGTGATTTGCGGTAAAACGTAGTAGATAGGCCGGTTTCGTGGCAGCGGTTCCTGCGCGGACCCCGAGCAGGACGCAAATTGGTCCTGCGGACGCCGTTTCGGCGCCCGTGCAACATCCCAACACGTACGAAAGGAGCCAACATGGCTTTTCCCGATGGATTTCTGTGGGGCGGCGCCACTGCCGCCAATCAGTGCGAAGGCGGATACAACGAGGACGGCAAGGGCCTCGGTGTCCCCGACATCATGACTGGCGGTACGGTCTCCGAGCCGCGCCACATTACCGACGGCATTCTGCCCCAGTACCACTATCCCAGCCACGAGGCCGTGGATATGTACCATCATTATCTCGACGACATCAAGCTCTTTGGCGAGATGGGCTTTAAGTGCTACCGCATGTCCATCAACTGGAGCCGCATCTTCCCCAACGGCGACGAGGCCGAGCCCAACCAGGCCGGCATCGAGTTCTACCGCCGCGTGTTCCAGGCCTGTCAGGAGCAGGGCATCGAGCCCATGGTCACCCTTAGCCACTACGAGCTGCCCTATGGCCTGTCCAAAAACTACGGCGGCTGGAAGAACCCCAAGCTCATCGATTTCTACCTTAACTACGCCCGCACCGTCATGACCGAGTACAAGGGCCTGGTGCGCTACTGGCTCACCTTTAACGAAATCAATTGCCTGCTCATGGGCGGTTTTGGCGGCGTGATGGGCGGCGGTATGGTGCCCGAGGCAACTGACACGTCCATGGCCTTTGGCAACTGCGACTGGGACGATCCGCAGGCGCGCTTCGATGCTCTGCACCATCAGTTCTTGGCGAGCGCCAAGTGCGTCACCATGGGCCATCAGATCGACCCTCAGAACAAGATCGGCTGCATGATCGCCGGCAACGCTTGCTATCCGCACACGTGCAACCCGGCAGATGTTCTGGCCGCACAAAAGCAGCAGCGCGAGATGAACTTCTACTGTGGCGACGTGCAGGTGCGCGGTGCGTATCCCTCGTGGGCGCCCAGCGTGTGGCGCCGCGAAGGCGTGCACGTGGAGGTTTCGCCCGAGGACGCCGCCACGCTGGCCGCCGGCAAGGTCGACTTCTACAGCTTTAGCTACTACATGAGCGCCACGGCCACGGCTGACCCGGTGCTGCTGGAGCAGGGCAACATCTTTGGTGGCGCCGGCAACGAGTACCTCAAGAAGAGCGATTGGGGTTGGGCGATCGACCCCGAGGGCCTGCGCTACTACCTGGAGGAGGTCTACGACCGCTACCAGGTGCCGCTGATGATTGTCGAGAACGGCCTGGGCGCGGTGGACGAGGTCGAGGCGGACGGTTCGATTCACGACAGCTACCGCATCGATTACCTGCGTGAGCATATCAAGCAGATGGAGATTGCCATCGAGGACGGCGTGGACCTGATGGGCTACACCATGTGGGGCTGCATCGATTTGGTGAGCGCCTCGACCGGCGAGATGAAGAAGCGCTACGGCTTCATCTACGTCGACAAGGACAACGACGGCAACGGCACGCTCGCCCGCAGCCGCAAGGACAGCTTCTTCTGGTACAAGAAGGTCATCGAGTCCAACGGCGCCGACCTGGCCTAGCCAAGTCTCAACCAGCGTAAACGTCGCAACCACCACAAAGGGGCCAGGCACCTTTGTGGTGGTTTTTGTTTTGGTAGATGGTTGGGACATGCCTTACAATCTACCAAGTAGTTCATGCTGGGCGGAAAGACGGAAGGGGCTCGATGCGACCCTAGCCAGGCATACGGATAGATTGAGCCAATGGACAGCGGATGAATGGACGCTGCCCGCTATTCGTATGCGATAAGGAGCACCCATGCCCACATCTGTATTCCCAAAAGTCCGCTCGTCGCTGTCCGCGCAGGCTAAACGCCTGGTGGCAATGCGCTTTCTCATCTACACCGGTTTTCAGACCAGCTACTTTATCGGCGTCATCGGAACGCTCACCTATGCAGACGATGCCTCGGTCGTCGCGACATCGCTGGCCGTCCTGTTTATGAACGTCTTCGTGATCCTGGGATCCTTTGCGGGCGGCGCTGCGCTCGATGCATGGGGCCCGCGCCGCCATTTCTTGCTGAGCATCGTTGGCACGCTGGCAACGGGCGCGGCGATCATCGCCTTTGGCGACGCGACCGAGACGGTCCTTGCCGGCGCGGTACTCTTGGGCTTTGTAATGGGGTTCGCCCAGCCCATCGCCACGTCCTATCCGGCCTACCTCACCGACGACCCTGTCGAGCTCAAAGACATCAACTCCGCCATCACCATGTTCTCCAACGTGAGCATTATCGTCGGTCCCACGCTGGGCGGCTTTGTTGCGGCGGCAGCATCGTCTCGCGCGGTGTTCGTGCTCATGATGCTCTTTACCGTGCTGGCGCTTATCGCCGGCTGGGGCTTTAGGCCACAAACAGGTCGCGTCGCTGGACGGGAGAACGCCGATTCCGCAAAGGAGGGGGAGCGCGCAAGCCAAAGCCCCAACCCCGGCACGTCCGCCCGCGCCACCTTCGCGACCAGCATCAAGACGGTCTTCACCAACAGCGTCCTCGCTCTGCTCTTCTGTATCATCTTCCTTTCGAACGTTGGCTACGGCGCCTTCGACCCGCTGGAGTCGTTCTTCTATCGCGACGTCCTGCACGTCGGCGTCGAATGGATGGGCTGGCTATCGTCAGCCTCCGGCGTGGGCGCGGTGCTGGGCGCCGTGGTCGCGCTCCGCATGCCGCCGCGCCTTATCAGCCTTAAAACGCTGCTCGTGGCGCTCATGTCCGTGGGCCTGGGAAGCCTGCTCTACGTGGGCACGCCGTACGTGGGCGTGGCGCTCATCGGCCAGATCGCCCTGGGCGTGGCCTGGGGCGTCGTCAACCCGCTCCACAACACTATTGTGCAAACGACGGCCCCGCTCGAGCAGCTCGGCCGCGTTAACTCGGTCATGGGCTTTGGCAACATGTTCGCCGGCGTGGCCCCGCTGGCGATTGCCCCGTGGCTGTCGGCGACGTTTGGCGTGCAGCAGACGCTCATAGGCGCGGGCCTGGTCGTAACGGCGGTTCCCGCGGCGCTACTGCTATTTGGACGCGGGCATCTGGATCGTGCTGCAGAGCGGTAAAAACCGTCACAACATTCGATGAAAATCGCGATTTTGCCGAAAAACGCCGAATGTTGTGATGGATTGTGCTGAGGCCCGAGCACCACAAGCCACCACAAAGGGGCCGGACACCTTTGTAGCGGTCGGGCCCCAACGACCCGCGCATTGGTATACCATGTACACCATTTCTGCCCACACCCCACACCGCCACGCAACCCAGAAAGGGCCCCATGGACGCCACATTCAGCCACATCAAAGCCGTGCTGTGCGATATCGACGGCACGCTGCTCACAAGCGAGCACACGGTGTCCCCGCGCACCGTGGCCGCGATCCGCGCCCTGCGCGAGCGCGGCGTGCTCTTTGGCCTGTGCACCGGGCGCGACGCCCACGCGACCGAGGCCATGTACGAGCTCTGGGGCATCGACGGCCTGGTAGATGTGATGGTGGGTTGCGGCGGTGCCGAGGTCATCGACCTCGCGCACGGCATCAACGAGCTGAGCTACCCGCTGCCGGGCGAAACCATCGCGCGCATCTGCAAACACATGGCGGACCTTCCGGCAACGCCCGTCTGCCCCCGAGACGGCGTGTTCTACGTTCCCGAGAGCAATGCGTGCGTGGAGCACCTGTCGCGTGTCGACGGCGTGCCCTATAAGGTGGTCGATTTTGCCGAGTTCTTGCGCGAACCGCAGCCCAAGGTGATGTTTACCATGGCGCCCGAGGTGATGCCGCAGGTCATCGAGCACGCATCGACGTTCGTCGACGATACTGTTAAGGCAGCCGCCCTGCAAACCACGCAGCGCCTCTACGAGTTCATGGACCCGCGCGTGTCCAAGACGCGCGGCCTTGTGCGCGTGGCGGAGCTCAACGACATGGAGCTCCAGAACATCTGCGTGTTTGGCGATGCCGATAACGACACCTGCATGGTGGCCGACGCCGGCGTGGGCGTGGCCATGGCAAACGGCAGCGATGCCACCCGCGCCGCCGCCGACTTTGTGACCGCGAGCAACGACGAAGACGGCATCGCGATCTTTATCGAGGAACATTTGCTGTAGCGCCAGGCGAGAACCACCGCGAAGGGGGCAGGCACCTTTGTGGTGGCCTCAGGCAATTTTGGCGAATTGATGCCTAAAATCTGCGCGAAAATTCAAATACGGTTGTCTGAACATCACGCTTTTAACCACCGATGGGTTAAAGATATTCTCATCAGTTTGGTAGGGTATTCATCCCGGTTGATGACCTACCGCTCACGGTCGATTTTCGACCGTTCACAGGATGTTTGCTCTTGAGCAAAATGTTGTGCAAATAAATATAATGCTATTAAAAAACTGATAACTAACTTAATTACCAGTAGAAACAGATATTTCAGAGCGAATAAACGAAGGCAAATCTGAACAATTGTCAAGAGAATTGAGAACTTGCTACAAAAATGTCGGTTTTGCTGCTCAGATGTTTAAACAATAGTTACAATAGTATTACTAAGCGAGCGCAATTACAGATTGCGCAGATACGTTTGATAGTGAAAGAGCAAGATCGCGGTCTCTTGGGGAGGAGACATCGATGAAAGCGAATTCAGACAAATCTAAGCAGAGTAAAAAAGCGACGCGCCGTGTACTGGCAGGCGTTTTGTGCGGAGCCTCCGTTTTGAGCCTGGTACTGTCGCTCGTTATGCCCCCGATCTCGCAGGCCATCGCCAACGATGCCCAGACAGTTTCTACCGCGGAAACTGTAATGGGGGGTTCCTCAAGTGAGTCCGCTGCTGTAGGTAACACCAGCGAGGATGCCGAAAACCAGAATAGCGACGAGACCGATGGCGGCGAGTCTGGCTCTTCAAATAGTGTTGAGCAGGCTCAGAGTGCGAATGCGGCTTCAGCGGGAGCGACGGCCACCGTGAAGCCGGGAATTTACGTTCCCACGTCTATCGGTATCGGTACGAATATCAATGTCTCAACCCCTGATCCCGGCGTGGCCACCTACGTCGGCCGCGACATGTACATCGGTGGTAAGCCGAGCGATAAGCCGAGCGACGGCACTATCGATCTTGATGCGGACAACGCCCCCACCGGCTCATATGCCGCTGAGGCGGAGGGCCTTACCGTGGTCCGTGGCAAGCTTGCCATGAATCCACTCAAAGAGAGCTGGCCCTATAATAATAGTGGCGGCGCTGGTTTCCGCTTTGGCACCGTTGGTTTTGGTTCCCAGTTCCGTCCTGTCTACGGCAGCACCGTGCTTGCGGTCGCCGGAATCGACAGTGCGATCACCAAAATGAGCGTTGGTTACAACGGCAACTTGCCGGGGGCGACTACCGTTGGCGCTTGGAACAAAGGCGCTTGGGTCGGACAGCAGAGACCTTTTGAGGGCGCGACTCCTTCCGGCTTTGCCTACACCGCGCAAATCGCAGGCCCCATCACATACTGGCGCGATAGCGACTATAAACGCCAGTCTGTGGTGACAATGCAGGGTAATTGGTACGAGGGCTTGTCTGCTCTGGAAAGCACCCTGTTCAATAAAGCTGTTGATTTGACTAATGTCAACGGTAGCGATTATTCGAGCTATAACGGTACAAATGGATACCTCTCGAAGCTATCGAAACAGCTCGACTCGTTTGAAGATACCGGCGAGGTGGATGTCAACGGCTTTGCAGAGCCTAATAGCAACTACGTCATCAACAAGTACAATAACGACGGAACAAGCTATACACTCAAATTCGATGGTAGCGGCAAGTCTGTTTCCGGTGCGCTCGATACCGGAATCCCGGGCAATAAGATTCGCAACACCGAGCGACTCATCACCTTTACCGGCGATGGAACTTCTATGCAACAGGTCTTCACCATCGCCGGTTCCGAGCTCTCCAACTGGAAGGATGGCGTCTACTACCGCGGCGTCGACTTTAAGTTCACCAATATCCCCGAAGGCGCATCCATTGTCGTGAACGTTACAGGTACTAATCCTGTCGAGTTCCACAACGGCTGGCGCTTCTGGTGGGGAGATACAGAAATATCTCGCGGTTACGAGAGTCAGTACGCCAAGAAAGACCTTGACGCGAAATACTCGCTGGCCTCCCAGTCCATCATGTGGAACTTCGTCGATACCACCAGCCTTACCATTCGAGGCGGCATCGCGGGAGAGGACCGCGCGGACTGGGGATACAGTGGCACAGTCAGCGGTGCTAAGTGGACTGACGACGATCCTGCGGCGGCTATGATCGGATCGATTCTCGTTCCCAACGGAAGTTTCGACGACCATGTGACTACCAACGGTCGCGTTTATGTGGGCGTCGATTTCTCAATGAACAGCCCGAAGGTTGCCGCAGCATTTGGTGAGGGTAACTCGGCTTCCGTCATCGACATGGACCAGGAGCGTCACAACTTCCCGTGGTCCGGGTCGTATACACCGGACGGCTCTGCCATTGCGTGGAGCAAGGTCGACGCTGCGGACGGCACTACGCTGCTCCCCGGTTCCTCGTGGGCTATCTATGGTTCTGTCGAGGATGCTGTCGCGGGCCAACACGCTATCGTGACGGTGACTGACGGTGGCGCAAATGATTACGCTTCGGTTCATGGCGAGCTTCAGTTCAACTATTTGAATCAGAAGGCCAACATCGGCGATCCCAAGGATACCAAGTACTTCACGTATTACATCAAAGAGGAGACGGCGCCGGAGGGTTACCAGGTTTCGGACAAGATCTACTATGCCACCATGAACAATGCTGGTGAGACGGTCAACTACGTTCAGGGCTATGTGGATACGGCATCGCAACTCACTGGTCCCGTTCGAGAATAACCTTACGGGTGCCATCCCCAACGCCAGGATCACCGGTACGGTGTCTTGGACCAAGGTGGCGGAGGACGACACAAAACACACTCCTTTGCCTGGTTCTGAGTGGAAGCTCACCAAGAAAAAGGATGCCGATAGTACGGCCGACCAGTCCTGGACCGTGATCGACCAGGTGAGCGACCAGTCGACTTCGAGCGATACCACGTGGGTAGACACCGACACCGCGCCTGGCAAGTTCACGCTCGAGGGCCTGCTGCCGGGCACGTACACGCTTGTTGAGACCCAGGCTCCGTTTGGCTACGAGAAGAACCCGACGGAATATTGGTTCACGGTGAACACGAACGGTTCCATTGCGTGGACCGGGGACGAGAAGCCGAGCATCGTTGATGGCACTACGTACATCTCTGACACTCTCACCACCACGTCCGTGGAGATCCCGGTGATCAAATCGGTTCGAAACATGGATTGGCCGAAGGGCGACAAAGGCTATGTGCCGTTCGAGTTCAGCATTGAGGCTACGGGTGACTACGCAGACACAGCCCCCAAGCCCAAAGAGCTCAAGATTTCTGTTGCCCCAAAGGCAGGGGAGACTGACGCCACCAGGCTCAACAACATCACGGCGACCTTTGGCGCGATCACGTTCAACATGTCGCACCTGTCCACTGAAGCAGGCACCGATAACGACTACGCCAAGACCTACACCTACACGGTAAAGGAGGTCGCGCCCGCCACCGGTGCCGTCAATAAGCTCCGCTACTCCAAGGCCGAGTACCAGGTTGCCGTCACGGTGAAGGTTGCCAGGGACAATGGCAAGTACTCCGGCCTCACCACTTCCACCACGGTCACGCAGATGAAGGACGACATGGGCAACGCCCTGGGTGAGAACGGGCAGGGCGTCGTGGTTCAACCCTCCGCCGCCGCGCCCGACGCCATTCCCGCCTCCACCTTCACCAACACCTACTCCACCACTCTGCCTCTTTCCGGTATGTCGGGCGTCACTGTGACATACCTTGTCGGCGCGGCGGTGCTTTGCGCTGCTGCGGCCTGGATGCACATTCGTCGCAAGGCGAATGCGAAGGGGGGTGAGCGTCGTGAATAAGAAAATTAGCTCCTTCCCGATCTTGTTTGCGCTGCTCGCCCTCTTGATCAGCACCTGCGCGGTCGTGTTCCCCGCCTCCGCGCAGGCCGCGCCGACCTCGACCGGTTCCATCACGGTGAGCGGCACCGTGGCGAGCAGCTACGACGCCTACCAGATCTTTAGCGCCAACGTCGTCGACGGCGACAGCGACGCCAAGATCGCCACCGACCTCGCCTGGGCAAGCGACGCCGTGCGCGACGCCGCGCTGCCTGTGCTGCACAGCGCCGGCATGCCCAATTCCCAGACCACCGCGCAGGAAGCTGCCGAGTGGCTCAACACCGATTCCCACCTTACGAGCGCGCTGAGCGCACAGCTCGCTCGTTCCCTCCAGAGCTCTGGCGCCAGGCCTGCGACCCTTAACGCGGGCACGACGGCCGAGCTGCCCTGTGGCTACTGGCTCATCGTCGCCGACGACGACGCCATTTCCCAGAACGAAGCCGGCACCGCGCCGATCATGGCGCTGGTTGGCGGCAGCGCCGTCACCGTCAAGCCCAAGGCCGCGACCCCCAAGGTCGCCAAGCACGTGCTGGAGGACAGCACCGCCGCCTGGCAGAAGGCCGCCGACGCCACGGCCGCCGACGACCTGTACTGGCGCCTCTCTGCCACGGTCCCGGCGGGTCTTACCGCCTACGACACCTATACGGTGCAGTTCGTCGACACCATGAGCGCGGGGCTCGACCCCTCCAAGGTGGCCGCTAGCATGCGCGTGTACGTGGCGGCGGGCGCGGACGGCGGCTTCGACGTCGTGTCGGCCGACAAGGACGGCCGCGCCGGCACCGAACCCGCGAAGGGCTGGACCGACATCACGGCCCAGTGCGGGGTCTCGGTCGAGGGGGGCACCTTCACCGTGCGTACCGGCGACCTCATCGCCGTGCTCGGCGGGGCCGACGCCTTTGCCGCGGGCGCACGCGTGGTCGCCGTGTACAACGCGCCGCTCAACAGCGCATGCAACCACGGCATCGCGAAGGGCAACCCCAACGAGGTCTACCTGCGCTACCCGCGCTCTCCCTTTGCCGACCAGTCCGGCGACGCCGGCTTCACCCGCACGCCGAGCGATGACGCGACGGCCTACACCTGGGATCTCGTGCTCACCAAGCGCGGCAGCGACGGCGACAAGCCGCTGCCCGGGGCGGTCCTGAGCATCGCCGACGACCGCGGTCGCACGCTGGCGGCCGATGGCGCGTGGGATGCGGAGGGCAAGGCCACCGTCACCACGGGCGAGGACGGCCGCGTGACCGTCTCGGGCGTGGACTCGGGCAAGCTGGAGGTCCGTGAGCTCAAGGCACCCAAGGGCTACACCGCCTTTGAGGGCACGCGCTCCGTGACGGTCAACGCCGAGGGCCTGGACGTTAAACAGGTGGCCGTCGCCAAGCCCAAGCTCACCATCACCGCCGAGTCGCCCCTGCGCGCCGACAGCGCGGACGGGTCGACGGGCAGCCTGGAGGCGTCGCTCATCAACACGCCCACCGGCACGCCCCCTAGCACTATCACCGGAGGCTTTATGCCCTCGACAGGCGATATGGCAATGTACGCCGCGGCCGCCGCAGCGGTCGCCGGAGCCGCACTCCTCGTGGTCGCGCTCCTGATCAAGCGGGGAGGTGGCAGCCATAAAGAGTAGCTGGCAGCCCCACAGAGAGCGGGGCGAGACGTAGCGAAGTAGATGCTAAGACACAGACAGACAGATTTAGATCAAATGGAATTCGGGCAGAAAGCAGAGGAAAAGAAGATGAGCATGAGCAAGAACATCGCACGCCTGGCAGTAACCGCCGGCCTCACAGCAGCGCTGAGCTTCGGCGGCGTGATGGCCCCGGTGACCATGGCGTTTGCGGCGGGTACGCCGGTGGCTACGACGAGTGGCAACGTGACGATTAATGAGGAGATCTACAAGGATACGACCTTTAAGGGTATCCAGATTTTCAAGGCTAAGGTTACGCAGGACCAGAAGAGCGAGGGAGTCTGGGATTCCACTGGGGATAAGACGCTTTCCGACATCGATTGGGCTTCGCCAAAAGTCAAAAAGGCTGTCACTGACAAGTTCTCAGGTGTTGCAGGAGCTCCTACGGGGAACGCGAGCGTTCAGGAGTGGATTGCTTTCATTAATAATAATGCTGGCAACAACGCCAACGTTGATACTGGTAGTACACTGGACAAGATCGCCGAGGCTTTGGAGGATGCGGGCGCTACCGATTCGACGCTTGGTTGGCAGTCATCCACTACTGGTAACTTTACGGGCTTGGAGTCTGGCTACTGGCTCTTTGTGACTGCAAGTGTTGGTTCGACTAAAGATACCGATACGACTAACGGTAATATCGATGCCTACACCTCGCCAATCTTTACTATCGTCGGCGGTGAGGGCGTAAACGTTACACCCAAAAAAGACGTCCCCAACGTGACCAAGGCCGTCAAGGACGACAATAATGGCAGCTTTGTGACTGGTAAGAGTAAAAATGTCTTCGAGGCGCCCAATAGGGTTGCGGACTCTGCATCCGATCAGCTGGTTGAGTATCAGCTTGCAGGTACCGTGGCCAGCAACATCAATACTTATAATGAGTACAGCTATACCTTTACAGATGAGCTGCCTTCTACGATGGTGCCCGAACTTGACGGCAATGATCCCGTTGTCGAGGTCAAGATTGGCAATCAGGTTGTTCATCCTGATAGCTACAGCAAAGAGTATGCAGATGGCAAGCTTGTGGTTTCGTTCTCAAATCTGAAAAACGCCTATGCGAAAAACGAAGATGACACCAAGGGCGCACTCATTAACGTTGACGGCACATCAAGGGTCTATGTGAACTATAAGGCAAGGCTTGACCCCACGAAGGTTAGCGCCGGCATGCTCGGCAAAGGTCAAAAGAACACCGTCACTCTGACCTACTCTAACAACCCGCATGCTGTCGGCACCGGCACCACCGGCACCACCGTCGAGCACCCTGCCTACGATTACACCTACGGCATTGACGTCACCAAGGTTGGTAATGAGGAAACTCCTAAGAAGCTCTCTGGGGTTGTGTTTAAGCTTCAGGAAAAGAACGGCGACACTGTCGAGGATAAGTACATTGATGCTAGCGGAGTAAAGCAGGCGAACGCCGAGGCTGCCAAGCTCACCACGAACGAAGAGGGCAAGATTAACGTTGTCGGTCTCGATGAGGGCACTTATGTCCTCACAGAGGTCACGCCCGCACCTGGCTACGATAACTCTCACGGCGACAAAGGCATCACGTTCACCATTAAGCGCGGCAGCCTTACTGAGAGCAACACTGAAGTGGTCAACCCTGAGCTTACAGTGGATGACGCAGACGATCAAAGTCTCGTTACTTCCGCCAACGCCACTAACGGCATGGTTCACCTCACCGTTACCGATAAGAAGGGCTCCAACCTCCCGCTCACCGGTCTCAACGGCGTGACCTTCACTTGGATCGCTGGTGGCGCGGTGCTGTGCATTGGCGTGGCGCACCTCATCCGCAGCCGTAAGCAGGCTGAGGAGTCCGAGCAGGAGTAACGCTCGCTCACCCATCCCTTTGGCAGGTGGGATGTGATGGCCATGAGACTTGCGGACACTTTTCTCGTCCATCGACGTTCTTGCTTTGCCATTCTCTTTTCGGGGCAGACTCCGCACTGGAGTCTGCCCCGTTTTTTGG
>JAGZKE010000035.1:0-22693 GCA_018365375.1 Collinsella sp. | reverse complement strand
ATATGAACTTTATCGCGAGTTCCGCACGCAAAGGAAAGCACTTAATGTGCTTTCCGTCTTGCGCAGGACTGTAGAGCAGGAAAGTTCATATGCGCCGCCCGGCTCCCGCGGCTCTCAGGGGCATCTCTCATGCAAAAACTGTCGTGGGGTAAAGTCCGAGGTCAGTGGCGTTTTATACCGAGAAATCCAAAAAAGTTGAAAATTCATTACAAATTTGCGTTGACTTTAGGTAACTAAAGTTTCATACTCCTTTTCAACCACTGGGGGATGTGAACACGCACGGATCGTTCGCATCATGATTGAAGAGGATTTCTTAGACATGTTCACGCATCAGCTAAACATTATCAGCGTAGTAATTATCTGATGCGGGTTAGCACATACAGCTAGCCCGTACGATAACGGGCGGCTGATGAAGATGAGGGCCGTCGAGCGCAACCGACGGCCCTCATTTTTTATGTCTAGGAAGTTCTTTTTAGAGGAGGAAATGTAATGAACGGAGTTTTGCTCATGGTTGTGGCCGCGGCGGTGCTCGCCTGCGGCTATCTGGGCTACGGCCGATGGCTGGCCAACAAGTGGGGCGTTGACAAAGAGGCCCTCACGCCGGCCAAGCGCATGAAGGACGGCAAGAGCTTCTCGCCCGTCTCCGCCTTCACCGCGTTCTCGCACCAGTTCAGCTCGATCTGCGGTGCTGGCCCTGTCACGGGTACGATCGTCGCCATGGCCTTTGGCTGGCTGCCCGTCGTGCTCTGGGTCCTCGTCGGCGGCATCTTCTTTGGTGCCGTCCACGACTTTGGTGCCCTGTACGCTTCGATGAAGAACAACGGCAAGTCGCTCGCTCAGCTCATCGAGAAGTACATCGGCAAGACCGGCCGTCGCCTGTTCCTGCTGTTCTGCTGGCTGTTCTGCATCATCGTCATCGCCGCTTTCACCGACATGGTCTGCAAGACGTTCATGTTCACCCCGGCCGTTGACGCTTCTGGTGCTGCTACCGGTGCCATCGACTTCACCAAGTCCTATGCCGCCGGCTGCGCTGGTACCATCTCCATCCTGTTCACCTTCGTCGCTATCGCCTTTGGTTGGGCCCAGAAGAAGTTCAACCTCACCGGCGCTGCCGAGTTCGTCACCGGCGTGGTCCTCATGGTTCTCATGTTCGCCGTCGGTATGCAGTTCCCGGTCTACCTGGATAAGTTCCAGTGGTTCGCCGTCGTCATGGTCTACCTGGTCTTCGCTGGCGCCATGCCCATCCAGATGCTCAAGACTCCGCGCGATTACCTCACTTCCATCATGATGATCGTCATGATCGTCTGCGCTGTCCTCGGCATCGTCGTCCTGGGCGTCAACGGTCAGGCCACTATCACCGCTCCGGTCTTTACCGGCTTCTCCACTGCCTCCGGCATGATGTTCCCGGTCCTGTTCGTCTCCGTCGCATGCGGTGCTCTCTCCGGTTTCCACAGCCTCGTTTCTTCCGGCACCTCTTCCAAGCAGGTCGAGAAGGAGCAGGACGCCGTCAAGGTCGGCTACGGCGCCATGATCGTCGAGTCCTTCGTCGGCATCCTTGCCATCATCGTCGCCGGCATCATGTTCTCCGACATGAACACCGCCGGTACCGGCGTCCTCAACGCCGGTGTCGCTTCCACCCCGTTCCAGATCTTCGCCGCTGGCATCTCCCGCGGTATGCAGGCCTTCGGTGTTGACGGCACGCTCGCTACCGTCTTTATGACCATGAACGTTTCCGCTCTGGCTCTGACCTCGCTCGACGCCGTCGCCCGCATCGCCCGCACCTCGTTCTCCGAGTTCTTTGCCCAGACCAACGATGCCCTGGCCATCGAGTCCAAGGCCGGCTACATGAAGGTCCTCGGCAACCCCTGGTTCGCCACGGTCGTTACCCTGCTTCCCGGTCTCGCCCTCGCTTTTGGTGGCTATGCCAACATCTGGCCGCTCTTTGGTGCTTCCAACCAGCTGCTCGGCGGCATGACCATGATCACCCTCGCCGTGTTCTGCAAGTGCACCGGCCGCAAGGGCTGGATGCTCTACGTGCCCGTCGCCTTCCTGCTCTGCTGCACCTTCACCTCGCTGGTCCAGAGCGCCATGGGCTGCATGACCGCCGTCCAGGCCTACGGTTTCTTCGGTACCATCCCGGCTACTGCCACCACGGCCGCCGTCTCCGTCGCCGCCACCAAGGGCCTGCAGCTCGTCTTCGCCGTCCTGCTGATGGTCCTGGGTCTCATCGTCGCCGTCAACTGCCTCAAGGAGTTCTTCGGCAAGGAGGCTGGCTCCATGCCCGACGAGGAGCCCGAGTGGTCCGAGATGGGCAAGGCCGAGTACGGCCGCGCCGCTGCCGCCGAGGCTCCTGTCGACGCCGAGGCTGCCAAGGCCTAGTCAGCTTGATGGGCTAGCCGTTCCATCCATATGACTCGGAAAGACCGGGTCCGCAACGACGCGGACTCGGTCTTTTTTCATGCAAAAGCGGGCGACGCCCGAGTGTTCTCGCAGATGTTTTGCGTGGATAAGGGCGCGCGTTGTACCATATAAACGTATATGTGTACATATGAAAGGGGCCCCGTGGCCAAGACGGTATATTCCGATAACCAAAATAATGTCGATGCCCTGGCTGAACGTCTGAGCAGCCAGACGTCGCTTTCTGCCGAGCGTGCCAAGCTGGTTGCCTACGACCTGCTCTGCCGCAAGGCGCTCAAGATTAAGTCGAGTGCGCTGGCGCAAATTTTCCGCTCCGTCGATAAGGAATGTGACACCAAGGCGATGCGCGATGAACTTATCGCGGCAAATATCGTGACCAAGATCGAGGGTAGCGGCATTAACGGGCGCCCGGCGTTCTATACCATCAATGCCGAGATCCGCGATGCCCAGGAGCAGCCTGCCGAGTCCGTCGAGGATTTTGTCGTCGAGGATTCCGCTGACGTGTTTGCTGTGGAAGAAACTGCTCCGCGTGAGCATGTCGATACCGATGAGTTGCTCGATGAGAACGTCGTGCGTGCCTTTACGGCCAAGGCAGGACGCGGCGGTTTTGGCGGGGGTGGCAAGCGCGATGCGCAGCGCCGCGCCCAGCAGGAGCGCTTCCGTCGCGCCGTTGCTCAAAAGGGTGAGACGGATGCCGAGGCTGTTGAGACCGAGGTTGCTGCCGAGTCGCAGAAGCCCACGAAGGAGCAAAAGCCCGTGGAGGCCCAAGAGCCCAAGCGCCGTCGCGGTGCTCACTTTAAGGCTGCACAGCAGGATGCCGCGCGTGAGGTTGAAGAGTCTTCTGAGGTTGCAGACGATGTTGAGGAGTCTGCCAAGAAGGCTCCGGGTTCATGCCGTCCCGGACGTGGTTTTGCGGGGCGCGCGTATCCCGTAAGGCGTCAGGAGAAGAGCGAGCCGGCTTCGACCACTCAGGGCGAGAAGGACGAGAAGACCGTTGAGCCGGCGGCTCGCGAGCAGAAGCCTGTTGAGCCGCAGCTTGAGGTTGATGCCGAGGCCAAGGGCCAGCAGCCTACTGATGAGCAGGCGGAGCAGGGCGCGTCGAGCAAGCCTCGCCGCCGTCGCCATCGTGGGGGCCGCAGTTCCCATGCCGAGACTGCAACCGAGAAGACCACGCCGCAGAACGAGGATGCGAAGGCCGAGGTTTCTTCGGGGCAGCCTAAGCGCCAGCCGGCGAAGGAGAGCAAGTCCGTTCGTCCGCAGAAGCAGGCGTCTATGCCGAAGCACGAGCGCAATTCCCAGGGCGATTCTAAGCGCAAGTCTCAGAAGAAGCCGGAGTCTGCCGCAGCAGATACTGCTGCCCAGCAGCCCAAGTCGTCCGTCCACGGCGAGGTCTCGGCGTTTGCCCTTGCCCGCGTTTTAGGCAGGCAGCTGCTCAAGGTTGTCCCTACGCCTACGGCGCTCTCTAAGATCAAGGAGCAGCAGACACAGATCGTAAAGGTCGAGGGCAAGGACGGCAAAAAGGCTCCGCAGCGCACTCAGCACAACGAGATGTCCAACCGCAAGATTGCCGAGGAAATCGCAATCATCCAGGCTTGGATCGAGCAGAACCGAGGTGCCGATACGCCGGTTGCCTCGCGCCGCCAGCGTGCCTACCAGATCTTTAACGACGAGAAGGCTTTTGACGGCAAGCACGGTGAGCGCTTGATCAGGCGTATGACCGAAAAGGGCATCAGCATGCAGGCGATCAAGGTCGCCCCCAATCGCCCCGTGCACTTTACGGGCTTCTTTACGCTGGGCGCCGACAAGCCGTTCATTATGGTCGAGAACCTGGACACCTACGACGAGATCGTCAAGCTGCTGCGTGGCCGCAAGCACGCCAAGCTCTTTGGCATCAAGGTGGGCGGCGTGATTTTTGGCGGCGGATGCAAGGCGAGCGTCTCGCATGCCCTGGACGATTATCTGGCTGAGATTGGCTATCGCTTTAACTACGTCTACTACGTAGGCGACATCGATCGCGAGGGCGCGCGCATTGTCGAGCAGGCTCGCAATGCCAATGTGGTTGAGATTCGCCTGCATGCCGGCATGTACCGTGCCATGCTCGCCGAGCATAAGCGTCGCGTGAAGGCCGGCGGCGAGTGCGAGCCCGCGGCTGCCAACCAGGGCGTGCCGCAGAACCTGGCGGCGACGATCAAGGATCTGCCCATGGTTACGCGCGTGCAGTTCCGCAACGTGCTGCGCGAGGGCGGGCGCATTCCGCAGGAGATTCTGATGACCGCAGACTATCGGGATGGCGACTCGGGAAGCTTCGACCGCATGCTGAACAATTAGATTCCGCCGTTCTACCGAACGGCGGACTTCTTGACGCTGCGAGGGGCCCTGGCACGGCAATCTGACGTTCAACTTCGGCGGCGCGACCAGAAGGTCAGCGCCGCCTTGTTTCACGTCACCTTGCCATGCCAGGGCCCCTCTCGCTGTCACGTCCAAAACATCGAGGTCATGTGGCCTTCTTTGCGTGCGGAACTCGCGACAAACTTAATGCCCGGCCCGTCGGGGCCACGCGGCACGTTGTAGAAGGCGGCTCGCTTTTCGGAACTGGGCTGATATTTCTTGATGTAAGGCGCTCTTGGTCGTTATGGGCCTGGGGCGCCGCTCTTTTGGAGGTGGATTTTTGGGATATGCCTGAAAAACTACTTCAACTTCTCGTCCTGCAGAGAAGTTGTGGCCGGCACTTTAGGAACGTCCCTAAGTGCCGGTTCCTAAGTGTCGGTTTGGCTGGAAAGTTTAGATGCGGGGAGCCCGTTGCTGGTATGGGACGGAGGGATTCCGCGTCCGCCTTTTCGGCGGCCGCGCCCCGCTGCGTCGCTTCGCTCCTTGCGTGCTGCGCTGGAAAACGCTTCGCGTTTCCTCAGCTCCGCACCCTTGCGGGTTCGAATCCCTCCGCTTGCCCACATAAAAGCGCCCTGGGCCGTTATGGGCTCAGGGCGCTCAGTTTTAATGGCTGGGACGGAGGGATTCGAACCCCCAACAGCCGGCACCAAAAACCGGAGTTCTACCGTTGAACTACGTCCCAATGTGTGGCGTTGCCCAAAAGCAACTCGTTTAGTTTACCTAATCTGCGAGGGCATCGCAAACGCCGTCGAGCAGGCGTACGGCGAGTGTCTGCGCGTCGCTGGCCGTGAAAGTGCCGTTGTAGCGCGTCATGCCCGTGAGCTCAATGCGAATGCGAGCCGGCTTCTGCTGCGCGGCGACATTGGCAGTGCGGATGCGCTGGGCCAGGTTGTGACACTCGGCGAGGGCAATCGTGGCGCGCGGTGCGGCGTCGGCGGGCAGCTCGTCGCTTGCGATTTCGAGCACCAGGTCAACGTCGGTTGGGACCTCGGAGTCGCAGAGCATCATGCCGCTGTTGTCGGTCGTTGCCGTGGCGATATTCCACATGCGCGACGCAACACTGCGCGCGATGGGGTCCTCGCCGATAACGGCAATCTGGAAGCGCTCGAGCACGTTGGCGGCGCGAGCAAAACCGATGCGGGACTCGGCTTCGGTGACCGAGGGCTTGCCCTCCCACACATGGTGCAGGCGGTTGATGTAGGCGTAGGTGTCCTGGAAGGCCATGCCGTCGGCAAACAGGCCGACATTTTCCTGGAACTGCTGCAGGGCGGCCTCGGTATGCGGACCAAAGTAGCCGTCGTCTTCGCCACAGGCAAAGCCCAAAACGTTGAGAGCGCGCTGCAGGGCCTGCACATCGGCGCCATGGAAATTGGGCATGCGCAGATAGAGGGTGCGGTCGCCCAGCTTATACGAAGCGTCTACAAGGGCGCTCCAACAGGGGATATCGACGGCATGACCGGCAGCAAGGCCGCTGTCGAGCCTGAAGGTGCTGACGGCCTGCTCAGTGGTGGCTCCAAAGTACTTGTCGGTGACTTCGGCGGCATCAATCGTGTAGCCGAGCTGCAGGAGACGAGACTGCACGTCCTCGACGGCTGCTCCTTGCATGCCCGTTGTAATAGGTTCCATGAACGAACCCCTTTCGGCGTACCATTCGTACTATTTGAGCGTCTGTCGGATAGACAACGCAAAGGGATGCATAAACATGCACTCAACAGTGTAGCAAGTTGTGCCTAAATACGCTGCTGACAGGTTTTATAACCCCCGTTAGTTAAGGCGCTCCACAAAGAAATCTGCCATGGAGAGGAACAGCTCGCGTGCGTGCGGATCAAGCTCAACGTTCTCGATGGCCGCTTTGGCCTTAGCGGTCAGGTCGAGCGCGTAAGTGTGGGCGTAATCGATAGAGCCGGTCTCCTGGAAGATCTCCACGGCGCGTGCGAGCTGCGCGGGATCATCGGTGCCCGAGGAAAGAATCGCCTCGACCTCGTCGTGGTGGCGCTCATCAGAGAGGGCGTGTACGGCGACAAGCGTGCGCTTGCCCTCGGTGATGTCGGTGCGGAAGTCCTTGTTGGCGGCTTCCTTAGTGCCGACAAGGTTGAGCAGGTCGTCCTGAATCTGAAAGGCAAGGCCTGTGTGTAGGCCAAAGGCGCGCAGCGCTCCGATTTGCTCATCGCTGCCGCCGCCGATAATGGCTCCGGCGGCAAGCGGCGTGGCTCCGCTGTAAAACGCGGTCTTGTGCGTCGCCATGTCCAGGTAGTCATCAACCGAGATATCAAAGCGCCCGTCACGGACCCAACCCAGGTCGAGTGCTTGACCCTCAATGGTGCGGACGATCATCTCGGTAAGCTCGTGGAGCACGCGCAGCTTCACGTCGGACTCCAGCGTAGGGTCGTCGAGAACCGTCTTGGTGACCATGGTGAGCGCCAGGTCGCCACAATTGATGGCAAGGCCCGTGCCCTCGGTAAGGTGCATACAGGGCTTGCCTCGACGAAGCTGTCCGTTGTCGGCGATGTCGTCGTGGATCAGCGCGCCCGACTGGAAATGCTCGATAGCTGCCGCGGCGCTGCGGGCGCTCTCAAAGCTGCCGCCCACTGCGGTTGCGGCGAGCATGCAGATAAGCGGGCGGTGGCGCTTGCCGGCGTTGGCCGTAAAAGCCGAGAGCGGCGCGTACAGGTAGCGCTCGATATCGGCAGAGGTCGCCTGTCCGTCAAAGAACGTGGCCAGATAGTCGTTAATCTGGTCAAAGTGTTGGGCTAAAAAGCTGGTAAACGGACTGGACACGGGTTCTCGCATTCTTTCTGAGGTTGCATTGATGCAATATGCAGACAACATATTGCCACATCAGGGCGTTTGGCGCGGCAGTTTTGGCGATTTAGGACAACGGGCGTGCGTTTGATGGAGTGTGCCTAAATCAGCCTAAAATGCTCGAGCGCCGCAACGACACCGTCGTGATCGACGGTGTCGGTCACGTAATCGGCCTTATCCTTGAGATAGTCTGGTGCGTTGCCCATGGCGATACCGACATCGACGGCGTTCATCAGCGAGATGTCATTGCTGGCGTCGCCAATGCCGTATACGGTTCCGTGGTGGGGATCGAGGGCGTCGAGTACAGACTGGATGCCCCCGCGCTTCGTGCATTCGCGGGGCGAGATTTCGGTTACCTCGAGTTCGAGCTCGTTAAAGCACAGCAGCGGCTCAAGTGTCTTATCTTGAGCGATGTGGTTGGCGAGCGATGTAGACATCAAGATCTTGTAGACACTGTAATGTTGCAGCTGCGTGACTGCGTCGCCCAGGGTGCGCGCGTATCCGGGGGCATCGGGGGCATCGGCACTCATGCGCACGACGCCGTTGAGGCCCTCAAAGCGGATGACCTCGCCCGATTGCTCAAGATAGGGGGCAAGATGCTGCAGCATGCTGGGTGTCATCGACAGATCGCGAATTGCGTGTCCGTCGATCTCGGCGTAACCGCCCGCAAGACAGACGATGCCGGTCCAGGGCAGCTCAAGAAGTTTGGGGTGGATGCAGCTGAGGGTGCGCCCTGTGCAGATGAAGGCCATGTTGCCGTTGGCGACAAACTCGCGGATTGCCTGCGAAACCGCCTCGTTGGGATAGGGGGAGAGGTCCCGCTCGTCTTCGGGAAGGTCTTGGGCGAGCCTGGGGTCTTGCCAGGCGAGCGTTCCGTCGATATCGAAGAAGCAAATATCGCCGCGCTTATGGGCTGCGCTGGCGGCAGGGGAGGCCGAGGCGGTGGGCACAAATCCCGGCTCGAGGCCCATGATCTGGTCAAAATGCTCTTTAACGCGGGGAACGGAGATGCCGATGATCACCTGGGCGGTCTTGCCCGTAATGATGAGGCCCTTGGCGCCCGCCGCGACAAACGCCGCGTTATCTGCAACGATGGAAGGGTCTGCGACCTCGACGCGCAGGCGCGTGGCGCAGTTGGTTGCGCCCACAATATTGCCAACGCCACCTAAAAGCTGAATTGCCCGCTCAGCGAGGACGTGATCTTGATCGGATCGACTATTGACCTCGTCATTGGGAGATTGCTCTTTGGCAAAGCCGCTTCCCGTTAAATGATCGATTGCCGCGCGATTGGCGACATGATCCTCGCGGCCCGGTGTCTTAAGGTCATAGATCAAGATGAGTGCTCGAAAACTAACAAAAAAGATGAGGCTAAAGGCAAGGCCGATACCGAGTGCCAAAAGATAGGCACCGGCATGCGTGCGCATGAGCGGAATAAAGTTGAAGGCTGCCATCTCCATGAGGCCGCCCGAGAAGATGCCGACGATGCCAAAGAGATTCATGGTTGTGGCAAGGCAAGACGATAAGACGGCGTAGAGAAAAAAGAGCCCGGGGTGGGTGAACATAAAGAGAAACTCGAGTGGCTCGGTAACGCCGCAAACCACCGAGGCGATGATGGCGGGAACAAGGATGACCCTGAGGCCGGCGCGGCGCTCTGGTTTTGCGGTGGAGTAGAACGCGGCTGCGATGGCGGGAAGGCCAAAGAGCTTGACCCAGCCGGTGGCGGTAAAACCGGCCCACGGCGCAAGTTCATTAAGGGGGCGCGTGCTATGGGAGAGGATGGGGAGCAAGCTGCTCCACGTGGCGTAGATGCCGTCGTTAATGACCAGGTTGTCGTAGTAGATCGGCATGTAGAGCAGGTGGTGCAGCCCCATGGGCTCGAGCGCTCGCTCCAAAAGCACAAAGATGCCCACGCCAAAGGGGCCGACGCTCGTAAGTGCATGGCGCAGCGTTTCGGTCACAGCGTATACGAAGGGCACGATGGCGGCCGAGATGGCGGCAAGGGCGAACACGGCAAAAAAGCTGATGAGGTAGACCAGCGAGGAGCCCGAGAAGGTACCGAGCCAATCGGGAACCTTGGCATCGTAGAAGCGGTCATGGATGGCGACGACGGTTGCCGACACCGCCAGCGGGCCGATAATGCCGGTGTCGAGCGTCTTGATGCCGTCGATGATGGTGATGCCGCTGGCGGAGGTCAAAGACGACGGGTACTTAAGTCCAAGATTGTCTTCGCTCAGCTTAATGATTTCGCTCAAAAAGAAGCAATAGGCAAAATAGGCGACGAGAGCCTCGAGGCAGCAACGAGCCGGTTGTTTTTGGGCAAGGCCGATGGGCAGCGCTACGGCAAAAAGGAGCGGGAGGCGTTTAAAGACCGTCCACGAGCCGCGTTGGATGATGGTCCAAAAAGCGTACCAAGGGGTTCCGTATACGGCGAGATCGCCGACGATGTCCGCAGTCGTTGCGAGAGCGGAGACGCCGACCATGAGGCCTGATATAGAAAACAGCATGGCGGGCGCGAACATTGCCCCGCCAAAGCGTTGGATTTTTTGCAGCATGTTCTGCCTTCCGAATATCGAGGCGCGTTGCGCGTGGGGAAACGTTTAAACAATGGATTCATTGTAGAGGACCGGACGATTGTCGTACCGGCAGTTTTGAGCGAAACCGATTTGGGCATGACAGAAACCGTCAACGGTTAAATCCTGTCGCTTTACCGATATTCAGTTTAAACAACTTTAAGAAATGCTATCGTGCCTAGCCGGTAATGAACAATGTAGAGGTGAAACAATGCCAAAAGCGATATACGAAGGAATCTACCGAGAAATACGCTCGCGCATCATTAATGGGACCTATGCGTTTCAGGAGATGCTGCCAACCGAAGCCGAACTGACCGCGGAATTTGGCTGCACGCGCAATACCGTCCGCCGCGCTTTGAGCATGCTGGCCGACGGGATGTTTGTGCAGCCCATACACGGCAAGGGCGTGCGCGTTATTTGGCTTAAGGGCGAAACCGACATGTTGGGCGCACTCGAAGAGGTTGAGTCGTTTGGCGAGTTTGCAAAGCGCAACAATGCCGTTGCATCGACGGACGTTAAGTCTTTTGAACATCTGGTCTGCACCGAGCAGCTCTCTCGTCGCCTGGGCTTTAGGGTGGGCGAGGAGCTTATTCGCGTAGTGCGTGTCCGAAGCCTCAACGGCAACGCGCGCCAAGTGGACCATGGCTATTTTTTGGCGTCGATCGCCAAGGGCCTGACCCCCGAGATCGCGGCAGATTCTATTTACGGCTATCTGGAGCACAAGCGCGGTGTCAAAGTGATGGCGAGCCGTCGTACGGTGAGTGTCGAGCTCGCCAACGATGAAGACTGCAGCTATCTTGACCTCGGCAAATACAACTGCGTTGCCGTCATGGAGAGTCAGTCGTACACCTCGGATGGCATCTTGTTTGAGGTGACGCACACTCGCACACACCCCGAGATCTTCCATTACCGCGTCAATTCCAAGCGATAGCCGGCTAGCTCGCAGCCTGACGAGACTCATGCCCTCAAAGAGAAAACGCCCGGTCAAACCGACGACGCATCGGCTTGACCGGGCGTTTTCTCTGCATTCGATAACAAATAATTGTTTATACAAAACTTGTCAAGTATCAAGTTGAAATTACCGTTCACCGAAGTTTTTCTACCGCTCTAGTAATACTTGTTCAAACAACTAGCCAAATAGCGTATCGTACAAATCAGCAAAAGGGGCAAAGTCCCCGAGCCAATCTCCGAAGGCGGCGGCAAAGGGTGCCGCCACGGTGTGAAAGGGTGGATTGTAATGAAGAACGAAATGAGCAGAAGGCAGTTCCTGGGCTTTGCTGGTTCCGCGGCTGCGGTTCTTGGTCTGGGTCTCGTGGGCTGCGGTGGTTCTGCCGGCTCCGGCTCCTCTGCTTCTGGTGACGCTGCCGAGGTCTACTTCCTCCAATTCAAGCCCGAGGTCGACAAGGAGTGGAAGGAGATCGCCAAGGCCTATAAGAAGGAGAAGGGCGTCGAGGTCAAGATCGTGACCGCTGCCTCCAACACCTACGAGGAGAAGCTCAAGTCCGAGATGTCCAAGAGCTCCGCTCCGACCCTGTTCCAGGTCAACGGCCCCACCGGCCTTAAGAACTGGAAGGATTACTGCGCCGACCTGTCCGATACCAAGCTCCGCGGTGAGCTCATTGATGACTCCCTGGCTCTGCAGTCCGACGGCAAGGATGTGTGCATCGACTGGGTCCAGGAGAGCTACGGCATCATCTACAACAAGCAGCTGCTCGAGAAGGCTGGCTACAAGGCCGAGGACATCAACTCCTTCGACAAGCTGAAGGCTTGTGCCGACGACATCCAGACCCGCAAGGACGAGCTTGGCATTGAGGGTGCCTTCACTTCTGCTGGCATGGATGACTCCTCCAGCTGGCGCTACACCACCCACCTCGCCAACCTCCCGCTCTACTACGAGTTCGAGAAGGAGCACAACCAGGAGGACGACGAGATCAAGGGCGAGTATCTCGACAACTTCAAGCAGATTTTCGACCTGTACATCACCGACTCCACCTGCGATCCTTCGCAGCTTGCCTCCAAGACCGGCGACGACGCCACCAACGAGTTCGCAACCGGCAAGGCCGTCTTCTATCAGAACGGCTCCTGGGCCTACTCTGACCTCGTCAAGGCCGGCATGACCGACGATCAGATTGGCATGATGCCCATCTACATCGGTGTCGACGGCGAGGAGAACCAGGGCCTGTGCTCCGGCGGCGAGAACTACTGGTGCGTCAGTTCCCAGGCTTCCGAGGATGCCCAGAAGGCCACCGAGGACTTCATGTATTGGTGCGTCACTTCTGACACCGCCACCAGCATCATCGCTGACAAGATGGGTCTGACTGCCCCGTTCAAGAGCGCCAAGGAAACCACCAATGTCTTCTCGCAGCAGGCCGTCGCCATGGCCAAGGACGGCAAGAAGACCGTCGCTTGGGACTTCGTCTACATCCCCTCTGAGGAGTGGAAGAAGAACCTCAAGCAGGCTCTGATCGCCTATGCTGCCGACAACAGCAAGTGGGACGGCGTCAAGAACGCCTTCGTCGATGGCTGGAAGACCGAGAAGGCTGCTTCCGAGTAAGTAGTTGCTGCCCAAGCTATCTGATTAGCGACAGGGGGCGGGCAGACGTTGGTTTGCCCGCCCCCTGCATATTGAAAGGACCCTTCTATGGGCAAAGCACTCAAGCGCTGGTGGCCGCTCTTTATGCTGCCCACGTGCCTGGCGTTTATGATCGGGTTCGTGATCCCCTTTATCCAGGGCTTCTATCTCTCGTTCTGCCAGTTTATTACCATCAACAATACGCACTTTGTCGGTATCGAGAACTACGTGCGCGCACTGTCCGATCCGCAGTTTGCCACGTCGTTCTTCTTTACCGTGGCGTTTGCCTTCCTGTCGACGGTGCTCATCAACGTGATCGCCCTCGCCATTGCGCAGGCGCTCACCCGCAAAGCGCTCAAGGGCACCAATATCTTCCGTACGATCTTCTTTATGCCTAATCTGATCGGCGGCATCGTGCTGGGCTACATCTGGCAGATTCTGATCAACTGCCTACTCTCCAACGTGGGCGCCCAGCTCATTGCCCTTAACTCTGCTGCTGGCTTCTGGGGCCTTATCATCCTGACCCTGTGGCAGCAGGTCGGCTACATGATGATCATCTACATCGCTGGTCTGCAGTCCATTCCGTCCGACTACATCGAGGCCGCCAAGGTCGACGGCGCTACGGCATGGCAGACGTTTTGGAAGGTTAAGATCCCTAACCTGATGCCGACCATCACCATCTGCCTGTTCCTGTCCATCACCAACGGCTTTAAGCTGTTCGACCAGAACCTCGCCCTTACCGGCGGCGCCCCCGCGCACTCCACCGAGATGCTCGCCCTGAACATCTACAACACGTTCTATTCGCGTGCCGGTATCGCATGGCAGGGCATTGGTCAGGCCAAGGCGGTTATCTTCTGCATCCTGGTCGTGGCCATCTCCATGATCCAGCTTAAGGCCACGAGGTCCAAGGAGGTGCAGCAGTAATGAAACGCGATAAGGTTATCAACCGCGCGCTCTCGATTTTCTTTACGATCCTGTCGCTCGCGTGGATCTACCCCGTGTTCATGATTGCGCTTAATTCTTTTAAGAAAGCGACTGCAATCAGCACCACCACGGCATTCGATCTGCTCACGCCCGAGACGTTCAACGGCCTCGCAAACTACATGCACGCCCTTAACGAGCAGGGCTTTGCCTCGGCATTTATGTACTCGCTCATCATCACGGTCACGTCGGTCGTGCTGATCTTGGTGTGCTGCTCCATGTGCGCTTGGTACGTGGTTCGTGTCAACAACAAGATCTCGAACTTCTTCTATTACCTGTTCGTGTTCTCGATGGTCGTGCCCTTCCAGATGCTCATGTTCACGCTGTCCAATTTGGCGGACCGCATCGGCTTCAACACGCCGTTCAACATCTGCTTTATCTACCTCGGCTTTGGCGCGGGCCTGGCGGTCTTTATGTTCGCCGGTTTTGTAAAGAACATCCCGCTCGAGATCGAGGAGGCGGCCATGATTGATGGCTGCAACCCGGTCCAGGTGTTCTTTAAGATCGTCCTTCCCATCATGAAGCCCACCTATCTTTCGGTCGGCATCCTCGAGACCATGTGGGTCTGGAACGACTATCTGCTGCCCTACCTTACGCTCGACTCCACCAAGTACAAGACCATTCCTATCTTGATCCAGTACTTCCGCGGCGGCTACGGCCACGTCGAGCTCGGCCCCATGATGGCCTGCATCATGATGGTCGTTATCCCCATCGTTATCATGTACATCCTCTGTCAGAAGTACATCATCGACGGCGTGGTGGCAGGTGCCGTCAAGGGCTGATGCCGTAACTGTTTTGCAAGTTTCTGCGGCGCCCCTCAGCGCGGCGCCGCATATCGAAAGGTAAAGACATGGCCGAGATCGTTCTCAAACATGTTCAGAAGGTGTATCCCAACAACGAGTCCAAAAAGAAGGGCTTCTTTGGCAAAAAGAAGAAGACCGAGGAGAAGAAGCACAACCTCAAGGTTACCGAGGACGGCGTGCTCGCGGTGGAGGACTTTAATCTCACCGTGCATGACCAGGAGTTTGTCGTTCTCGTTGGCCCGTCTGGCTGCGGCAAGTCCACGACGATGCGCATGGTCGCTGGCCTGGAGGACATCACTTCGGGCGACGTGCTCATCGACGGCAAGCGCGTCAACGACGTGGCGCCCAAGGACCGCGACATTGCCATGGTGTTCCAGAGCTATGCTCTGTACCCCAATATGACGGTGTACGAGAACATGGCGTTTACGCTCGAGCTCAAGAAGGTTCCCAAGGACGAGATCGACCGCAAGGTTCGTTCTGCTGCCGAGATTCTGGGCATTACCGAGTACCTCGACCGTAAGCCCAAGGCGCTCTCCGGCGGCCAGCGCCAGCGTGTCGCTATCGGCCGCGCCATCGTGCGTGACCCCAAGGTCTTCCTGATGGACGAGCCGCTGTCCAACCTGGACGCCAAGCTTCGTAACCAGATGCGTGCCGAGCTCATTAAGCTGCGCCACGAGATCAAGGGCACGTTCATTTATGTTACTCACGACCAGACCGAGGCTATGACCCTCGGTGACCGTATCGTGGTCATGAAGGACGGCGTCGTCCAGCAGATCGCCACCCCGCAGGAGGTCTTCAACCATCCCGCGAACATCTTCGTCGCCGGCTTCATCGGCGTGCCGCAGATGAACTTCTTCGATGCCCAGCTGGTGCGCTCGGGCAACGGCTTTACCGTCAAGACCGAGGATATGAACGTGGCGCTCGCCCCCGAGACCTGCGCTCAGCTTGCCCTCAACTGGGACGGCGGCGACGTGAAGGAGATCACGGCTGGCGTGCGCCCCGAGCAGATTCTGCTTGCCGACAAGGACGAGGAGGGCGCGCTCCAGGGTACCGTCGAGGTGACCGAGCTCATGGGTTCGACCGAGCATGTCCACGTGACTGCTCCCGATGGCCAGTTCGTCCTGATCATTCCCGTTGTCGACCTTGAGGCCAAGGGTGCGCTCAAGGCGGGCGACCCCATCTGGTTCAAGTTCGAGAAGAACGCGACCCACCTCTTCGATAAGGTCTCTGGCAAGAACCTTATCTAGGCCCGGTGCATCCGGGCCCTCCCTTTGGGCGACTGCGGTATTGCCATCCTTTTGCCGCGGTCACATATAAGGCTCCCCTCCCGTCCACTGGGCGAGAGGGGAGCCTTTCTTTGTGTTGGGATTGTCTGACCGGTCGTTTGTCTCGATCTGTAACGGGTAGGGCCGATTTCGGACGTTAGATGTTACAGATTGAGATAAACCCAAGGGGAGGGGCCGGTATGTCTCAATCTGTAACAGCTGGGGCCGTTTTTACCGAGTAGCTGTTACAGATCGAGATTGTTTGGTCGAGTCGGGTCACAGGGTAGCGTGCGGGCACAAAAAGCGGAGCCGCGTTGCCACGACTCCGCTTTCAAGAGGATGGGTAAAGGAAACGAAATTAGCTCAGGTGCCAAATCTCGTCGTTGTACTGGGAGATCGTGCGGTCAGACGAGAAGGTGCCGGCGTTGGCGATGTTGATCAGCGCCTTGCGCATCCAGGCGTCCTGGTCCTCGTAGTCTGCCAGCACGCGCTCCTTGGTCTGGATGTACTCCTCAATGTCGAGCAGGGCCATAAACCAGTCCTTGCCCTTAATGTCGTCGTGCAGGCGCTGCAGGCGCTCGGCATTGCCGGTCGCCATAAAGGCCGGGTTGGTGATGAAGTCCACCAGCAGTTTAATGCCGGGCTTGCGGTAGAGCACACCGGCGTCATAGGTGCCGTCGGCATAGAGCTGCTCGACCTGTTTGGACGAGGCACCAAAGGTATAGATGTTCTCGTCGCCCACGAGCTCGGCAATCTCCACGTTGGCGCCGTCGAGCGTGCACAGGGTTAGGGCGCCGTTGAGCATGAACTTCATGTTGGATGTGCCGCTCGCCTCTTTGGAGGCCAGGCTAATCTGCTCGGAGATGTCAGCGGCGGGGATCACGCGCTCGGCGGCGGTGACGTTGTAGTTCTCGATCATGACAACCTGCAGGTAGGGAGCCACGTCGGGGTCGTTTGCAATCCACTGCGACAGCGTCAGAATCAGATGGATGATGTCCTGCGCGATAGTGTAGGCAGGTGCCGCCTTGCCGCCAAAGATGATGGTGACGGGGTGCTTAGGTCTGTTGCCGTTCTTGATATCGAGGTACTTCCAGATGATGTAGAGCGCGAGCATCTGCTGACGCTTGTACTCGTGGATGCGCTTGACCTGGACGTCGATGATGGCGTTGGAGGGAATGGTCACGCCCTGCTCGAGCGCCATGAACTGGCGCATGATGGCTTTGGCCTCGACCTTGGTGGCGGCCAGGCGCTCAAGAACGTCCTTGTCGTCAGCGAACTTGGCGAGTTTGCTCAGATCGCCGGTGCTGCGCCAGTCGGTGCCGATCACATCGTCGAGCAGGCTGGCGAGCGCGGGGTTGGCCCCATGGATCCAGCGGCGGAAGGTGATGCCGTTGGTCTTGTTGGAGAACTTCTTGGGATAGATCTCGTAGAACGGATGAAGCTCGGTGTCCTCCAGGATCTTGGTGTGGAGGGCGGCTACGCCGTTGATGGAGAAGCCAAAGTGGATGTCCATGTGAGCCATGTGGACGGTGTCGTGCTCGTCGATGATGGCGACGCGCGGGTCATCGTGCTCGGCCTTCGCGATCTCATCGAGCTTGACGATAATGTCGGCGATGGCAGGGGAGACCTTCTGTAGGCTGGCGAGCGGCCACTTCTCGAGCGCCTCGGCAAGAATCGTGTGGTTAGTGTAGGCGACCATGGAGCGTACGATGGTCACGGCCTCGTCAAACTCGATGCCATGCTCGGTGGTGAGCAAGCGAATGAGCTCGGGAATGACCATGGTGGGGTGCGTGTCGTTGATTTGGACAACGGCGTAATCGGCCAGATCGTGCAGGTTGCTGCCGCGCTCGACGGCCTCGTCGATCAGGAGCTGGGCGGCGTTGCTCACCATGAAGTACTCCTGATAGATGCGAAGTAGGCGGCCCTGCTCGTCGGAATCGTCGGGGTAGAGGAACAAGGTGAGGTTCTTGGCGATCTCGGTCTTGTCGAAGTCGATGGAGCTGCCGGGGACCAGGCCGTCGTCGACGCTCGCCAGGTCGAACAAACGCAGGCGGTTTTTGGTGGGCTGGCCGTAACCGGGCACATCGATGTTGACGAGCTTGGAGGTAACGGCAAAATCGCCGAACTCGACGGTGTAGGAGCGGTCATCGTCGACTAGGATGTCCTGCTCACCGAGCCACTCGTCGGGGACGGCCTTCTGCTGGTTGTCGACAAAGCGCTGACGGAACAGACCGTAGTGATAGTTGAGGCCCACGCCATCGCCGGTCAAGCCCAGCGTGGCGATGGAATCCAGGAAGCATGCGGCCAAGCGGCCCAGGCCGCCGTTGCCGAGTGACGGCTCGACCTCGAACTCCTCGATCTTGTTGAGGTCGTGGCCTGCGGCGGTGAGCTGGTCCTTAACCTCGTCGTAGATGCCGAGGTCGATCATGTTGTTGATGAGCAGCTTGCCGATCAAAAATTCGGCGGAAATGTAATAGAGCTTTTTCTTGCCGTTGTTGAGCGGGCAGGCAGCGGAGCGCTCCTGCACGAGTTTGACCAGCAGCTTGTAAATGCGACGGTCGTCGAGCTGCTCGAGCGAGGTGCCAAAAGACTGCTCGGCGAGTTCCATGAGGTTAATTTGGGGCATGTTTTCTCCTGTGATGGGTTGTTTCATGTCTGCAATTCATAAGAAGCCCGCGCGAGGGGATTGGGGTGGCCTCGCGCGGGAAAAGCAAGCGCGTCCGCACGGTGGGGAGGGGTCGGGCGCGGTAGCTCCTATTGAGGAAGCTCGATTTCGGCTTCCGATGGGATGCGGAAGTAGGTCTCGGTCCAGTCGGTGAGTTTGTGCTCGAGCTCGCGGGTGATGGCGCCGTCGAGCATGCGCCAGGTCCAGTTGCCGCCCAGCGTGGCAGGGGTGTTGATGCGCGCCTCGTTGCCCAAGTTGAGCAAATCCTGCATGGTGTAGATGCACGTGTCGCTCACGCTGGCGGCGATGGTGCGATTGAGTGCATCTGCCATGGGTTCGCCGGCCTGCTGATGGGTGTACAGGGCTGCCTGCTCGCGCTGACGCGGGGTGGCCGTTCCCTCAAACCAACCGCGCGCCGTCTCGTTGTCGTGGGTGCCCACATAGGCGACGGTGTTGGCGATGTAGTTATGCGGCAGGTAGTACGAGTTGGTGCCCTCAAAGGCAAACTGCAGGATCTTCATGCCGGGGAAGCCCGAGTTGTCGCGCATGTCGATGACGCCGGGGGTGAGGAAGCCCAAGTCCTCGGCGATGATGGGCAGCGTGCCGAGCTTTTCCTCGAGCGTCTTGAAGAATTTGAGGCCGGGACCCTGCGTCCACGAACCGTAGGACGAATCGGGCGAGGAGAACGGCACCTCCCAATAGGCCTCGAAGCCGCGGAAGTGATCCAGGCGGATGACGTCGTACATGTCGAGGGCGGCGCGAATGCGGCTCTCCCACCAGGAGAAGCCGTCGGATTCCATGGCGTCCCAGTCGTAGATGGGGTTGCCCCAGTACTGGCCGGTGGCCGAGAACTGGTCGGGCGGCGTGCCGGCGACGCTCACGGGATTGCCGGCGGCGTCGATCTTAAAGAGCTCGGGCGTCGCCCACATCTCGACGGAGTCACGCGAGACATAGATGGGCAGGTCGCCGATGATGAGAATGTCGCGCTCGTTGGCATAGGCCTTGAGGCGGCTCCACTGGCGATCGAAGAAGTACTGCGTCATCTGGTGGTAGAGCATACGCGCCGGATGGTCGGCGCAGACCTTGGCGGAAGCCTCGCCGCGGGTACGGAGCTCCGCGGGCCACTCCCAAAACGCCTTGAGACCGCACTCCTCTTTGACGGTCATAAACTCACAGTAGGGGATGAGCCAGTCCTCGTTGGCCTGGATAAAGTCATCGAAATCGGCCGGCTTGTCGGCAGCAAAGCGCTCAGCGGCTCGGTCGAGAATCTGACGGCGGCCACCAAAGATAGCACCGTAGTCGACATTGCTGGGGTCGGATCCCAGGTACACGCCATCGATATCGCGCTGCTCCAGATACCCTGCCTCGACAAGCTCGGCAAAGTCGATAAAGTTGGGGTTGCCTGCGCGGGCCGAGAACGACTGATAGGGCGAATCGCCATAGCTGGTCGTCGTAAGGGGCAGAATCTGCCAGTAATGTTGTTTGCACGAGGCGAGAAAATCGACGAAGTCGTAGGCATTCCAACCAAAGCCGCCGATTCCGTATGGTCCGGGCAGAGATGAGACGGGCATGAGGACGCCGCTTGCACGCTCCATGAATGCGCTCACCAACCTTCTTGTTGTGGGGTCGGCCTGCCGATGGGTGTGCAGTCCGCCTCCGATGTTCTGATTCGATACGCCTATTGTAAAACATGTTGTTTAAACATGTACAGGCAAGATAAAAAAGTTAGTCGATTTTCGGCGAATGGTTACATGCCATGAAAAAGCCCCGACCTCACAACGTGAGATCGGGGCAAGAGCGGTATGTAGGTTTTTGCTACTCGGCGTCGGCGAAGCCGTTGGGGTTGTGGCTCTGCCAGTTCCAGCTATCGCGGCACATGTCCGCGATGTCGTACTGGGCCTTCCAGCCCATCATGCGCTCGGCCTTGGAGGCATCGCACCAGTTGGCAGCGATGTCGCCGGCGCGGCGCTCGCGGATCACGTAGGGCAGCTCCTTGCCACAAGCCTTGGAGAAGGCGGCGACGACCTCGAGTACCGAGGTGCCGGTGCCGGTGCCCAAGTTAAAGATCTCGACGCCGGTCTTGCCGTTCATCCAGTTAAGGGCGGCAACGTGACCAGAGGCCAGATCGCACACGTGGATGTAGTCGCGCACGCCGGTGCCGTCGGGGGTGGGGTAGTCGTTGCCAAAGACCTGAACGGCCTCGAGCTTGCCCACGGCGACCTGGGCGACATAAGGCACCAGGTTGTTGGGGATGCCCTTGGGGTCCTCGCCGATCAGACCCGACGGATGGGCGCCGATGGGGTTGAAGTAACGGAGTAGCACGACGTCCCACTCGGGGTCGGCGGTGTGGACGTCCATAAGGATCTGCTCGATCATCCACTTGGTCCAACCATAGGGGTTGGTCGCGGGCTTCTTAGGATCCTCCTCGGTGACGGGCGGGTTGTCCGGGTCGCCGTAGACGGTCGAGGAGCTCGAGAAGATGATGGACTTGCAGCCATGGTTGCGCATGACGTCGATGAGCACCAGGGTGTTCTCGATGTTGTTGTGGTAGTACTCGACGGGCTTGCTCACCGACTCGCCGACGGCCTTAAAGCCGGCAAAGTGGATGACGCGGTCGATCTGATGGGTATCGAAGATCTTGTTCATCGCATCGCGGTCGAGCACGTTGGCCTCGTAGAAGGTGAGGTTCTTGGCGGCCTCGTCGCCCACGATGGTCTTGACGCGGTCGACGGCGACGGCGCTGGAGTTGGAGAGATCATCGACGATGACGACCTGGTAGCCACCCTCGAGCAGCTGAACGACGGTGTGCGAGCCGATAAAGCCGGCGCCACCGGTAACGAGGACACAGGTGTCTTTGGGGTCGAGTGCTTTGGACATGTAGTCTCCTATCGAATCAGGAACACTTCTTCAGGGGAGTATAGCGCAGGCAGGGACGCCCAAATCGTGCGCTGTAGGAAAAGCAGAGGATTGTGCTAACGTACTCATAGAAGAGCTTGCGTACGCATAACCTGATCTTTGGCATTTGCTTACGAGCCGCTGACCTTGCAGTTTCCTGCCGTTCGTGGAAATCGTTGGGACGCGCCATATGTACGCTAATATGTATGAGTTGAGCGACATATAAATAAACATGTAACGGAGTACATATGTCACCAAACAGCGATTCCATCCTTTCCCAGGAGCTCTCGCGCCGCACTGCCCTCAAGGCCCTGTTCGGCGCCGCTTCTGCGGCAGTTCTTTTTGGCCTGCCCGCTCGCGCCCGTGCGGCGGAGGCTTCCAAAGAAACCACCGATAAACTGAATGCTGCCCAGGCCCAGCTCGACGAGGTTCAGGCCCAGCTCGACAGCATCGCAAATGAGTATGCGGCGCTGGCCAACAAGAATGCCCAGACCCTCAACGACATCGAGAATGTCCAGGGCAAGATTGACGACACGCAGGCCCAGATCGATGAAAAGAAGGCCGAGCTCAAGAAGAAGCGCAACGACCTTTCCGATCGCGTGGCCGCCAGCTACAAGTCCGGCGGCACGAACATCCTGTCGCTGCTGCTGGCCTCTGGCTCGTTTGAGGAACTCGTCGCCAACGCGCATTACGTTGAGAAGATCAACAAGAGCGACCGCGATGCCATCGAGGATATCCAGACGATTCAGGCTGAGCTCGACGCACAGAAGACCGAGCTCGAAGCACAAAAGGCCGACCTGGAGAAACTCAAGGACCAGCAGACGGCTCAGATGCAGGATATGCAGGCCAAGCAGCAAGAAGTCCAGACCGTGCTGAACGGTCTTTCCGACGACGTCAAGGAGCTCATGGCTCAGCGCGATTCCGAGATCCTCGCTGCCGCCCAGGCCGAGGAGGCTGCTAGGAAGGCTGCCGCTGCCGCGGCTGCCGCGAACAAGAACAATTCCTACTCGGGTGGTTCGAGCTCGGGTGGCGGATCGTATGCGCCCGGAACTCCGCAGCAGAATGCCGGCTCGGGCAAGCAACAGGCCGTCGTCAACGCGTGCTACTCCACGCCTTCGCCGGGCCAGAACTGGTGCGCGGCGTGGGTTACCAATGTCTTCCGTAACGCCGGCGTTGGCTACTTTGGCGGCAATGCGTGCGACATGTTTAACGCCTGGTGCTATAGCTCCGACCGCTCGGCGCTGCAGGTGGGCATGATCGTGGCCGACTCATCGCATAGCGGCACGGGTGCTCCGGGCCTTATCTACGGTCATGTGGGTATCTACGTTGGCGGC
>JAGZKE010000034.1:0-23499 GCA_018365375.1 Collinsella sp. | reverse complement strand
GAAATGGTGAAAATGCGTTGGCGTGATTGGGGAAATTGCGTTGGCGGAATCGGCTAAAGTGCGATGGCGAAATTGGTTGTTTTTACAGTAGCGCTAACATGCGGGCCCGTGAGCGCGGCCAAGCTCGCGGTCGCGGCCGGGGACAACCCGGGCAGGCTGCGCTCCGAGGCGTCGTTCGCGGCGATATGCGGCGCCTGCCCCATCCCCGCCTCGAGCGGCAAGACCGTGAGGCACAGGCTCAACAGGGGCGGCGACCGGCAGGCGAACAGCGCGCCGCACGAGATCGCGAGGCAGAGGGTCATGCGCGACCCCGAGACCGCCGAGTACGCCGAGAGGGCCAGGGGGCGGGGAAAGAGCGACAGGGAGGTCATGAGGTGCCTCAAGCGCTACGTGGCCAGGGAGGCGTACCGGGCGCTGATGCGCCCGCACGAGATCAGGAGGCCCGAGGACGCCTCGGAGCTCGTGGCGGCCAGGCGCGCGGCGAAGGTCAGCCAGGTGAGGGCGGCGTCCATACTGGGCACCAGCGAGAAGTACATCTCGATGCTGGAGAGGGGCCAAAGGGAGCTCAAGCCCATAAGGAGGGCCTACGAGGCATGGGTCGAGGCCGGACTTCCGCTCGATTGGGACAGGCAAGCCTTCGAGGCCGAGCGCAAAATGGATTCTAAAAAACACCTTGCCAAATAGGAGCCTCTTTGCATGTCCGAGGACGTTCCGGAGAGAAACCCCGTCACGCCCCCGGATTCCCGGTGGGAGTTCTAGACCTTGTCGGCCTTAGTACATACCGCCGCCCTGCTGACCAGCGGTAGCAGCAGCGATTGCGTCCTCAAGCTGAGTGTTCTTGGGGACATCGGAGACGGTGGCCTCGGTGATGAGGATCAGGCTGGCGACGGAAGCAGCGTTCTGCAGGGTGACGCGGCTGACCTTGACGGGGTCGAGGACGCCCATCTCGATCATGTCGCCCCACTCGCCGTTGGCAGAGTTGAGACCCTGGCCGGCAGGCAGCTCGGCAACCTTGTCGACCACGACAGCGCCCTCAAAGCCAGCGTTCTTGGCGATGGTGGCGACCGGAGCGGTCAGAGCCTTCTTGACGATGTCGACGCCGATCTTCTCCTCGGGGTCATCGATCTCGACGGCATCGAGCGCAGGAGCAGCGTCCATGAAGGCGACGCCGCCGCCAGCGACAATGCCCTCCTCGACAGCAGCGCGGGTGGCCTGCAGGGCGTCCTCGACGCGATGTTTGATCTCCTTGAGCTCGGACTCGGTAGCAGCGCCGACCTTGATGACGGCAACGCCACCGGAGAGCTTGGCCAGGCGCTCCTGGAGCTTCTCACGGTCGAAGTCAGAGGTGGTGTTCTCCATCTCGCCCTTAATCTGAGCGATACGGGCGTCGATGGCCTCCTTGGAGCCAGCGCCGCCGACGACGACGGTGTTGTCCTTAGAGATGGTGACGGACTTAGCGGTACCGAGCATATCGGCGGTGATGTCAGCGACCTTCACGCCCAACTCGTCCAGGGCAGCCTGGCCACCGGTGAGGACGGCGATGTCCTCGAGAATGCGCTTGCGGCGATCGCCGTAGCCCGGGGCCTTGACGGCGCAGACGTTGAGGGCGCCACGGATCTTGTTGAGGACCAGGGTAGGCAGAGCTTCGCCGTCGATGTCCTCAGCGATGATGAGCAGGCCACGGCCAGCGCGCTGGACAGCCTCGAGAACGGGCATGATGTCCTGAACGCTGGAGATCTTCTGGTCGGTGATGAGGATGTACGGATCCTTCATCACGGCCTCCATGCGGTCGTTATCCGTGACGAAGTAAGCGGAGACATAGCCCTTGTCGAACTGCATGCCCTCGACGGTGTCGATGGTGATGTCGAACGTCTGGGAATCCTCGACGGTGATGACGCCGTCCTTGCCCACGACCTCCATGGCCTCGGCGATCTTCTCGCCGACCTCGGGGTCACCGGCAGAGATGGTGCCGACGGAAGCAATCTGCTCCTTGGTCTCGACCGGCTTAGCCTGCTTCTTCATCTCGGCGACGGCGGCGTTGACGGCCTTGTCGATGCCGCGACGGATGGCCAGCGGGTTGGCGCCAGCGGCGACGTTGCGCAGACCGTCGTTGACGATGGCCTGAGCGAGCAGAGTTGCGGTGGTGGTGCCGTCACCCACGGTGTCGTTGGTCTTGGTGGCAACCTCCTTCACCAGCTGAGCGCCCATGTTCTCGATGTTGTCCTCGAGCTCGATCTCCTTGGCGACGGAAACGCCGTCGTTGGTGATGGTCGGGGCACCGAACGTGCGCTGCAGCGCAACGTAGCGACCCTTGGGGCCCATGGTGACGGTAACGGCGTCGGCCAGAGTGTTGACGCCCTTGGCGAGCTTAGCGCGGGCATCGGTGTTGAACGTAATGTTCTTTGCCATGGTAGGTAATCCTCCAAAAGAAATGTGACTCGCGTCGCCGCTTCCGAGTCCTATGCGGCGGACGCGTTCAAAGACGAATCAGAGATTCTGACGAGACTAGGCCTCGACGACAGCGTAGATGTCGTCGGCGCGCATCAGCAGATACTTCTCGCCGTCGACCTTGACCTCGTTGCCACCGAACTTACCGTAGATGACAACGTCACCGACCTTGACGTCCATGGGGATGCGCTCACCCTTGTCGTTGACCTTGCCGGCGCCCACGGCAACGATGGTGCCGCGCTGCGGCTTCTCCTGAGCGTTGCTGGCGATATACAGACCAGAAGCGGTCTTCTGCTCGGCCTCGTCGGGCTTGACCAGAACACGATCTGCAAGCGGCTTCAAAGACGACATGCTTGTCTCCTCCTTTTTGGGCCGCGCGGTTATACCACGCGAATTAACCCTTTTTGTTTGCGTACGCGTTGAATGGTACCCACGAATGGCGGGTTATACAACACGGAGTCAAAAAATCTTATTTTTTGGCACTTAGATTTTCTGAATGCCGGGGGATAACTTAGCGGTGGCTCCCGTGTGGCTCCGGAGGGGCGGGGCATAAGGTTTCCTGCTCGGGCAGTCCTGCTCGCACGAAGGCCACATTAAGCGGCTTTCGGCTCGTGCGGAACTCGCTATAAACCTTATGCCCCGCCCCTCCGGAGCCACACGGGAGGCAGGTTAACTAATTCGAGCCCGGCATTCAGAAAAGTCAGTGCAGCAAAATGGCGATGCGGATAGCGACATGGGCATGGTTTTCGTTGCGTGCACGGGTCCCCTGGGGAGCGCCGTGCATTTTTGGGAGTATTCAGCAAGCCAGGACGGCTGCATACACGCCGGACACACCATATTGGTCCCACGGTAGCCTTCGACCGGCGATTTGGGTCGGCAGACAGGCCTCGTCGAGACAAACAAGCATGCCTCGCGCCACGTCGGACCCCAAAATGACGTCGATCTCCGCAATGCCACCCGACTGCAGCGGCACCGGCAGAGCTCGCGGTGCTGAATACTCCGTTTTTTGCACGGCACGGGCGGGGGTACATCAGGATCAGGAAGGACATCCCAGCCTTTTTATGCAATCTGTAATGGGAAGTATGCAAAACACCAAGAGATAGCATTACTGGTGTCCAAATTGAGCGCGGGGCAGCAGCACCTCCGCCCCGCACCCAAATCCAACAGAGCAGGGACGCTCATGGCAGATCCCCACCAAAACGCAAACGCGGCTCGAGCGCTATCCCAAAATAGGCTGCCCGAGCCGCGCTTAACGGTACGGCATGAATACTTAGCGCTCGTAAATCAAGTTACCTGCCAGGTAGGTGGCCTGAACCTTGGTGGCCTGGAGGTCTTGAGGGTCAATGGTGAGCGGGTTTTGGTCCAGGACTACCAGGTCGGCATACTTGCCGGGCTCTAAGCTGCCGAGGTTTTGCTCGTCACCCGCTGCATAGGCGCTGCCCAGGGTGTAGTTGCGCAGGGCTGTTGCTGCATCGATGCGCTCGCTCGGCAACCAGCCACCCTCGGGCCAGTGGCTTTTGGGGTCCTGGCGCGTGATAGCCGTGTAGAGCACGTTCATGCTGGTAACGGGCGTGATAGGGCTGTCGGTACCGAAGGCTTGGCGAATGCCGCGCTGTTTATAGGTCGCAAACGGCCACATGATGCGGCTGCGCTCCAGGCCCAGATCGCGCTCGGGGCCGCCCGGGTCGAGTGTAATGTGACAGGGCTGGCTCGAAGCAACCACGTTGAGCTTGCGCAGGCGGTCGATGTCCTCGGGCAAGAGGTTCTCCAGATGCTCGAGCGTGTTATGACCGTGCTGGGGCAGGCCGTACAGTTCGGCGGCCTCCTCAAAGATATCGAGCGCGGCATGAATCGCACCGTCGCCGATGACGTGGATGCGCACGGTGTGACCGCGCTCCGCGGCCGCCAGAACCAGTTTGCGCATGCGCTCAGCCGGGACCGTCAGACGGCCCTGGTCGCCCGGGAAGCGCGGATTGGTATAGGGCTCGGTGAGATATGCCGTATGTTCGCTCGACACGCCATCGAAGAACTGCTTAAAGCCTGGCGCTGAGAGCAGCGCGTTGTTCGCGTAGCGGGTCTGTAGCTCTTCCAAGCGCGATTGGTCATCCAGCAGCGTGGGAAACAAATGGGCGCGGATGCCCAGCTTGCCGGCTGCCTGCAGTTTGTCGTAGACGTCGTCGCGGATAAAATCGCAGCCCGGCATGGGCATGAGCGACATATCGCAGATCGAGGTGATGCCCTGCTCGGCCATACGCCTCATTTGATCGGAGTAAGCGCTTGCAATGCGATCCTCCCCCAGCCACTCAAGGCAGCGCGGTAGCAGCTGCATGGCAGCCGCCTCGTGAGCAATGCCCGTGAGCTCGCCGTTTGCATCCTTGTCGTAACTGCCGCCCGCTGGCGGCTCGCTGTCGCGTGTGACGCCGAGCGCCTCGAGTGCGCGGCTGTTGAGCCAAAGCGTGTGCCCGTCGCCCGAATACATAACGCAGGGACGATCGGGGAATGCCGCATCGAGCGACGCCTTGGTAGGATGCTCGGGCGGGTCCCAACGGTAGTCGCGCCAGCCCTGCGTCACAACCCAAGCGTCGTCGGGCAGGTCCTGGGAAAACTCGAGCGCACGTTGCACCAGCGCTGCCTCGGACGTGCCCATATCCATGAGCATGTACGGCGAGGAACCGACCGAGGTATGGAAGAAGTGCAGATGAGCGTCATGGAAACCGGGGCAGACAAACTGCTCGCCGCAGTCGATAACCGGCGTGGCGGCAGGCGCGGCGGCAATCACGTCATCGGGCGCACCGACTGCGACGATACGGTCGCCTGCGATGGCAATCGCCAGCTCGCGGGCGGTATCGATGCCGTCTTGCGCGGTAAAGACGTTCTTGGAGCGGATAATCCGATCGATATGTTGCATGGGCATCCCCATCTCTGGCAGGAAATTCAACACCCCCGAGTGTACTCCCCCGCCCTTGTAACAAAACCCCAAGCGGCAAACGGCAACTTTACCAGCCCTAGCGGCAGGTGGCATACTGGAGAGAGCCTGTACGATTTTGCGATCAACCCAGCAAGGAGCAAATCGACCATGCCGAAGACCAAGGCACAGCAGATTATGGCGGCGACCGAGGCTCGCGCGGCTGACGACGTCACCGCAGCCATCAAAGATATCGCTACCGAGTTTGAGCCCTATATCATCAAGCAGCGCCGCCACTTCCATAAGCACCCGGAGCTGAGCCTCGCCGAGGAGCGCACGACCTCCGACATCGCCAACCAGCTCGACGCCATGAATATCCCCTACGAGCGTCCCCTTAAGACGGGCCTGGTGGCAACGCTTCGCGGCACCGCGCCGGATGCCTACCGCGAGGACGGCACGCCACGCCGCCGCATCCTGCTGCGCGCCGACATCGACGCCCTGCCCGTCACCGAGCAGACCGGCGAGGAGTTCGCCAGCGTCAACGAGGGCAGCATGCACGCCTGCGGCCACGACTGCCATATCGCCATGATGCTCGGAACGCTGCAGATCCTGCGCCATATGACCGACGACATCCACGGCGAAGTCCGCATCGTCTTCCAGCCCAGCGAGGAAAACGGCCAGGGCGCCAAGCTCATGATCGGCACGGGCGTGCTCGACGGCGTCGATGGTGCCTACGCCGCGCATATCTGGAGCGAGGTTGACGCCGGCACTGTAAGCTGCGAGCCCGGTCCGCGCATGGCCAATACCGACTGGTTCCGCATCGATGTCCGCGGCACCTCGTGCCATGGCGCCATGCCCCAGCGAGGTCACGACGCCGTCATGGTTGCCGCCGAGATTGTCAACGCCCTGCAGACCATCGTCTCGCGCGAAATCAGCCCCTACGAGCCGGCCGTCATCACCGTCGGCGAGCTGCACGGCGGCACCGCGCGCAACGTTATCGCCGGCACGGCCTACCTCGCCGGCACAGTGCGCACCTACGGCGATTCGACCCACGAGGAAATGCCGGAGCTCATGCGCCGCATCGTGGAGCATACCGCGGCCGCCCTGGGCGCCGAGGCAGAGCTCACCGACTACACCATCGCCAACTACAAGGTCGAAAACGACGCCGCCTCGAGCGAGCGCTGCCGTCAGGCTGTAATGAAGTGCCTGGGCCCCACCGGCCAAGGCCATTATCGCGGCACGCTTTCGGGCGAGGATTTTTCGGAGTACCTGCGTCGCGTACCGGGCGTGCTCGCCTTTGTAGGTACGCGCAACCCCAAGATTGGCGCCACGTACGCCCAACATTCCTGCTTCTACAAGATCGACGAGACCGTGCTGGCAAAGGGCTCCATGGTGGCCGCCCAGTATGCTATCGACTTTTTGGCCGAGCCCACGCAAGAGGAGCTCGACGGCCCCGCGATTACCGCGGTCGCCGAAACCAACCCCGATCTGGCCGCCAAGTTGCGCTCTGCCAAGGCGACGACCGCCGAGGCTCGCGACGCCATCCATGATGCCCGAACGGCTCGCCATGCCGCGATCAAGGGCATCCACGACGCACGCGCTGCTGCACGCCGCGAGGAGAAGCACGACGAGTAGTCGATTCGCTGGCATCTCGCAGTCATAGCCACATCGCGATGTCAAAGCGGGGGCGGACGTTTCGACACGTCCGCCCCCGCTCATTCTTCAAGCGCTATTTCTACTATTTCTACCCCGTCCCCAAATGGCAGACGGCATGGCTACTCGTCCTGAGGGTCCTCGTCGGAGCTTGGCTCGGACGCCGGCTCAGGTGCAGGTGCCGGCTCAGGCTCAGGCGCAGGCTCGGGCTCAGATGCCGTCTCAGGCTCGGACGCCGGTTCAGACTCGGGCGCCGGCTCAGGCTCGGTCGCGGGAGCGGGTGCAGGTGCCGGCGAAGCATCCGGAGCACCGTAACCCGAAGGAGCGGACTTCTTCTCGAAGGGCAACACAAAAGTCAGGACGTCGTCCTTATCCTCATCGGCCCACTCGCTTGCATAGCGTGCGGCCCAATAGCCAACGGCACGGTGCTTGAGCATCTTGCCAAAGACCGTAAGAAATACGGTGAAGAAAGCGACCAGCACCAAGAACAGCGCGAGCGTGACGCCACCGCCGGTAACGATTGCCTCAATACCCGTAGGACGATAGTAGTAGCTATACATACCGACAGAGGCAATGGCGCCAAAGACGACCGTCAAGATCCATGTGACAACGTTGGCAACCAGGCCCGTCAAAAACTCGGGAAGGAACGAAGCACAGAACAGCTTGGTCTTGTTGTGCTTAAAGGCCGCCCAGACCTTATCGAGCGAAAACGCGCTCTCGACGCGCCCGGTCACCGCAAAGTGCATCACGGCAATGTCGGCAAACATCTTAAAGAAGACACCCAGAATCGCCGAGGCAATTAGCGCCAGGACAAGCAGGCCGAGCGAACCGAACAGCGCAGCCTCGAGCGCATAAGAGCCGTAATAAGAATACGAGCCCGCGGCGCCAATTACCACGCCCTCCACCAGCGAAAGCACTACACCGATAACGGGAATGGCAGCGATAACCTCGAGCACGACCGAAATAACGCTCGAAAAGACTCCAAGGCCAAACGATGTGGAACGCATCAACGGACGATCCATGCCGTCATCGACCTTGAGCGAAAGATCACGACCCCACTCGATACCAAAGCCGGAACCGCACACGCTCGCAATGCAAGCTGCCAAAAAGCCAATGGCAGCCGCAATGCCGCCAATAACGGGAATAAACAACACGAGCACCGACACAACGCAAATCAGCGCCGGCAAAAACGCGATTTGGCATACACGCTGAAGCACGCCCGGAGTCTTGGTCATATCTTGGAACGCCTGAGCCACACAGCCCTTTGGCGCATTCGCCACGGGCGGCTGCGGAACAAACTGCTGGGGCTGAGGCTGTCCCTGGGGAGCGGGGCCAGCGGCACCGGCATTAGGAGCACCACACACGCCGCAGAACTTGTCGTTATCGCCCATGGGGGCGCCACACTGCGAGCAGAACATAGAATCATCCCTTCGTATTTTGAACGAATCACTTGAATCGCAAACGATGTCTTTAGCATCATTATTGCCCAATGTGGGGTCAAATACTCAAAGATGACCGATTTGCAAGATACACGGCGCCAGCAGGCGGTTCGTTGAATACGTCTGTGCTAGTTCGTTCCGCGGAAGCCCTTGCCGACGATCTCGGAGCTGTCGACGATCGTGATAAAGGCACCCGGATCGACTTCGCGCGCATAGCGGCGTAGTTGCACGGCCTCGCGACGGCTCAGCACGCTCATGATCACCGTCACGCACTTGCCCGAGAAGGCACCGTAGCCGCGACTGATGGTCGCTGTGCGGTTGAGATGCTTGACGATAAACTCCTCGACTTTGCGCGGCTCGGAGCAAATGACCGTGCAGACTTTGCGCAGGTGAATGCTCTCAATGGCTTTATCGACCACAAGCGTCTTGGCAAACAGGCCGAGCACGCAGTACAGACCGACACGCGGGCCATACAAAAAGGCCGCGATGGCCACGATGCCGATATCAACCAACAGCAGCGCGCGGCCAATCTCGAGCGTCGTGCGGCGCTTGAGGATCATGGCAAGAATGTCCGTGCCGCCCGTCGAGGCGCCAATATCAAAGACAATAGCGCTGCCGAGCGCCGGCAAGATGACGGCAAAGCACAGGTCGAGCCACATATCACCCGTCAGAGAGACATCGGTCGGAATAAAAAGCTCAAACAGCGAAACATAGGCCGAAAGCGCAAACGAGGCGAAGACGCTCCACAGGATTGCATTGCGCTCCAAAAAGATAAAGCCCAAGACGACGAGAACCGCGTTGATAATCCACATAAAAACGCCGACGGGCAGGGTCGGGAACAGCGTGGACAGAATGACCGACACGCCCGAGGTGCCGCCAAAAGCAAAGTGATTAGGGGTTTTAAACGCAACGATGGCGAAGGCCGTAAGAATCAGGCCCAGATTGAGCTCGGCAAAAAAGCGCGGGAAGCCCGGCTCCTGGCTGCGCTTTTGACCGACACGCTCGCCGCGCTCGATATCGGTGCGATCAACCACGCGCTCCATCGGCACCACGGGAGGACGATGCACCTCCTCGGCAGCACGCGATGCCGCCTCTGCCGCGGCGGCCTCAATCGCCCATGCCTTGCTTTCTGTTTCGTGCTCGTCGGCCATTACGGCAACCCCTCGTTAACAATTTGGAAACAATGCGCCCATTAGGGTAACGCGGAACGCGACGATTGCAACCCCTAGTTAGACGAGCGGTATGCCCACATCGGGGGGCATACAAATAACGGCCGGCCACGCTTTTGCTTGCGCGGTCGGCCGTTTAACGTTTTCGCAGATAAAACCTGCCAAAACAAACCTGTCCCTTTTTGGAAGGTTACTCGTGCTGGCTGGTGCGGTGCTCGTACTCCTCGGGGGTGATGACGTCCTCGATGCGCAGGTTGACGCCCGCCACCTCAAGGCCGGTCATCGCGGCAAGGCGCTCGGTGACACGTGCCTTGACATCGTCGAAGATCGCGGGCGCATAGGCGCCGTACTCGATAATGACGGAGATGTTGACGACCACGCGATTATCATCGGTGACCTCAACCGTCACGCCCTTGGTCAGATTCTCGGCACCAAACTGCTCCTGCACAAAGTGCATAAGGTTACCCTTCATGCCCAGGACGTGCGGCACCTCGCGGGTGGCCATGGCGACGATCTTCTCGATCACACCGTTGGAATAGGTCAGCGAGTCCTCGGACTCGTCCGCTTCCTCGTCCGCCTCCTCGTCGTCCTCATCAGCATCGGACTCGGCCTCGACGAGCGCCTCGTCCTCGAGCGTCACATCCTCGGCCTCGGCAGCGACGGTCTCGTCTGCCTCGAGCTCGGTATCGGCTACATCGACCTTCGTATTAAAAGCCATGGTTCCTCCTTATGCCTGCCGCGGATGCGACAGTCGAATACATATTAGCGGCCGCTAAACAGACGGCCGAAGAAGTTGACGATCCCGTTTTCGCCGTCGCGAATTTGGCCGATCACGGCGCCGATCAGCACGAAGAATGCAATGACGAGCGTGTCCCACAGGCCGAGCGTGAGCACCAACACGGCAAGGATAAAGCCAGCGACGGCACCGAGCGTGGTGTTGGGATGACGCACAGCATAGCTCCAGATGGCAGCGCCCGTACCCTTGATGAGACCCATAGCCTCGTCAAAATCCGCGGCCGCCGCGTCTTGTAACTCAGTTGCCTCTGCTTTGGAATCAACAGTTTCGCTCGCCGGCGTGGCGCTCTGGTCAATCGTCAGGCGCGGCGTACGAGCGGTCTTATCTTGATTGGTATCACTCACCGGAAACCTCCACGGTCTGGACGGTAGTCTTGGACGGCAAAAAACGGACGCGCGTGGTCGTACCCGGCGTGCCGAGCATGGTGTCGCAAGCTTCCTCGATGCGCTGCTGCATCGCGGTAGCCAGAGATGCCACGTCCTTATCGTCAAGCGCGATAGCCTCGACCTTAAAACGGACATGCGAATCGTCGGAACCTTGGACGCGGGCCTCGACATGCTCAATCATCACGCGATCGTCGCGCTCTGCAGCAGCCCTGGCGCACGAAGAAAGCGCCGCGAGCGTGACCTCGATATTGCGCTCCCCCGCCGGATGCACGCAGGACGGCTCGCGACGAGCAAACATCAGGCGGAAGAAGCTTACCAGCACGCCAATCGCCACAACTCCGCCGCATGCCGTCACGACAATGCGCGGCATGGGGTCGCGCATCAGCAGCATAAAGCGATACGTATACGGCCCCCAAAACTGGCAGACAAGCGTACCCAGCGCCACGATGGCGGCGGCAAGATACACGATCGCTAGGGCTCGTTTGAGTACGCGCACGTGGCGCTCCCTTCAAATCTCGGCTCTCGAAATGCAAAACGGTTCGCATCATTATAAAAGAGCCGGGTCCGGTGCTCTACGCACGCGGATCCGGCTCATCTATTCCACGAGGCTTGCATGCTCGCTTCATTATGCCCAGATATGCACGGCTCAATCCGTGCGGGCGCTACTCCTCCTCCAGGGCAGCGATGACCTCGTCGGTCATGTCCATGGTGCTGTAAACATCCTGGACGTCGTCGAGCTCCTCAAGACGGTCGATCAGGCGCTGAACCTTCTTGGCGTCGGCGCCGGAGACCTCGGTCGGGGTGGTCGGGACCATGGTGGTCTCGGAGCCCTTGACCTGGACGCCCTGCTCCTCGAGCGCCTTGGAGACAGCCATGACCTCGTTGGCAGTAGTCCAGACGATCCACTCCTCGCCGGCGTCCTCGTAGTCCTCGCCACCGGCCTCGGCGATGGCCATCATGAACTCATCCTCGTCACCGGCAGCACCGTTGGCGATCATGGTCTCCTTCTTGGCGTTCTCGTCCAGGACCTCCTTGGCAACGACGATCTGGCCCTTGCGCTCAAACTGGAAGGCGACGGAACCGGAGGTGCCCAGGTTGCCACCAGCGTGGGAGAAGGCGGAACGGACGTCGGCAGCGGTGCGGTTGCGGTTGTCGGTCAGGCAGTCGACGTAGACGGCGACACCGGCGGGACCGTAGCCCTCGTACACGATGTTCTCGTAGACGGCGGCATCGGCACCCGAACCAAAAGCCTTGTCGATAGCGGACTTGATCTTGTCCTTAGGCATGGACTGAGCCTTGGCCTTGGCAACGGCAGCGGCGAGGCTGGCGTTGTTCTCGGGCAGCGGGTCACCGCCGAGACGGGCAGCAACGGTGATGTTGCGGCTGAGCTTGGAGAAGAGGGCGGAACGCTTGGCGTCCTGCGCGCCCTTACGATGCTTGGTTGTGGCCCACTTAGAGTGTCCGGACATACGTGTCTCCTATCGGTTTCGACCTAAAGCCCAGCGCAGATGCTCGGGCAATATAAACAAACGTAGTTATGATATACCTACTGGCCTGCGAGATAAACCCCAAAATGAAGGCGTCGTGATGATGTCCCCTTTGGTGCAAAGAAACCTGGCCCTCAATGCACCAAATTAGAACCAGAAGAAGTCGCTGCGGGTGACGGTGGCGCCGATGGCGAAGGGCATGCAGGCGATGACCGGATACAGGTAGCGCATGTAAGTCGAGCCGTTGCACGGGCCAATCAGGCACACAGCGAGCACGCCCAACAGCGGCACCCAGATCGCCAGCGCACGCCATGAATGACGACGCAGCAAGTAGACCACCACGGCGATCATGATCCACACGTAGGTGGCCGAGCTCATGGTGAGCGAGATAAAGGGAACACGCTGCACCGCCACACGGTACAAATTGATCAGGTGGTCGCACCAGCGCACCACGTTGCTGTCAACCGGATGGAAGTCGAAGTACTTGAGGTTGTCGGGACGCGCCATGATCTCGGCACTACGCGCCGTGCTGTAGACCCAGGCATCGCGCGCGCTCGGATAAAAATAACCGTAGTAGTTATTGATGAGCGCCGAGATATAGCACTCGGGATCCTTTTTGAACATCTGGGCCCACACCTCAAAATAGGCCTTGATGTCCTCCTGCGAGGCGTACTCGTTAAAGCAGTTCTTGACGGCATCGGACTTGTCGGGGTTGTAGCGGCGGCCCAGGTTCTCGTACTTGAGCACACGGTCGATCACGGCACGTTCTTCGTCGGTCACCAAGCCGTCGCAAGGAGCCTCCACAATGGTGCCGTCCTCCTTAACCGTGGGGTTGACGCCCGAGTTGAGGCCGTCGTGCTTTTGGACGAAACGAGCCGTCTGCTGGAACGGAATCGAGAGGATTTCGCGCTTGGAACCGGGCGTAATGTCGTGCGCCGGCATAAAGACCTTGGTGAAGTACATATTAGAGGCAAGGCAGAGCGCGAGCACCGCGAGAACGCCAACCCAGCGAAAACGCGGGATGGCGCCCGAAGGCGCAGCACCAGTCTGCTTGGCTGCACGACGAGCCACATGCACGTCCCATACGCAAAACGCCGCCGCGATTACGCATGCCGCCAGGGGAAACATCAGGCCGCCGTTGCGCAGAAACGTGGAACCCATGGCGCCCAGAGCGAGCAGCAGCCAGTCGTGGCGCGCAAAGAGCACGGGGGCTTTCTCGCCCGCTCGCTCGGCATTGGCATCACGACGGGGCAAGCCACATGCCACGAGCTTGACGGTCTGTACCAGCAGCACCAAAAACGCGTCGGCAAAGAGCACGTCTTTGGTGAGCAACGCCGCGTAGTTAGAGAACATCGGCATAAACGCAAAGAACAGCAGGATCGCACCGCGAACCGGCAGGCTCACGCCCAATTTGCGCAGCGACGAAATGGAATAGGCCATGCAGGCAGCCGTGATGACAAATTGAGCGCAGGTGTAGATGGCAAGACCCGCGTTAGCGCTGTTGAACAGCGAAAGCCCCAGCTGAACGCACGAGCCGATAATGGCCGTGTGCACTACGGGATGATGCCCGTTGAGCAGCACGTTGGGGTTGAGTAGGCGCAGGTAGTCGCTCGTGCCGTTGGGATAGTTAAACCACTGGCGAATCTGCGCGCCCGTATCTCCCATAAAAAGGCCAGGCAGCGAAGCAACGAGCGTGGGCGCCCAGGCGATCATAAGCACCAGGAAGGGCCCGGCAAAGGGATGGACCGAGAGCACGGCGTGAGTCACACGCCATACGCGGCCAAAGTGCGCTTCGGAAAACGGGATGCGCCGAGAGCTCAGCCAATCTAGACACTCAAAGGCAAGGTAGAAGGCAACGATCGCCAGGAGCATCCAGCCCGCGCCGCCAATCCAGGCGCAGATGATGCGAGCTTTGTCGCCAAGGACAATCTCGGCCGAGTCGGTGAGGTCGTAGCTGCGGCCGAACACCATGCAGATGGCGAAGAACAGCGACGGCAAAATGATCGATGGACGCCAGGTGTCGCCACGGCCAAAGAACACGTAGCGAAACGGCAAGGTGAGCAGGCAGGCAAGTGCAAGCAGCATGACCGCGTCGGTATGGCCGGCAAACGAAAGGAGCACCTCGTAGCACACGTACAGCATGCCCGAGGCTTTGGGGTCAATCGCCAAGACTGCGTTGCTCGACACCGGGGCAGGATCGATGGAAAACGCCGTGGTCGCCAACAGCGCGAGCAAAAATGCGATGAGCGTCTGCTTGGCGGGGTAGCGCTTAAACCAGACGATGCGGGCAGCGTCGCGCGCAGCCGTTGTGGAGAGATCGGAATCCTTCACAGTCCAAAGAGCCTTTCTAGAAACCTGCCAAAAAGGGACAGGTTTATTTTGGCAGGTTTTATCTGGGGAAACGTTACGGTTCTGTCATCGTTGCCCAGCGAATCACCACAAAGGTGCCTGTCCCCTTTGTGGTGGTTAGGCGTCGAGGTAGATGCGCTGGGGGCGATTGCGGTGTCGGGCGAAGATGATGAGCGCCAGGCCCGCGATAACGAGCGGCAAACTCAGCAGCTGGCCCATAGTGATGACGCCTCCCAGTAGATAACCCAACTGGGCATCGGGCACGCGCACGAACTCAACGAGAAAGCGGACGATGCCGTACCCCATCACGAACACGCCCATAAACGTACCCTGGGGCAGTAGCGGCTTTTTGCGACTGAGCACCTGCAAAATACAGAAGAGCACGATGCCCTCAAGAAATGCCTCGTAGAGCTGGGAGGGGTGACGCGGCATATCGCCCGCGGTGCCGCCGAAGACCACGCCCCAGGGCAGATCGGTCGGCTTGCCCCACAGCTCTCCGTTGACAAAGTTGGCACAACGGCCCAGGCACAAGGCCAGCGGCGCGCCTATGACGGCAAGGTCTGCCAAAGTCCATGCGTCGAGCTTATACATGCGGCACACGATGATGCCGCCGATAATGCCGCCCACCAGGCCGCCATGGAAGCTCATGCCGCCCTCGTTGGTGGCAAAGATCTCGAGCGGGTGCGCCCAGTAGTAGCCATCACCGTAAAAGACGACGTAGAACAGGCGCGCACCGATAATGAGGCCAAAGACCACGCCGACCACGACACTCGTCAGGTCATCAATCGTGATGTTAAAGCCCCAGCGACGCTGTGTGCGGTACATGACAACCGCCGTGAGCAGGGCGCCGACCACATAGGCCAGACCATACCAGTAAATCGTGATAGGCCCCGCCGAGATCGCGACGGGATCAAGCATATGGTAGAGGTCGTTGAGCATATCGATCCCCCTGCTCCCTACATACAAATGCGGCCGCGGGCCTTACGCTCGCAGCCGCATATCTGGGCGTAACGTCTATGCGGAGCGTACCGTCCGCAGCTTTCGCATCTTAGAACGGCGCGTACTCGTCGTACAGGTCCTCGGCCTCGCCGGAAGCATTGACCTGCTCAACGCGGGTAACGCCGGGCACATGCTCCTTCAGGATGCGCTCGATACCCATGGAAAGGGTTAGCGAGCTCATGGGGCAGCCGGCGCAGGCGCCCTGCAGCTCCAGCTTGACAACACCCTCGTCGTCGACGCCCACATACTCCATATCGCCGCCATCGGCCTGCAGGTTGGGGCGGATCTCTTCAAGAACCTTCTTAAGCAGCTCTTCGTTAACAGCCACAGGGGCTCCTTTCTCACAATAACGCGGGCACGCCCGCGGACAGAAGCTATGTTACTACAGCCATGTACCCGCTCACGAGCCGTCCATGCGCGCAGACGCGACTTTCACGAGTAGTCAATTTGGGACGGGGCTCTTTGAGCTGCGTTCGTCGTCAGATAGCGACAACGCATATTACTGCCGAGCCTGTCCCCCGGTACCAATCTGGACATCGACGATGACCTGGCGGTAGCTGATGCCGCAGGAGTCGAGAATGCGGCGGCTGATACGGCCGTCGTCGGTATCGGCATACTTATTGTCCAGGTAGACGACCTCGCCCACGCCCACCTGCGCCAGGATCTTGGCACAGTCGTGGCACGGAAACAGCGTGACGTAGACCGTGGAACCCTCAAGGTCTTTGAGCGAGCCGCGGTAGTTGAGCACGGCGTTTGCCTCGGCATGCACCACGTAGTTGTGCTTGTCCTGCAACGGGTCGTCGCTCGTGCCCCACGGGAAAAAGTCGTCGTTGAGCGCCGAGGGCGTACCGTTGTAGCCCACCGAAAGGATGCGGTGGTTGGTGCTGGCGATGCACGCTCCCACCTGCGTGTTGGGGTCCTTGCTGCGGCGCTGCGCGGCGATGGCCACGCTCATAAAGAACTCATCCCAGCTAATAACGTCGCGGCGCTTGCCCGACGCGGTTTGATGAAGATCGTCCGACATGGCAGACACCTCCGAAATCGCAATAGTTTGACCCATTGTAGCAGGTGGAAGGTGGAGACGTTTTTGTCCTACCAGCCCCTCGCCCTACGCGCGGCGAGGCTTTTGGTTGATGTGGTAGAGCTCGGCGAGACCCCGCAGCGTCAACGCGTCATCGACCGTCAGGCTATGGCCGACCAGCGCCGCAAGCGCCTTGGCATCGTCGCCGGTAATGACGATGGGCACATCGCCCTCCCCCGCCGCCTTGGTCGCTCGCATCTCGGCGAGCACCATGTCGAGCATGCCGTCGATGCGAGCCACCTCGCCCAAAACCACGCCCGAGCGCATGGCCTCGCGCGTGTTGCGGCCGATCACATGTGTGGGTGCCGAGGGCTCAACCTGGGGTAGACGCGCTGCCGCCGCCGAAAGCGAGCGGGCGCCAAGTGCCAGACCCGGCGCGATAACGCCGCCGACAAAGGTGCCGTGCGCGTCGATGACCTCGATATTGGTCGTCGTGCCCAGGTCGATCACGATGCAGGGCGAGCCGTAGACGGCGCGGGCCGCCACGGCGTCGGCGATGCGGTCGGGACCGATCTCGGCCGGATCGTCGTAGTGCACGGGCATGCCGGTCTTAAGTCCCGGCCCCACGGTGAGCACGCGCCCCGTGCAGGTACGGGAAAGCGCTACCTTCCACGGGCGCTCGAGCGCCGGGACCACGCAGCTCAACACAGCAGCCGCGGGCACAAGCGCACCCGGCATGCCCGCATCGGCCGCCAGTGCGGCCATGACCTGCACGAGACGCATGCGCGCCTCGTCTGCTGTGATGCTCGATGGCGTGGTGATCTCGCACGTCGCAAGCGGACATTCCTGCGCCGCGGCCGAATCCTCTGCAAACAGGCCAAAGCGAATGAACGTGTTGCCCACATCGACCGTCAATATATTTGCGCACCCATTAAGCATCGTCGGCGCTCCTTTCGTCTGCCCAGCAGTATATCGCCTACCTAAACCAGTCATCCCAAAATGACTGCCTTGCCGCTATACTGGTGCGCGGTCGTTTGCGAGCTCACGCGGCGGCCCTTGGTAACCCGACTTCCCGCGCCGTATCCGTAACGGCGCTCCCGGGGGAAGCGGATATACGCAAAGGAGTTTTATATGAGCAATCCCTCGAACCGCGCTTCGATGCGCGGGCAACTTACGCTGCGCGGCGTCGTCATCGGCGTCCTTGGCTGCGTGATCATCACGGCAAGCTCGGCCTACACCGCCCTCAAGATGGGCGCACTCCCCTGGCCGATCGTCTTCGCTGCCGTCATCTCGCTGTTCTTCCTTAAGCTCATGGGCAACGCCAGCCTCAACGAGGCAAACGTCACCCACACCATCATGTCCGCAGGCGCCATGGTCGCCGGCGGTCTGGCGTTTACCATCCCGGGCGCCTGGATGCTGGGCTATGCCGACCAGATCAGCTGGCTCGACATGTTTATCGTGGCACTCGCCGGCACCATCCTGGGCCTGCTGGCCACGGCGCTCATCCACCGTCACTTTATCGTGGACGCCGCGCTTGAGTTCCCCACCGGCAACGCCGCAGCTCAGACCCTGCGCGCCACCGAGGCCGGCGGCAAGACCGGCAAGCAGCTCTTTGGCTCCATGGCCATCGCGGGCATCTACAGCGTGCTTCGCGACGCCCTGGGCATTGTGCCCAGTATGCTGTGCACGCTCAACATCCCCGGCGTGACCTTTGCCATCTACAACTCGCCCATGCTGCTCTCCGTCGGCTTTTTGGTGGGCTTCGCCCCCGTCGCGTTCTGGTTTGCCGGCGCGCTGCTGGGCAATTTTGGCATCATCGTCGGCGGCACCGCTGCCGGTCTGTTTGACGTTATGACCGCACAGGGCATCGTCAAGTCCCTGGGTATGGGCCTCATGATGGGCTTTGGCGTCGCCGTCGTCCTCAAGGACATCCTGCCGCAGGTCGCCGGTATCGTCCGCGGCCTCGCCGCCGACAGCTCCACCGACACCGACGAGCAGTCGCTCATCTCGGGCTCCCTTAAGCTCGACGCCGGCATCATCGGCCTGGGCGCCGCCGCCATCGCCGTGATCGTCGCCATCGCGCTCGACCTTGGTCCCGTTCCAGCCGTCATCGTCACGCTGTTCACCTTTGTCACCACCATCATGAGCGCGCAGAGCTGCGGCCAGACGGGCATCGACCCCATGGAGATCTTCGGCCTCATCGTCATGCTCATCGTTGCCGCCTTCGCACAGCTCGCTCAGGTCAAACTGTTCTTTATCGCCGGCATCGTAGCCGTGGCGTGCGGCCTTGCGGGCGACGTCATGAACGACTTTAAGGCCGGCGCCGTGCTGGGCACCAACCCGCGCGCACAGTGGGTCGGTCAGGCCATCGGCGGCATCGTGGGCGCCCTGGTCGCCGCCGCCGTCATGGTCGCGCTCGTCACCGCCTATGGTCCGGACGCCTTTGGTCCCGACAAGAGCTTCGTTGCCGCGCAGGCAAGTGTGGTCGCCACCATGGTCTCGGGCATCCCGAGCGTACCGTGGTTTGCGGGCGGTTTTATCGCCGGCATCGTCATGTACTGGCTCGGCATTCCGGCCATGATGATCGGTCTGGGCGTGTACCTGCCGTTCTACATGTCGCTCACGGCCTTCTTGGGCTCCTGCGTCAAGCTCGCCTACGACAAGTGGGCTGCACACCGCGACGCCGCCGCCGGTCTTTCGGACGAGGAGAAGGCCGCCAAGGATGCCGCCTTCCAGGAGCAGGGTCTGGTTGTCGCCAGCGGCCTGCTCGGTGGCGAGTCTATCGTCGGCGTTATCCTGGCGTTTGTCTCCGTGGGTCTGAGCCTGCTGGGCTAAACCCACTAACAACGCACCCGTGCAGAGCGCGGGGTCGGAGACCATCCGGCCCCGCGCTTTTTTGTATCTGCCGAAACCCTCGGCAGTACTCGCATGTGGCATGTCTTCCTTTGCCTGCTCGCCTAAGTTCCATGTCAATATGACCGCCCCGCCCGTCACGGTGTAGAGTACATGCTGCGAACGCACCCGCGTTCCTGCGGCAATACGAGGTGGACATGGAACTCGATAAACAACAGCTCAAGCGACTGCGCGAGCGCCATCATCGGCGCCATGGCATCCGCCCCGCCCACAGCGAGGCCATGAAGAACGCAAGCCGCTTTCTAAAGCAGGCATTCAACATTCGCGAGGGACGCGCGCCCTATCACGTGATTCGCAAGCGCTTTGTAAACGGGGCGCGGCTGACTGGCTCGCACTTATGCATCCTGATCATTGCCATGTTGATCGCGAGCATCGGCCTCGATATCGACTCGGATATCGCCATTGTAGGCGCCATGCTCATCTGCCCGCTCATGGGCTCGGTCCTTGCCATGGCATACGGCATCGCCACGCTCGACCGCGAGATTGCCGTCGAGGCCGTCGCCAGCCTCGCGCTTCAGATGGCCTTTTGCCTGGTCACGTCCACGTTGTACTTTAAGCTCTCGCCCCTTGGCACCACCACGGCCGCCATCGTCGACAATTCGACACCGACTGTGTGGGGCCTTGCCGTCGCGCTCGCGGGCGGCTTTGCGGGTGGCCTGGGCAACTCGCGCGACCAGGAGCCCGCCACGCTCATCGCCGGCGTGGCCGTGGCGACCGCGCTTATGCCACCCCTGTGCGCGGCGGGCTATGGCATCGCCATCGCAAGCGGGTCGCTGTTTCTCTCGGCGCTTTACGAGTTTGGCATCAACGTGGTCTTTATCGCGCTGGCTGCCGAAGCTGTATTGCTTCTTTTGCGCGTGCCGCTCAAGCGCGACCTGAACGGCGACGGCATTGTAACTGCCGAGGAAAATGCCGAGGTCGATGAGCTATCGCGCAAGGTGCGCCTCCGCATCATCGTGGGTACGGTGATCTTTGCCATCCCCTGCATCGTTATGACGGCGGGGTCCATTGGCTCGGCGCAGGCCGGTGTGCAGGACGGCTACGGCGTCACCGAAACCACGCGCGAGCTTGCCGCGGTGCTGCCGGGCTTTAAGGACTACACCGTCGCCGTCGAGACCTCGGCCACCGAAGGCGACGAGGAGGGCATCGTCGAACGCGAGATTGTCGCCCATGTGACGACAAGCGAGGCGCTTGGGGCACACGACCGTCACGTCGCCCGCAAGCTCATCGACCTCAATGTGCCCGAGCTCGATCGCGTGGAGTTTGACGTGAAGTGATGCGGGGCGGGATGAATGCTCGCACGGACGCAAGTTATGACGAGGCGCAGACGCGATACGGACACGAGCAAATAGCGGGGTGCAGTTCACCCGCACCCCGCTCGCTGTTTTATTGCCGTGAATCAACTGTCCGGATCGACATCGCCAGACTCCACAGTAAACGCCGGACCGGTACTCACCAGATAAAAACGGGTCACCCTGGTATCTCTAAATAGATAGAGCTGGCCCTGCTCGCGTCGGCGTGACATATACGCCACGTGGACCGTACCGAATTCTTCGCCGTTTTCCTTCTTTAATATCAGGATGTTGGGGTCATCCGTACGCTTAAACTGCCCATCTGTGCAGATTCCGTCTTGGTCGACCAGCTGCCATCGACAGTTGTCCTCCTCAAGAAAAGCCAGGGTTTCCCGACTCGTTTTGTCATCCCGATAGTAACCGTCAATGGCAAACCCTTCGGAAGCGCATTCCTGCATATAGGACGTTTCTCGGCTTATAGCAAACAGCCCTGTAGCGCCCAGGAGCACAGCCAGGCAGACCACTGCAAGGGCTATCGAAATAGCACTGCGACCCATAGTTAGCCCAACCGATAGTTGTTTAACGGAGCGCGAAACATACCCGGAACCTCCGATATCAGGGGGGGGACGTCGCCAGCAGGCTGGCGACAACTATATGTTTCTGACATCAAACCATATGGCCGCCACTCGCGGAGGGGGCATCGGCGAACGGCGTGTTTTCATACTCCATTGGTCAAACCTAAGCACAGCCCTACAGCTCGTACTTGTACACGCGGTAGATGTACTTTTCGGCTTCCATCTCGTAGGTGGTGATGGCCAGACCGTACCGATCGTACTCGGTGAAGGTCTTGGCCTGGCCCGATGCCACGAGCATACTGTTTGAATTGCCGACGCGCTGCGCCTTGCTGACGTAGCCCGAGAACGGCACCGCGGTCTGGTCTTCGAGCTCGTAGGTGCGCACCGTCTCGTCCACTGTAAAGATGTGCCCAAACGGATGCGTGCCCTTGCTATAGTCGGTCGCCACCGCGGCGCCCAGCTGGCCCCATTCGAACTTGGGATAGCTCTCGGCCGCGCCAAAGTTGTTGTCGTACAGCAGTACCTGGTAGCGACCGGTCGTTGCCGCGTCAGAACTCGGCAGATACGTCACACTGTGCTGGCCCGCGTTGAGCGAAAAATCGCCTTGGGCTTGCAGCAGCTTGTCCTCAAAGCCCGAGCCGGCCCATTGCCACTCCTTTCTATTTCTGAGTCCATCTTCTCACTGTTGGCGGCCGAAAATGATCCGTTTACCTCCGTCCCCAAGGGATTATTTTTTAGTACTTGAAGAAGCCCTCGCCCGAGCTTTCGCCCAGCTTGCCTTCGTCGAGCATTTTCTTGAGGACGGAGGCCATGGCCTTAAAGTTGTAGGGCATCATCATCTTTTTGAGCAGCGGGCTCACCAGACCCGGGACCTTCTGATACTGCATAACGATGTTGTAGGCCGTCTGGATGCCCACCGTGTCGAACACGCGGAACGGACCTTTGGGCGCGCCAGTGCCGCGCGTCCATGCGAGGTCGATACTCTTGGGGTCGCTGACGCCCGAGACATACAGGTCAAGGCCCGAGAGCAGCCACGGCACCAGCATAGAGTTGAGCAGGTAACCGTTCTTTTCCTTGTTGACGGGAAGTGCCAGCATGCGAATGTCGTTGGCGAAGTCGACGAGCTCGTCGAAATAGCGCTTGTCGGTCTGGTCCTGGGCCATGACCTCGGTCATGTTGTTCTTCCAGATGGAGTTGGCAAAGTGCAGCGACAGGTACTTCTCGGGGCGACCAGTGTACTTGGCAAAGGTGCTCGGCAGCAGCGTGGAAGAGTTTGTGACGATGACGGTCTTTTGCGGCAGAACCGGGGCGAGCTTCTTGTAGAAGTCGATTTTTGCCTGGGTGTCCTCGGCCATAGACTCGATGACCAGGTCGGCGTCGGCCACGGCCTTGGCAAGATCTAACTCCAGCTTGAGCGTAGAGTAGGCACGCTCGACGGCGGCGAGCGCCGTCTCCTTGTCGAAAGGCTGGTCGCTATCGGCGATACCGGCGCACCACTCGCCCGTGCCGTCCGCCATGCCCTCGATAGCAGCGATGTACTCCTCGCGCACATGATCGATCTTGGGCTGGGTGCGGCCGATGCTGCCCTCGCTGCGCAGCCAAATCGTTACATCAAAGCCGCAGTAGGCAGCCTGAAAGGCAATCTGGCTTCCCAACACGCCGCCGCCGGCAACACAAACGGTCTTGTAGCTCATGGGACGGTCCTCTCTTACGTAATTCCATACATGTGTATTTATTCAACCGTAAGGAGGACGCGCGCTGGGGGTGGGTTCTATAAACGGACGGTAATTTGCGGCGAACGGCAACATTTGTTCATTATCTCAGGGTTCCGAGGACGATTTTTTTGTGCCACCGAGACGTCGTTTGCGGAAGTATGCGGCAAATTCCGGAAGCCTTGAGCACACCCCGGTTTTCCGCCAATAAAACCGACGCTCCTATAAGTTGTCAAGAGGCAGTTTGCGGGAGCGCTCTCTCCAATTCGCACAGGAGCTCGTAATACCTCCTCTCCAGTTTCGTCGACCGCCGTTTCCCCCGTTCCAAGTGCCCGAGTGTGGCTGCGGACAGGCC
>JAGZKE010000033.1:0-23545 GCA_018365375.1 Collinsella sp. | reverse complement strand
GGCCCCGGTTGCATATCCTGCAACCGGGGCCGTTCGATGTTTCACATGAAACGTATTGGGGTGCGACTCCCCTATGCGTTCTTCTGAACCTTGAAGCGTTGCTTCAGCTGTCCGCAAGCGGCGTCAATATCGTTACCACGGGAGTTACGAATCGTGGTCTCGATGCCACGGGACTCAAGACGACGCTGAAGATCCTCAACCTTATGAATCGGCGACGGCTTGAGCGGGCTACCCTCGATGTCGTTAAGCTGAATGAGGTTAACGTGGCACAGCGTTCCCTCGCAGAAGTCGCAGAGCGCCTGCATTTCGGGATTCGTATCGTTGACGCCTTCGATCATGGCATACTCATAGGTCGGGCGGCGGCCGGTCTTCTCGGTGTAGAGCTGAAGCGCTTCGTGAAGGCGAAGCAGCGTGTACTTCTTAACACCGGGCATGAGCTTATTGCGCGTCGACTGGATGGCGGAATGCAGGGAAACGGCAAGCGTGAACTGCTCGGGGATGTCGGCAAATTTTCGAATACCGGGAATAACGCCGCTGGTAGAGACGGTGAGGTGACGAGCGCCGATACCGATGCCATCGGGGTCGTTGAGGATTCGCAGCGCCTTGAGAACCTCGTCGTAGTTGGCAAACGGCTCGCCCTGGCCCATGAAGACAACGCTCGTGGCGCGCTCGCCAAAGTCGTTGGATACATGAAGTACCTGGTCGACGATCTCTTGAGCGGTCAGAGAGCGCTTGAGGCCGTTGAGACCGGTAGCGCAAAAGGCACAGCCCATGCCACAGCCTGCCTGGGTGGAAACGCAGACGGAAAGCTTGTTACGACGGGGCATGCCGACGGTCTCGACGGAAACGCCGTCGTGGTACTCGAGCAGATACTTGCGAGAGCCATCTTTGGAAACCTGCTTGGTGAGTTCAGTCGGCGTGTCAAAGGCAAAAGCCTCTTTAAGCTGCTCGCGGAAAGCCTTGGGAAGGTTGGTCATATCGTCAAACGAACAAACGTTCTTCTCAAAGACCCATTCGATGAGCTGCTTCGCGCGGAAGGCGGGCTGGCCAAGCTCGGCCACGAGCTCGCGAATATCGTTTTGGCTCAAGTCGCGAATGTCCTGAGATTTAGTCCTGGGATTCATGGAAGCCTTTCGATTTTGGGGAAACGTAGAGGGTATCGCTACAATATGGTATCAGCTGCAGAAATTATAGAGGAGGAGTCTGCCCATGCCGGGTAAAAGCCTAGAGAACATGCACGTAGCGGTCTTGGCGGGCGGTCATTCCGCTGAGCGCGAGATCTCGCTCAATTCGGGAAAGAACGTCGTGGTTGCCTTGAAGGAGGCCGGCTACACTTCGGTGGAGCTGCTCGACACGGCTGCCGATGATTTTATGGTAACCATGGCGACCGGCGGCTTTGACGTGGCGTTTATCGCCATGCACGGTGCCGGCGGCGAGGATGGCGCCATGCAGGGCGCCATGGAGACCCTGGGTATCCCCTACACGGCCTCGGGCGTGCTTGCCAGCGCCTGCGGTGCCGACAAGGAGGTCTCTAAGCTCCTGTACGCCAAGGCGGGCATTCCCATTGCCCCCGGCCTCGCGCTCGAGGTGGGCGATGAAGTCGATATCGATCATATCGTCGAGGTTTGTGGCGAGCGCTGCTTTGTGAAGCCGGCCGTCAACGGTTCCAGCTATGGCATTTCCCTGGTCCATGAGCCCTCCGAGCTGCCCGCGGCAATCGCCAAGGCGTTTGCGTACGGCGACAAAGTGCTGGTCGAGAAGTGCATCGAGGGTACCGAGATCACCGTCGGTGTGTACGGCGAGGACGACGTGCGCGCTCTGCCGATTGTCGAGATTCGCAAACCCGAGGACTGCGAGTTCTACGATCTGGACGTGAAATATGTCGACCCTACGGACATCCATCGCATTCCGGCGCAGATTTCACCCGAGAATTACGCTCGCGCTCAGGAGCTTGCCTGTGCTGCTCACAAGGCCCTCGGTTGCCTGGGTATCTCGCGCAGCGACTTTATCGTGAGTGAGGACGGCCCCGTTATCCTCGAGACCAATACCATTCCCGGCATGACCGATACGTCGCTGTATCCGGACGAGATCCGCCACACCGACGACATGACGTTCCCGCAGGTCTGTGACAGCCTGATTCGTATGGGCCTTCGTCGAGCGGGCATTGCATGCTAATCGAGGACGCGGTTTCGTCAGGAACGCCGCAGTTTGTCATCGACTCCTATGCCACGCTTGCCGAACGCGCCAAAACGCAGTCCTTCGGCCTTATCGAGGAAGATGTGATTGTCCTCGATACCGAGACCACAGGTCTTTCGGTGCAGGACAATGAGCTGATCGAGATCTCGGCGGCCCGTCTTTCGGGCCGCGAGGTCGTCGACCGCTTCGATACCTTCGTGCATCCCAAGCAGCTGATTCCCGCCGAGATCACCGAGCTCACGAGCATTACAAATGCCGATGTGGCAGATGCCCCGTCGGCCGTTGAGGCCGTAGCCGCTCTCGCCGATTTTGTCGGTGGTTGCCCGGTAATCGCACATAACGCCACGTTCGACCGCTCGTTTATCGAGTCGGTCAAAGGCGGCGTCAACGTGAGCGATATCTGGATCGATTCGCTGGCGCTGTCGCGCATCGCGCTTCCGCGCCTGGCATCGCACAAGTTGTCTTTTATGGCCGATCTGTTTGGCTGTGACTCGGTATCACACCGTGCCAATGCCGACGTCGACGCCCTGTGTGGCGTATGGCGCGTGTTGCTCGTGGCGCTCACCGACTTGCCTCAGGGCCTCATGGCGCGCCTAGCCGACATGCATCCGGATGTGCCTTGGTCCTATCGTCCTATCTTCTCATTCTTGGCAGGGCAGAACCCTGGTTCTATCTTCTCTCTCAGCGCCGCTCGTGCTGACGTTCTCAAGGCCGATCGCGCCGACGATCGGGTGGACGCCGACGAACTGCCGGTCCTCAAGATGCCGAGTCGTGAGGAGATTGAGGCAGACTATGCGCCAGGTGGCCTGGTCAATCGCATGTATCCCACCTACGAGCCGCGTGATGAGCAGATCGCGATGGCGCTCGAGGTCCGCGATGCGCTGGTCACGGGCACTCATCGTGTAATTGAGGCGGGCACGGGCGTCGGCAAATCGATGGCCTATCTGGTGCCTTTTGCCGAGGCAGCGCGCCGTAACAACATCACGGTTGGTATTGCGACCAAATCGAACAATCTTGCCGACCAGCTCATGTACCATGAGCTGCCAAAACTTGCCGAGCAACTGGACGGTGGTCTGTCATTTTGCGCTCTCAAGGGGTATGACCACTATCCATGCCTGCGCAAGCTTGAGCGCATGAGCCGCGGCCAGGTCGAGATTACCACCAAGCGCGATCCGGCGGACACGCTCACGGCGGTCGCGGTCATTATGGCGTACGTCTGCCAATCAGCCGATGGCGACCTCGACTCGCTCGGCATTCGGTGGCGCAGCGTCAACCGCCCCGACTTTACGACGGCCTCGCGCGAGTGTGCTCGTCGCCTCTGCCCGTTTTTCCCTGATAAATGTTTGGTCCACGGCGCTCGCCGTCGTGCAGCGCATGCCGACGTGGTGGTCACCAACCATTCCCTGCTGTTCCGCAATGTCGCGGCCGAGGGCAGGATTTTACCTCCGATTCGTCATTGGGTAATCGACGAGGCCCATTCCATCGAGCGCGAGGCGCGCCGTCAGTGGGCGCGCGTGGTGTCGGCGGACGAATCACGCGTTCTGTTTGAGCGCCTGGGTGGCTCGAGCACCGGTGCGCTAAGCCAGGTCTCCCGTGATTTGGCAACCTCCGAGGGCTCTACGCTCTATCTGGGCCTTACTGCCAAGGCGACGTCGACGGTTGCGCGCGCGAGCATGGCAATCGCCGACGTGTTCGATGGCGTTCGCGAGCTCGGCCGCCGTGCCCGTGGGGGTTATGACAATGCCAATCTATGGATTGGCCCCGAGCTGCGCGAATCTGACGACTGGCATGATTTCTTACAGTCGGCCTACGCTGCCATCGACGTATTGGAACAGGCTGACAAGAGCGTCGACGCGCTGGTGCAAGCCGTCGCCGCCGACAAGCCCGAGGTTGTTGTCGACCTGGGTGATATCTCGCGCCGCCTGCACGAGCTGGCCGAGAACCTCAAACTCATCATTGATGGCACCGATGAACACTACGTGTATTCGCTGCAGGTCAATCGCAGGCTGCGTGCCGGCGGAGAGTCAATGACCGCAGAGCGCATCGACATTGGCGAGGCCTTGGCAACCGAGTGGCTGCCCGAGGTTCACACGGCTATCTTTGCCTCGGCGACCATGACGGTGTCCAAAAGCTTCGAACACTTTAACCACGCGGTCGGCCTCGATCGCATCGGCGCTTCAACATCCTCATCGCTGCACTTGGACTCGAGCTACGACTTCGATTCGAACATGGCTGTAGTCGTTGCGGGCGATATCCCCGATCCGCGCGATCGCGAGAGCTATCTTACGGCGCTCGAGCGCGTGCTGGTCGACGCCCATCTTGCCATGGACGGATCGGTGCTCACACTGTTCACCAATCGGCGCGACATGGAAGACCTGTACGCCCGCGTTGAGCCCAAGATGGCCCGTGCGGGTCTGGAGCTCAACTGCCAGCAGCGCAACTCATCTCCTCGTCGCCTGCGCGATCGGTTTATCAACGAGCCGACTTCATCGCTTTTTGCGCTTAAGGCCTTCTGGGAGGGGTTCGACGCCAGCGGCGAGACGCTGCGCTGCGTCATCATTCCCAAGCTGCCGTTCTCGAGTCCCACGGACCCGCTCTCGTGCGAGCGCAACCTGCGCGAAGACCGCGCTTGGGCGCGCTATTCGCTGCCCGAGGCGGTGCTCGAGGTCAAGCAGGCGGCCGGCCGCCTTATCCGCTCGTCGACCGATTGCGGCGTGCTGATTCTGGCCGACCCGCGCCTGGTGACGAAGGGCTACGGAAAGAAGTTCTTAACGTCGCTGCCCACGAGCTCCTACCAGCGCATCGAATCGGCGCAGATCGGGCACTATCTGCAACTGTGGCGCGCACGCCACGAGCGGCGGCGCTAAAGCGGACAGACGAGGGTTTTTGCCATATCGCACAGGCGCTTTGACAGGGCGGGGTCATCCAAGATGCGGATGGCTCCGCCCGCTGCGATTACCTGGCTCAGTAGCCAACGCTCGGAGCCGTAATGCACAGTTACCGTTGCCATGTCTGCCCCGCCGCGCTCGATTCGGGTGATGCCGGCCCAGTCCAGATGCTCCGCCATATCGAATGGCATCAAGAGCTTTGCGCTGCGCTGCGTCCGGGCAAGGGAATCGTGGAGGGATGCGACGTCCGGTGCGTGAGGCACGACGGAGTCTTCCGTTAAGGCGAGCCCCTCGATTTTATCCATGCGATAGGTGCGCTGCTCATCGACTGCGATGTCCCAGGCAATCAGGTATGTTTGGTCGCCGTTTGCCGTAATGCGCAAGGGGTCGACCAGACGCTCGCGTGGCCGTGCATCGTCCATCGAGCGATACGAGATACGGCTGCGAACGCCGTCCTGAATGGCGCAGCTCAGCTGCTGCCAGTGCGACCCGTGGTTGACGGTGTCAAAGACGCGCTGGTTATAGCCGAGCTCTTCGGGTAGAAGAGCAAATCGAATCCGAGCCGCCGTCTGCGGCTCGATCCCCAACGATTCAAGCTCGTGGTTGAGCACGGCGCCCTCGGCGGCACTCAGGCGCAGCGGTAGCACACGACCGGCGTCACCGGTGAGGACCACACGCTCGCCGTGGCATTCGCAGATGATGCGCGCGCCCGATTCTCGGTCCGCGAGCGTCGAGACGATCTCGAGAATCTCGTCGAGCGACGCCCCCGTGATGTCAAAGCGACTGCAAATCTCGTTTCGAGTCATGCCGTTCTCGCCGGCGGCGTAGAGGGCCTCCATGATGTCGATGGCGCGCGAGAGCCTCTGCTCGCTGGTGAGTTTACGCACGGGCATGCTCGTGCACCGTCCTTTCGATGAGGTGGTTCCACGCCTGTTTGAGCGATTTGGGGGCCATGGGCCTCATGCCGTCCATGGCGTGGGTCATGCAAAATGAAGCGGCGGCTTCAAGGTCGCGCACGTCAACGGTCCAGATCCATCCCGCATCGGTGTGTGCGAGTTTACCTCGCCCGCGCGTGAGACCGTTGATCATATCGATCTGCGTCTGAGGGGCGAATGAGAACGTAGCTGCAACGGGCGGTCGGTCGGCAAAATCGAATTCAAAGAACAGGTAGTCGTTGAGGTTGAAGTCCGCAGGGATGGTGTAGGCCTTCGAAGGACGCCAAGCGCGAACGATACGGTCGCAGCGGAATGTCCTGATGTCGTCGGTGGCATTGTCGAGGCCGCAGAAGTACGCCACGCCCTCGCGCTCGAACATGCCGTAGACGCAGACGGTACGCTCTTTTTGCTCACCGCGTCCGTTCTGATATAAAAATCGCAGCGCGCATCGCTCGGCAAAGGCGCTCCAAACCGCATCGACGGTGGGAGAGCGGCTGATCGTCGCCTCGTCCGCCGTCGTCCTGCCGGTGAGGTAGGCAATCTTGGAGCGAATATCGGCAAGCGGTGCGGCAAAGGTGGAAGAGCCGCTTGCAAGCGTTTGGTCGATGGCGTTGAGTAGGATGTCGGCGTCGTCTGCGGTGATGAGGCCGCCTGCCGCAAACGTGTGCTCGCGGTCGATTGTCCACGAGCTTTCCTCGGTCTCCTGCGCGCCGGCAGGGCGAACCTCCTTGATTAGGATGCCGCGTTCGAGCAGTTTGTCACGATCGCGCCGAAACTTGCGCTTATCAGAGTCGATGTTGCCCGAGCCATATCCCAGGTCAGAATCCAAGACGATCTGCTCGGTCGTCAGCGGTTCGGGGGAGCTGTTGAGCACAAAGAAAAGATTGAGGATGCGCTGAGCCGTTTTATCGAAACTGGGCTCCGAATTTTCCTTTTTAATTGTCGCGGTCGCGTCGCTTGCCGTCATAGAGTCCTCGCATGAGAAGGTGGTTTGCTGCCATGATTTTAGTCCGATATGGAGATTAGGCTATATCCTTGTCCGCTCGGGGCGTTAAGATGGCCCGAATTCGGTCGTTTGCGCTCGCTCGGGGTATACTTTCGACTATATACGGTTCTAATGTGCATGCATTGGGCCTATTTGTCGGATTATGGATGTGGAGCGCACATGGCGAACACCCAGAACTATATTAACCACCTGCTGCAGAACACCGGCATTACGCCGGCATGCAGCGAAGAAGAGCGCTTGGCTGCCGAGGATATCGCTCAGATCTTCCGCAACCACGGCTTTGATCCCGAGGTTCAGGAGTTCAATGCCCCGGCGCCCAGTAGGTTGGCATTTGCCGTTACCGGTATTCTTGCGTTTGCCGGCGCCCTACTGATGGGTATCGGCGGCGGCATCGGCTTGGTCGGCACCTTGCTGGCCATTGCCGGCGCCGTTCTTTACGTGCTCGAACGCACGGGCCACCCTGTGGTTTCGCGCCTGGGCAAGACGGGCGTGAGCCAAAATGTCATCGCCTACCACAAGGCCTCGGGCCCGCTCGCGTCTCCGCGCAACCGCCCGGTGGTCGTTGTCGCACACTACGACTCTCCCCGTGCTGAGCTGCTCGCCCGCGAGCCCTATGCTTCTTATCGTGCGCTCATCGCCAAGCTGTTGCCCGTTGCCACGGTTGCCCCTGCTGCCGTTGCCATCTTGCGTATCCTGCCGCTCCCCGGCGCGCTCAAGGTTCTGCTGTGGATTGTCGCGATCCTCGCTTCCCTCGTTGCGCTCGCCAACGCGGCAAACATCATTTCTAACCGCTACATTCTTCCCTATACGTCCGGCGCGGTGTGCAACAAGTCTTCTGTCGCCGCTATGCTCGGCGTTATGGACAACGTTGCTCCCTTCCAGGGCGAAAACGAGTTTCCCGACGATGTTCCGTTCGATACCTATTTTGGGGAGCAGAAGCGTCGTGCCGAGGAGATGGCGCGCGCAGCGGCGGAGTATGCCGCGGCCCAACAGCAAAACGACTACGGCAACACCATCGAGTATGAAGAGCCTACCTACGCCGAGGACGAGTTCGGTCAGCCGATTGCTCCCGACGCTCAGACCGAGCCCGAACAGGGCGAGGCTTTCGACGAGCAGATCGAGGGCTTTGAGGGTGCGTCTGCCGACGAGACGCTGATTGGCGCCATCGTGCCCGAGGATCAGAATCAGGCTGTCCAGGCCGAAGAGTTCAATGACGAGGTTCCCGCTGCCGAGCCGGCGGAGGAGCCTGTCGTGGCCGAGCCCGAGCCCAAGCTCTATCGCAATGCCGCCGGCAACATCCGCTTTGGTTCGGATGCCATCCGTGCGCTCGGAATGCTTCCCGAGTCCTGCACGCTCGATTATGAGGAGGCCGAGGAGCCGACGTTTGAGCCCGAGCCTGCGCCCGTTGTCACCGTGGATGATGAGTCTGCCGCGGTTACCGCTGCCGTTGCCGAGCCCGAGGCGGTGTCCGCGATCGATCCCGCGGCAGGACTGGACATTTTGGCTCCCGCCGCGCCGGCGCAAGACGTTGCGGACGAGTCTGACGACGATTACGCTGAACAGCCGAGGTGCGTGTCTTACGAGAGCGATACTGATTTCTCGGCCGAGATTCCCGCGGCAACGCCCCATGCCGATATTGCATCCGCGTTCTCTTCGATTGGCGCCAGCGCTTCCAACTTCTTTAAGGGTGCGTTTGCAAAGGGCAAGAAATTTGTCGACGATTTCGAGGAGAAGCGCGCTGCCGCACGCGAGGCTGCCGAGCAGGAGGCTATCGCTCAGCAGCAGGCGGCCGAGGCGGCACGTGAGCGCGCGGCGCAAGAGTTCGAGCAGAACGAGGCTATGCAGTCCGTACCCGTCGACGCTGCCGAAGCTACAACGTCTTTCGAGGCTCAGCAGCACGTCGATAGCACCATGTCGTTTGATGCCGCGCAGTTCGATTCCACGATAACGTTTGAAAAGCAAGGTACCGCGATTGCCGAGCCCCTTCCTGCTTCCGACGAGCAGGACGACGCGGCGGGCGATGGCGAGCCCATTGATGCTGCCGAAATTCAGGATGCGACCGAGGACGAGCCCGTCGAGGTCAACTCTGACGAAGAGCAGTACGCGGCAGCCGAGCAAGATGATTCGACCGAGGTCGAGCAGGAGGAAGTGTCTGCGGTTTCCGAGGCTCCCGAGACAGATGAGTCGAGGCCTTACTCCACGCAGATTTTCACCATGCCGACTCCGAGTGGTTCCGGTGCCACGGTTGCCAATGTCGCTCCCACCCAGGACGAAACGGTCGATTCCCTTATGGCCCAGATTTCCTCCCAGGCATCGCCGCGTCCGCAGATGAATGTTCCCGATCCGGCGTCGGCACCGTCGCCTGCGCCCTCCTCGTCTCCGCTGGCTTCGGTCCCCGATCCATCGCTGCCGTCGATGAAGCAGGCAAACGTTGCGTCTCGCACGTCGCTGTTCGACCTTCCCGATCCCTCTGCCCAGGTCAACGACCCCTTTGCTACTGCTCAGGGTCCCGAACCCACATCGGCACCCGTTGCGCCTCCTATGCCCGTTGCGCCGGGCGCGCAGCCGATCGAGACCATTTCAGCTCCCGCCCCGGCGGCACCCAAGTCTCGTAAGCGCGGCCTGGGTGGCCTGTTCGGTCGTAAAAAGAAAAACGAGCAGGACAGCATGAGTGACTGGCTGGGCGTCGAAGACGATTACGATGCCAAGAAGTCCGGTCGCGGTATCGGTTCGTGGGATAACTTCGAGGACGATAACGATGGCTGGAAGGGTGGCGCTACGTCTTCCGATGGCGCTTCTTCCGAAGATATGCTCTCGGCTGTCGCCTCTATGGGCGATGATGAGCTGCTCGGTCACGATATCTGGTTTGTGGCAACCGGCGCCTCGGATTGTGATGGCGCCGGCATGAAGGCCTTCTTGGCTTCGCATCGCGATAAGCTCCGCGGCGTATTCTTCATCAATCTTGAATCCGTCGGCGCCGGCAGGCTTTCGGTGGTGACGGTCGAGGGCGAACAGCAACTGCTCAAGGGCGATCGCCGCATCATGAACCTGGTCAGCAAGGTGTGCAAGTCGTTCCATGTCGATTGTGGCGCGCTCGAGATGCCCTATGCCAAGACCGATGCCTATGCCGCGCTTGAGGCGAGCCGCCGAGCCCTCACCATCGCCGGCGTGGACGGCACGCGTCTGGCTTGCGCTCGTACCGAGGACGACCTGCCCCACAATGTCAACCCGACGAACATTGCCACGGTATCCGAGGTCGTGACCGAGGTTATCCGCCGTTCGTAGACGGAGCTCTAAGGAGTCAACGTGTTTTCGTATATTAAGCGCCATTGGCCTGTCTACGTGATTTTGACCTTGATTGCCATTGCGTTAGGATTTGGGGCTGCCTACATCGTGGGTGCAAAGGGTTCGACCCCCGCCTCCGCAATCAGCGAAGAGGTGGAGCAAGAACAGAGTACGGGTGCCGATGGGATTCCTGAGTCCGAGCAAGCAATCGTTGATGGTGGATCTTCGTCTGCAGAGTAGATACGGCGATTTACATGATTGAAAGCGGGCGAGCCAGGGGACTGTCTCGCCCGCTTTTTCATCGCGCTAGCGCTTCTTTGGGATCGACCTAAGGCGAGCGAACCATAGGGCTGCGACACCCGAGGTCAGGAGCGCGGTGATGCAAGCGGCGATGGGAGCTGATCCTGTTGCCGGTAGGTCCTGCGGTAGGGTACAGCGTTGAATGACGCTGTCCTCGTCATGTGACTCAAGTTTATCGCCGCCACCGTTGCGGCAAAGATCGACGCGCGCGCTGTTGGTGAGTGCGGTTTGGGGCGTATAAGCCGACGTTGCCTGCATGTGTACGACTGCGCCCCGAGCGTCTGTGCCAAGGATTGCTTTGGCATCGTCAAGGTCGTCGTGCTCATCTTTGAGATCATCGCGGGTCCAAGAATCCACATCGCTTCGAGTCGTAAAGTCGGCGGCTACCGCACCGTATTCAATTCGAATGCCCGTTACGACGGTATTGGACGCAAGGTCGAGTTCTTTCGCCTCGAGTGTGGTGGATTCCGTGGTCGAGACATCCGCCTTCCAGAGGTGCCAGCCGTCGTAATCGACGAGGCGGCAATCCTCACCCAGACTCTCCCTTACTTCGTCGGACTCAAGCCAAGGATTTTCGTGCCCATCGTCAAGTGTCGCGTTTGCCGGCTCATCGACGTCTGTCGAGTCCAACGGCGTCGTGCGATACCACACGTTGCACAGACCATTGAGGTCGCCGATGGCGACGGGGGTTTCGATTGAGACGAATCTCGCCGTATCGTCCTCGGCACACTCAAGATCATCGGTAATTGTGAACTCATCAACCCAGGTAGTTGAATCGTTTCGAGCGTCGATGGTATAGGAGAAAAGCCCATCCGTATTGGTTTGCATCGCGGCACGGTTTTTACCATCGCCGTTAGCCAACAGGCCCTTTTCGATAGGTTGGACAAGTTCCTGACGCTTGTCGACCTGCCCCTTGATCTCGATGGGCGCATCCTTCATCGCGACGGATTGGACTTCTCCCGTATCCTTTATTTCAAACGTTATCTCCTCGGCAAGGTCATAGGTCCGCGGAGACATCATTTCGCGCAACGAGTAGGTGCCGGGTGCAAGATGTTCGACGCGGTGTGGCTTGTCGGATGAGGTCCAGGAGTCTATTTCGGTTTTATCGGGACCATATAAGGCGAGCTGTGCGCCTTCCACTTCCTGCTCACCGCTTGCATCGACCTTGGAGATATCAACCTTGGTGAAATCGTCGGATACGTTAAGCCGTGCTTCTACAACGGGTGTTTTCTGGTCGGCATAAGTAAGGTCGACAATATGGGTTGTCTGATCGAGCAAGAAGCCTGCCGGCGCTTGAGTCTCGACAACCTCGTAGCGTGCGGTGCCAGATCCCAGTGGGAGGTTGCCCGCGCGTGCTTCTCCAGTTTCATCCGTCGTGACGGTCGCGATAGTCTCACCGTCGAGCGCGGCAATGCTACCGTCGGGGCGCATGATATCACCCGAGGCACGGATCTCAAAGACGGCGCCCGCGAGGCTGCTGCCGTCTACGGCATCGGTTTTAACGATCCTGATGTTTCCGGTCGCGGCGTGGTCATAATACGAGGCGATTGCAACGGGCGTTAGGTTCATGTCGGCGGGTATGTTTACCTCGATCTCCTCGCCGACAAGATAGGGCTCTTTGGCCGAGGTTTCGCGTACATAATAGGTGCCCGGCACGAGCGATTCGGGCAGTGTGACGGTCCCGGTCGCGTCAGTCGTAAAGGTGTCCATTACGTTATGTGTTGGATACCAGCAAGTTTGTGAGACAGATTCGTGATTGCTGTCGAGTAGTTGGAAGGTGAATCCGGCTAGTGGAACAGAAGCGCCTGTTTGGGCGTCGCGTTTTACAATCTGGAGGTGCGTCGACAGAGCGTGGTTATCCACGATATATTGAAGCTCGGCGCCGTTGGAAATCTGATTGGCCCCGACGGTCCATTCCCCTGCACGTTTAAAACCCTCGGGGACGGTTTCCGGAACCTCGCGAACCGTGTAGCCGGCACGGTCGTATGGGACGGCTCCGTGGACACCGGCGGGTCGCTTACCTGTGCCGAACCATGCTTCGGGCTGGTCTTTGGTGGAGGCAAAGCCATAGATGTTTGTGGTCAGTGTGCCAACAACCTGCTGAGAGCTGTTGCTGACAACCTCAAAGACAACACCACCCGCCGGCTGCTCCAGGCCGGATTGGTCGCTATTGCCGTAATCCTTGAATTTGGAAATCTCAAGGTCAAACGCAATGGGGATATCGGAAATGCGAGATTCGATCTCGACTACGCCTGAATCGCCGAGCTGGTCGGCTCCAACGGTATAGGTCCAGCTGTCGTTGGATGGCAGGTAGCCCTCGGGGGCTTTTGATTCGTAGATGGTAAAGGTTCCTAAGGGGACATCGACGAGGGTAGCCCGACCGCTTTCGTCAGTCGTGAGAATTTGCGCCCATCCAGGGGTTGATTGCGACACACACGTGAACTCTGCTCCTGCGAGTGAAGATCCCGCCTGGGGGCCGGCATTCGTCGCGGCATCGAGTTTTACGATACGCAGGTTGATGGTGCCGGGCTGTTCATCAATGGCGACCCGCCCGCCGTCATTCCCCGTGGTAAAGGCGATGCGATCACGACGGGGGACATAGCCGGCCGGCGCCTTCGTTTCAACTAGGTAGTATGCCGTGTTGGGCAGAAGTGTTGCCTGCGCTCGACCGTTGCTGTCCATCTGGACGGTGCCGACACGCGCGCCGCTGGTGCTCTCAAAAACATCGAATGTTGCCCCGTCAAACTGATAAGTATTGTTTCCGCTGGTAATGGCAGCGTTTGCAGACTGCTTTTGGAAGGAAACAGAGACCGCCGGCAGTACATAGAGCATGTCCTGACGTTTGCTGCCGCCCGATACGGCTCCTAGATAGCGCCGCGCGCGGTGCGGAGCGGCTTTGATGCTTCCTGATTTTGCGCTGTCGTGGAGCCACCGCGCCGCCGCCACGACTTCATTGTCAGTGATAAAGTGCCCACTCTTGGTTTTGCCCTGAGCGGTCGTGTAAGAGTAGGTACCGTCGACATGGGTAGTGCCGTTGAGCATCCATACGGCAAGCTGGGTTGCGGCGCGGGCACGATCGGGTGAAAGATGGTAACCGCCAAACGACGTGGCGGTAGGATATCCGTGACAAACGATTGCCGCGAACTCGTCGTCGAGCCACACCCAGCCTTGATCAAAGTTGAGCCATGGGCCGCCCGGCTTGGTGGGGCCGGGGCGCTCCTGGTTCATGCAGTAGGCAATCGAGGCGTCTTGAGCTTCATACTTGCCGATGAGGAAGGGCCCACAATCATCGCTAATAGTGCGGAAGCCGAGCTGGTCGTAGCCATCGACGGCAAATGCGGCTCCCGGTGTCAGGCAGCCGAAAAGCAGGAAGAGGAGCAGGAGCAGCGGACCTGTTGCGATTGCGCTGTGGACAGAGTGCGTGGGTGCGTTGGACATGGCTGCTCCTTATCCCTCGTGCGCCGCATGGGGAGGTTGCGACGCGTAGGATGAGGCTACCCCCGAGGTTCATGCGGGTAAGTACCGGAGCCTGACCAAAAGCTTGCCCGATTTCTGACAAATCGAGCTCAAATACAACAATCAGATAAAAGTGCAGGTAGAAGATGGTAAGAAAAGAAAGACAAAGGTCCTCATCTCCACAATTGGCGCGGTTTTCAAATGATTCTCCACAGCTAAAACAAGCATCGACACCCTTGTATCGAACAAGACAACCGCGTTATACTATCCCCCACATATGCGGGCATCGCCAAGTGGTAAGGCATCAGCTTCCCAAGCTGACACTCGCGGGTTCGAGTCCCGTTGCCCGCTCCAGTAAAAAGCGCAAGCACGGCAGCGTTACGTTGCCGTGCTTTTTACTACCAAGCGCCGGGACTCGAACCCGCCAGGGTGCGAGCGTTAAGCGAACGCGAAGCGTTTGTAGCGAGCAGGCGAAGGCGCCTGAAGCCGGTGCGTATTTGCGAAGCAAATACGCGGACGTCCTCATGGTCGCTCCAATTCCAAAATGTTAGGTTAATGCCTGCTGCCCATACTTGCGCCTGCGCACGGTACAATAGTTGGGTTACGACCAACGTGCCAATAACCAAAAAGGAGCCGCTATGATCGATCGCTATACCCGCCCGGAGATGGGACACATCTTCTCCCTCGAGAACAAGTACGCCATTTGGCAGGAGATCGAGGTCTTGGCCTGCGAGGCCCAGGCGGAGCTCGGCAAAATCGGTATTTCCAAAGACGAGGCCCAGTGGATCCGCGACCATGCCAACTTTGAGAAGGCGAAGGTCGATGAGATCGAGGAAGTCACGCGCCACGACGTCATTGCCTTTCTGACCAACATGAAGGAATACATCGATGCCGATGTTCCCGAGGACGACCCCAAGCCCAGCCGCTGGGTTCACTATGGCATGACCAGCTCCGATCTGGGCGACACGGCCCTGTGCTACCAGCTCACCCAGGCCTGCGACCTGATCATCGAGGATGTCAAAAAACTCGGCGAGATCTGCAAGCGTCGCGCCTTTGAGGAGCGCAACACGCTTTGCGCCGGCCGTACTCATGGCATCCATGCCGAGCCGATGACCTTTGGCATGAAGTTTGGCTCTTGGGCCTGGGAGCTCAAGCGCGATCTGGACCGTCTTGAGGATGCCCGCAAGAACGTTGCCTTTGGTGCCATCTCGGGCGCTGTCGGCACGTACAGCTCCATCGAGCCGTTTGTCGAGGAGTACGTCTGCGAGCACCTGGGCCTGGTTCACGACCCGCTGTCCACGCAGGTTATCAGCCGCGACCATCACGCCTATCTCGCCGGCGTTCTCGCCACCACCGCAGCCACCTGCGAGCGCATCGCGACCGAGGTCCGCAATCTGCAGAAGACTGATACGCTCGAGGCCGAGGAGCCGTTCCGTAAGGGCCAAAAGGGCAGCTCCGCCATGCCGCACAAGCGCAATCCCATCACCATGGAGAAGGTCTGCGGTCTGTCGCGCGTCGTGAAGTCCAACGCCCAGGTCGCCTTCGATAACGTCGCCCTGTGGCACGAGCGTGACATTTCGCACTCCTCTGCCGAGCGTGTCGCCCAGGCCGATAGCTTCATCGCACTCGACCACATGTTCCAGTGCCTCATCCGCGTTATCGACGGCCTGCAGCTGTACCCTGCCCGCATGATGGCCAACCTCAATAAGACCCGCGGCCTCATCTTCTCCTCCAAGGTGCTGCTCGCCCTCGTCGATACGGGCATCACCCGCGAGGACGCGTACGCCATTGTGCAGGAGAACGCCATGGCAACCTGGCACGAGGTACAGGATTGTGTCTCCGGCCCCACCTTTAAGGAGCGTCTCGAGGCCGACCCGCGCTGCACCGTCAGCCAGGAGAAGCTCGACGAGATCTTTGATCCATGGGACTTCCTCACTCGTATCGACACAGTCTTTGATCGTCTGGAGCAGCTGAGCTTCGAGTAGGTTCGGGCATAACGTTAGCTTTTTAGGGCGCTTTGCTGGTAATGTGTGTTGCCGGCAAAGCGCCTCGTTGCATTTAGGGAAAGACGGGGATAATAGTCGTCTCGAATAACATTCTGAGAGGGGATCGCATGATTTCGTTTGATTACAAGCCTCAGGGCGTGTGTGCTCGCAATATTCACCTTGACCTTTCCGATGACGGCAACAAGGTGATGGGCGTTGAGTTTACCGGCGGCTGCGATGGCAATCTCAAGGCTATCTCCAAGCTGGTCGAGGGCGCTCCTGCCGATCGCGTAATCGAGGTTCTCGCCGGTAATACCTGCGGTATGAAAAAGACCTCCTGCGCCGACCAGCTTACACGCGCTATCGAGGCCGCTCGCGCCGAGATCGCCTAATGGGTATCGCCGATCACATCAAGAACGGAATATCGCGTCGCGGCTTTGTACTCGGTGGGGCTGCCGCGGGCGCTGCCACGGTGCTTGCCGGATGCTCGAAAAAAACGGGCACCAGCGATGATGCCGCCGGCGAGCCGCAGGTTATCAAGGATGATTCCAAAACCATCTCGATTACGGATGAGTACGAGGCAGTCGACATCGATCTTGAGCCGGCGGCGTCATGGACGCTGCCTCTGGGTACGCTGCTGTACTACTGCGACGGCGATTACGCCGCGGCGATGATGGCGCCCGCATCGGCACTGCACGCCAACACACTCGGTGTGCTCAGCCTGGGCGATGGCTCGCTTACCACATTAATCGAGGATCCTATCGAGGGCACGGGATATGCATTCTACGATGTCCGTGCCGGCGACAGCGTATTCGCGTGGGTTGAGATGAACTTTGCCAATTCATCGTGGAAGCTCTACGGTCAAAATCTGTCGGGCGCTTCGCTCTCTGGCGACGTGGTTGAGCTCGATCGAGGTGGCAAGGACTATGATCCGCCGCTGTTTACGGCGTTCGGGTCATCAGTCATCTGGTATAAAATGCCTTCGGCAGGCGGCAATAAAACGAGTAGTGATTCGTTTTGCTATCGTCGCTCGCTTGATGAATCCAAGGCCGAGACAATTTGGAAATCGACGGGTCGCTTTGCATCGGCCCCGCGCGCGAGCGACGGCATTTTGACCATCTCGCCGCGTGTCCGCAACGACGAGGGCGTCTACTACGGCATAACGGCAATCGATCTGACCGACGGCAACAACACCAAGCGTGCCCAGCTGGTCCTCCCTTCGTCAGTTTCGCCTTTCGAGGCCGTATATATGGGCGATACCTTCGTGTTTTCTATCGAGGCGGCCTATAGTGGCGTGGGCAGCCTGGGCAATATGGGCACGTATATCGGTAATGAGGGAGGGCCGTACCTCTTCCTGTCCCGCGAGCCGCTCGCATGTGCGGCTGGCAAGAAGAATAAATACCTTGTTAAGGTACAGGCGTCGCATTTCCTGATCGACACCTCTGCCAAGACCTATGGCTCGCTGCTGTCGCCCGACCGCGCTTTGGAGTATGGCGATTATCCAGCTACGGCGGGAAAATCGGACTCATTCCTTACGTACGCCACGGTGCGCAACAGCCAGGGTATACCAGAGACGGTCACTGCACGTCTATTCTCTCTTTAAGCTTAGAGGGGTTAAAAAGGCGCCAACAGGGGAATAAACGCGTTGTAATTGTGAGTACCGCCCGCCGAGCTGCCGCGTCATAGCGGCATCCGGCGGGCTCAGGTGCGTTAAAATGGGCTTGTTCTTAGCTAATTGAGACAGGGGGGCCGTGTTATGGCTTCAGATGCAAAAAAGATTCTGCTGGTCGAGGATGAGAAGGCAATCCGTGACGCCGTCGCTGCCTATCTCGAGCGCGAAGGCTACTGGGTTGTGGGCGTCGGCGACGGCCAGTCCGCGATCGAGGAGTTCGAGAAGCATCAGTTCGACCTGGTCGTGCTCGACCTTATGCTCCCCAAGATTCCCGGCGAGCGCGTTTGCCGCACCATTCGCGATACCTCGGATGTCCCCATCATCATGCTGACGGCTAAGGGCGAGATCGAGGACCGTATTATCGGTCTTGAGCTCGGCGCCGACGACTATCTGATTAAGCCGTTCTCGCCGCGCGAGCTCGTCGCCCGCGTTCGCGCTCTGTTCCGCCGTGCCCATCAGGCCGACGAGCCCGCCGTCGAGGTACTCGACTTCGGCGATCTGGTCATCGATATCTCGGGCCACAAGATCTTGGTCGAGGGCAAGGAAGTCGATCTGACGGCTTCCGAGTTCAAGCTGCTCACCACGCTTGCCCGCCATCCCGGCCGTGTGTATAACCGCATGGAGCTGGTCGAGAAAGTGCTCGGGTATGACTTTGAGGGCTATGAGCGCACCATCGATAGCCACGTGAAGAATCTTCGCGCCAAGCTGGGCGATGATCCCAAGAAGCCCAAGTGGCTCTACACCGTCCATGGTGTCGGCTATCGCTTCGAGGCTCCGGCCAAGACCGATAAGTCGGACGAGAAATAGGGAAATCACATATGACACCTGCGCGCTTTGAAATCGGACAAAAGCACAAGCAGGAGAGCGAGGCGGGTTCCAAGGCTAGTTGGAACACGCCTCGTTCCGATTCACGGCCAACGATGAGCTATCCCTCGCGCATGGCACTTGCTTTTGCTCTGACATCGCTCATGACAGTATTGGTGCTGGTGGGCGTTGTCTCTGTTGTGTGGGGCACGGTCTTTTCGGATTACACACGCTCCAATATCGTCGAAATCGCAAATTCCGCTGCCGAGAAGTTGGCGACCTCATATGAGGAAAACGGCTCTTGGACCGCGGGAGAACTGCGCACGGTCGCAACGTCGAGTTTGGTTTCCGACGATCTGGGCATGCAGGTCGTCAATAAAAAGGGCGTGATCGTTTATGACGATTCCTGGCCCTCGGCAAGCGCCACCGCCGATGTACGCGAAAACCAGGCTACGACCGACGACACGAGCGGCAAGAGGGCATCGCATAGCCCGGTCTCGTCTGCTCCAACCGACTCCGATAGCGTTGCTAACGTCGAGATTGTAACGTCTTCCGGCGAGCATGTCGGACAGGTAAAGCTGTGGGCCATCGGCTCCGACGCTCTGCTCACCAAGGCGGACTCTGCGTTTAGGGAGAAGACCTTTAACGCCATGGCCCTCGCCGCGGTTGTTGCAATCTGCATTTCGGTCGTTATCGGATCGCTCGTGTCGCGCATGCTCACCAAGCCGATTCATCGCATCACCAGTACCGCAAAGCAAATCCGTGACGGCGACCTGTCGGCTCGCACGGGACTGCGCGGTGATGACGAGATCGATCAGCTGGGTGAGACCTTCGATGAGATGGCCACTTCGCTCGAGAAGGATATGAAACACGAGAAGCGCCTGACCTCAGACGTTGCACACGAGCTTCGCACGCCGCTTATGGCCATGCTCGCAACGGTCGAGGCCATGCAGGATGGCGTGTATCCCACCGACGATGAGCATTTGGAGACCGTTGCTTCCGAGACGCGTCGCCTGGCTCGTCTGGTGCAGCAGATGCTCGACCTATCGCGTATGGAAAACAGCACGGCTCCGCTCAATCTAGAACCGGTGGACATGGTTCCGTTCGTGCGATCGATTGTGAATGGCCAGGAGCGCCTGTTTGCCGACCGTGACCTGCGTTTGCGCTTTGCAGATGAGACGCAGGGCCACGATGACGTTGTCGAGGCAGATCCCGACATGATCACGCAATGTGTTATCAACCTCATGAGCAACGCCATGCGCTACACCCCCGAGGGCGGTTGGGTCGTGGTGTCGGTGCTCAGTGACCGCAGGCACGTCAGCATTGCCGTTTCTGATACCGGCATCGGTATTGCCAAGGACGATCTGTCGCGCATTTTCGGGCGGTTTTGGCGCGCCGATGCCAGCCGCGCCCGCGAAGCTGGCGGCCTGGGCGTCGGCCTCGCCGTGACCAAGCAGATTGTCGAGCGTCACCATGGCTACATATCCGTGGAGTCGGAGCTTGGAAAGGGTACGACTTTTACAATTCATCTGCCCCGCGAGCACACGGCAGACGCGGCATCTACTACAATGGAGCACTAGCTTTTCGCTATTCGGTGAAGGAGGGGCCGCGTCCCTGCCGCTCCGAGTTTGCGAAAACATGCGGGAAAGAACCCGCATTTCTGTCGTATTTAGGTAAGGAGTGACTCACGTGACAACGATGGAGCGTCGTCCGGATTCCCGTGGCAAGGTTCGTGATATTTACGATGCCGGTGAAAACCTGCTGATGGTCGCCACCGACCGCATTTCTGCGTTCGACTTCATTCTTCCCGACGAGATTCCGTTTAAGGGAGAGGTGCTCAATCGCATCTCGGCATTCTGGTTCGATAAGTTTGCCGACATCGTCCCCAACCATCTCGTTTCCATCGACCCGGCGAATTTCCCCGAGGAGTTTGCTGAGTATCGTGACTACCTCGCTGGCCGCGCCATGCTGGTTAAGAAGGCCCAGACGATTCCTATCGAGTGCATCGTCCGCGGCTATCTGACCGGTTCGGGCAAGAAGACCTACGACGAGAACGGCACCGTCTGCGGCATCCAGCTGCCTGAGGGCCTGACCGAGGCTTCCAAGCTTCCCGAGCCGTTGTTCACGCCGTCCACGAAGGCCGAGATCGGTGACCACGACGAGAACATCTCGTTCGAGCGTTGCTGCGAGATCGTGGGCGAGGACATCGCCACGCAGATTCGTGACCTTTCCCTCAAGATCTACAAGGCCGCTGCCGAGTACGCCGCGACCCGTGGCATCATCATTGCCGACACCAAGTTCGAGTTTGGTGTTATTGATGGCAAGGTCACGCTGATCGACGAGTGCCTCACGCCCGACTCCAGCCGTTTCTGGCCTGCTGCCAGCTACGAGGAGGGCAAGATCCAGCCTAGCTACGACAAGCAATTCGTCCGCAATTGGCTCAAGGCCAACTGGGATATGACGGGGGAGACCCCGCACCTGCCCGCCGAGGTCATCGATGGCACGTCCGAGCGCTATCGCGAGGCCTTCCAGATCATCACCGGCTCCCAGTTCACAAGCATGAAGGAGAACGCATAAGTGAGTACCCGTAGCGCCACGAACAAGCGCACGCAATCCCACGAAGTTACCGGGGTTGCGCGCAAGTCTGCCGCATCTGCTAAGCCCGCCCGCCAAGCAGCGAGCTCCGTTCGCATCGTGCCGGCTTCGTCTAAGGCACGCCGCAAAGAGCTCGAGAAGGGCGAGAACCTCGAGGGCCTCTCTAAAGAGGAGAAGCGCGCCCGCAAGGCCAAGCAGCGCGCCAAGGAGGACCGCATCTATACGGTGTCGAATATCCTCCTCAAGCAGGACGAGGACTACACCAAGCGCCGTCGCATCTGGTGGATTGTGCTCGCCATTGGCATGGTGCTCGTCGTGGCAATTTGGGCCTCGCTGTACTTCGCTCCCGCTGGCATGGTGTCCAGCCCTGTCCAGATGGTCGGCATCGTTTTGTCCTATGTCATCATCCTAGGTGACTTTATCTACGACTTCGCTCGTATTCGTCCCTTGCGCAACATGTACCGCGCGCAGGCCGAGGGCATGTCCGAGAACAAGCTCAACGCTCTTATTGAGCGCGCGGCTGCCGAGGAGGACCAGAAGGACTCCAAGAAGAAGTAGCGTTTGCATACATACTTATCGCTAAGATATAAGGCGCGTCGTTTTTGCGGCGCGCCTTTTTACTGTTCTATAGATAGATGGAGTGGCACATGATTCGAGCTGCCCTGACGGTCGAAGAGGCTCTGGAGGGCATGAAGGCCCTGGAGCCCAAGATTAAAAACTACGCGCGCCTGGTCGTCCGCAAGGGCGTAAACGTCAAGCCCGGCCAGGAGGTCGTCGTTCAGTCTCCGGTCGAGTGCGCGCCGTTTGCGCGCGTGGTGGTCGCGGAGGCCTATGCTGCCGCCGCCGGCCACGTGACGGTCATTTGGGCCGATGATGCCGTGACGAGGCTCACGTACGAGCATGTCGAGAAAAGCTATTTTGAGCAGACACCCGAGTGGAAGCGCATGCAGCTGGATTCCTTGGCCCAGGATGGTGCCTGCTTTGTCTTTATCGAAGGTGCGGATCCTGCGGCCCTCAAGGGCATCGATCCAGCCAAGCCGGCCGCGGCATCAAAGGCGAGGAATACGCAGTGCAAAGTTTTCCGCCGTGGACTGGATTACAACATCAATCCGTGGTGCATCGCCGGCGCTCCGGTCGTGGCTTGGGCGCACGAGGTGTTCCCAGGAGACGCCGATGAGGTTGCAATCTATAAACTGTGGAATGCGATTCTGCACACCGCGCGCGCCGATGGCCAGGACCCGGAGAGCGACTGGGAACTCCATGACGCCGCATTCGAAAAGAACCTGCGTTTCCTGAACGACAATCGTTTCGACTACTTGCATTACACCGCGGCAAATGGAACCGATCTGACGATTGGCATGACGAAGGGTCACGAGTGGGCCGGCGGCAAGGGCAAGACGCCCGATGGACACCCCTTCTTCCCCAACATTCCCACCGAGGAAGTCTTCACCTCGCCCGATCGCATGCGCGCCGACGGTATCGTGTACTCGGCCATGCCGCTCATCCACCACGGCAATAAAGTCGAAGATTTTTGGATTAAGTTCGAGGGCGGCCGCGTGGTGGACTACGACGCCCGCGTGGGCAAGGCAACGCTTGCGAGCATTATTGACACCGATGAAGGTGCCGCTCATCTGGGCGAGGTCGCGCTCATTTCCAAGAACACTCCGATCCGCGAAAGCGGCGTTCTGTTCTATGACACGCTCTATGACGAGAACGCTAGCTGCCATCTCGCGCTAGGTGTCGGTTTCCCCGAATGCATCGAGGGTGGGTATGACATGTCCAAGGAGGAGCTCCTGGAGCATGGCGTTAACGTCTCGAGCACGCACGTCGATTTTATGATCGGCACGGACGACATCGATATTACGGGCATTACGCCTGATGGACGTGAAGTTGTGATTTTCCAGAACGGCCAATGGAGTTGGGAATAGTCCCAGACCGTGGTACAATGCCACCCGCGGGCCGTTAGCTCAGCTGGCAGAGCAGGGGACTTTTAATCCCAAGGTCCAGGGTTCGAACCCCTGACGGCCCACCCAAAGATTGTTGAGACGGTCAACTTCGGTTGGCCGTCTTTTTTGTCGCCCTTTCATGGGTTCGAACCCGTATCTATCTATATATAAGAACGCTTGGCGAACAAAACCCGCCTTTTACCGATGGGAAACAAATAGCTGATGCCTTTGGAGTAAAGTAGCGCTCCAGAGATGACCGATGTCTCAATACTCGTAAAACAGCTGGTCATCGCCAATATCAGAAGCCAATGCTTCAGTTTTAACCTCAGTGACGCGACTGAGGGATCTATTCATTTGTGAACAAAATATGGAGTGCGCGATTCCCGCCCACGGCGCCCCTCCGGTCTGGCAATATATCTCCTTGCCGCGCGGCCCGGTGGAACCGGATGAGCCGCAAAGCGTGCACCTTGAGAACCG
>JAGZKE010000032.1:0-23765 GCA_018365375.1 Collinsella sp. | reverse complement strand
ACGGCGCCCCCGGGGCCCGGATGGGGCCTCGGGGGCGTTCGGCTAGCTGCGGGAACGGCCTGTCCGCCTAATGTGTTCGGCTGAGATCGGAAATCAACCCACCACAAAGGTGCCTGTCCCCTTTGTGGTGGTGAGGTGCTAGGGGAGGAGCTTCATGGCGGCGTCGTGGGCGGCGTGCTCGTAGGTGTCGTCGAGGGGCTTGAGCGGCAGCAGGGCGGCGGCCTGTGCATCGCCACGGTGCTCGAGGGCATGGGCGATCAGCCAGTCGGCGAGCTCGGGGTTCTTGGGCAGCGCCGGGCCATGCAGGTACGTGCCGATGACGCCCTTGTAGATCAGGCCCTCAAAGCCATCGTCGCCGTTGTTGCCGGTGCCCGCGACGACGGACGTTCCGAGCGGCGTGGCATCGGCGTCCAAAAGCGTGCGGCCGCCATGGTTCTCGAATCCCACAAAGGGCTCAGGTGCCAGATCGGTTTTGACGGCTACGTTGCCGATCAGGCGATCGGAGCCACGTACGGTTTCGGCGGCAATGACGCCCAGGCCCTCGATGCGATCCTCACCCATATAGTACGAACGGCCGAGCAGCTGATAGCTGCCACAGATGGCAAGCAGCGAGCCGCCATCCTCAACATAGGCCGCGACCTTGTCTTTTTGGGCGAGCAGCTCGTGTGCCACGGCTAGCTGGTCGCGGTCGGAGCCGCCACCCATCATGACGATATCGGCATCGGTCAAATCAAGCGTTTCGCCCATACGGACCTCGTCCACGCGCACGGGAATGCCGCGCCAGACGCAGCGGCGCTCGAGCGCGATAACATTGCCGCCGTCGCCGTAGAGGTTAAGGGCATCGGGATACAGGTAGACGATGCGCAGCGGGCGCGAAAGCTCGACTGGCGCGATGCCGACAGGAAGAGCGCTGCCGTCGGCACGGGCAACGGCGCGCCCGGCAACAGCGTCGGCGGTGGCGCCTTTCAGCCCGTCGAGCTCCTTGACCAGCGGCGGGAAGGCCGTGTAGTTGGCGACGGCGTAGAAGGTGTCATCGGCGGCCTCGTCTGCCACGGCGCCAATTGCCTGCGCGACGTCCGAGATAATCGCGGCATCGATGCCGGCGTACTTGAGGCGCACCTGCATGTCGTGCGCGCGCGTGCCTCCGGCAAAGGCGACAAGACCCGGCGTGTCGGCGATGCGCTCAAAGTCGACGTCGTAGATCCACGATACATCGTGTCCGTCGGCGTCATTGTCGTTAAGGAAGAAAGCGCAGAGTCTGCCGCCTGTCGTCTTGATGGACTGGATTTGTCGATCGAAGCCTACGGGATTCTTAGCCAGGTTGGCCTTGACGGTGCGGCCGGCGATATCCCAGCGCCCCATACGTCCGCCGGCGGGGACGTAGGCATCGAGCGTAGGCTGTAGAAGCGCCGTATCCACGCCCAACTCGCGTGCGGCAAAGAAGGCGGCGGCAACGTTATAGACCATGTACAGACCGTTGTAGCGTGTGGCGATGTGTACGGCAGCCGCGTCGGGCGCAGATCCAAAGACCAGGTCGAAGCCGTAGCCGTCGCAGCCGAGCTTCACGCCCGTCACACGGCGGACCAGTGCGGGGCGTGCCCAACCGCACGAGGGGCAATGGTAGGCGCCGAGCTGGCCGTATTGCACGTAGTCATACTCCAGCGGCGCGTTGCACTGTGAGCAAAAGCGCGAATCGCTAATACGGTCGGACTCGGTGTTGGTGGCGCCGTCGATGCCAAAGGCGATGTTTGCATTGGGAACGCGTGCGGCGATCGCGGCACACAGCGGGTCGTCTGCGTTGTAGATGAGCGTTGTTGCCGGAGAGAGCTCCAACGCATGGGCGATGACCTCCTGGGTGTGATCGATCTCGCCATAGCGATCCAGCTGGTCGCGGAACAGGTTGAGCAGCATGAAGTACGTCGGCTTGAGCTTGGGCAGGACGCGCACGGTGTAGAGCTCATCGCATTCAAAAACGCCCACGCGCTTGCCGCCGCCGGCTCGCTTGAGGCCGCTGCGCGCCTCGAGCAGTGCACCCACCACGCCCGGCTCCATGTTGTTGCCGGCGCGGTTGCATACCACGGTGGCGCCGCTGGCGGCAACGGCGTCGGCGATGAGGTTGGAGGTGGTGGTCTTACCGTTGGTGCCGGTGATCACCACGCTGCGGTCGATAAGGCCGGCGAGGTCGCTTAGCAGCTCGGGGTCGATCTTCATGGCGATGCGGCCGGGGAGTACGCCGCCCTGGCGTTTGAGGACAGAGCGCAGTCCCCAGCGAGCGATATCGCTCGAGGTGCAGGCAAGAGATGAGCGGAGGTTCATGAAACCGTTCCTAACGTAAACGACATGGTCGGGTCGAGTGCGTCACTAAAAACCGTAGCGGCGCGCAAATTCCTGGGCAAGCTGCGACACGTCTTCGCAGGCATTGGCCCAGGGGGCAAAGTCGGGAGTGTCCGAGATAATACCGTCCGCTTCCCAAACGGCCTGGTGCGAAAGATCCCAGGGATCGTGTGGCTCGGGCCGGCAGGGAAGGTACGGTGTCTGGTACATGGGGTTCAGTAAGAAGAACGCACCACCCTCGCAACGGTTGGCAAACTCGCGCAGCGCGCGTGTCGCCGGGCGCATCTTGTTTGTTTTGAACAGCAGAATCGTGCGGGCGAGTAGGTACCAGGGGGAGTTCTCGAGGGCATCGGCTCCCATCTGTTCCTCGAGCTGGTGGGCTAGGGCAAAAAAGCCGTCCTCGTCTTCCAAGCGAGCAAGGGCGAGCAGCACGGTGCCTGCGGCTCGGGTGGGGTAGCCTTCCGCCTTAAGAACACGGCGGGCGTAGTTGGCGGCAGCGCGGTAGCGGGCGCTCGCCATGCACAGCTGCGAGATGGCATCGAGTGTGTGAAGCCACCCGATAAGAGCCGGCTCGCTCACGGTAAGGTCTGCTGCAGTGACACCGTCGGCCAAAACATTATTAGCCCAGTAGTGCGGGGCTTCCATGTCGAACCCGGGCACGCTTTGCTGCAGGTAATCGGCCGTGGTCGCCTCGAGCTTCATCAGGTCACCCAGGCAGGCGTCAACGGGCGTGTCGGCCAGGATGATGGCGAGCAGCTGTGCGTCGAGGACATGCGCATCGATGCGGACGATCTTGAGCAGCTCATCGCGCATATCGTCGAACAGACGATTGCGCGTCTGCTCGAACTCCTCGTCGCTGCCCATGTCCTCGATGCGATGGAGCTCGTCGAGCAGGTGGCGATGAACACCGGCGTAGGACAGCAGTGCCTGGGCATGCTCGGTCTGCGCATACTTATGAGGGTTGACGTTCACGTCGTTATGGACAAGCTCGCGTGCTGCATCGGTGAGTTCGGGGTGCGACGCAAGGTAGGCGCGCTCCAGGTAGGCGGGGATGTAGACGCTCGGATCCATTAGAGGTTTCCTCCCTTAAACGGCAGGCCCTGCTCGGCCGCCCGCAGGATGCGCTCGTCGATCTGGGAACGCACGATATCGTTGGTGGCGACCCAGGCGGCAAAGCTGGCGTTGTCGGGAGCGCCCAGGCCCTCCTGCAGCACCGGCGTTGCCTCGGACAGCGCAAGGACGAGCTCGTCGGTGGAGCCCACACCTACGTTGACGCGAGCATAGACACCATCGGGAAACTCGGTTTGGAAGTAGAGTGCTTCGGCCGCGTGCGGGCATGAGCGCACAAGGATACGCAGGTAGTGCTCGGCGCCCTCGTAGTCCAGCTCGCGCCAGGCAGCGCTCATCAGCGCGATGAGCGTCCACGGGTCCAAGTCGCGCTCCGCATCTTTGGGACGACGGCGCAGCGGCGTGTTGGCGAGATAGGGGACGGAGTGGGCAGAGCGAAATCGCTTGAGCTCCTCGGCGGGGTATTCGAGCTTTGCCATAGCGAGCATCGCGGTGTGGCGGACACCAGCGGGGTCGTTGGGCGCAAAGTCCAAGCTGCGATTCGCGGCTTGGAGCGACATGCGGTAGCGTCCGCTAATGAGCGCGCGCGATGCCAAGGCGGCAAGCCAGCGCAGGTAGGGGCGGCGCATAAGGTCGCCAGCGGCCTCACGCTCGTAGGGGTCCTGCGCCGAGGCGATTTTGAGCGCCAGGTCATGCTCGACTTCATCGCGCTTGGATGCCAAGTACTGTACGTATTCCTCGTTGGAGCTGGCGGTGAGGGCGGTCAGCATGCGCTGGGCATCCCAGTTGGCCGGGTCGAGCGCGGCTGCCTCGCGGAGCATGTTCTCGGCAGCTGCCTCTTCTTGCTCTGCCTGGGTATCGTCAGGGATAAAGGGAATGCGGTAGTCGACAGCCTCGACCACCTTGGCAATGAGGTGCCCGGCGCGGTCGCGGTCGTGCACGATGAGCGGTGCGGGGTTGCGAGTGAATTGTTCCATCAGACGCTCTACGGCGGCACCGTCGGTGAGCGGGATATTGTCGCGGCGCAAGGCCTCAAGAACGAGGCGATGGCAATCTTCTTGAATGGGATCGAATGCCATGGGGCCTCCTTTGCTGCGGTTAGGGTTCAAATGTTTCTATATAAGGTTCTAGTTTACCCGCATGTGGCACACCGGGGGTGCCGCACTTGGACTTGCACCTTTGCACCACGAAGACGGATGTCGCACAAATGTCGGCACCTTGGACGACCGAGTGGTATCACGGTGCCGCAAACGGTCGATTTTTGGCGGCGAACGGTGCATATTTTGGAGGGGCACGGTCCTGCCCGGGATATGTAGTCAACCTTGATAAAACGTTTGCCCAGCTTGGGAGTATGAATGCCGCACAAGGGTCTTCAGGGATAGAAAAAACGTTTCATCATTGGCGGCTTTAGGTGAATAACTGACCAACCAGAACGGTAAAATAGTGTTTGTCTGAGCGTTGAGACGTTTAGACATCGCGCATTGTCATCGCCGGCAACGCGCAAACCGGTCCTAACGGAGCCAATTGGGTGCTCCGTTATATACGCAAGTCTAAGAGGGGCTTGTTTAGGAGGCACAGTATGGGACGTTTTACCAATCCTCGCGATCTGTACTTTGGTGAGGGCGCTCGCCACGAGGTGAAGAACCTCAAGGGTAAGAAGGCCATCATCGTTTCTGGCGGCAGCTCTATGCGCCGCGGCGGGTTCCTGCAGGACGTTGAGGCCGACCTCAAAGAGGCCGGCATGGAGGTCAAGCTGTTCGAGGGCGTCGAGTCCGATCCCTCCATCGAGACCGTCATGAAGGGCGCAGCCGCTATGCGCGACTTCGAGCCCGACTGGATCGTTGCTATCGGCGGCGGTTCGCCCATCGATGCTGCTAAGGCCATGTGGGTCTTCTACGAGTATCCCGAGGAGTCCTTCGACAACATTATCCAGCCGTTCAGCTTCCCCGAGCTGCGTCAGAAGGCTCACTTCTGCGCCATTTCCTCTACCTCCGGCACTGCTACCGAGGTCACCGCATTCTCCGTCATCACGGATTACGAAAAGGGCATCAAGTACCCGCTGGCCGACTTCAACATCACCCCTGATGTCGCCATCGTCGACCCCGAGCTCACCTACACCATGCCCGCCAAGCTGTGCGCTCACACCGGCATGGATGCTCTGACCCACTGCATGGAGGCCTACGTTTCCACCTGCGCCTCTATGTTCACCGACGCCAACGCTCTGCACGGCATCCGCGAGATCGTCGAGTGGCTGCCCAAGTCCTATGCTGGCGACCATGAGGCCCGTCAGCACATGCACGAGGCTCAGTGCATCGCCGGTATCGCCTTCTCCTCGGGTCTGCTCGGCATCGTTCACTCCATGGCTCACAAGACCGGTGCTGCCTTCGAGAACGGCCACATCATCCACGGTGCCGCTAACGCCATGTACCTGGGCAAGGTCATCCAGTGGAACTCCAAGGATCCCCGTGCTGCCGAGCGTTACGCTTACGTGGCCAAGGAGATCCTGCACCTTCCCGGCGAGACCAACGAGGAGCTCATCGCCGCGCTCGTCCAGAAGATTCGCGACCTCAACGACCAGCTCAACATTCCGCAGTCCATCAAGGATTACGCGAATGGTGGCGTGAAGGTCGACGCCGAGAACCCGCAGATGGTTTCCGAGGAGGAGTTCCTCGCCAAGCTGCCCGAGATCGCCGCGAACGCCGAGCAGGACGCCTGCACGCCCGAGAACCCGCGTGAGACCAAGGCTGCCGACTTCGAGAAGATCCTCAAGGCCTGCTACTACGACACCGACATCGATTTCTAATCGACTCTCACTGTCTTGCAAGGGGTCTCGCGCTCAATGCGCGGGGCCCTTTTTGCTATGGTGCAAAGGGGTCAGGTTACTTTGCACCAATCGTTGTTTGATGAAGGGCGGATTCTCGTATGGCGCTTCCTATGGTTTATGGCGGTCCCGGCCGGTATGTTCAGGGGCCGGGCGAACTTTCGCGCCAGGGCAGGTATTTGTCATGGTTGGGCTGCGCTGCCTATGTCTTGTTTGACCAGGGCACCGAGGATCGGCTGTGCAGGCAGATCGTCGATGGATTTCTGGACGAAGATCTGAGCGAGCCGTTCTTTAAGATTTACAACGGTCCGTGTACGGAAGATGCCGTTGTCGAAATGGCCAAGGAAGCCCGGGCCGAGTTTTGTGACATGGTGGTGGGCATTGGCGGCGGCAAGATGCTCGATATCGCCAAGGCCGTTGCGTTTTATGCCGAGTTGCCGTTGTGCGTATGCCCCACGGCGGCTTCGATGGACGGTCCGTGCAGTGCGATTTCGGTGCTGTATCACGAGGACGGGTCGTTCGACCGCTACCTGATGCTTGAGAAGAATCCAGACCTAGTTGTGGTCGATACCAACGTGGTCGCGGCAGCCCCGCTGCGTATGACGGTCGCTGGCATGGGCGACGCGCTGGCAACGTACTTCGAGGCACGTTCGTGCGCCGCGGCGCATGGCGCCAACGAGCACGGTGGCACGCCGGGGCACTTGGCCCTGGTTGCTGCTCGGGCCTGCTATGACACGCTCATGGAGTGCGGCGTCGCTGCCAAGCGCGATCTCAAAAAGGGACGTATATCGCCGGCGGTTGAGCGCCTGATCGAGTGCAATATTCTGCTCTCGGGTGTTGGCTTTGAGAGCGGTGGCCTATCGCTTGCCCATGCCATCGCCAACGGCTTGACGATTCTGCCCGAGTGCAAGGCCATGCACGGCGAGGCCGTGGCATTTGGCCTGGTGGTGCAGCTGCGTCTGGAGCGTGCGCCCGAGCTCGATCAGGTGCTCGAGTTTTGCCAGCGCGTCGGTCTGCCGACGACGCTCGAGGCGCTGGGCCTTGGTGAGATTACCGATGCCGACCTGATGAGCGTTGCAAATGCGGTCTTTAAAAACGAGCGTAATATGGCCAACGAGCAGGCCAAGGTGACCAAACAAAAGCTCGTGCAGCTCATGTGCGAGGCATAGTTTGGCGCTTGATTGACCTTGTGCAATCGAGGCGGCGATAGGCCATGGGCTATTTGCCGCAAAGATGCGCCGCGTGTAATTTGCCCGAGGCATGGGCCGATAGCGTATCATTATCTCTTGCTTGTTTGCACTGCTCAGGGAGGGGCCGCGCATGGCGCAGGAACACGATCTGTTTGATGACATTATCGAGATCAGCAAGGGTTTCGATTTTCTTAAAAACCCGCTTGGCGGTGTGACCGATGCACTCGATCCGTCGGCGCCGCAGTGGAATCCTGCCGACTACAAGGAGCGCCCGCGCGGCAACACCATTCCATGCCTGACCTGCAAAAACGAAAAGAGCGGCTGCACCGCGTGCATGGACGTGTGCCCGGTCAACGCTATCGAGGTCGAGGAAGACGCCATTGAGATCCTCGACTCCTGTCGCAAGTGCGGCCTGTGCGCCGCTGCCTGTCCGACCGAGGCGATCATCTCGCCGCGCCTGGCGCCCAAAAACCTGTATGACGATATCGTCTCTGCTGCTACGAGCCACGAGACTGCCTACGTCACCTGCACGCGCGCCCTCAAGCGCATGCCGCGCGAGAACGAGGTCGTCGTCGCCTGCGTGGGCGATATTACTGCCGAGACTTGGTTCTCGGTGCTTGCCGACTATCCCAACGTGAGCGTCTACCTGCCGTTGGGCGTGTGCGATAAGTGCCGCAACACCGGTGGCGAGGATATCCTGGGCGAGGCCATCGCCACCGCCGAGGAGTGGGCCGGTACGGGCATGGGCCTGGAGGTCGACCCCAGGAGCCTCAAATGCCATAAGCGCCGCGAGTACGAGCGCAAGGAGTACATGGAAAAGATTGCCCGCACGACGGGCCTAACGGTGACCAAGCTCAACCCGGCGACGGCGGCGCTGGCCTCGGTGACGCAGAAGTTGAAGGCCCACCGTCACCAGATCACGCAGCTTGAGCGTACGCTCAACACCATGTGCGGCACCACGACGACCAAGCGTCGCCGTACGCTTACGCACGGGCGGCAGCTGGTGCTCTCGACACTGCAGAATCATCCCGAGCTTGCCCAGAACATGCAGGTGAGCACGCCGGAGTGCGATTTTGACAAGTGCACGTCGTGCGGCGAGTGCGTCAGCGTGTGCCCCACGTTTGCCTGCGATTTGGTGGGAAGCGGTCGCTTTGCACTGGAGTCCACGTATTGCCTAGGTTGCGGTGCCTGCGTCAAGGTGTGTCCCGAGCATGCGCTCAAGCTTGTTGAGCACGACGCGTCCAGTCTGGTCGTCGTCGATCCCGAAGCTGAGGAAAAGGCCGCCCAGAAGGCGAAGGCTCACGAAGAAGCTGAGAAGGTCAAGGCTGAGGCAAAGGCCAAGCTCGACAAGATGCTCGATCAGGTGGAGAAGCTCGCGGACTAGCCGGCAACCTCAATCTCTGCTTCATTTGCGCCGTCGTGGCGTCCGGATTCGCCCGGATGCTGCGGCGGCGCTATACTTATACGGTTTGAAGTACCTGTACCAAAAGGAGCTGTCGTGTCCCTTTCCATCGGTATCGTGGGCCTGCCCAACGTGGGCAAGTCGACGCTGTTCACCGCGCTTACCAAAAAGACCGGCCTTGCCGCCAACTACCCGTTTGCCACGATCGACCCCAACGTGGGTATCGTCGATGTGCCCGATAGCCGCCTGCAAAAGCTCGCCGACATCGTCAACCCGGGTCGCATTGTGCCGGCGACGGTCGAGTTTGTCGACATCGCGGGCCTGGTGAAGGGTGCCAACGAGGGCGAGGGCCTGGGCAATCAGTTCTTGGCAAACATCCGCGAGACCGATGCCATCTGCGAGGTCGTGCGTTACTTTAAGGACCCCAACGTCATGCGTGAGGTGGGCCGCACGGGCGAGTTCGTCGATCCTGCCGGCGATGCCGACACCATCATGACCGAGCTCATCCTGGCCGATATGGGAACGCTCGAGAAACAGCTGCCCAAGCTCGAGAAGGAGGCCAAGCGCGACAAGGAGCTCATGCCCAAGTTCGAGGTCGCTAAGCGCCTGCTTGCCTGGCTCAACGAGGGCAAGCGCGCCGCATCCATGGAGATGACCGACGAGGAGCGCGCTGCCGCCAAGGGCCTGTTCCTGCTCACTATGAAGCCCATCCTGTATGTGGCCAACGTGGACGAGGATATGCTCAACGACGATCTGGCGCCCATCGATGGTGTTAAGCCGCTGCCCATCTGCGCCAAGATCGAGGCCGAGCTTTCCGAGCTCGATCCCGAAGACGCTGCCGACTACCTGGAGAGCCTGGGCCTGGAGCAGCCCGGTCTGGACGTGCTCGCGCAGGCCGCCTACAAGCTGCTTGGCCTGCAGTCGTTCTTTACGGCCGGCGAGATGGAGGTCAAGGCCTGGACGGTGCGTCAGGGCGCGACCGCCCCGCAGGCCGCCGGTGTCATCCACACCGACTTTGAGCGCGGCTTTATTAAGGCCGAGGTCATTGGCTACGACGACTACATCGAGCTCGGCGGCGAGCAGGGTGCCAAGGCCGCCGGCAAGCTGCGTATTGAGGGCAAGGACTATGTCATGGCCGATGGCGACGTCGTGCACTTCCGCTTTAACGTGTAAGGACGACGCATATGTTTAAATATGGCAAAAAAGCTGGCTACATGGGTATTGCGCTGCTCGTGCTTGCGGTGATTCCGCTGGTGGTCGCAGCGTTTGTGATCCCCAACATTGGTCCCGAGGTGGCAACAAAGTTTAATGCTGCCGGCGAGGCGACGCGCTGGGGCAAGAGCTACGAGTTGCTGGCATTGCCGGTGCTCAATCTGCTGCTGAGCGTGGCGACGTACTTTACGGCGGGACGCCAGGCAAAGAACAATGATGACTCCGCCGCCATGGCGCGCATCGTGTGCGAGCGCTACCTGCGTAACGGTTGCATCACGGGTGTGTTCCTCAACGTGATCAACGTCTACTTTATGTATTCGGCGATTACCGGTATGGGCTTTGGCCTTGGTTTCTAGCTTGTCCTTTTAGGCAACGAGCCTGCACATATATTCAATGGCTGCTGCGAGGCCGCCGCTCGATCGTGGTTTAAAGACCATATCGGCGGCGGCCTCGTTTTCGTATCCGGCGCCACGAAGGACGAGTGCGATGCCGGCTTCTAGAAGGAGCGGCAGGCCGCGTTGGCTGGTTGCGATTACGGCAGCCTGATTGAGCAAGCAGCTGTGCGTTTGGCATTGAATGGCAAGTTCACCTTGCGCCGGGCAAGGGGCCAGAACGGTGGCGACGCGACTTGATAGCAATGCAAATGCTGTGCGCTCATCGGGCGAAAGGCATTCAGCTTCAACGACGACGAGCTTGGGCGGCGCGCTGTTTGTGCGAAGCGTGGCTCGGTACATGCGGACCGAAGAACCCGACATAGAAAACTCCTGTGTATTCAGCAAAACGTAAACTATAGTTTACGTTTATGTTCGGCTCCATTTCAAACTCGGCTGCATGGACGAACGTGCGAAACAGATTCTTGGCAGGCGGGTCGAAGAGACGCGCAGGGACCTTGGTATCTCCAAGGTTGATTTTTGTGTGGCGACAGGAATCAGCCGACCCTACCTCGACCGAATCGAAGATGGAACGGCAAATTTCACGCTCAAGGTTCTATTTAAGATCGCGCCCGCACTCGGCATGACGGTGTCAGAACTTCTCGAGGGTATCGAATAGGGCGTTCCCCCGCTGTATTTGACGCTCTTTGGGCGGGTCCCCCTGGTTGCGATGTGCAAAATCGCGAGTATTCAGCACCAGTTCGGCCGTAGATGGTAGCTCGAGCGGCTGGCTTTGCCTTTTTGACAGTAGTTAATCCACACGCTTAATAAAAATGTGGAATAAATATTTACTAGACGGCCTCTTCGCCCTAAAAGTTCGTCTAACAATCGGCCGATTCTATGTCTCCGGCGGAGAAATTGCAGAATACTCCGATTTTTGCACGGCCCGAGGGGGACCACCTGTCGTTTGAGGCTGCGATAAGTGGAACTGCCTTAGGGATTACGCCATCGGGATGCGGTCGTGGTTGACTTGGCTGTAGAACAGGCGCTGGATCTCGGCGGCATCGCGTGACTGGCCGAGTGCCCACATGGTCTTGGCCACGAGCGTTTCGGTGGTCATGTCGTCGCCGCGCAGAATGCCCGGATGATCGGCGTAAGCACGGCCGACCTCATAAACGCCCAGATCGAGGCCCTCTTCGGGGACCTGCGTGGTCATAACGACGGTGCGACCCGAATCGACCCAGCGGAAAATTGCCTCTTGGAACGACTCGCCGGACTCGCCAAACTCGGGAATACCGCCAATGCCAAAGGTCTCAAGAATTACAGCATCGTAGCTATCGGCTAGGGCGTCCAGGATACCCGGGTTCACGCCGGGCGTCAGCTTAAGGACAAACACGCGCGGGTCGATACTGTCGTAGAAACGCACCGGGTTTTCGCCTTGATGCGTGCCGTGGAGCCCGTTGCGCACGATGCGGTCGTTGCGGATGTAGGCAATGGGTGGATAGTTGACGCTAATGAACGCGTTAAAGCTCATGGTGCGCTGCTTGCGGGCGCGCGTGCCGGCAATGGCGACGCCGCCAAACACAATCGACACATCGTGCGAATGCTCGTCGAGCGCATAGAGCAGGCTCTGATACAGATTGAGTTTGGCGTCAGTAAAGGGGTTGCCCATGGGCTTTTGCGAGCCGGTGAGCACGATGGGCTTGGGGCTGTCCTGAATCAGGTAGGAAAGCGCTGCCGCGGTGTAGCTCATGGTGTCGGTGCCGTGCAGAACCACAAAGCCGTCGTGGTCGGCATAGCCCTTGACGATGACGTCGCGGATACGCATCCAGTCGCTCGGGCGCATATTGGTGCTGTCGATGTTCATGGGCTGCACGACGTCGAGCTCGCAGAGGCCCGAGATCTCGGGGACGCTCTGGGCGAGCTCCTCACCGGTCAGGGCGGGGGAGAGGCCGTTGCCGTCCTCGGTCGATGCGATGGTGCCGCCCGTGGCGATGAGAAGGATGCGCTTCATGCTGATATTCCTATCGTATTTGCCGCCGCAGAGGCGGAGTCGTTCGGCAGTATTGTGGCACAGGGCGTCCAATGTTCAAACGTATTACATCATCTGTAACGTCTGGTAACACTTCGATTGCCGTCAAATAGGGGCCCAGGTCGTGCGTTTGCCGTGCGCTGGCGGCTGCGAGGGACGAGAAACCCCATATAACGTGTACACTATGGAAGTTATTCTCGTTTATTCGCGCGGGTGGGCACCGGCTCCCCGCCAACAAGAGGGGGAACCATGGATCAAAAGGCTTCCGCAAAGGTCCTCGTACTCGACTTTGGTGCGCAGTACGGTCAGCTCATTGCCCGTCGCGTCCGCGACCTCAACGTGTATTCCGAGATTGTCCCCTGCGACATCTCGGCCGATGAGATTCGCGAGATGAACGCCTCTGCGCTCATCCTTTCTGGCGGCCCGGCTTCTGTGTATGCCGAGGACGCTCCGTCCATCGATCCTGCCATCTTTGACCTGGGCCTTCCCGTCCTGGGCTTTTGCTATGGCCATCAGATCACGGCCGTGACGCTCGGCGGCAAGGTCGGCCACTCCGAGGTGGGCGAGTACGGCCGCGCCACCATCACGCGTACGGCCGGCGCCAAGCTCTTTAACTCCACGCCTATGGAGCAGACCGTGTGGATGAGCCACCGCGACGCCGTGTCCGAGGTGCCCGAGGGCTTTACCGTTACCGCCAGCACCGACGTGTGCCCGGTTGCCGCCATGGAGTGCGTCGAGCGCAAGATTTTCACCACGCAGTTCCACCCCGAGGTCAAGCACTCCGAGTATGGTCAGCAGTTGCTGAGCAACTTCCTGTTTGAGATTTGCGGCCTGGAGCCCAACTGGAGCATGGACAACCTGGTCGAGACCATGACGGCCGAGTTCCGCGAGAAGGTCGGCAACGACCGCGTGATTCTGGCCCTGTCCGGCGGCGTCGACTCCTCCGTCGTGGCTGCGCTGGGTGCTCGCGCCGTAGGTAAGCAGATGACCTGCGTCTTCATCAACCACGGCCTGCTGCGCAAGGGCGAGCCCGAGCAGGTGGAGGAGGTCTTCACCAAGCAGTTTGACGTCGACTTTATCCATGTTCACGCCGAGGACCGTTATGCCGAGCTTCTGGCCGGCGTGACCGAGCCCGAGGAGAAGCGCCGCATCATCGGTACGCAGTTCTGGAAAGAGTTCTTCGCCGTGGCGCAGCAGCTCGAGACCGATGGCAAGCCGGTCAAGTACCTGGCTCAGGGCACCATCTACCCCGACATCATCGAGTCCGGCGCTCGCAAGACGGGCGGTAAGACGGCCACCATCAAGAGCCACCACAACCTGATCCCGTTCCCCGAGGGCGTGCACTTCGACCTTATCGAGCCGCTCGACCACTTCTTTAAGGACGAGGTCCGCGCACTTGGTCTGGCGCTGGGCCTGCCGGGTCACATCGTGTTCCGTCAGCCCTTCCCGGGCCCGGGTCTGGCCATCCGCATCATCGGTGCAGTCGACAAGGAGAAGCTCGAGATCCTCAAGAACGCCGATGCTATTGTGCGCGAGGAGCTCGACGCCTACAACCAGCGTCTGTTTGAGCAGACCGGCGAGCGCAACTCCGAGCACAGCTGCTGGCAGTATTTCGCGGTCCTGCCCGACATCAAGTCCGTTGGCGTCATGGGCGACGAGCGCACCTATCAGCGCCCGATCATCCTGCGTGCCGTCGAGTCCAGCGATGCCATGACCGCCGACTGGGCCAAGCTGCCCTACGATGTACTGGCCCGCATCTCCGGCCGCATCGTTGCCGAGGTCCCCGGCGCCAACCGCGTGTGCTACGACATCACGTCCAAGCCGCCCGCGACGATCGAGTGGGAATAGTAAATAGCCCTTTGCGAGGGAGGTCGGAAACGGCCTCCCTCGTTTTTTTATTTGGATACCGCGGGCTTTCGTTTGCTCTCGTGCGTGTGGTGCATACAAGCCGTTGGAACAACCTCTCAAGCTGTCTAGCTGGGATTATTGTTTGATGGTATGTTTCGGCTCAATTCCAATTCGTCAAACCGCTCCATCAATCTTTAGCGAATTGATGCTGACCGGCCGATCGTTGTCGTCGGCGAAAAGCCGCGTGACTTGGTACTCAGATTGTACTCACGACCTTTTGAGGGTCGAATGTCGCGTACTCACGGGGTCTAAAAACGACCTTTTAGCTTGTGTTTTGGATTATTCCGTCAACGTTCAACCTTTTAGGCAAAAAGCGCTTCTCAAATAGGTCAACGCTTAGCAGCAGATTCCTCTTTGCTGTTTCTTATACGTAATTACGTAATTACGTATAAAATCAGTACAACTGAACAAAGGAGGCCCACATGCCCGAAGCGAAACTCAAGGAGAACGCGAAGGAGCTGGACAAGTTCACGCTCTCGATAACCCGCGAGGACAAGCGGGCTCTTAAGTCGTACGCAGCGCGTCAAGATAAGACCGTTGCCAAAGTTCTGCGCGAGTGGATCGACGAGAAGTGTAAGGGGGAGAAGTAGTGTCTCAAACAGCACAGGCCGTCGTTCAAAACCTCGTTGATCGCGCAGTGAAACTGGGTGACCGCCAGCTTGCCGCCGACATTCGCGCCTTCGCGGTGCAGCGCCAGTTTGGACTTGTGTTCGAACACAATCGTCCGGAACGACTGCGCCTTTATGGCAAGCCCATCATGGCGGGCGATGTCGTGCAGGTCCTTCCCGAGCGTGGCAAAAAAGAGGATTCTAGCTCCCAGCTGCTATGGTTGGTAAAAACCCTGCGGGGGGGGGTTGCTGATCTAGAGCCATATCAATCGCCCTCATATGACGAAAACAACCTCGAGCCTTGTTCTGCTGCCGCAGATGATGTCGTGGCGGTTGCTGAATACGATCAGCCGATTTATGCCGGCCTAAAGGAGACTGGACGCGTCGAGCGCGGCGGCGACAAGCCCTATCAGGTGGTCATCAACGGCGAGAACTATCATGCCCTCGAGACTCTGGCCTTTGCCTATGCAGGCAAAGCGGACTGCATATATATTGACCCTCCATATAACACTGGCGCCCGCGACTGGAAGTACAACAACGATTACGTCGACGGCTCCGACGCCTATCGCCACTCCAAGTGGCTGGCATTCATGGAGCGCCGCCTCAAGCTCGCCAAGCAGCTGCTCAACCCCAATAATTCGGTGCTCATCGTGACAATTGATGAGAAAGAGTACGCGCGTTTGGGGCTGTTGCTTGAGAGGATATATCCAGGCAGCCGCATACAAATGGTCTCTTCGGTAATTAACCCCGCTGGCGTTGCTCGCCAGGGGGAATTTGCGAGATCAGATGAGTATATCTATTTCGTCTATTTCGGAGAGGCCGGTCCCAAGAAGGTCCCCCTCGGCGACGACTGGTTAGGTGGGGTCAACAATTCTTGCAAAGGTAAATTGCACTGGAACTCTTTGATGAGGACAGGAACCAATAGTCTAAGGTCCGATAGGCCCAATCTGTTCTATCCCATATATGTAAAAGAAGATGGGGGCGAAATCGACCATATAGGGGCATCACTTTCTCGTGACGAATCGAGGGAGGATGTTCCATCTTGCCCAGGATGTAAGACAGTATGGCCAATAAGGACGAACGGGGCTGAAGGAAACTGGCAAATTTCCCAGGCAGCTCTTCGAGTTGCCTTAGAAAAGGGTTTTGTTAAGTTGGGTCGATTTACCGAACGGGGTATGGCGATTTCATACCTGAAGAGCGGAGAACAGAAAAAGGTAGAAAGCGGGCTATTTCCAATAATTGGCCGCCGTGCTGACGGTTCGGTTATTGTTGACGACAGCAACTATGAAGCGAATTACATTCCCAGTACGCAGTGGCGCATCGCATCGCACGATGCATCCAGAAATGGCTCCGGTATGCTGAGAAAAATGATTCCAAACCGCAGCTTCCCTTTCCCAAAGTCCCTCTATGCCGTCGAGGACGCTATTCGTTTCTTTATCGCCAGCAAGCCCAATGCGCTCGTGGTCGACTTCTTTTCTGGGTCGGGCACCACGGCACATGCCGTCATGCGCTTGAACCATCAGGACGGCGGGCGCAGGCGCTCCATCAGCGTAACGAATAACGAGGTCTCCGAGGACGAATCCAAAAAGCTCACCAAGCGCGGTCTTCGCCAGGGCGACCCCGAATGGGAGGCGCTGGGCATCTGCCAGTACGTTACCAAACCACGCGTCACGGCGGCCATCACGGGCAAGACGCCCGAGGGCGATTCCATCAAGGGTGACTACAAGTTCACCGACGAGTTCCCCATGGCCGACGGCTTCGAGGAAAACGCCGTCTTCTTTGACCTCACCTACGAAGACCCGGACGCCGTCGAGCTGGGCGTGGCCTTCGAGGAGATCGCGCCCCTGCTCTGGCTGCGCGCTGGTTCGCGTGGCAGCATCATCAAGCACGAGCAGCCGGGCTTTGCCATGGCCGACGCCTACGCCGTCCTCTTCGACTTTGCTTCGGTCGGCGCTTTCATAGACGCCGTCAAGCAGAATGCCAGCATAGGGTGCGCCTATGTGATCACGGACGACACGGCTCGATACGCCTCCGTCAAGGCACAACTGCCTGGGCTCGACGTCGTCCGCCTGTACGAGAACTACCTGCAATCGTTCAAGATTGCCGCCGAGGATGCGGTGAGGTAAACATGAGAGTCGAACTTAAGGATTTCCAAGCCGGTGCGGTCGCGACCCTGGCGAACAAGTTGCAGTCGATGCACCGACGCTACGAGCAGGACGGCGAGCTGTCCTCGATATGCCTCGCATCTCCCACGGGGTCGGGCAAAACGGTCATGTGCGCAGCGACGATCGAAGCGCTCTTCTTCGGAGACGACGATCTGAGCCTCATGCCCGACGAGAATGCCGTCGTTCTTTGGCTCTCGGATTCCCCGAGCCTGAACGAGCAGACGAGCGTGCGTTTCTCAAACGTAGCGGACAAGCTGGCAGACAGCATCCTTGACAGGCGCCACCTGGTCACAATTACCAACGACTTCGGAGCCGCGCACGACATTCTCGAGCCGCGCCACGTCTATTTCCTCAGCAAGGACCTACTCAGTAAGAACGGCCTGCTCACCAAGGGTAGTGAGTCCAACTCCGGTCGCGTGTTCTGGGACATCCTTGACCGCACCATCAGGGATCCGGAGCGTAACCTCTATCTGTTCATAGACGAGGCCCACCGCGGCCTGGGGGCCAATGTCTCGAGCGAGCGCGGCACGGCGACGATCTACGCCAACCTCATTGATGGTCTAGACGGTCGTGCGGCAATGCCCATCGTCGTTGGGGTCTCTGCCACGCCGCAGAGGTTCGAGGCGGCTATGGACCAGCGCGCTGATCGCGTGCGTATGCCGAAGGTTGCTGTGACCCCTCGCGAGGTCCAGGAATCGGGCCTGCTTAAAGATATTATCGAGCTGCGCGTGCCCGAGAAGGACGATCCAGTCGAGCACCAATACCTTACTATGGCGTGCGAGCGCTATGCCCTGGCTTGCAACGAGTGGGGTGAGTACTGCGCCCGTGAGGGCGAGAGCTACATCAACCCCCTGCTGCTCATCCAGGCCGCTGACAACGTGAGTGGCTCGGCCTTGGTCGAGATGTGCGACCAGATCATGGGCTTAGTCCCCGGCCTTTCTGAGGCGATGTCGTTTGCCAATGTCTTCGGCGAGCACAAGGACATTGCGGCGGGAAAATACCTTATCCGCTATGTAGAGCCCGAGTTCGTTCAGGTCACCTCGAGCGTCCGCGTCCTTTTCGCCAAGGAGGCCGTCTCCAACGGATGGGACTGCCCACGAGCGGAGGTCATCTTCTCGCAGCGCAGGCGTTCGGACTCGACCTATATCGCACAGCTCGTGGGGCGTATGGTACGCACCCCACTTGCGCGGCGCATCGAATCCGATGACCTTTTGAATTCCGTCGCCTGCTACCTGCCCCAGTTCAATCCCGAGAGCACTCAGGACGTGGTTGACTACCTCATGGGCCGCAAGGACGACATGGGCGAGAGCTCAATCGGCAAGCAGAACATCGTTCTCAACCCCGTGACTATCACGGCGGCTGTGCCCAAGTCCGAAGCCGACTATCAACAGGAGCTCAAGGCGTACGAGGAGAACGAGAAGGCCATCGAGGCGGCGCGGCAGGCACAACCCGGCTACCAGGCGTCGCTTGCCGGCATCGCGATTCAGGAGCCGTTGGACATGCAGGGAGCGCAGCCCTCGCTTGCCTCGGCGGTCAGGCCCGTCGACGTCCCGGCGCCAGAAGCGGAGCTGGCGCCTCAGCCCGCAACGGGCAACTACGTTGCAGCGTCTGCCCCGCAGCAACTTGCGACACCTGAGCCAAGTTCCGCACAGACCGAGCCGACCCAGCCCGTCTCGATCGTAATACCCGTGCCCATGGCAAAGCCCAAGCCGCCCACCAAGCGCGAGCAGTCTTTCACGCATCAGGAGTGGCAGGGCATCCGCACAGCCTTCGATTCCATTCCCGTGCAGCGCATTCCGAAAAAGGCCAGGAATGAATTCCAGAGCCTGGTTAAGACGGCGACTCTGCTTGTCGAGACTGGCCTCGATGTCAATGCCGCGGCCGACGTGAAAAAACAGTTCGTCCAGAAGCTCAAGGGATACATCGTTGCTAACGAGGACGAGTACCGCGAAGCCAAACACGACGTAGAGGTTGCCGAGACCGTCAAGATCACGCTCGACAAGCTCAACGAGACCGAGGACCAGGAGCAGGAGGAGGCCCGCACGGACGCCGAAGGCCTCAGAAAGGCCGCCCGCGACGCCGACATGCATTTCACTAAGGAGTTTGCGAATGAGTATCGTCGCGCCAACTTCAAGGAGCTTGGGCGGCCCGAGTGCGACCTGCGCCTTGCCGCAGCGGTGCGCACGCAGGCCATCGTTGATGCGCTCGAGGGCTGGGCGGCTCAATGCCGAAAGGAATACTTCGATAAGGTCGATGGATCTGGCGATTGTGACTACCTTAACGACGCGGCAAAGCAGCGCTACGACGAGCTGGCCCGTGAAACCGAGGGCAAGCGCCTCACAAAGATAGAGTGGCCCACGTCTACCAGCACGTCGGACGACTTCGCTAAATATCCGTGCCATATCGTGCAGAAAGAGGACGGCCTCTGCCCGCTCGACCTGAACCCGGCGGAAGACTATATCGTTAGGAACGAATTGGCAAAGAATCGCACGGTTGCCTTCTATCGCAATCCGTCGGGCAGCATGTCTGCCAAGGCGTTTTCGATTCCGTACATGTCTTCGGTGGGACGCAAGGCCCTGCATCCAGACTTCCTCTTCTTCGTGAAGGATGCAGCGGGCGTTATCAGGCCGTCCATCGTTGACCCTCATGGCGAGTTCCTCGGCGACACGCTAGCAAAGCTTAGGGGCTATGTGACCTATCTGCGCGATTATCCCGATGTGTTCAAGCAGGTACTCTTCGTCGGGGATATGGGCGAGGGCGTGTACAAGGTGCTCAACCTCTTGCGATCCGATGTGCAGGATGCCGTGATGGGCTACAGCGATGTCGACTGTAAGGCGCTCTTCTACGGCTCCTTCGCAAACGACTATCACTAGGATTGTCGGGATTTGCCCGGCGGGCGTCTCGGATCATATACCAGAACCGAATTAGCAAGGCTCGCTAAGGCGGCCGTCCGTTAGGGGCGGCCGCCCCTCTTCAGTCTTGACCAATGATTTCAAGCGTTTCGGTGGCATTCGCCGGTCATGACCTCGTATCCGTTACGTGGGTGGCACCTCCGCTACGCCGCGTCAAGGGGCCCATGAGACCCCGCACAAACCTCCGCTCCGCTCCGGTTGGTGGAGGTCGTCATGGACTCCCTTGACCCGTCTTCGCTCCGGTGCGGCTTTGCAGGGAGCAAAGCCGCACCGGAGCGCGGCGTCGCCATTCGGCTTTGCCCGCAAGGGCGAGATGTTCAGGGCAGCGTGCCCGGAAACGGAGGAAGACATGCAGGAGCTGATGACGAGGGAGATTGCGGAGGGGCTACCGAGGCTCTATGAGCAAGACTGCGCGGAAGACCCCACGGTATACGTCCACTACTTCTCGTGCGTGAACGGATGGGACTGGTGGCTGCTCAAGTTCGATGGGACGGACGAGGCGTTCAGCCTCGTCGAAGGCTATGACGACGAGCTCGGCTACTTCAGCATCAAGGAGATGGAGGAGCTGAACCGCCAAATGGGGTTCGCCGCCGTCGAGCGCGACGAGCACTTCGAGCCGAAGCCGCTTAGCGCCGTCAGGGGGAGGTAGCTCCATGGAGATGGACGAGTTTGACGCCGTGGGCAGATTCGGCAAGTCCCCGGGGCACGGCCCACTTGCTTAAACTGCTCAATTTTTCGTGCTCACGTTGCTTATTTCCCAGTGATCACTCGGACCACTTTTTAGTGAACATCAACAAACATCTGTGCAGCGGCGGACGAGATGGCGACTCGCATCGCCGACATGCTCATGCACATGGGCGGCGACAAGCCAGGGCGATCCCTGCAACGGGCATTATTATCCGGGAAGCGTTTGGTTGCGAGCCACGCCGGTGTGAGGGCCTGAGTCGTCAGGCCCCGCACAGGGGGACCGCGATGGTGGCCACCGCGCCGCCCGAGGGGCTGTTGGCGAGCGAGACGGAGCCCCCGTGGGCGCTCGCGGCCTCGGAGGCGGCGTGGAGGCCGAGCCCGTAGTGGCGGCCTCCGTCGCGCGAGGAGCGGGAGGAGTCGTCTGTGAAGAGGCGCTCGCAGCCGCGTTCGAGGGCGGCGGGAGAGAAGCCCGGTCCGTCGTCGGCCACCTCGATGACGAGGTGGCCGCCCTCGACGTCGCAGGAGACCGCCACGCGCGAGCGCGCGTGCTCGGCGGCGTTGGCCACGAGGTTCGCGGCGGCTCGCGCCAGGGCGGTTCGGTCGAGCGGGGCCTCGGGCGCGCCCGCGACAGCAGGGCCCGTGGTCGCGTCGAGCGTCACGCCTCGCGCCCGGGTGATCTGGGCGGCCTCGGCGAGGACCTGCTCGCAGAGCTCGGCCGGCCGCATGGGGGCCCTCTCCGCCCCGCCGGACCCGCGCGAGGCCTCGATGAGCAGGCGCACGTAGCCGTCGAGCCTTTCGACACTGCCGGCTATGTCGCGCGCGGCGGCCGCGAGGTCGGCGTCTTTCTCGTCTTCCAGCTCCTCTGCCACGAAGTCGGCGTTGGCGCGCAGCACGGTGAGCGGCGTCTTGAGGTCGTGGGCGAGCGACGCCACCTGCTCGCGCTGCCCCCGCTCCGCGGCCCAGCGGGCCTCGAGCGACTCGGCGAGGGAGGTCCGCATGGCGTCCATCGCGGCGAGGACGTCGTTCACCTCGCGCACGTTGGTGCTGCCGACCGCGAAGTCGAGATCCCCCGCGCCGACGCGCCCCGCTGCCTCCGCGAGCGGCGCCATCTTGCGCGAGATCACGCGGCTCGCGCGGCGCGCCACGAGCGCGAGCGCGAGCGCGCTTCCCGCAGCGGCGCTGACGAGCATGAGGTTCTGCGGGTTGGGAAGCAGGCCGGCGAGGTCGCGCGAGACCCACTGCGGCAGGTACTCGCTGACGAGTGCGCAGGCCCCGCCGCCCTTGAGCGGGAACGCGGCGTAGGTGAGGCCCGAGCCCCCGCCCTCGATCTCCACTGTGCCCGGATCCGCGGCGAGTGCCGCACGGGCCATTTCCGTCACGTCCTCGAGCCGCGTGCCCTCGAGGTCTGTCATCAGCACGTATCCGTCCTTATTCAGGATGAGGTAGCGGTACGCCGTCGGCACGTCCTGCTGCCCGCAGACGCCGTCGCGTGCCAGGCCCTCCGCGACCTCGCGCGTATTGGCCGGCCCCCAGCTTGCCTCGTAGACGAAGCCCGCGTCGATCGCCGCGGAGAGCGCCATGAACGAGGCGAGCCACGCCGTGGCAACCGCCGCGAACGCGTAGGCGAAGTAGCGCGCGATGACGAAGGAGAGCGGCATGCCCCCGCGACCTCGCGCCCCGGTCCTCAAAGCTGCCACTTGTACCCCATCCCCCAGACGGTCGCGATCGGATCGGCGCCGGCCTCGGAGAGTTTCCTCCGGGCGCGGCTGACCTGCATGGATATGGCCGCGTCGTCGGCGTCGCTCTCCCAGCCGAGCACCGCCTCGCGGATCTGCGCGCGGCTCATGACCTGCCCGGGGTGGCGGGCGAGGTACTCGCAGATGGCGTACTCGGTGGGCGTGAGCGGTACGGCCTCGCCGCCCACGGCGAGGCCGCGCGCCCCGAGGTCGATCCGCACCTCCCCGAAGGAGAGGGCGTGCGAGCGCGGCCGGCGCTCACGGCGTAGATGGGCCGCGACCTTGGCGCGCAGCTCCGCGGCCCCGAAGGGCTTGCGGACGTAGTCGTCGGCGCCCAGGCCGTAGCCGGCCACGGCGTCCTCCTCGGCCACGCGCGCGGTCAGGAATATGATGGGCCCGTCGAAGCCCGGGCGGATCTGCCGCACGAGCTCGAAGCCGTCGAGCCCCGGCATCATGACGTCGCAGAGCACGAGGTCGAAGCGCGAGAGGTCCATCCCCGGGACCGCCGTCGGGTCCGCCGCCTTGACGACCTCATGGCCGTCGCGGCCGAGGACGCGCGCGAGCGCGTCGAGGATCGCCCGTTCATCATCCACTGCCAGTATCCTCGCCATGTTCGACCTCCTGAAACTTCCGTCGGAATTGTACTAGCGCCGCGCTCAGCGGTCCAGAGCCCCGCGCGCAGCCGCGGGCGCCTCGGCCGCATCGCACGCGCGGTAGCGCACGCCCGAGCCGCCGCGCGCCTCGATCTCGAGCCAGCCCTCGCCGTCCGACTCCCGTCCGAAGAAGATGAGCTGGAGCTCTCGGACATTGCCCCTGTCGTCCGCCGCGTCCACCAGGTAGACGTAGTTCGCCCCCGCCCCGGTGGCGTCGGCGTAGGAGCTCGCGTGGCTACCGGGCTCGGGCGCGGGCGCCCACATGGTGATCTCAGGGTTGGGCAGCACGCGGTCGGCGATCGAGCGCAGCACCGACCCCCAGCCGGCGTCGAGCAGGGCATTCCCGCCCAGAACGAGCGCTGCGGAGAGGAGGACGAGCACGACGGCGAACGGCTTCCTACGCATCTGCCCTCCCGTCCTCGAAGCGGCAGAACCAGGCGAGAAGGACGGCGGCGGCTGCCAGGGTGAGCACGAGGCCAGCGAGCGCAGTTGTGAGGAGAGGGCCCGCCGCGCGTGCGGCGTCGATGAAGGCCTCCACCCCGAGCGACCCTAGGCGCGCGGGCCAGGCTGTTAGCGTCAATATAATTTTCACCATTTCCACCAACGCATTTTCGCCAATCGCGCCAACGCGGATACGCCGGATTCGCCAACGCGGATGTGCCGCTT
>JAGZKE010000031.1:0-24360 GCA_018365375.1 Collinsella sp. | reverse complement strand
GCGTCGCTGTTCACCATGAAGAAGCAGAACAAGTGGCTGTGGGCTTCTGCCGCGCTGGCACTGGTGCTGACGGTGATCGTGACCGTGCAGCCGACGCTTGCCGAGATGTTCTTCGGCCCTGTGACGCTTGAGCTCAAGGGCGTTCTTGCCGCTTTGGGCCTGGCCTTCCTGATCATCCCGCTGATGGAGATCTACAAGGCGATCATGCGCGCGGTCGAGAAGGAGTAGGTCGAAAGGCCATCCTTCCCACCGGCCCGACCGCCTGCGGGTTTCTTCTTCGCTGGTCCTCGCGCTTCGCGCTGCGGGATCGCTCAGAAGAAAACACTCCCGGGGTGGGCCCTACGGTATCCTTGCTGGCTTTACTCCCGTGCGGATGAAAAGGGCTGAGGGAAAGTTTGTGAGCTGGTCGGGCTTTGCCCGGCCAGCTCTTTTTGATTTAAAATACCTGCTCAGTTGTGATTTATGGTGCTGGGGGGCGCTTGTGGGCAAGGCTAAGGCTAAAGCGAAGAAAAAGACGACGGGGGCGCGGGCTAAGCGCGATCGTCGTCGGAAGCTTGCGACCGAGGCCCCCGCATCAGCCGAGGAGCTGCTGGCAAACGTGCCGGGGCTTGACGCGCTGCAGGACGTTCCGGCGTTTGATGACCTGCCAGTCGATGAAACCCAGCAGACTGCCTTTGATGATTTCTGCGCACATGCTGAGGAGCCCGAGCAGATGCAGCTTGGCGCCGTGGTGCGCTTGGATCGCGGGTTTCCGCTGGTGGCGACTGCCGACGACACCTTCCGCGCCGAGCATGCCGTGGGGTTTGCCAAGTCGCGCGGCGAGGACGAGGTCCTGTTGCCTGCCGTGGGCGACCGTGTGGCGGTGCGCCGCGCTCCCGGGCACGATATGGGCGTGATTGAGTGCGTGCTGCCGCGCCGTACGAGCTTTGAGCGTTGGCGCGGCCGTGCCCGTGGAGAGCGCCAGGTGCTCTGCTCCAACGTGGATAGCGTGCTAATCGTGCAGGCGCTCGGTGCCGGTGAGGTGCTGCTCGACCGCGTGGCGCGCTCGCTGGTGTTGGCGCTCGACTGCGATGCCGAACCGGTGGTGGTGCTCACCAAAGCTGATCGCTGCGATGCCGAGGAGCTCGAGCGCGATCTGGACCGCGTGCGCCGCCTGGTGGGCCCGGACGTGTGCGTAATCGTGACATCTTCTGCCGAGGGCCGTGGCCTGGACGAGGTGCGCACCTGCGTGCCCGCCGGGAGCTGTGCCATGATTCTGGGCGAGTCGGGTGCCGGCAAGTCGACGCTGCTCAATGCACTGCTGGGCCACGATACGTTGGCGACCGGCGGTGTGCGCGAACGCGACGACCAGGGCCGTCACACTACCGTCGCGCGCGTGATGGTGGCGCTACCGGGCGACGCCGGCGTGATCGCCGATGCCCCGGGCCTACGCAGCCTACCGCTCGTGGGTCACGAGCGGGGTCTGGCGCGCGCCTTCCCCGAGATTGTCGAGGCATCGCGTGCGTGCCGGTTTGGCGATTGCACGCATACCCATGAGCCGGGTTGTGCCGTTCGCGAGGCCGAGGACGCCGGGCAGATCGACAGCCTGCGTTTGGAAACGTTCCAAAACCTGGCGTCATCCATGCGCGTGAGTGCTCAAATGCTCGATCCCGATGTCCATCTGTAATTGATTTTTCCTATGACAGCCGTCTCCCAACTGTTCGGGAGACGGCTTTTTTGCTGCGGAAAAGCCTCGAAACATGCAGTTTGCTGACGTACTGACCAAAACCTTGCCACGAGCTTGACGGGCTGGTCAGCTTTTGGTCAGCGATTGGTTTGACATCGAAAACCAAGATCGCGATTGCGCCGCTTTGCACTCTGACCGCCCAGACAATGGTGGTACGGGCATTCGCCCGGCACTGCCATGAGAGGAGCGGCCGTGAACAAGAGCAAGCGCATCGCCATCAGTCTGGTCGCGGGCGTGCTCGCTGCTCTGCTCTGCATGGTTTACGGCTCGTCGATCCGCTCGCAAGCCGAACAGGTCCAGGCTGAGACCTTGGCCAAGTACGGTGGCGATCGCGTCGAGGTATGCGTCGCGGCGCGCGATATCGATGTGGGCGAGACCCTCGATGAGACCAATGTCATAACCCAGGAATGGCTGACAAGTCTGCTGCCGCGTGACGCGGCGACCGAGCTGCGCCAGGTGCGCGGCGACGTGACGACTTCGCGTATTCCCAAAAACGCCGTGATCTGCAATGTCTACACCAAGGCCGAGAGCCACAAGCTCGAGGTGCCTAAGGGCAAGGTCGCCGTTTCGGTGGCGGTCGATGCCGAGCACTCGGTCGGCGGCGCCACGGGCGTGGGCAGCTACGTGGATGTGTATGTGCAAAAAGACGGCGTAACCGATCGGCTATGCGGCGCGCACGTGATCGATACCAGTGAGGATTCCGGTGCCACGCGCGAGGGCAAGATCGAATGGGTGACGCTGGCGGCTGACCCCGAAGACGTCAAGGAACTGCTGGGAGCCTCGGGCAAGGGAACGGTCAGCTTGACGATTCCCGCCACGGCGCGCGGCAAAAAGAGCGGAGGCGACGAGTGATGAAGGCGATCTGGCTTGCGTGCTGCGCGTGCGGCGATTACGGGCTGTTGCAGCGGGAAGTCGAGGGCCGTGATGCGGGTGCACAGGTGCTTCGCGTGGGTGACCTGGACGGGCTGATTTCCATGGCTCGGGCGTTTCCGTCGCGCCGCGGGGCTGCCATCATCGCGGCGTCTCTGTTTGATACCGAAGATGTGCGCAAGATTGTTGCGCGCCTGACGGCCGAAGACCGCGTGAGTCGCGTGGTCGTGTTGATAGAAGCACTCGATCCGTCGGATATCGAGGGGCTGTTTCGCGCGGGGGCGACCGAGGTCATCGCTGCGCACAGTATATGCAGCAACGGGCGAGCGGGCGAGGGAGCGGTTGATTCCGATCGGCGCATGACGATTCAGCCCGATGCTTTTGTTGATAGGGAACCCGGGGCGCCTCGCGCTACAAGAGGCCCGCGTGTTGATGATTATGGAAAAGCGGAAGCCGAGCATGGTCGGTGCCCCCGGAACCCCCTTGTATACGATGACGCTGGAGGACCGGCGCAGCATGCTGGCGACTCCCCGGCTGTAGATATGGGATACGTGCACGGCGTGAATCTGGCGGATGAACTCGACGAAGTTGAGGGCTTTGCCGGGTGCGGCGAGTTGTCGCTGATGCAGCATGAGCAGATTGCACAGAACGAGCTTGCCTCGCAGACCGAACAAGCTGCCATGCCGGCTTGGACGCAGCGTGTAGTTGCGGCGGGGGAGACGGGGACGCTGTCACCGACGCCCGCCCCGCCGCCTCCGATGCCGCCGACAGACGCTGCCGCTCCGCCGCATCGAGCTCCGGTCATCTGCGCCATTTCGGGTTCGGGCGGTTGCGGCAAGTCGACGATCGTTGCCACCATGGCACACACATCGTCGCTGTTGGGCTTGCGTGCCGCCGTGCTCGACCTGGACCTGATGTTTGGAAACCTTTACGACTTGTTAGGCGTCGATGCTCCGCACGATATGGCGGCACTTATCGAGCCGTCGGCGGCGGGCACGCTCACCGAGCCGGATATCGTGGCCGCATCGATGCGCGTCGCCCCGGGCGTTACGCTCTGGGGTCCCGTCGCGGCGCCCGAGCAAGCCGAGCTCATGGCACGTCCGGTGGAGCTGCTGCTCGATGTCCTGCGTCGCGAATCCGACGTGGTCTTTATCGATACCTCGGTCTTTTGGGGCGATGCCGTGGCGGCTGCGGTGGCGGCGAGCGACCGTTGCCTGGTCGTTGGCGATGCGGCGGTGTCGTCCGCGACATCGGCGTCGCGCGCCATTGAACTGGCAAGTCGAGTAGGTGTGCCGCGCACGCGCATGAGCGCCGTGTTCAACCGGTTCGGTGCGCGCGGGGCAGACGAGGACGTCGCCATGCGCTTTGAGATTGCCTGTGCGTTGAGCTCCAAGATTCGTATCGCCGATGGCGGGCAGGATCTCGCCGCGCTCATGGCGTTTGGGCGCGCTGACGAGGCAGTGGGGCAGACCAGCGCTTTTGCGACCAGCGTGCGCGAGGCCACGCGCGAGATGCTCGTGGAACTGGGGTGCGCCGTCGGCCCTTGGAGCGATATGGTCGCCGACCGTGCAATGCGCACCGAACGCCCGCGTATTCGCCTTCCCTGGTCGCGCGAGGGTGATCAGCGATGAGCCTGCAAACGAGGATTAAGGCTGCCGGCGCTGCAGCGGCGGCAGCGCCTGTAGATGCGGGGCGTCGCCGCGCGGTGAAACGACGCACCAAGCGCGCCGTGATGGACCGCATGGGTTACGACGAAGTGGCGCGTATCAGCGCCTATATCGACCCGGCACTTGCCCGCTCGGAATTGCGTCCTGCGGTGGAGGCGGCGCTCAATGTTGAGGAGCCGACCGATCTCGCGACGCCCGAGCGCGAGACTATCATTGACGAGATTTTGGATGACGTGGTGGGCTTGGGGCCGTTGCAGCCGCTCATCGAGGACGACACCGTTACCGAAATCATGATCAACGGCTGCCGCTCGGCTTTTTTTGAACGCGGCGGCGTCTTGTACCCCATCGAGCATGCGTTTGAGGATGATGAGCAGATCCGGGTGCTTATCGACCGCATCATCTCGCCACTTGGCCGCCGTATCGACGAGCGCAGCCCCATCGTCAACGCCCGCCTCAAAACGGGCTATCGCGTCAACGCGGTGATTCCGCCTGTGGCGATTGACGGACCGATTCTCACCATCCGAAAGTTCTCGGACCGTATCTGCTCGCTGGACGAGCTTGTGGGGCTGGGGTCGCTGCCGCTTTGGTATGCGCAGCTGCTGTCGTGCGCTGTGTCGCTGCGACAGGACCTGGCGGTTGCGGGAGGCACGGGATCTGGTAAGACCACTCTGCTCAACGCGTTGTCATGCGAGATCTCCACCGGCGAGCGCATCGTGACGATCGAGGACTCTGCCGAGCTCAAGTTTGCGCATCATCCGCACGTGGTGCGCCTAGAGGCGCGCGAGGCTTCAATTGAGGGCGAGGGCGCGGTGACGATCCGCGACCTGGTGACCAATGCCCTGCGCATGCGCCCCGACCGCATCGTGGTGGGCGAGGTGCGCGGTGCCGAGTGCTGCGACATGTTGCAGGCCATGAACACGGGCCACGACGGGTCGCTCACCACGCTTCATGCGGGTTCCGAGCAGGAGACCGTGGTGCGTCTGACGTTGCTTGCACGTTATGGCATCGATCTGCCGAGCGAGCTCATCGAGGAGCAGATTGCCATGGCGCTCGACGGCATCGTGATGTCCGAGCGCCACGCCGATGGCAGGCGTTTCGTCTCCTCGTATTCGGGGGTGCGTCGCGCCGCGTCGGGCGGCGTAGAGCTCGAGCGCTATGTGACGTTCGATGCCGCCGAGCGCACCTGGAAGCTTGACCGCGAGCCGCCATTTATCGCAGAAGGCCTGCGGTCGGGGACGCTCACACAAGAGGAGGTGGACGAATGGAGGTCGCTGTGCCCCTCGTCGTAGGGGGTTTGGCAGGGTTTTCTGTTGCGACGGCGTGCGGGGTGGAACCTCGTGTGCCGCAGGTGCCGCCGGCGGAGCTGGCGCGTCAGGTGCTCGAGACGGTGGCAGAGAAGCTGCCGCGTGAGCTGGTGGAAAACGATCTGCTGAAAAAGATCGCCCGTTCGTGGGCATCGCTGGCTCCGGCGCATCGCCTTGGCCACGTGATCGAGGATGCTTCGGGGCGTTTGGCGTTTCTGCTGCTATCGAGCGGTGTCTGCTGCGTTTTACTAACGATGGTGTCGTTATCGCCCCTCGGATTTGCCTTGGGACTTGTTGCTCCGATTGCCGTTGGCGCCGCTCGGGATGGCTTTGAGAGCCGGCGCGAGCAACACGATGCAGAAGAGGCCATGCCCGAGGCGTTTACCGCACTTTCCATGTCGCTTGCCTCGGGACATTCGCTGGCCCAGGGCATGCGCTTTGTGGGCGCTCATGCGCAAGAACCGGTGCATACCGAGTTTTTGCGGGTGGCGGCGGCGATCGATTGCGGTATCTCGGCGACCGACGCGCTCGATGACTTGCTCGTGCGCATCGACGCCCCCGGTCTTTCGCTTGTGACCTTGGCGCTTAAGGTGTCACAGCGCACCGGCGCTCCGCTTGCCGACTTGCTGTCCGAGGCGTCGAGCATGGTAGGGGAGCGCATTGAGCTCAAGCGCCGCCTGGATGTTAAGACGTCACAGGCGCGTATGTCGGCACACATGGTCGCGGCGATGCCGGCGGGCATGTGCGCGGTGTTGGCGCTGCTTTCGGCAGATTTTCGTCGCGGTCTTGCGACGCCTGCCGGTGCGGGCGCTGTGGTGCTGGGTCTAGCCCTCAACGTCGTTGCCCTGGTGGTTATCCGGCGCATTATGCGGGTGGAGCTATGAGCGCCCCGGTTGCAGTTGTGGCTTGCCTGTGTGCCCTGAGTGTATTTGTCGCGACGGGTTTGGATCGGGCGGATGCGCGCGAGATCGCAGGGGCCTGCAAGCGCGAGGCGGTGCGGGTCGCTGCCGCGGGTCGCTCGGTGGTCGATGCCCTGACCGCGCGAGTGAAGGGCGCGGTTGGAGCGGGCGGCCCGGCGCGAGTTTCGCTCGGCGAAGTGTCCGAGATGATCGATGTTGTGCGCTTGGGTCTTTCGGCCGGTCTTTCGTTTGATGCGGCGCTTGAGATTTTCTGCGCCAACCGCCGGTCAGTGCTGGCTCTTCGCCTTGAGCGGGCCTGCATGGCGTGGCAAGTGGGCGTGGACACGCGTGAGGACGAGTTGTTGGCCGCCGCGCGCGACCTGGACGTGCGAGCGCTCGAGACCTTTGCCATCACGGTGGGGCAGGCGCTCGTCCTGGGTGCCCCACTTGCCGAGACGCTGGCCGCTCAAAGTCGCGAGATCCGTGCGGCTCATCGCGCCGCGGTCGAGCGCGAGATCGAGCGTGCGCCCGTCAAGCTGCTGATTCCCACCGGCACGCTCATCTTGCCGGCGTTGCTTCTGTCCATATTGGGCCCGCTGCTGGGAGCAGGCGGGATGATGTAGGGAGGAATACATGAACACGATGACTGACGCTGCTGGCAAGGTCCAGGGCTGGGCGTTTTGCCGGGCGGCACATGTTCGTCAACGCGCCAAGGAGCTACTGCAGGAGGAGAGTGCACAGGGTACCACCGAGTATGCCATCTTGGTCGGCGTGCTCGTGGTGATCGCGATTATCGCCATCGTCGCATTTAAGGGCAAGGTTAAAGAGCTATGGGATGCGATCAGCGAGGGCATCAACAGCCTGTAGAGGGCGAGCGCCCCATCGGGGTGCTGCTGGTGTTTGCTTGCCTGACCGTGGCGATAGCGGCGGTGCTTTGGGGGCTTAACGCCGCGCGGCAGCAGCGTCCTGGGGCCGCCTTCGATTCGGGCTCAGATTCGGCGGTGGCGTCTCAAAAAGATGAGATGCGAGATGCGGACGATTCGGATGTCGCTGTCACGGCGCAAACCTTTCTGCGGACGCTCGACAAGCGGTCTGGCACTGCGACGGATTTGCCTGAGGACAACGCGATTGCGGTCCGGCTTGCATGGTCCGAGGACCGACCGATGACCGAGGCAGCGGCGGATATGTTACGCGCCTACCGCGAGGTGCCAACGGCCCAGCTCGCCCTGAGCGGCTATCTCGATATTAAGGGCAACGTATGGGGCGCCATCGTGCGCGATGGGCGCGGCTGGGTCGATATGGTGACGGTTGCCGCGGATACCGGCGATGCTTCGTGTCGTCTGCGCGCGGTGCGCCTGGTCCCGCAAACAATAAGCTCAAAGGAGGGATCGTGAAATGCATGGCGTTCTGCGTGAAGAGGTTGCCCAAGCGACTGTGGAATACGCCATCGTCACGGTGGCGCTGCTATCGATCGTGCTGGCGATTGCGGGACTTTGGCGTGCTGGCACCGATGGACGCTTGGCGGCGCTGGTTGAGCGGGCGGCATCCCATGGCGTTGCCTCGACGTCGGTTATCGACGCCGCTGCGGGCGCTAAGGACATCGCGTTGTATTGATATCGCGCGCGAGGACCGGGCGCAGTCTACGGTCGAGGCCGCTTTTTTGCTGCCGACGTTTCTGACGCTCATCCTTCTCGCACTGCAACCGGTGTGCCTGCTTTATACGCGCGCGGTCATGGAGTCTGCCGCCGCCGAGACCGCGCGGCTCATGACCACGACGACGGCGGAGGACGACGATCTTAAGGAGTTCACCCGCCGCCGGCTTGCCGCAGTGCCCAACGTTTCGATCTTTCATGCCGGCGGGCCGTTGTCGTGGGATATCGAGCTTGGCCGGGCCGGTGCGGGTGGCGTCTCGTCCGTGTCCGTTTCCGGCGAGGTCAAGCCGTTGCCTGTGATCGGTGCGTTTGCGCAGGCTATGGGTGGTACCGCCGAGGGCGGCTACGTTGAGCTCAAGGTCGATGTCTCGTATCAATCGCGTCCCGAATGGCTGGAGGGAGATTATGATTCGTGGATTGCTGCATGGGATTAAGCGTTTCTGGTCTAGATGCGTTTTGACGCGCCGTCCGAGCTGCCATCGCAAACGAGGCGGCTTTATGGGCCGCGCCGGTGTCGATCTGTTTATCGAAGACGGTGCCTACACCACGCTTTCTTCTGCCGTGGTCATCCTAGTGGTGCTCACGTTGTTGTTTTCGTCGACCGCGGCGATATGGAGCATGTCGCGTGCCGGGGATACCCAGGTGGCGGCCGATAGCGGCGCGCTGGCGGGTGCCAACGTAGTGTCGTCCTATCACACGGCTGCCACGGTGGTTGATGCGAGCATCTTGAGTCTGGGGCTGGCGGGGTTTGCCACAATCGGGACGGGCCTGGTCGCCATCCTCATCCCAGGTGCCGAATCAGTTGCCGGCAATATGGTCGACACCGGGATTGAGATCATTAAAACGCGCAACAAGTTTGCCAAAAGCGCATCGGAAGGCTTACAGAAAATTGAGACGGCTCTGCCGTATCTGATCGCCGCGCGTGCCACGCAGGCGGTGTCGGCGCAGGATACCGATAGTGTGACCTATACCGGCACGGCGCTTGCCGTGCCCAGGACATCCGAGTCGGACTTCGCTGCGCTCAAAGGGTCCGAGATCTCGACCGATACCATTAAAGACACATCAGATGATTTAGAGCGTGCGGCCGAGGAGCTGCGGAAGGCCTCGGAGGAGACGGCGAAGGCAAAGGAGCGCGCCTGGCTTGCGGACTGTGGCGGGTCGGATAAAGGTTCGGTCGGCAGCTGTTCGTGTATGTGGGAGCGCGCGAAAAGCCTAACGGATCTCTCCGGTGTTCAAAATCCGCATTACGCTTCGAGCGTTACGTGGGAGCCTCAAGTTGCCCTTGATCGCGCGAAGGACTACTACCATTGGCGTCTGACAAATGAGAAGCCCCACGGCTCGAGTGTCGAGATGAGGGCAGAGTCTGCGGCGCGTAAGGCGTTTTATACCTATGCGAGTGCGGAGGTCGATCGGGCATATATAACCGAGAACGGAGACAGGGTTTCCTCCTATATTCCACTGTTGCCGCGCAACTCTGATGAGGTTCGGGCGACGGAGCTCTATACCGATGCGGTGTGGCCGACGAGCGTGAACGATGACAAGGCGTATCTGCATTACGGGACGACCTGCCCTAACTATAAGAAAGGGACGCCGAGCGGATTTGCTTCGGTTGCCGATTACGATGGACAGGATAAATGCAGCAAATGCCATTTTGGCGTTTCGTCGCTTGGTGCTGTTGCGGCGCCTTCAACCTCTATCGAAAACGGCTTCGAGTATCACTTTGACAAGTTTAAAGACGCCCTGGAAGACTACGTCGAATGCCGCAACAAAGAGCTCGAGCTCGAACGTCAGACCGAAGACGAGACCGACCGTGCGAGCAATGCGTTTGACCAGGCCATTAAAGCGCTTTCGGGCGAGCGCCCGCGTATCGCTCCGCCCGGTCGCAACGGCGTGGTCGCCTTTGCGGTTTCGGGTGACATTACCAGCCCCGATGAGCTCAACTCTTCGTTTAGCACGGCAGTCAGGCTCGGCGATCGCGGTGCTATCTCTGCCGCGGTGTTGGCACCCGATGAGGCGACGGCGCAAAACAACGTGCTTTCGCGATTTTTCTCGACATTGAAGGAACGCTCGGGCGGCGTTGCCGGCGTGCTCGACGGCGTCATGGATGTTTGGGGACGGCTGCTCGTAGGATACGGTGATATCCAAGGTTCGGCCGACGAACTTATGGACGAGATGATTAAAGGCCTAGGAGGGGGCAGCGGCGCGTTGGGTTCCATCGCGTCGTGGCTCGGCGATACCGTTTCGGCGTCCATGGCGGCGTTGGGTCTGGAACCGTGCGACTTGCGCCTGCGAAAGCCAGTGCTGACCGATTCCGCCAACGTCATTAAGAGTCCGGGGTCTGACATTGCTGGTCTCTCTCAAGCGCAAGACAAGCTGCGAAGTATTCCGTTGGGCGTGACCGATCCCAAGGCGCTTTGCGAGGCGTTGGAATATCAAGTCGAACGCACCATTAGCGGTACGGTGTTCACGCTTGCGGAGATTCCTCTGCCCGGCGGCGGCTCCATCCCACTCACCGTCGATGTCGCCACGCTGGTTGGCGCTCTGGGCGGTGGGTCGTAATGAGTATCCGCATGCGTCTGCGCGAGGAGCGCGCCCAAGCGACGGTGGAGATGGCGGTGGTTACGCCCGTTTTGCTGGTGCTGGCACTCATCGTGTACAACGTCATGATCTTTGCCAGCGCTGTCGCGCGCTTCGACCGCGTGGTACCCGACATCGTGTTGGCGCACGCCGTGGCGTCGGAGGGGGAGGGCGACGAAAGCTCTGCCGATGCCTCGGCGACGGTTCAGACTCAAATTCTGAATGCCATGGAAGGCTATGACTTGCGGATCGAAGTGTCGAGCGAACAAGGCGCGGAGGCATCGGATGGTGGCCTGCTCTCCCTATCTGGTACGTTTAGGACCTACACCTGCACCATGCACTATGAGCCGTGGCCGACTTCTCTCAGCATCGCTGGCGTTCCGCTGGGGGCGCCGACAGCGTTGTCGCACGAGCGCGCGGTGACGGTCGATCCATGGCGTCCGGGGGTGGTCATGTGACCGCGGTCTCGTCCTACATCGCCTACGCGCGGGCACTCAACAGGCTGGGTTGGACGCCGGTCGAGTTTGTGGTGGCGGAGTCGTTTGCCGTGCGCCTGCGTGGCATGCTGGGACGGCGTCCGGTTGCCGCCAACGGTCTGCCGCTCGTCATGGCGTTTCCACGCTGCTCTTCGGTCCATACGTGTTTTATGGCCTATCCCATCGACATCGCCTTCATCGATCGCGACGGCAATATCCTCGCGCGCTACGAAAACGTTCGTCCTTGGCGCATGTGCTCCTGTCCCGGTGCCTGGGCGGTATTGGAACGCCCTTCAATCCTCGCTACACCTCCCGCCCTCCAACAAGTACCGGCGTAAGAGATTGGCGACGGCGGACTTTCGTCATACGAAATTGGGTAAGATGGAGGAGAAGATGCATGGATGTTGAGATCCATCCGAACGCCAAAAAACACTTGACGGAAAAGCAGGTGCTTGGTGCCTGGTTCGCGGTTACTGAGTGCATTCGCCGCGAGTCGGAGGACGAGCCGCCGAGATGGTTTGCCATTGGATGGCTTCCAGATGGTCGAAGTGTGGAACTTGTTGCGGTCGAACTAATTCGTGGATGGCTCATTATTCATGCCCTGTCTCCGGTTCAGAAGAAATTCTGGCAAGAGATCGAGCGAGCTCGGCAAAGGGGTCGATGATGGGCAAGACGTATACGGCCGCTAATGGTCAGGTTGTAACGGATGAAATGATTGACGCGTGGTGCGAGTCGTACGAGCGCGGAGAGTTTCCGGATGGCGAACACACCGTTGGTGGAATCGTGCATGGACGGCCCCCGCTCTCAGGTGAGGGGACGGCAACGCTGTCGGTCAAGATTCCTCTGGGAATGAAGGAGGCCATTCGTCGACGGGCGGCTGCCGAGGGGATGACGCCAAGTGAGTTTGCCCGTGCGGCTCTGAGTGAAAAACTTCTTGCTGCCGGCTGATGCCTCTGACGTGCCGATTTATAGAACCGAGGCTGTGCTCAAAAACTTTTTTAAAATTCTCGGTTGACCGGAACGCGTCCTTGGTTATACTAATCAAGACTTGAAACAAGGCACACCTCAAATGGCTGGGTAGCTCAGTTGGTAGAGCAGAGGACTGAAAATCCTCGTGTCAGGGGTTCGATTCCCTTCCCCGCCACCTTGAATTGACTAGGACCTCTGCAAAGGGGTCCTTTTCTTTTATCGAGGGCTCTGCGGAAATTGCGTCTCGGAATTTGGCTTCAGAGTGGGATGCGTTTTCCGCTTTGAGGCCGCTTGGGAAAGCGCGACCCGGAATCCGGCGTCAGAATGGGATGTGCTTTCCTTTTGCGGTCTTTGGCGGAAACTGCGTCCCAGATCCCGCGCTCAGAACGGGATACGCTTTCCGGCGCGTACTTCCGACGTGCGTGCACATCTCGGGCCCGCCCGCTCAGACATTCCTCCCGCTTTTGCGCCACTTTACAGACCGTTCGGTCGTCTGTCCGCACGCGCGGGTATACTCAAAACGATACTTTTCCTATGCAATACGATGCAGGCTCGGCCTGCACGATCCGAAGGGGGCAGTGATGGAGAGGATACTCGGCGTTAATCTCTCTGGCTGGTTTATTCCCGAGCCTTGGGTGACCCCGTCGCTGTACGCGGCGACCGGTGCATCCAACGCGGCCGAGCTGCAGGAGGCCATGGGCACCGCCGCCTATAACGAGCGCATGCGCCGTCATTACGAGACGTTTGTGAGCGAGGATGATTTCCGTCGCATGGCGCAGATCGGCCTCAACGCCGTGCGCCTGCCGGTGCCTTGGTATGCCTTTGGCTCACAGGAGTCCGATGCCTCCTACATCTCGGTTGTCGATTACATCGACCGCGCGATTGAGTGGGCTGCCAAGTACAACATTCGCGTGCTGCTTGATCTGGCGACTGTGCCCGGTGGCCAGGGCGATTCCAACGATTCGCCCACGACGCCGGAAGTCGTCGCTGAGTGGCATTCGTCCACCAATGGCCGTCACGTTGCGCTCGATGTGCTCGAGCGCCTGGCCGATCGCTACGGCGAGGCCGAGAGCCTGCTAGGCATCGAGCTGTTGGATACGCCGCAGATGAGCGTACGCAAGAGCCTCTTTACCATGACGGACGGTATTCCGGCGCACTACCTGCGCAACTTCTATCGCGATGCGTACGAGCTCGTTCGTTCGTATATGCCCGAGGACAAGATTGTCGTCTTTTCCTCTTCGGGACACCCTGGCGAGTGGAAGCACTTTATGCGCGGCGCCAAGTATAGGAACGTCTACATGGACCTTCACCTGTACCATTACCGCGACGAGTATGCGCTCGACATCACGAGCCCCCGCGGTCTGACGACGGCGATTTCGCGCAACAAGCGTGAGCTCAAAGAGGCGGCCGCAACTGGGTTCCCCGTGCTGGTGGGTGAATGGTCGGGTGCGGCGATCTTTGCCAACTCGTCGGTTACGCCCGAGGGCCGCAATGCCTACGAGCGCGTGTTTATCGCCAACCAGCTGGCATCGTTTGCGCCGGCTGCCGGTTGGTTCTTCCAAACGTGGAAGACCGAGAAGCGTATTGCAGCATGGGACGCCCGCGCGGCACTCGGCACGCTCGAGCGCGGCATGATTGAATAGGTTGATATGACGCAAAACAGCGCCCGCACGGGCAAACTTTATGTGGTCGGTACGCCCATCGGTAACCTGGGCGACTTGTCTCCGCGCGTCGGCGAGGCATTTGCCGCCGCCGATGCCATCTGCTGCGAGGACACGCGTGTGACCTCAAAGTTGCTGATGCACCTAGGCATCTCCAAGCCGCTCGTTCGTTGCGACGAGAACGTGATCGCAAGTCGCGCAGCCGGCCTGGTCGACCGCCTGCTGGCGGGGGGGACCCTCGCCTTTGCCTCGGACGCCGGTATGCCGAGTGTGTCTGATCCCGGCCAGGCTTTGGTTGAGGCGGCGCGCGAGGCGGATGTGCCTGTCGAGGTTATTCCCGGTCCCTCTGCTTGCGTCACGGCGCTCGTATCGTCCGGTATTCCCTGCGAGCATTTCTTCTTCGAAGGCTTTTTGGGTCGCAAGCACGGCGACCGCGTGCGCCGACTGCAGCGCCTTGCCGTCGTCCCCGGCGCGCTCATCTTCTACGAGTCTCCACATCGCATCGTCGCGACGCTCGAGGCCGTGGCCGAGGTCTTTCCCCAGCGCGATGTCGCCGTCTGCCGCGAGCTCACCAAACTGCACGAGGAAGTCTTGCGTGGATCCGCCGCCCAGCTAACCGAGGAGCTGCGCGCCCGTGGCGAGGTAAAGGGTGAGATTGCGCTGGTCATCGCGCCGCCGAGCGAGGATGAGGATGCCGGCATTGCGCCGGTTGGAGCCGCAGCGGTAGACCCCGACGAAGCTCTGCGCGAGGACATTCGCACCGCGCTCGAGGAGGGGGAGCCCGCCTCCGCGGTGGCAAAGCGCCTGTCACAGAAGTACTCGCGCCGCAAGCGCGATGTCTATGCCATGGTGCTCGATATGCAATAGATGGAGGATATCCAGCCCTTGCGTTAGAATCATCCCCTGTATGCAACGTTTTTCTGGAGGACAAACCCCATGGATCAAAGCAAGCCTTCGTTCTTTATCACGACGCCCATCTACTACGTCAACGCCGATCCGCATCTGGGCACGGCTTATTCCACCATCATCGCCGACGTCCAGGCTCGCTATCGTCGCTCCGCCGGCTATAACGTCAAGTTCCTGACTGGCATGGACGAGCATGGCGAGAAGGTCGCCGAGGCTGCAGCCAAGCACAACATGACGCCGCAGGAGTGGACCGACAGCCAGGCTCCGCACTTCAAGGAGCTGTGGAGCAAGCTCGAGATCTCCAACGACGACTTCATCCGCACCACCGAGCCGCGCCAGCATCATGCGGTGCAGTATCTGTGGGAGCGCATGAAGGAGTCCGGCTACCTGTATAAGGGCAGCTACGACGGCTGGTACTGCGTGCCCGACGAGACCTACTTTACCGATACACAGGTCCAGAAGGGTGACGAAGAGTACGGCAGCGTCGGCCAACACCTGTGCCCCGATTGCCACCGTCCGCTCGAGCGCGTGCAGGAGGAGTCCTACTTCTTTAAGCTCTCTGCGTTCCAGGACAAGCTGCTCAAGCTCTATGACGAGCACCCCGACTTTGTCGAGCCCGCGTTCCGCATGAACGAGGTGCGCAGCTTTGTCGAAGGCGGCCTCAACGACCTTTCCGTGAGCCGTACGAGCTTTGACTGGGGCATTCAGGTTCCGTTCGACGAGGGTCACGTGACCTACGTGTGGTTCGATGCGCTGCTCAACTATATGACGGCCGTCGGCTACGGTGTCGACACCGACGAGGCCCGTGCCGAGCTGGCCTATCGCTGGCCCGCGCAGTTCCACATCGTGGGCAAGGACATCATCCGCTTCCACTGCGTCATTTGGCCTGCCATGCTCATGGCCATCGGTGAAGCCCTGCCCGAGCACGTCTTTGCCCACGGCTTCCTGACCGTGCGCAACGCCGAGACCGGCAAGGCCGAGAAGATGTCCAAGAGCCGCGGTAACGCCATCGCTCCGCAGGATGTTATCGACATGCTGGGCGTCGAGGGCTATCGCTATTACTTTATGACCGACGTGGTGCCCGGCACCGACGGCGCCATCAGCTTCGATCGCATGGAGCAGGTCTACAACGCCGACCTGGCCAACAGCTGGGGCAACCTCATCTCGCGTTCGCTCAACATGAGCGGCAAGTACTTTGACGGTTGCGCGCCCGCCAAGCCCGCATCGTTCGATGCGTTCGACAACCCGCTGGCAAAAATTGCCGATGGCCTGGTCGATCGTTACATGGCCAAGATGGACGTGCTCGATTACGGTGGAGCTAAGGACGAGGTCATGGAGCTCATCCATGCCGCCAACCACTACATCGAGGACTCCGAGCCTTGGGCACTTGCCAAGGACGAGGCCAAGGCTGACGAGCTGGCGTTTGTGATCTACAACCTGCTCGAGGCCATCCGCATTGCCGCTCACCTGCTGATGCCGCTCATGCCCCAGACCTCTGCCGAGGCCCTGCGCCGCCTGTCCTGCGAGGACGAGGCCGCGAGCGACGACCTCAAGGGCATTTGCGCTTGGGGCCTGCTTGCCGGTGGTCAGCCCGTCGAGAAGGGCGAGCCGCTGTTCCCGCGTCTGGGCTAAGCTGCTGCGCGCCATATCGGCAATTTGCTGTTTAGATGTAAGGGCATGGCCGCAACGGTCCATGCCCTTTTGCTTTACGATGCAGCCACCATGTTAAGGAGGCAACCATGACAACTTCGCCTTTGGCAAACCCCACGGCAACTAGGGAGCTGCTAGAGGAGTTTGGCCTTGCGACCAAGCATCGCCTGGGCCAGAACTTCCTGATCGACAACCATGTAATTGAGCGTATTTGCGAGCTTTCCGAGCTTGCGGGCGATGAGCGCGTGCTCGAGGTTGGCCCGGGCGTTGGCACGCTCACGCTTGCGCTGCTGCAGGAGGCGGCGTGCGTCATGTCGATCGAGGCTGATCCCGAGCTTGAGCCGGTGCTCGATGCCCACGCCGCCGACTATGCCAACTTCCGCTTTATCATGGGCGACGCGCTCAGGGTGACGCCGGGGCAGATTGAGCAGGCTGCGGGCGGTGAGCCGACGGTATTTGTCGCGAACCTGCCCTATAACGTGGCGGCGACGATCATCCTGCAGTTCTTCCAGACGATGCCTGCGCTCAAGCGCGCCGTCGTCATGGTTCAAAAGGAGGTTGCCGATCGCATTGCCGCAGTGCCGGGCAACAAGACCTATGGCGGCTATACGGCAAAACTCGGCCTGTACGCGCAGGTGACGGGTCGCTTTGAGGTGCCGCCGCGTTGCTTTATGCCGGCGCCGCACGTGGACTCGGCCGTCGTGCGTATCGACCGTGTTGACGGCGTGGTGCCCGAAGGACTCGATCGCGAATTTGTGGCCCGCGTGATTGATGCTGCATTTGCTCAGCGTCGCAAGACCATCCGCAATTCCATGAGCGCCAACGGTTTTGCCAAGGACGTGCTCGATGCCGCTTTTGAGGTTTGCGGTATCGCACCCACCACGCGCGCCGAGACGCTCGATGTTGCCGACTTTGTCCGTCTGGCCCGGGAGCTAATCCATGACGCCTAATGCCGAACGCGTGACGTTTACCAAGAAAAAGAAGACGGTTGCTTGTCCCGTGCCCTTGGCGCCGCTTGCCGACACGCATGCACATCTGCTTTCGTTTTGGGGCAAGGATGTGCCCGAGACGCTCGTGCGCGCCAAAGCCGCGGGCGTCGACCTGTTGGTGACGATGTTCGACCCCATCGCTGATAAACGCAGCGTGACGGACTATAGCGACTGGCTGACGCGCGAAATTCTGCCGATGCAGGATATCCCGCAGATCAAGTATCTTGCCGGCGTGCATCCGTATGGCGCACCGGACTATACCGACGACGTTCACGCACAGGTCGTTGCCGCGCTCGATGATCCCTTATGCGCCGGTATTGGCGAAATCGGCCTGGACTACCACATGGACTATGACGACGATATCGCGCCGGCACCCCATAACGTGCAGATTGACTGCATGGCGCGTCAGCTCGAGCTTGCCGTGTGCCGTAACGTGCCGGTGGAGCTGCATCTGCGCCACGAGGACACGGACCATGAGCGCACCTCGCACGTGGACGCCTACAACGTGCTTCGTGAGGTGGGCGTGCCCCAGGCCGGTTGTGTGCTGCACTGCTTTGGCGAGGACCGCGCCACGATGGAGCGCTTTGCGGAGCTGGGCTGCTATATCGCCTATGGTGGTGCGGCTACCTTTAAGCGCAACGACGACGTGCGCGAGGCATTCGCGGCAACCCCACTCGATCGAATTTTGTTCGAGACGGATTGCCCGTATATGGCTCCGGAGCCCATCCGCGGTCTTGAATGCGAGCCCGCAATGATCTCCATTACGGCAAACGCGCTGGTCAACGACCGTGTCGATCGTACCGGCGAGGATGCTGAGGCAATCGCGCGAGCAGCTTGGGAAAATGCCTGCAAACTTTTTCAAAAATAGTTCTTGCGTTCGCGATGGCGCTCCGTTATTCTAATTCCTGCACGCGGGCGTGGCGGAATTGGCAGACGCGTACGGTTCAGGTCCGTATGGGGGCAACCCCATGAAGGTTCAAGTCCTTTCGCCCGCACCATTGAATGAAAGAGCTCCCAGCAATGGGAGCTTTTTTGTTATGGGCCGTTTTTGGCAGATTTGACATATCGATTTCGCGCGGTAGATGCCCCTGTGGTCAAAAAGTGGCAAATATGAGTACTGACATGAAAATAGAGACATTTCATGAAGCCATTTTTGCTCATTTTACGCAACAGATGTACGCTAATTTGGCTCAACCTTGAGACAAAATGAAGTAATTTCGATAGACCTCGGGTTCAACGAGGCGATTTTGACCCAAATACGCTGTTACTAAACTGGTAACAGTACTCATATTTGGCCTTTTTTGACCACGGGTCCTCTTGTTGGTGTCACATAGCTGCTTCGTGCGGGTATCCTAATGCCAACGTGTGCCTATCAGAGGAGAGACCATGCTGTTGTCCGGTATCATCGCCGCCCTTACCAGCCTTTTGATTCCCATCATCATTCTGTTGCTGCTGCTTCCCAACGCCTGCTATGTCGTTGAACAACAGCATGCCGTGATCATCGAACGTCTGGGCAAGTTTAACCGCATCGTCAACGCGGGCTTCCACATGAAGGTGCCCGTGATCGACCGCAAGGCCGCTACGGTGAGTCTGCGCACCATGAAAAACGGTTTTGGCATCGACGTTAAGACCCAGGACAACGTGACCATCGGCCTTGAGGTCTCTGCTCAGTACCACGTGAGCTATGACATGGGCGCCGGCCCGGCAGATTCGGGCATCTACAAGAGCTACTATATGCTGCAGGAGCCCGTCGACCAGATGCGTGACTTCATCACCGACGCTCTGCGCTCTTCGATTCCCGTCTACACACTCGATGAGGTCTTTGCCAAGAAGGATGACATCGCCAAGGACGTTAATGCCACCGTGTCCGAGCAGATGGCTGCCTACGGCTTCACCCTCGTGTCGACACTCATCACCAAAATCGCGCTGCCGACCGAGGTCGAGAACTCCATGAACGACATCAATGCCGCCCAGCGAAAGCGCGCTGCCGCGCAGGAGCTCGCCGAGGCCGACCGCATCAAGCGCGTCACCGAGGCGACCGCCGAGGCTGAGGCGATGGAAAAGGCGGGCGAGGGCATCGCCAACCAGCGCAAGGCCATCGCGCTGGGCATCAAGGATTCGCTCGAGATCATCCAGGAGACGGGAGTCGGTAACGACGAGGCCAACCAGCTGTTCATGTTTACGCAGTGGTCCGAGATGATGACGGAGTTCGCTCGTACGGGTAAAACCTCGACGGTCGTGCTGCCGAGCGATTTCTCGCAGTCGGCCTCGATGTTCGAGCAGATGCTGACAGCCAGCAAAGTTCAAAACGATTCGAAGGAGTAGACGCGCGTGAAATACACCGTCGTTTGCGTCGGTAAGCTCAAGGAGCGCTTTTGGAAGGACGCGTGCGCTGAGTACACCAAGCGCCTAGGTGCCTATGCCAAGGTTGATATCCGCGAGGTGGCCGATATCGACCCGGCTAAGGCGGGCGGCGTGGATGCCGCACGCGACAAGGAGGGGGCGGCAATTCTTGCTGCATTGCCGTCTCGGGCGCATGTGATCCTGCTAGCTATCGAGGGCAAGGAGCGTTCGAGTGAGGAGCTCTCGGCGCGGCTCGACGATCTTATGCTGCGAGGCAGCAGCGACATTGCCTTTGTAATCGGCGGTTCGGACGGCGTGAGTGATGAGGTGCGCGCCCGCGCCGACGAGATGCTCAGCTTTGGACGCATTACCTTGCCGCATAACCTGGCGCGTGTGGTGCTGCTAGAGCAGATTTACCGTGCCTGCAAGATCAGTCGTGGCGAGCCGTATCACAAATAGGTCGGCAATACGAAACAATGGCGTGGGACAATACCTTTCGTTTTGAGGAATGTGTCTGAAAGGACTATGCGATATGAAGATTGGATTTGTCGGTTTTGGCAATATGGCGAGCGCTATGGCCGATGGCTGGATCGCTGCCGGTGTAGCTGCGAGCGACATGTGCGCCTGCGCGGGTCGCTACGACGCACTGGTTGAGCGCTGCGAGGCGCGCGGCATGGTCGCCTGCCACGATGCCGCCGAGGTTGTCGCCGCATCCGATATCGTGGTCGCTGCGGTCAAACCGTACATGATCGAGAAGGTATTCGCCCCGCTCAAGGATGCTCTTGCCAAAAAGGTCGTTCTGTCGGTTGCCTGGACCTGGGACAGTGCCAAGTGGGAGCAGGTCCTGCCGGGCGTCGCGCATATCTCGACGGTGCCCAACACACCGGTTTCGGTGGGCGAGGGCGTCATCGCTTGCGAGAAGGCTTCCACGCTTAGTGATGAGCAGAGCGCAGTGGTGCTTGATCTGCTTGGCAAGCTCGGTGCGGTGGTCGAACTCGATACGAGCCTGCTGTTTGTGGGCGGCACGGTGGGTGGTTGCGCTCCGGCATTTGTCGCCATGGCAATCGAGGCCCTGGGCGATGCAGCGGTCAAGCACGGTATCCCGCGTGCCGATGCCTATCGCATTGTGAGCCAGATGGTGTTGGGTACGGCAAAGCTGCAGCTTGCAACTGGCCAGCATCCTGCGGCGATGAAGGATGCCGTATGCTCGCCCGGCGGTGCCACCATCAAGGGCGTCATCGCGCTCGAGGATGCCGGCATGCGCAGCGCCCTGGTCAAGGCAATCGACGCAACTCTCCAGTAAAACCTGCCATTTAGGGACAGGTTTATTTTGGCGGGTTTTCCTGCGGTTTTATCTCTATAGCAAAAAGCGCCCCGCAACTGGCTCAATTCCAGTTGCGGGGCGCTTGCGTTTGCCCAGATAAAACCGACCATAATAAACCTGTCCCTTTTTGGCAGGTTAGTCCCAGAAGCTGTCTTCCTCATCCTCGGACTTGGGTCCGCGGTCGACGTACATCTTATGGGTACGCTTCTCCATTACAAAGGCAAGAATCGCAAATAACAGGATGCCGCCGGCGAAAAGGATGGCAAAACCGGTGCGGGTGCCAAACAAAAAGGAAAAAACTGCGTCCATTGGGTGCCTTCTTGCGTAGTTGAGTTGGGTCGTAAACGCTCATAAGTATATACTTGCCCATACATGTACAAGGTTGCAACCTAAATGGAATGTATATCGCCGGAGGATCTAATGCTTGATATCAAGTTTGTTCGCGAGAACCCCGATGCCATCGATGTCGCCATGGCTAACCGCCAGACGTCTTGGGATCGCGAGAAGTTCTTTGAGCTCGACGACGAGCGTCGTGCCGTCATCACCGAGGTCGAGGAGCTCCAGGCTACGCGCAACGCCGAGTCCAAGAAGATCGGCGCCCTGATGAAGGAGGGCAAGAAGGACGAGGCCGAGGCCGCCAAGGAGGCTGTGCGCGCCGTCAACGAGAAGATTGACGGTCTGGCCGAGCGCCGCACTGCTCTCGAGCAGGAGCAGTACGACTTCATGGCTCACCTGCCCAACATTCCTTGCGAGGCCACGCCGTACGGCAAGGACGAGGACGAGAACATCGAGCGCCGCCGCTGGGGCACCCCGCGCGAGTTCGACTTCGACTTTAAGCCGCACTGGGATCTGGGCACCGATTTGGACATCCTCGACTTCGAGCGCGGCAACAAGCTCTCCGGCAGCCGTTTTACCGTTCTCGGTGGCGCTGGCGCCCGCCTGGAGCGCGCCCTCATCAACTTCTTCCTCGATACGCACACCAGCCGTGGTTTTAAGGAGTGGTGGCCGCCCATCGTCGTCAAGCGTCAGACCATGTTTGGCACGGGTCAGCTGCCCAAGTTCGAGGACGACGCCTATCACGTCTCGGGCGACAACTTCTTGATCCCCACCGCCGAGGTCGTGCTTACCAACCTGCATGCCGGCGAGGTCCTCGATGCCGACACTCTGCCGCGTCGCTACACCGCCTTCACCCCCTGCTTCCGCGAGGAGGCCGGTTCCGCCGGTCGCGACACCCGCGGCATCATCCGTCAGCACGAGTTCGACAAGGTCGAGATGGTCAAGTTCGCTAAGCCGGAGGAGTCCGACGAGGAGCTCGAGAGCATGACCGCCGAGGCCGAGTATCTGCTGCAGCAGCTGGGCCTTCCGTATCGCGTGATTAGCCTGTGCACCGGCGACTTGGGCTTCTCTGCCCGTCAGACCTACGACGTCGAGGTCTGGCTGCCGAGCTACAACGCCTACAAGGAGATCAGCTCCTGCTCCAACTGCGGCGACTTCCAGGCCCGCCGCGCCAACATCAAGTACCGCGACCCCGAGAACTTCAAGGGCTCGCGTTACCTGCACACCCTTAACGGTTCCGGCCTGCCGGCTGGTCGTACCATGGCTGCCATTCTGGAGAACTACCAGAACGCCGACGGCACCATCACGATCCCCGAGGTTCTGCGTCCTTACATGGGCGGTCTCGAGAAGATCGAGCCGGTCGCGTAACTTGGCTGCATAGGGGATATGCAAGGGCGCTCCTTCGGGGGCGCCCTATTTCGTGCGCAGGTCCATACCATGCCGTGCGGACAGCTCGATAGAAAACACACGAACAAACGTTCTGTATACATGCATTTACCTGCTATGCTTTTGCTAACTAAGAGCAAGAGAAAGGGGATGTGATGGAGCTGTTCGACGAGCGGGTTGTGTTGTTCCAGAGTGATGAGGGCGGGGAGCACCTGCTGGTAACGTGCGAGCCGTCGGGTATGGGTGGCTTGGTGGTTCGGCAGACGAGTGAGGGACCATTGACGCAATGGTGCTATGAGGAGTCGCCGCATGTGGTCGAGACGTTTGTGGCGCATGAGGCGCTTGTTGTCCTTGAGCACTTCTATGGCGTTGGATCTTCTAATCAGGTGGCCCGAATGCTGAGCATTTCGTTTGCCGACTACGACTGTGCCCAACGGGTGCGGTCGCTTCTGGGGGAGCTTGGCGTCGGGTTCGATGTGATCGAAAAGCCAATCGATCGTACGAAAAGCGCTGATGCTCGTGGTGCAGCGTGACAAATTGCGGCCCGCGCGAAAAAAGTTTGAGATTTTGCTTGACTCTAATGAACTAAAGTGGTTTTATATGTCTTGCGCTGCGGCGTTACCTCAGCTGGATAGAGGGTCTGACTACGAATCAGAACGTCATAGGTTCGAATCCTATACGCCGCACCAATTGAAATCGAAAGCCTCCGGCAACGGGGGCTTTTCTTTTATGCCACCGCTGCATGGATTCGAACCTCGGTCGAGGCGCGGGCGTAAAGAAAACGCGGAGCGTTTTCAGCCCGCGGGTGAGTCCGCCGGCAGGCGGGCGAAGCCGGTGCGGATCCGCGCAGCGGATGCGCGGAATCCTATACGCCGCACCAATTGAAATCGAAAGCCTCCGGCAACGGGGGCTTTTCTTTTACGCCGGCACCGCACGGATTCGAACCTCGGTCGAGGCGCGAGCATCTTAATCATCACTTCGTAAAATTTTTCCAAATTGTCGCTTGACCCATCGAGGGGTCACGTGCATAATAATCCGTGCGTTGCGGCGTTACCTCAGCTGGATAGAGGGTCTGACTACGAATCAGAACGTCATAGGTTCGAATCCTATACGCCGCACCAATTGAGTTTTAAGCCTCCGGAAACGGGGGCTTTTCCTTTACGGGGGCATTGCGGAGATTCGAACCTCGTTCGAGGCGCGAGCGTCAAGAAAACGCGGAGCGTTTTTAGCGAGCGGGCGAGTCCGCCGGCAGGCGGGCGAAGCCGGTGCGGATCCGCGCAGCGGATGCGCGGAATCCTATACGCCGCACCAATTGAGTTTTAAGCCTCCGGAAACGGGGGCTTTTCTTATATCGTGATGCACCGAAGATCGTGCCAAGCCCTCCAAATGAGTAAAAATCAAATTCGATAACTTTTTTTGAAAAAACGCTTGACCATTATTCAGTCTATGTGCATAATAATCAACAAGTCGCGGCGTTACCTCAGCTGGATAGAGGGTCTGACTACGAATCAGAACGTCATAGGTTCGAATCCTATACGCCGCACCATTTGAGATTAAAGCTCCCGGCAACGGGGGCTTTTCTTTTACGTAAGCACCGCATGGATTCGAACCCCGGTCGAGGCGCG
>JAGZKE010000030.1:0-24441 GCA_018365375.1 Collinsella sp. | reverse complement strand
TGGCGACCACCCCTTCGACTCGAATTCTTGACGGCCTGAACAATCGTCAATATCGGTCGGAGGGGTGGCTTTGTAAAGCCGTTTGTCTCCACCCGCGTATCGGGTGGGTTGAAGCTGGCCGCTGCGCGCCCAGCAGACTAAAGTCTTGAACAAAAAAGACGGGGCTCGCAATGCGAACCCCGTCTGCAAAGAAATCTGGCGAGAAAGCCTGATTACTTGAGGGTGACAGCAGCGCCAGCAGCCTCGAGCTTCTCCTTGGCAGCCTCGGCGTCCTCCTTCTTGGCACCCTCGAGAACAGCCTTGGGAGCGCCCTCGACGACCTCCTTGGCCTCCTTCAGGCCAAGGTTGGTGAGCTCACGGACGGCCTTGATGACCTGGATCTTGTTGTCGCCGAAGCCCTCGAGCACGACGTCAAACTCGGTCTTCTCCTCGGCCTCAGCAGCGCCAGCAGCGGGAGCGGCGACAACAGCGGCAGGAGCAGCGGCGGAAACGCCGAAGGTGTCCTCGATAGCCTTGACGAGCTCGGAAGCCTCGAGAAGGGACATTTCCTTAAGAGCATCGATGATCTCATCGGTGGTAAGCTTAGCCATTTCTAAGTCCTTTCGGTTTCCGTGCGGATGCACGGAGATCAGTTAAAACACGACGCGAATGCGCCAGGGGTGCGGCGTTGCCGCCGCGGGTGAAAACAGCAACTAGGCTGCCTTCTGCTCGGAGACCTGCTGGATCGAACGAGCGAGACCAGAGGAAACGCCGTTGACGCAGACAGCGATGTCGCGAGCGAAACCGGAGATGAGACCGGCGATCTGGCCGAGAAGCTGATCCTTGGTGGGCAGCTCGGCGATAGCCTTAACATCATCAGCGGAAACGGCCTTGCCGTCGGAGATACCGCCCTTGATCTCAAGGACGCCCTTGGACTTAGCGGAGAAGTCCTTAAGGGCCTTAGCGGCCTCGACCGGCTCGGACTCGTAGAACACATAAGCGACGGGGCCGGCGAGGATCTCGTCGAGCTCGGGCTGCTCCTGGTTCTTGAGAGCGATCTTGACCAGGTTGTTCTTGTAGACCTTCATCTCGGCGCCGCACTCGCGAAGCTGATGACGCAGCTCCTGAGCCTGCTTAACCGTCAGACCGTTGTAGTTGACGACGAACAGACCGGCGTTCTCGGCGATACGGGACTCGATCTCTGCAACCTTGTCGATTTTGTACTGCTGGGGCATGAATTACACCTCCTCGAATTCTTTCCGGGCACGGTCCGCCACAAGGACGTGACGGGGGCATGTCCAAAAAGAAAGCCCCCGCGCTGCATGAGCGACGGGGGCGAGAAGACATATCTACTCGACCACCTCGGCTGGCGGGAAGTCCCATTAAGCTCGCGGGTAAGACCCGTTTGCGCCGGCTGTCTCTGGCAGCGGATTCGTGCGTGAACCGAAAGTATTATGGCGGGGACCCCGGCGTCGGTCAACGGAAAACCGGGCTGCACACAATTCCACCATCCAGCACGCGTCGCCGAAGGCCAGGCGCAAGGTTTTCGCTCGGTCAAGTCCTGGCTCGCACGAAGAGCACATTAAGTGCTCTTCGGCTCGTGCGGAATCTACGAAAACCTTGCGCCTGGCCTTCGGCGGCGCGTGCCTGCGTTGACTTTGGGCAGCCCGGGTTTTCGTTGGCTGACGCCCCCACTCATAATGCTTGGGTCGGTGGGCTGATGTGTTGCGTCCCGTTGGGCTATAAGGTTGAAATGAAGGTGGACAGGCGATTTAGGCCTTCGTCCAGATCTTTGTCGGAAACGCAGTAGCTGAGGCGGATGTGGCCTTCGGTGCCGAAGCAGTTTCCAGGGACTAGGGCTACGTTTGCCTCTTTGATGGCTTTGATGCAGAAGTCCTCACTTGTTAGGCCGAACTTTTTGATGCTCGGGAAAGTGTAGAAGGCTCCTGCGGGCTCTACTACGTCGAGGCCCATGGCGTCTAAGGCTGCGAGTACGCGTTCGCGACGGGCTCGGTAGACTTCGAGCATGGGAGTTGGGTCGACGGTGAGGGCTCGGGCTGCGGCGTCCATTTCGAAGGAGACGGCGCTCGATACTAAGTATTGGTGAGCCTTTGCGATCTCGGCGATGACGGGGGCTGCGGCTGCGAGCCAGCCCAAACGCCAGCCGGTCATGGCCCAGGGTTTGGAGAAGCTCTCGATGACTACCGTCTGCTCGCGTAGCTCCGGGTGGCGCTGGGCAAAGCGCTCGTAGCCGTCCACGTAGACCAGGCGGTTGTATACATCGTCGCAGACCACGTAGATGCCCGCCTCCTCCGCCACGCGCGCCACGGCGTCGAGCGACGCCGTGTTGAGGATGCAACCCGTAGGATTGTTGGGCGAGCAGATGACGATGGCCTTGGTCGCCGGCGTCACGTAAGCACGAAGTGCGTCCTCGTCAATCTGGAATTGCGCAGGCTCCGTATCCAAAAAGACCGCCTTGGCGTGATTGGCCACGACGATGCTCTCGTACAGGCCAAAGGCCGGCGTGGGAATAATGACCTCGTCGCCTGGGTTGAGCATAGCCATGAATGCTGCCGACAGGGCCTCGGTCGCACCGTCGGTCAGAATGACCTCGTCCGCCGAAAACGTAAGGCCCGCATCCCCCATGTAGGCAGATAACGCCTCACGCAGGGCGGGGCGACCGTTGTTGGGCGGATAGTGCGTGTCGCCGCGGTCCAGTGCGGCGGTCACCTCGGCGCTAATCACATCGGGCGTGGGAAAATCGGGCTCGCCGAGCGCGAGCGCGATGCACCCCGGATGCTGGGCGGCGAGCGCGTTAATCCGACGGATGCCGGAGGGCTTGAGCGTGGCAAGCGAGGTATTCATGGGCAGACGCATGGCGTTCCTTTCGTAAGGGTTGCACTAGGATAGCGCGGCGGGGCGCCACCAGACGGTGTAACCTAAACGGAAACCAACCGGAAAGGAGGCAGCATGGAGACGACCGCACGCGGCGATGTACCAAAAACACTGCAAACCATTGCGTATATCAGCATTCCCAATAGCGACGATCTTGAGTTTTTGCTCTGGGACCTGCAGGATGCCATCGCCGCCTATGCCCGGTTTTCCGGCACCGTACTCCCCCACCCGGTTGACTTGAAGGCGGATAATGCCGACGGCGTTGCCGATGGCATCGTGCTGGCCATTGAAGATATGGCTGACGATGAGACGTTGACTGCTATCGAGCAGGCGCTTGAGCGCTTTGGCAGTACGGGAACGCGTGTCTATGCCGTGATCCGAGCCGCACGACAGGGCGCTGAGCAGGCGCGTGGGGCCGCCGTTCGCCTGCACAAGGCATGTGAGCGCCATGACCAATTGTGGTGTGGCGGCGTTGCCATTTGCGCTGGCAGCGGCATTGCGGCGCTTCGTCGCTCCCCGCGCATGGGACTCTTGCGGCGACCGTTTTCGGAGGCCATGGACAAGCTCGTGGGCGCCGTTCGTATGGGGTGTTCCGTCGAACACGCGCAGAAGCTCAGTGGCGCCGCAACGGGCGGCGTCGACACCGACGGCATGGTGCGCGCCACGCCTGCACTGCCCACACCGATCTGGCACGCCGTTATGAGGCATCTTGCCGAGCACTCAAACTGCTAAATCGAAAAAGCCTGCCAATCAGCGGCGCCGCTCCAACGCTCGACAAGGCGTTCCAGACGCCACGCCGCATTGGCGGGACTTGTCGACGGCAGAACGATGGCCGGCAGCCCGGTGCGCTCTTGTAGATAGCGCTTGTAGAGCCGGCCAGCTGTACCACCGTTGCATATCACCTGCTCAATGGGAGCTGCGCCGGTAATGCGCTCGATATGTGCCGGCACAACGTTGCGGATGCTGGCGTCGCTCGAGCCCTTAATGTCGCAGCTCTCGACCACATCCCACAGGGCCACGCCGCCGTTCAGCAGCATGGCCCGCTTGGCGGCAATGGAGGCATCGAGCGTCGCGGGCTCACCGCTTGCCAAAGGATCGCCCTCGTTGGGCGGCACAGGCATACCGAGGCACGTGGCCATCACACGCCAAAAGCGATTCTGAGGGTTGCCGTAATAAAAGGCATTGGCGCGCGAAAGCACCGAGGGAAACGACCCGAGCACCAAAACGCGCGAGTGCTCGTCAAACACGGGCTCAAACCCATGCTCAATATGTTGATAGCCCTCGTCCGGCGCTGTCATGATCTAGGCCCTCAACAGATAGCGCACCTCGTAGGGTGCAAGCTCGAGAGTACCCGTCAGCTCGACCGTGGGCGCATCGTCGGCAAGCAAATCGACAAAGGAGCTGTTGAGCTCGCCGGCGCCAAAGGTGTAAGGCTCGTCCACGGCGTTCACCGCCACGAGCACCGCCGCGTCGTCGCAGGCGCGCTCGAACAGCAGCTGCTTGTTCTGGATCACCACGTTGCGATAGGCACCGTAGTTGAGAGCACGGGCAGCCGCGTCGTCGGCCGAACGAAGGTGTGCGAGCTGCGTGATGAACGCCGTCAGCTCGTTGGGCGCAGGCTCATCGAGCGCAGGTCGCAGAGCCCAGTCACCATCGGGGCCGCCCTTTTCGCCAGGAATCCCCCACTCGCTGCCATAGTAGACGCACGGAATGCCCGGCATACCAAAGAGCATGCCGTAGGCGGGACGCAGGCAGGATTTGTCGGTGAGGATACTTGCCAGGCGCGGCACATCGTGGTTGTCGACAAACGAAAGCAGATGTTTGCCGCGGTAGATGCACCAAGGGTCGCCGCCAAACTGACGGTGCAGCGAATGGGCGATCTCGAACATGTTGACCGAGTTAAAGCTGGAATACAGGCCCTTGTAGCACTCGTAATTAGTGCACGAGTCGAGCATCTCGTCGTTGACGATCTGATTGTAGTCGCCGTGGAGCGTCTCGCCGATGAGCACAAAGCCGGGCTTGAGCTCACGGGTAAAGGAGTGTAGGCGGCGCATAAAGTCGCGGTCGAGCATGTAGGCGACGTCCAGGCGCAGGCCGTCGACGCCAAAGACGTCGGCCCAACGGCGCACAGACTCGAGCAGGTAATCGACCACAGCGGGATTTTGCAGGTTGAGCTTCACAAGCTCAAAATGACCCTCCCAGCCCTCGTACCAAAAGCCGTCGCCATAGCAGGAGTCGCCGTCAAAACTGATGTGAAACCAATCCTTGTACGGCGAATCCCACTTGCGCTCCTGCACATCGCGGAAGGCCCAAAAGCCGCGACCGACGTGGTTGAAGACGGCATCGAGCACCACGCGGATGCCATGGGCGTGCAGCGTGTCGCATACGGCGGCAAAGTCGGCATCCCCGCCCAGGCGACGGTCTATATGGCGCAGGCTGCGCGTGTCGTAGCCGTGACTATCGGACTCGAGCGGCGGGTTGATGAGCACAGCGCCAACGCCGAGTTTTTGCAGGCAGTCGGCCCATTGGGCAATCTTCATGATAGGAGCATCGGGGTTGGGTTCGACATCGGCGGCCTGGGCGAGCTCATCCTCGGCAACGGGGGCGGCGTTTTCGCGCGGAGCTCCGCAAAAGCCCAGCGGATAGATCTGATAGAACGTCGTCTCGTATGCCCACATAGCAACCTCCCGGTAAGCTCAACACAACGACATCCATTGTATGCCCAGCTTGTATCCCCTCCCCCAAAATAAGTTGCGGTGGAATAGTTCCTGCTTGGGCCTTCAAAGGCCTTAAACAGGAACTATTCCACCGCAACTGATGAGGGGACGTGGCTAGGCGACGGGCTTGGCGCGGCGGATGGCTGGGAACATCACCGTGATGGCGAGGATAACGCCCACGACGGCAATCGCCCCGCCCACAAAGCCGATCCAGGCGATACCGGGACCCGAAACCACGGCTCCGCCGATCGCGGTACCCGTGCCGATACCGAGGTTGAACAGGCCCGAGAAGATCGACATGGCGACGGCCGACGAATCTGCCGGCGTGTGCTTGATGAGCTCGGCCTGAAACGCCACGTTAAAGGCCGTGGCGCAGCAACCCCACAGTGCGCACACAGCGAGAACCGCAGCGAGTGACGATGCGGCCGGACCCATGAGCAGCAGAGCCACCGGCACGCCGGAGAGCGTGATAGCCAAGAACGGGAAGCGATGCCCATCGAACAGGCGGCCAAACAGCCAGCTTCCGAGCAAACCAGAGCAGCCAAACGCCGTCAACGTCATGGTAATGGCGCCCGCATCGACGTGCGCGACCTGCGCCAGGAAGGGCTCGATATAGCTGTAGCTTGCGTAATAGCCGGTCGCCATGAAGACCGTGACTGCGTAGAGCGCGATGAGGAACGGGTTCTTGAGCAGCTCGGGCAGCTGCTTGAGCGTAAAACGCTCGCCCGCTGGCATGGCAGGGAACACCGTGGCCTGGTAGACGACCGCGACAGCAGACAGCGCTCCGACCACGGCAAACGTCATGCGCCAGCCCACGGCCAAGCCAATGGCGCGACCGAGCGGCAGGCCAAAGATCTGTGCGATGGAAGAGCCCGTGGCGATCATGCTGATAGCGAGCGCCCCGTGGCGTGTGTCAACCAGGCGCGACGCCATGATCGAGGCGACCGACCAGAACACGGCGTGCGCGCAGGCAACCACCAGGCGCGCGCAGACTAAGATGGGATAGGTCGGTGCCAAGGCGGACAGGAACTGGCCCAGCGAGAACACGGCGAGCACGCCCAGCAGCATCCGCTTGAACTCAAAACGCGAAGCGAACACCATGAGCGGCAACGACAGCAGCATGACGCCCCAGGCATAGACCGAGATCATGATGCCCGCCTGGGCCTCGGTGAGCGAGAACGACGCGGCGATATCAGTCAAAAGGCCGATGGGCATAAACTCCGACGTGTTGAACACGAACGCACAGCAGGTGAGCCCGACGAGCGGGAGCCACTGCCTGAGCGTGATGCCGTCTTGCCTTGCCTGACTCATATATAACGTCTCCAATCATTTTGAGCGGAGGCGATTATATAGCAACGGCCCCGCATCCGTCAGCAACAGATGCGGGGCCGAAAACAATTCGATACACAGAGGTTGCGCCGTCAATTCATAACTAAGCCAACCCCAGCAACATGCCCGCCGAATGCACGATAAACGCCACGACCCAGGCGACCGTCACCTGAAACGCGAATACGGCCACGGCATAGCGTGCGCCCAACTCGCTCTTGACGGCGCCGATGGACGCCACGCAAGGCGGGTACAGCAGCGTAAAGACCAGGAACACGTAGGCGGTAAACGGCGAAAACATGGCTGACAGTGCCGCGGGCGACGTTGCGCCCAAAAGCACCGTGAGCGTCGAGATGACGCTCTCCTTGGCAATGAGCCCCGTGACGAGCGCCGTCGAGGCGCGCCAGTCGCCAAAGCCGAGCGGGGCCAACACCGGCGCGATGATGCTACCCAGACCGGCAAGCAGGCTTTGCGACTGGTCGGCGACCACGTTAAAGCGGATGTCGAACGTCTGAAGGAACCAGATGACCACGGTCGCGGCAAAGATAATGGTAAAGGCCTTGGTGATGAAGTCCTTGGCCTTATCCCATGCCAGCATCACCGTCGTCTTGACGCTCGGCAGGCGGTAATTGGGGAGCTCCATGATAAACGGCACCGGGTCGCCCTTAAATGCCGTGCGGTTGAGCACCAAAGCCGCGACGCAGCCGACCACGATACCGATCAGATAGAGCGAGACCATGGCGGGAACCGTCGCCTGCGGGAAAAACGCCCCGCACAGCAAGCCGTAAACCGGCAGCTTGGCTGAGCAGCTCATAAACGGCGTGAGCATGACCGTCATCTTGCGGTCGTGCTCGGATGGGAGCGTACGGGTCGACATGATAGCCGGCACGGTGCAGCCAAACCCGACGAGCATGGGTACAAAGCTGCGGCCCGACAGGCCAAAACGACGCAGCACCTTATCCATGACAAAGGCGACGCGCGCCATGTAGCCCGAGTCTTCCAGAATGGAGAGGAACAAGAAGAGCACGACGATAATCGGCAGGAAGGTCAGCACACTGCCCACGCCCGTAAGCACGCCGTCGACAGCCAGCGAGCGCACCACGTCGTTGGTGCCGAACGCCTTGAGGCCCGCATCGGCCGAGGCGATGATAGCAGCGATACCGTCCTCCATGAGTCCCTGCAACGCCGCGCCGATCACGCCAAACGTCAGCCAAAAGACGAGGCCCATGATCACCAGGAACGCCGGAATGGCCGTGTAGCGACCCGTCAGGATGCGGTCGATCTTGACGGAGCGCACGTGCTCGCGGCTTTCGTGCGGTTTGACGACGCAGCGCCCGCACACGTCGCCGATAAAGCTAAAGCGCATATCGGCCAGCGCGGACAGGCGGTCGGTGCCGGCCTCGCCCTCCATCTGGGTAATGATGTGCTCGATAGCGTCGAGCTCGTTGCGATCCAGGTGAAGCGCCTCGGTCACCAGCTCGTCGCCCTCAACCAGCTTGGTCGCCGCAAAGCGCACCGGGATGTGCGCCGTCACGGCATGGTCCTCGATCAGGTTGGCAATGCCGTGGATGCAGCGATGCAGTGCGCCGCCGTCCGATCCATCGGGCGCACAGAAGTCCAGGCGACCGGGGCGCTCGCGGAACCGCGCCACGTGCAAGGCATGATCCACCAGCTCGCCGATACCCTCGTTGCGGGCAGCGCTAATGGGAACAACAGGCACGCCCAACAGGCTCTCGAGCAGATTGACGTCCACGGCGCCGCCGTTGGCCGTCACCTCGTCCATCATGTTGAGCGCGATGACCATGGGGCGGTCGAGCTCCATAAGCTGCAGCGTCAGGTACAGGTTACGTTCGATGTTGGTGGCGTCGATGATGTCGATGATGGCGTCGGGGTTTTCGTCCAAGATGAATTGGCGGCTGACGATCTCTTCGCCCGTGTACGGCGACAGGGAGTAAATGCCGGGCAGATCGGTAACGCTTGCCTCGGGATGGTTACGGATGGTGCCGTCCTTGCGGTCGACCGTCACGCCAGGAAAGTTACCGACGTGCTGGTTGGAGCCCGTAAGCTGGTTGAACAGCGTGGTCTTACCGCAGTTTTGGTTGCCGGCGAGGGCAAAATGCAGCGGTGCGCCCTCGGGCACGGCCGTTTTTGCCGCACGGGGCGAATACATCCCCTCGCCGAGTGCCGGATGCTCCGTCGTTCCGATTGCGGCGTTGGCGCGCGGACCGGTATCGGTGTCGTGCACATCCACGAGCTCAATGCGTGCGGCATCATCCTTGCGCAGCGTCAACTCGTAGCCACGCAGGCGAATCTCGAGCGGGTCGCCCATGGGGGCGTACTTCATCATGGTGACTTCGGTGCCCGGCGTTAGGCCCATGTCCAAAATATGCTGTCGGAGTGCCTGGTCGTCCGATGCCACCGATGCGACAACGGCGTCCTTTCCAATCTCGAGCGTATCGAGCTTCACGTCCGTGTTCCTCCCCCGGCGCCCACAGGGCGTTGCATTTATGTTCACCTTGGCTAACCGTTTGCCACGGCTAACCAATTTAACCATGCATGATAGCGCGAACACACAACGATGTTCAATCAGCAAATTGGCGCAATGGGGACAGGCAGGAGAGTTCAGGGCCATAGTTTCCCGATGAGGCCTCTCGGGGAAACTACATCCCAGAATTCCGGCTCGAAACGGGATATGGTTTCCCAAACAGGCCTCTTACGGAAAATGCATCCCGGAATCCCCGCTCGAAACGGGACGCGCTTTCCCAGTCGAGGCCCTATGGGAAACTGCGTCCCACCTTGAAAGGCAAAACTGGGGCGCAGTTTCCGGACGGGGCATCAAAAACGAAGTTGCGGTGGAATAGTTCCTGGATGGGCTGGTTGATGCCCCAGATAGGAACTATTTCACCGCAAGTTATTGAAGAGCTTGGATGCCGGGACTCTTACAGATGGCGCTCGAGGAAGCGGAAGGCCAGGCGGATCCAGGGACGGACGGAAACCTGCTTGTCCTCGTTGTCGACCGCGGTGTTGGCGTTGCCGAGCGAAAGGCCATGACCACCCTGGTCGAAGACGTGCATCTCGCATGCAACGCCCTCCTCGGCCATGCGCTGCGCAAACGGGTAGACCTGCGCGATCGGCGCCGTCTTGTCGTCGGACACGCCCCACACAAAGGTCGGTGGCATCTGACGCGAAACATGCGTGGTGGGGCAGATGTCGGCCAGATGCTCGTCAGTTGCCTCGCCGCCCGTCACCATCGACAGGTAGTCGTTGAGCAAATCGCGCCCCGTCTTGCCACCCGTCTTGGGCACACGCAAGTCAATGCGCGGATCGCGCGTCTGCATGTCGCGCACATAGGCAAAGTCGAGCAATGGATAGCCCAGCACCACGGCATCGGGACGAATGTCGTCCGGACGCGCCCCGGCAAGTGCCGCAAAGGGGCCGGTCTTCCACTGTGTTGCCAGCGAGGCGCAAATCATGCCGCCAGCAGAAAAGCCCACGACGCACACGCGCTTAGGATCGACATGCCACTCGTCGGCGTTGGCGCGCACCGTGGCGACCATCTTGGCAAGATCTGCCTGGGGATGCGGAAAGCTCACGTCACCCGTAGAACTCGTGACATAGTTGAGCACAAAGGCCTGGTAACCGTGATCCAAAAACGCAAACGCCACAGGATCCTGCTCATGCGGAGCGATATGCGTAAACGCACCTCCGCCACAGATAATCACCGCGGGGCGGCGGCCATTCGGTTTATCGGGCAACGGCTCGGCACCCAAATACGTAAACGTCGCCGGATAATCCTCGGTCGGCTCCTCGCCCCACAGCGCATGGTTCTCGACAATCATATGTGCTCCCTTCGCGCAAATTATGCGCCCTTATTTTTCGCCTTCAAGCGTACCCCACTTGAACCCGTGGCGCAGAAACACTCCGGCAATAAGTTTCCCTTCAACTGATATATCACATAATCCCAGTTCAGAGGTATCGTTGAGCAGCGTAGAATAGGGGCGTTGACCAAGCCGCGAAACACATGTGAAACGTTTCCGGCAAACCAAACGCGCGATATGCGCCTATTTAAGTTGGAGGCAACTATGGGTCTGCTCGATTCGCTTAAGTCCACCTTCACCTCGACCGGCGAGGCGTCCGTTCCGCCCGCAGCAAGCTTCGCTACCCGCGAAGGCGTCATCTATGCCCCCGTCAACGGCGTGCTCGTCAACCTGAACGAGGTTCCCGACGAGACGATCGCCTCGGGCATGCTTGGCCAGGGCTATGGCATCGAGCCCATTACCGGCACCATCTATGCGCCCGCCAACGGCCGCATCGGTGCCACCACTGTCACCAACCACTCCATCGGCATGATCACCGAGGACGGTCTGCGCGTGTTCATCCATGTTGGCCTGGGCACCGTGGAAATGAACGGCAAGGGTTTTGCCCGCTTTGTCGAGATGGGCGATGTGGTCAAGGCAGGCCAGCCGCTCATCAGCTTCGACCGCGAGGCCATTAAGGCCGCTGGTCACGAGGACATCGTGACCGTCATCGTCTCCGAGCTCGATCGTCTTAAGAGCATCGACCATGTCGGCGAGTCTGGAACGCTTATCGGCGGCAACCCGCTCGTCAAGCTTGGCGACCCGCTGCTGGTTGCCAAGACCAAGTAGCCAGGCCCCACGCCACACAGCCAAAAGGCACCTCGTCAAGCGCCCACGACCATTTGGCCGCGGGCGCTTTTCGTTTGAAAAACCATCCCGCCAATGCCTTATCTGTATAGCCCAAATGAGCCGAGCTGCTAGAATATTGAACTGTATGGATAACTATCATTCAACCGTTATGGGAGGATACGTGAACCGCACCAAAATCGCGCAGCTCTATGCCGATGCCGAGCCGCTCGGCGGCCAGACCGTCACCGTCGCCGGCTGGGTCAAGTCCGTCCGCGACATGAAGAACTTTGGCTTCGTTACGCTCAACGACGGCAGCTGCTTCCGCGACCTGCAGGTCGTCATGAACCGCGAGGCACTCGACAACTACGACGAGATCGCCCATCAAAACGTCTCGGCCGCACTCATTTGCACCGGCACCGTCAAGCTGACCCCCGATGCGCCCCAGCCTTTCGAGCTTTCTGCCACCTCCATCGAGGTCGAGGGCGTCAGCGCCCCGGATTACCCGCTGCAGAAGAAGCGCGCAACCGTCGAGTTCCTGCGCACCCAGCAGCACCTGCGCCCGCGCACCAACCTGTTCCGCGCCGTGTTCCGCATCCGCTCTGTCGCGGCTGCCGCCATCCACCGCTTCTTCCAGGAGCAGGGCTTTGTCTACGTCAACACCCCCATCATCACCACGAGTGACTGCGAGGGCGCCGGCGAGATGTTCCGCGTGACCACGCTCGACCCCAAAAATCCGCCCCTCACCGAGTCCGGCGAGGTCGACTGGAGCCAGGACTTCTTCGGCAAGCATGCAAGCCTCACCGTGTCCGGCCAGCTCAATGCCGAGAACTTTGCCATGGCCTTTGGCGACGTGTACACCTTTGGCCCCACCTTCCGTGCCGAGAACTCCAACACCACGCGCCACGCCGCCGAGTTTTGGATGATCGAGCCCGAGATGGCCTTTGCCGACCTTAACGACTACATGGATAACGCCGAGGCCATGCTCAAGTACGTCCTTAAGGACGTCATGGCCACCTGCCCCGACGAGCTCAATATGCTCAACAAGTTTGTGGACAAGGGTCTGCTCGAGCGCCTGGACCATGTCGCCAACTCCGACTTCGCCCGCGTTACCTACACCGAGGCCGTCGAAATCCTGGAGCAGGCAGTCGCTGCTGGCCACCAGTTTGATTACCCCGTCAGCTGGGGCATCGACCTGCAGACCGAGCACGAGCGCTTCCTGACCGAGGAGCACTTTAAGCGCCCGACCTTCGTGACCGACTACCCGGCCGAGATCAAGGCGTTCTACATGCGCATGAACGAGGACGGCAAGACCGTCGCCGCCGCCGACTGCCTGGTTCCCGGTATCGGCGAGATTATCGGCGGCTCCCAGCGCGAGGAGCGCCTGGATCTGCTCGAGGCCCGCATCAAGGACCTGGGCATGAATCCCGAGCAGTACAAGTACTACCTTGACCTGCGTCGCTACGGTTCCTGCAAGCACGCCGGCTACGGTCTGGGCTTCGAGCGCTTGGTCATGTATCTGACCGGCGTGGGCAACATCCGCGACGTCCTGCCGCACCCGCGCACCGTGGGCAACGCCGACTTCTAATCGTCGGACGCTAGCTCGCGTCGCCACACGCCAACGCTCATCGCATAAGCGTCTCTCGACATCGGTCGAGAGACGCTTTTTTTCAACAGCATCCGTCAAGCTTTTGGCAAGTTTTTGGTCAGTTGAGCAGGGCTGTTGAAAACTCGGCCCGCCGTTTGCCGACGACTACCGACCGCCCAGAGTGCCCTGCGCCCCTGGGAAAGCCCCACGTCCTAGGCTCCATACCGTCGCCACCCAAAACGGAAAGGACGTGGGCACGATGACCGAAGCCGCTGTTGAAACCTACGACACCACGACGAGGGGCGCCGCCTCGATGGCAGCCTATCGCGCCGTTCGCATCCTGCAGCTCTTGAGCGAAAACACCGGCGAAGACAAGGCCATGCTTTCCGATGAGCTGATCCGGCGCCTCGCCCATCCCGACGACCCCGCCCGCATGCCCATCTCGGCGGCGCGGCGCAGCATCTACACCGCCATCTCCGCGCTTCGCCATGCCGGATACGAAATTGAGTACAAACGCGGCGTGGGCTACAAACTTCTTACCCGCCCGCTCACCGATGAAGAGATCATCCGGCTCCACGGTATGGTCATGCGCAACCGCTCCACGCCTATCGCTATCCGCAAGAGCATGGCGCAGCACTTAGTTGCCATGGCGAGCGCCGACGTTCGCGGCTACCTCGATACACCCGAACCCGCTCCAAGCGCAGGCAGCAAGGCTACCAAGGCAACACGCACGCCCATCAAGCGCATCGACACGTGCGAGCTCGTCGAGCAGGCCATCGACCACGGAACCACGGTGAGTTTTGATATTTCGAGCGTCACGACACGCGGCGAAACCGAAGCAGCACGGATGACACTCCGTCCCTTTGCCATCAGGCAGCGCGATGGCATCTCGTATCTGCTGGGAACGGTCTACGACGCCCGAGGCACCGACGATACGCTGCGCACCGTCGAGATCGCCCGTATGAGAAACGTCACCACACGTCTCCTCGACGGCAAGAAGCTCTTCGCCGCCCTAGACGAGGACGACGCCTCCTCCGCCGCATAAGACCCTCCGCCGCCCATTCGACTACCCGTACCGCCCATCCGATTCTGTATTAAAAAACCCGCCAGGCTGTTGTAAAAATGGACATCAGCGCTACTATAGTTCCACTTGCACTTTGTCCCAGTGCAGTGTTTCCAGCCATTTTTATACTGGGGGTAATGATATGAAGGACATCACCATCAGCCGCAGGAGCCTTCTGGTCTCCGCTGGCCTGCTCGCGCTCGCCCCGCTCGCCGGATGCGGCGGCAACTCTGGTTCCGGCTCTGCTGCCGCCGGTTCCGACTACACTATCGGCGTTCTGCAGCTCACCGAGCACTCCGCACTCGATGCCGCCAACGACGGCTTTGTCAAGGCCATCAAGGAGAGCGGCCTTAAGGTCAAGATCGACCAGAAGAACGCCCAGAACGACCAGTCCACGTGTAAGTCCATTGCTGACAAGTTTGTGGGCGACAACGTCAACCTGATTTATGCCATCGCCACGCCCGCCGCGCAGGCTGCCGCCGGCGCCACGGCCGATATCCCCATCGTGGGCTGCGCCATCACCGACTACGCCGCCTCCGGCCTGGTCCAGGACAACGACAAGCCGGGCACCAACGTCACGGGCGCTTCCGACCTCACCCCGGTCGCCGAGCAGCTCGAGATGATGCAGAAGGTCCTGCCCGACGTTAAAAAGGTCGGCCTGCTCTACTGCACCGCCGAGTCCAACTCCGACGTCCAGATCAAGGCCGCCGAGAAGGAGCTCGACAAGCTGGGCCTCGAGTACACCGATTTCACCGTCTCGAGCTCCAACGAGATTCAGTCCGTCGTCGAGTCTGCCGTGGGCAAGGTCGACGCGCTGTACTCCCCCACCGACAACACCATCGCCGCGGGCGCCTCGCAGGTGGGCCAGATCTGCAAGGAGAACAAGCTTCCCTTCGTGACTGGCGAGGAGGGCATGTGCATGGCCGGCGGCCTGTTCACCCTCTCCATCAATTACGAGGATCTGGGCTACGCCGCGGGCGAGATGGCCGTCAAGATTCTGAAGGGCGAGGCCAAGCCCGAAGACATGCCTATCAAGCACCTCTCGAGCAAGGACCTGGTCGTCGTCAAGAACGACGAGATGGCCGAGGCCCTGGGCATCGACCTTTCCGCTCTGGACGCGTAATGCTATACGCGGCATGCGTCTAGAGCCCGTGCTCGCGCTTTAGCTGCGTTATTCAATATCTGAGCCACAGGGGCGGGCGCTGTAGACCGGCGTCCGCCCTGCTTGTTTCAGGTAAAACAAAACGTCTGTCCGCAGCTCTTCTATGCATTGTTACCGCTATTATGGTGAATCACGTGTCCACCCTATCCTAGGAGGTATGAAGCATGCTCATTGCATTGCAGGGCGCCGTTTCGCAGGGCGTCCTCTGGGGCATTATGGTGCTTGGCGTGTTTATCACGTTCCGCCTGCTCGACATTCCCGATATGACCTGCGACGGCAGCTTTGCCCTCGGCGGCTGCGTCTGCGCTGTGCTCATCGTCAATAACAACGTCGACCCGCTGCTCGCCGTGCTGGCCGGTATGTGCGCCGGCGCCATCGCGGGTGCCGTCACGGGCATTTTGACCACCGTCTTCGAGATTCCCGCGATCCTCGCCGGAATCCTCACCCAGATCAGCCTGTGGTCCATCAACCTGCGCATCATGGGCAAGTCCAATACGCCAATTCTTGCCAAGGGCACCGTGTTCTCGGCCGTCAGCAATATGACCGGTCTGCCGCAGTCCACCGTTGCCATCATCTTGGGCATCCTGCTCGCCGTGGCTATCGTTGCCATCCTGTATTGGTTCTTTGGCACCGAGATCGGCTCGGCGCTGCGCGCCACCGGCAACAACGAGTACATGATCCGCGCTCTGGGCGTCAACACCAACTCCACCAAGATGATCGCCCTCGTGCTCTCCAACGCCCTCATCGGCCTTTCGGGCGCGCTTATCTGCCAGAGCCAGAAGTATGCCGACATTGGTATGGGCACCGGTGCCATCGTTATCGGTCTTGCCGCCATTGTTATCGGTGAGGTGCTCGGCCGTCTGCTGCCCGGCGGCCTCACGCAGTTTAGCGTCCGTCTTGCCTCCGCCGTCTTTGGCTCCGTGGTGTACTTCCTTATCCGCGCCATCGTGCTGCAGTTGGGCATGGACGCCAACGACATGAAGTTGCTCTCCGCCGTGATCGTCGCCGTGGCCCTGTGCGTGCCCGTGGTTTGGGAGCGCTATAAGCTCCGCAGCTCCTACACGAAGGGGGATGAGGCAGATGCTTAAGCTCTCGCACGTCAAGAAGACCTTTAACAAGGGCACCGTCACCGAGAAGCGCGCGCTCACCGGCGTCGACCTCACCCTGAATGACGGCGACTTTGTAACCGTGATCGGCGGCAATGGCGCCGGCAAGTCCACGCTGCTCAACATGATCGCCGGCGTGTACCCGCTCGATTCGGGCGTTATTGAGCTCGACGGCACCGACATCTCGCGCCTGAGCGAGTCGCAGCGCGCCAAGTACCTGGGCCGCGTGTTTCAGGACCCCATGCGCGGTACCGCTGCCGACATGCAAATCGCCGAGAACCTGGCCCTCGCCAAGCGTCGCGGCCAGCGTCGCGGCCTTTCGTGGGGCGTCACCAAGGCCGAGAAAGATGAGTACGTTGAGCTGCTCAAGCGCCTGGACCTTGGTCTGGACACGCGTCTCAACGCCAAGGTCGGCCTGCTCTCGGGCGGCCAGCGCCAGGCACTCACCCTGCTCATGGCCACGCTCACCAAGCCACGCCTGCTGCTGCTCGACGAGCACACCGCGGCCCTCGACCCCAAGACGGCCTCTAAGGTGCTCAATCTGACCGAGGAGATCGTCGACGAGAACCACCTCACCACGCTCATGGTCACGCATAACATGAACGACGCTATCCGTCTGGGCAACCGTCTGATCATGATGCACGAAGGCCACGTGATCTACGACGTGGCGGGCGATGAGAAGAAGTCGCTCACCGTAGCCGACCTGCTGCAGAAGTTCGAGGAGGTCTCGGGCGGCGAGCTCGCCAACGACCGCATGCTGCTGAGCTAAAACCTGCCAAAAAGGGACAGGTTTATTTTGGCAGGTTTTATCTGCGCAAACGTCAAAACCGCCGCTAAGGGACAGGCGCCCTTGCGGCGGTTTTCGCATATTATGTCGATAATCCGATATTCAACCAGACATTCTGGCTAAGGACTAAGGAAACTGCCATGAAAAGACTCCCCCGCCTTGCGTTAGCCGCCGCGTTGTTTGCCGGCGCGCTCGCAGGCATCCCAAGCCTCGCTTTCGCGGGGAACCTGCCCGCCGCCATTGACGGCTCCGTGGCCGTCATGCACACCAACGACATCCACGGCAGCTACAAGTACAGCTACAACGCAAGCAAGGGCACCGGCACTGTGGGCTTTGATGGGCTGGCGGTTCTCTATAGCGCCCAAAACAGCGCCCCCGATCTTTTGCTCGATGCGGGCGACACCTTCCACGGGCAGTCCTTCGCCACCATGAGCGAGGGCAAGAGCATCGCCGAGCTCATGGACACCTTCTATGTAGACGGCTACGACGCGACCACGCCGGGCAACCACGACTGGAGCTACGGCGCAGACAAACTCCGCACCATGACCGGCTACAGCACCACTGGCACGCCCTTCGCCATGCTCTGCGCGAACGCGAAGTCCACGAGCGGCGTATGGAGCTCGAGCATCACGAAGACGCTCGATCGCACCTGGGAGGATACCGAGGATCACTCCACATTCGACTACAAAATCAAGGTCGGCGTCGTGGGTGCCATGGATGAGTCGCTAGGTTCCTCGCTGCGCGCGGACCTGGTCGCGGGCACCAGCTTCTCGAGTGCCGCGAACGCCATCAATACCGAGGCAGAGCAGCTGCGCAAGGAGGGCTGCGATGTTGTTGTGTGTATCGCGCACACGCTCGACGCCAAGACCTTTGCCACGCGACTCCGTGGCGTCGATGCCCTTATCGCAGGCCACGAGCACATCAACCTTAACGAGAAGGTGACGGGAGCCGACGGCAAGACGATCCACGTTGTCGAGGCAGGCAGCGCCTTTGCCGAGGTGGGGCTGCTTTCCATTCCGTACAAGTACAACACGAATGACACCGAGACGACCGACGATGACACGGTCACGGTCCCTGCAGACGGTAGCGACGAGAAGCTCTACACCGCCAAGAACGTCAACGACCTTTTGGCAGACCCCGACAAGGGCTCCGACTACCAAAGCCGCCTTGAAGCCGTCCGCAACAAGATCAAGCCGCTCGACGAGGACTTTGAAAACGAATCGAACAAGGTGCTCGGCACATCCACCACCAACTATTTCTACGGCGAGGACGCCGCAGGCACGCATGGTTGGGAAATGGTGCGCACCACCGATTTCCGCCCCAGCAAGGAGGGCGACACCACCAAGGCCCAGACCATCGGCCACGTGATTTGCGGCTCCTATCTTGCCCTGACGGGCGCGGACTTCGCTATCGAAAACGCTGGCGGCATCCGCGGCGGCATCGCGGCGGGCAACGTGACCGCCGGCAACGTCATCGCCATCTCGCCCTACGGCAACACCGTGGAGACCTGGACCATGACCGGCGCGGACTTCCTCGCAGCGCTCGAGCACTCGCTACAAATCAGCGACGATTGCAACGACAGCTACGAGCTTCAGCAGGCTTATGTGGCGGCCGGTCACACCGAGCAGGAGGCGCAAGACAAGTACAAGTGGCGCGATGACTCTGGCAGCGTTCTCTCCTTTGGCGGCATCAACGTGACGATTGATTGGACGCAGCCCGAAGGCAAGCGCATTGTGAGTGCCACACTCACCAAAGACGGCAGCACGCTCGACCCCGCCAAGACCTATACCGTCGCCACCAACAACTACATCATTACCAACACGACCGATTTTCCCACCTTTGCACACGCCACCAAGTACACCGAGTGGGGCACGTGCGAGGCGGCGCTGAGGGCACTGATCGGGCAGGACAGCTGGGAGAGCAAGATGGCCTCGCTCGCGGGCACCATCAGCTTTGGCTCCGCTGCCGTGGACCCCACGCCCACACCGGCCCCGACGCCTAAGCCCTCGCCTAAGACGGACACGACGGCCACGAAGGTCATCACCAAGAAGACGACCGGTAAGCTTGCCACAACGGGAGACCGCACGCTGGCAGTAGTTGGCGCGTGCCTTATCGGCGGCATCATCGTCATCATGCTCGGCATTATCTGGAAGCGTCGACGCTAAGCTACACCGCCGGGCCTTACAGCCCCGCCGCGTAAACCTTATATCGAGCACAGAAGCCCGTCCGAATTTGATCGGACGGGCTTCTTGGTGGGTATCATGGTTGGACGATCATAAGGAGGTTTTCCCTACATGGAATTGTTTGAGCCGATTCTTCATTTCTTTGAGCAACGGTGGGTCCACAACATCATCTGGGCCGTCATCTTGGCGATAGGCACCGCCGTCGCCACCAAGGTCGTATCCAAGACCCTGCGTCACCTGCTCAATCGCGACGACAACCCGCTTCCGGCATCGAGCATCTTCATCAACATCGCACGCGCCGTCATCTGGATGATCGGCGGCAGCTTTATCCTCGACAACTGCTTTGGCATTAACGCAAACGCGCTCGTCGCCGCTCTTGGCGTCGGCGGCATCGCCATCTCTCTGGGTTTCCAGGACACGCTCTCAAACCTTATCGGCGGCATGCAGGTGACGTTTATGGGCATCATCAAGCCCGGCGACAATATCGAGGTCGGCGGCGTGTCGGGCGTGGTCCAGGACATCACCTGGCGCCACACGACCATCGAAGATGCCTGCGGGCAGACCATCATCGTCCCCAACTCCAACATCTCCAAGAACACGCTCGTGCATTTGATGCCCTTTGGGCGCGTGGCTGTGCCCGTTGCCGTAAAGGACACGTCCAAGTGGGCCTCGCTCGACGCGCTGGCAGACGAGCTGACCAGCGCCACCAAGGCCGCCGTGCTTCCCATCTCGGGCTTTGACAAGGAGCCGTATGTGCTCTTTAGCGAGATCGGCGACTTTGGCATTAAGGGCAAGATCATCTTTATCGTCAGCGACGACAGCACCACTTTCACCGCTGCCGACGCCTGCATCCGCGCCATCGCCCCCATCATTGCCTAAACCACCACAAAGGAGACAGGCACCTTTGTTGTGGTTTTCATTCGTGGTACCATGGTTCATATAGTTGTTTAAACGACTAAGGGAGCAACATCATGGAAGAGGCCTACCGTCAAGCACGCAAGCGCGGCGAGCAAGGACGTCGACGCGCCATTAGTCAAAGCGAGTATCCGTACCTCACGGACCTCGATAGCTTGGTTGCCCAGCTCCCCTTAGGCCAGCGAGAGAATGTCGGCCTGCGGGATATTCCGCTCGAAATGGTCGTCGGTACGGTTACCAAGGGCCGTCAGTCCGCCTTTTCATGCAACTTTATGCCCCTGCTGCCGTTTGGCACCGAGTTCGCCCGCAAGTGGTCCAACCTCTACGACATCCAGGTAACCGAGGGTTATCGCGACCCCATCATCGTCACCGAGTTCATGCATCGGTTCTATGTCCAGGAAGGCAACAAACGCGTCAGTGTCCTCAAATTCCTGGACGCCCCGACGGTTTCGGCCAAGGTCACCCGTCTCTACCCCGGCAAATGGGATTCCGTCGAAAGCCGCCTGTACGGCGAGTTCTGCGCGTTTTGGCGCGTCTGCCCCCTATACGAGATCGAGTTCTCGCGTGAGGGAAGCTACGAGACGCTCGCCAAGATGCTCGGTCAGAACCTTATCGAAAAATGGCCGCAGAAAAAGGTCGACTACCTGCGCCACACCTTCCTGCTCTTTAAGCGCGCCTACCTTCGCGCAGGCGGCGACCACCTGGACATTACGCCCGCCGACGCCATGCTCGTCTACCTCAATGTGTACAACCAGGACCGCCTGCTGGATACGCCGACGGATATCGTCGTAAACCGCCTGTGCAAGATTTGGCGCGAGCTGGTCATTGCCGGCAAAAATGACGAGGACAAGGTCGATCTCGTCGAAGCACCGAGCGTCGACGAGGAAGAAACGCCCGCCAAGTCCACCGCTGGCGTGCTCAACTTCTTTATGGGCAAGACCGTCTACTCGACGGCCAACCCCCTGCGCATCGCCTTTATCCATGAGTTCCCCTGTGCGACGTCGAGCTGGGACAGCCTGCACGACCAAGGGCGTCAGTATCTCGATGAGCACTTTGGCGGTATCGTGCGCACCGAGGCGTTCGAGGACTGTCACGATCCGGATGTGTTCTACGCCGCCGTGGAAACGGCTGTCAAACATGGAGCAAACGTCATCTTCTCGACCTCGCACCGCCTGATGGAATACACGCTCAGGGCTGCCGTTGAGTATCCCCGGATTCGGTTCCTCAACTGCTCTATCGGCCTTCCCCATCAAAGCGTCCGTTCGTACTTTGGCAAGATGTACGAGGCCAAGTTTCTGCTGGGCGCCCTTGCGGCCAGCATGGCGGACAACCACCGCATCGGTTACCACGCGTCGGTCTTCGCCTCGGGCGCACTCAGCGAGATCAACGCCTTTGCGATTGGCGCCTCGCTGCTCGACCCGCGCGCGCAAATTATCCTGACCTGGGGTGATGTGCCCGCTGGAGGTCTCGCCGAGGCCATGTGCCGCGAAGGCGTGAGCGTCATGACCGGCGCCGATATGTCAAAGTCGCTGGAAGATCCCACCGCCTACGGGCTTCACCGCTTGGTCGATGGCAAGGTTACCGGCATCGCCATGCCCGTCTGGAACTGGGGGCGCTACTACGAGCTTATCGTGAAAAGCCTTCTGCACGGCACATGGGACGAGACCAGCGACGACAACCAAGTGCGCGCCGTCAACTACTGGTACGGCATGAGCTCCGGCGTTATCGACATCCGTTACGCTCCGGGCCTACCCTACCAGACGCGCAAACTCGTGCAGTTGCTCCGCAACGGCATAGTTGAGGGCTCCATCAACCCCTTTGGCGGCGAGCTCCACAGCCAGAACGGCGTGGTACAGATCGAAGGCTTCCCCCCGCTGCCGAGCACGCAGATTGTCGAGATGAATTGGCTGGCGGACAACGTGGTAGGCACCATTCCGCAGCTCGACGATGAGCCGAAAGTCCCTGTCCTATGAAAATCCTTGCCATAGCCGATACCGAAGAACGATGCCTTTGGGAGTGCTTTCGCAAGGAACGCTTTGAGGGCGTCGACCTGATTTTGTCCGCCGGCGATCTGGACCCGGACTATCTTGAGTTTTTGGTCACGGTCATCAACAAACCGCTCATCTACGTGCGCGGCAATCACGATGACCGTTACGCACGTCATGCACCGGGCGGATGTATCTGCGTAGAGGACAGCGTGTACACGTACCGAGGGATTCGCATTGCGGGCCTTGGCGGGTCCATGCGTTATCGCGACGGCGCCAACATGTACACCGAACGCGAGATGTCCAAGCGCATGCGTAAGCTGTCGCGTAAGGTTAGGATGGTCGGCGGGTGCGACATTCTGCTTACCCATGCACCCGCCGCCGGTATGGGTGATCTGGACGATCTGCCGCATCGAGGATTCGAGTGTTTTAACACAGCACTCGAATCCTGGAATCCCGACTACATGGTGCACGGGCATGTGCACCAAAGCTACGGTTGCGATTTTCAGCGCGAGCGTCAGCATGTGTGTGGAACGACGATCATCAACGCCTGCGGCTATACGCAGTTTGAGCTCGACCAGACGCACTACCCCATCCGCGGCTGGCAAGCAGCCTGGCTCAATTCGCAAACCATGCGCCGGGAGCTCAAACGCCACGAGGCAATCGAGTCCTCAACCGCAAGAACCCCCTGGTAACCACCTTTAAGGCTTGACGCTGCGCCGGCCCCAAGCACCCCATCTCGCCCCTCAAAACGTCGCTCGCGTACCAAAGTACGCGTCGCTCCTCTTTCGGGGCGACCTGGGGCACTTGGAACCGGCTCGCTGCGATGCCATAACATTGACGCCAAAGTGTCAAAACCACCACAAAGGGGACAGACACTATGACCCAATCCGAGGGCACTAAAAAGATAGGAGCCCCCGCTCGTGACCGCGGGTCGGGGCTGCGACAATGATGTTGAAGTGCCATAGGCGCAGCCGCGCCGCAACGAGGTTGGGAGGCTCCCATGCCAAAGTATTCTACCGCGTTCGGGATGGACGTCCACCTGAGGTCGACCACCGTCTGCGCCCTCGACGCGGACACCGGCGAGGCCGTGACGAGGAGGTTCCCCGGCAACCCCTGGGGCGAGATCGCCGGGTGGATGGATGGGTTCCCCGGGCCGTCGCTCGCGGCCTACGAGAGCGGCTACCTCGGCTTCGCCCCGCAGCGGGAGCTCGCCGGGCTCGGCGTCGAGTGCGTCGTCGCCGCGGTCTCGAAGATCCCCAGGTCGGCCGCCGACTCGGCCTCCAAGAACGACAGGAACGACGCCGCCAGGATGGCCAAGGCGATACTCGCCCACGACATCTCCCCCGTATGGGTCCCCTCCCCCGAGGTCGAGGGCATCAGGGACCTCGCCGGCGCCTACGACGGGGCGACCGCGCGCCTGGCGACCGCCAAGCAGCGGCTGCTCGCCTTCCTCGCAAGGCGGGGGTTCGTCTACGGCGGCACCACGCCCGCCGGCAACCCGAGGAAGTACTGGACCTACGACTTCCTGAGGTGGCTCGACGAGGCCAGGCCGGAGGACGATGGCGGGGTTCGGGCGCTCGCCGCCCTGAGGAACGAGGTCGAGGCCGCGGCGGAGGCCCGGGCGGACCTGCTCTCCGAGTACAGGGCCGCCGTGGATGCCAGCCCGATCGCCGCGGAGGTGGCCGCCCTCCAGTCGATCAAGGGCTGCGCCTTCGCGCTGGCCGCAGCCTTCTCGGCCGAGGTCGGCGACTTCACGAGGTTCCGTTCCGGAAGGCAGGTCACGGCCTATTTCGGCCTCGCGCCGAGTCAGAGGTCGAGCGGCGACTCCGTGCGGCTCGGAGGCATCAGCGGTGCGGGCAACGCGCTCGTGAGGAAGCTGGCCGTTGAGGGCTCATGGTGCTACGCCGCGGCACGGCACCAGCCGAAGCTCATGCCGAGGGACACGGGCGTGCCCCTCGAGATAAGGATGCACGGGAGGAAGGGGTCCGAGCGGTGTTAGCGCTACTGTAAAAACAACCAATTTCGCCATCGCACTTTAGCCGATTCCGCCAACGCAATTTCCCCAATCACGCCAACGCATTTTCACCAT
>JAGZKE010000053.1:0-3895 GCA_018365375.1 Collinsella sp. | reverse complement strand
GGTCGGAGGGGTGGCTTTGTAAAGCCGTTTGTCTCCACCCGCGTAGCGGGTGGTTTAAAGCTGGCCGCTGCGCGGCCAGCGGACTAAAGTCTTGAACAAACAAAAGAGCCCCGCTACCGTAATGGCAGCGGGGCTCTTTAAGCTATGAGCGATATCGCTTAGAGCTTGATGTCGATGTCGACGCCAGCGGGGAGGTCGAGACGCATGAGCGAATCAACGGTGCCCGAGGTGGGGTCGAGGATGTCGATGAGGCGCTTGTGGGTGCGCATCTCGAACTGCTCACGGGAGTCCTTGTTCACGTGCGGCGAGCGGATAACCGTGTACAGGTTGCGCTCGGTGGGCAGGGGGACAGGACCGGAAACGCGAGCGCCGGTCTTCTGAGCGGTCTCGACGATGAGCTTCGCGGACTGATCGACGACCTCGTGATCATAGCCCTTGAGGCGAATGCGGATCTTCTGGGTAGCCAACTTAAACCTCCAAAGAGTGCGAGATATGTTCTCGCGGATTACGTAACAGGGAGCTCGAACTTAGGCGTTCTTGCTCATGACCTCGTCCACGATGGACTTGGGCGCGGGCTCATAAGAGTCGAACTGCATCGTGTAGGATGCACGGCCCTGGGTCTGGGAGCGAAGGTCGGTAGCGTAACCGAACATCTCGCCCAGCGGCACCTTGGCACGGATGAGCTTGCTGTTCTTGCGATCCTCCATGCCCTCGATCTTGCCGCGGCGACCGGAGAGGTTGCCCATAACGTCGCCCATGTACTGCTCGGGGGTCTCGACCTCGACAGCCATGATCGGCTCAAGCAGCTGCGGGTCGGACTTCTTAAGGGCGTCCTTGATGGCCATGGAACCGGCGATCTTGAAGGCGGCCTCGGAGGAGTCGACCTCGTGGTAAGAACCGTCGAACAGGGTGACCTTGACGTCGAGGACCGGGAAGCCGGCGATAACACCGGTGTTCAGGGCCTCCTGGATGCCCTTGTCGATGGACGGGATGTACTCCTTGGGCACGACGCCGCCGACGATAGCGTTGACGAACTCGTAGCCGAAGCCCTCCTCCATCTTCTCGAGCTTGATGACGGCGTGGCCGTACTGACCGCGACCACCGGACTGACGGACGAACTTGCCCTCAGCCTTCTCGACGTCGTGACCAGCGGTCTCGCGGTAGGCAACCTGGGGCTTACCAACGTTAGCGTCAACCTTGAACTCGCGGAGCAGACGGTCGACGATGATCTCGAGGTGCAGCTCGCCCATGCCGGCGATGATGGTCTGGCCGGTCTCGTGGTTGGTGGACACCTGGAAGGTCGGGTCCTCCTCGGCGAGCTTGGTCAGAGCCAGGGACATCTTGTCCTGCTCGGCCTTGGTCTTGGGCTCGATGGCAACGTCGATAACGGGCTTAGCGAACTCGATCTTCTCGAGGACGATCTCCTTGCCCTCGGCGCACAGGGTGTCACCGGTGGTGGAGTTCTTGAAGCCGACGCAAGCGACGATGTCACCAGCGGCAGCGTCGTCACGGTCGATACGCTCGGCGGCGTTCATCTCGAGGATGCGGCCGAGGCGCTCGCGCTGACCGTTGGAAGCGTTGACCACATAGGAGCCGGACTCGGCGCGGCCGGAGTAAACGCGGACATAGGTAAGCTTACCGACGAACGGGTCGGTCATGATCTTGAAGACCAGGCCGGAAAAGGGCTCGTCGAAGGAAGGATGACGCTGGATCTCCTCGCCGGTGTCCGGATCGGTACCGGTGACGGCCTCAACGTCGAGCGGGCTGGGCAGGTAGTCGACGACAGCGTCGAGCAGCTCCTGAACGCCCTTGTTCTTGTAGGCGGAGCCCACGAAGACGAGGTTGAGCTCATTGGCCAGAACGCCCTTGCGCAGAGCGGCCTTGAGCTCCTCGACGGTGAAGTCCTCCTCCATGAGGATCTTCTCCATGAGCTCGTCGTCAAAGCTGGCAGCAGCGTCAAGGAGCTCCTCGCGCTTGGTGGCAGCGATGTCGGCAAACTCAGCCGGGATCTCGTCCATCGGCTCGGGGTAGGTCATACCCTTCTCGTCGGCCTTGAAGTCCCATGCAGTCATGGTGACCAGGTCGATGACGCCCCAGAAGTTGTCCTCGGCGCCCATCGGGACCTGAGCGGCCACGGCGTTAGCGTCGAGACGATCCTTCATGGTCTCGATAGCGTTGAAGAAGTCAGCGCCCACGCGGTCATACTTGTTGATGAAGGCGATGCGGGGGACGTTGAAGGTAGAAGCCTGACGCCAAACGGTCTCAGACTGGGGCTGAACGCCGGCAACGGCGTCGAAGACGGCGACAGCGCCATCGAGGACGCGCAGGCAGCGCTCGACCTCGGCGGTGAAGTCAACGTGGCCCGGGGTGTCGATGATCTGGATGCGGTAGTCCTTACCGTCCTTGTTCCAGAAGCACGTGGTAGCAGCGGAGGTAATGGTTACGCCGCGCTCCTGCTCCTGAACCATCCAGTCCATGGTGGCAGCGCCCTCATGGACCTCACCGATCTTGTGGGTCTTACCGGTGTAGTAAAGAATACGCTCGGTCGTGGTGGTCTTACCGGCATCGATGTGAGCCATGATGCCGATATTACGGGTATCGGAAAGCTTGTACTTAGGCTTAGCCATGTTAGTTCCTTACCTTAACTTACCAACGATAGTGAGAGAACGCGCGGTTGGCCTCGGCCATCTTGAAGACGTCCTCACGCTTCTTGACGGAAGCGCCAAGGCCGTTGGAAGCGTCGAGGATCTCGTTGGCGAGACGCTCGGCCATGGTCTTCTCCTTGCGAGCGCGGGAGAAGTTGACGATCCAGCGGATACCCAGAGCGGTGGAACGACGGGAGTTGACCTCCATCGGGACCTGATAGGTAGCGCCACCGACACGCTTGGGCTTAACCTCGAGCGTGGGCTTGACGTTGTCCATAGCCTTCTTGAAGGTAGCGAGAGCGTCGCCACCCTCGGACTTCTCGGCAACGATCTCGAAAGCGGTGTAAACGATGCGCTCAGCGGTGGCCTTCTTGCCGTCAAGAAGGACCTTGTTGATGAGCTGAGTCACCAGGCGGTTGTTGTAAACGGCGTCAGGCTGAACCTCACGACGATTAGCTGCTGCACGACGCGGCATGTGAAATCTCCTTAAGTGTCTACCGTGCGGCGCTTAGGCGGCACACGGCGAAAGTATCAAAACGTTATCAGGCTTATTTAGCCTTGGGGCGCTTAGCACCGTACTTGGAACGGGCCTGCATACGGTTCTGGACCGGAGCAGCGTCGTAGGCGCCACGGATGACGTGATAACGGACACCAGGGAGGTCACGGACACGACCGCCGCGGACGAGCACGATGGAGTGCTCCTGCAAGTTGTGGCCCTCACCCGGGATGTAAGCAGTAACTTCGATGCCGTTGACGAGGCGAACACGGGCAACCTTACGAAGAGCCGAGTTCGGCTTCTTGGGGCTCGTGGTGAAGACGCGGGTGCACACGCCGCGCTTCTGGGAGTTGTGCTGCAGAGCAGCGTTCTTGGACTTCTTGGGCACGGAACGACGGCCCTGGCGAACCAGCTGGTTAATAGTAGGCAAAGCGTACTCCTTCTCGAATGATTCCAGCTTTCTGTAAAGTGCAACGGCTTGAATCGAGGGGTCAGCATCCCCCTACGAAACACGCAGTTCGATAGGATACGTGGCGTTAGCTGTGTCGTCAACAGACCACGCCGCCGGGCGTATCCTAAAATACCCACATTTCCGCAAAGCCTACACAAAAGGAATCCCCTTCTGTGAGCGTGGGCGGATTCCCGGTCCGGGCGGCACAGGGGTTAAGTTTGCTGCTCTACAGTCCTGGCTCGCACGGAGGCCACATTAAGTGGCCTCCGGCTCGTGCGGAACTCGCGACAAACTTAACCCCTG
>JAGZKE010000007.1:0-81775 GCA_018365375.1 Collinsella sp. | reverse complement strand
CGACGCTGCGCGGGCCGCATTTGGACAATCTGACGTTCAACTTCAAGGGCGCGACCAGAAGGTCAGCGCCCTTTCGTTTCACGTCACCTTGCCTCAAATGCGACCCGCTCGCTGTCGTTGCCAAAACACCGGCATTTCTTTGGTTGTCAACAAAACATCGGTGTAGTCATTGGGGACGTTCTTAAACGACTACCTTGCATCAATCTAAATAAGTTGCGGTGAGATAGTTCTTGAATTGGCCTTTTTGGGCTAAACAGGAACTATCTCACCGCAACTGCGTTGAGCGTTTTTTTGGCGGCTGGTTTACTTGCTCGCGAACAGCCAGACTAGGATGATCACCAGGATTGCGGCGACGATGCAGACGATGGCGCCGGTGAATTTGATGCGTGAGTCGCGGGTGCGCTCGCGCACCGCGTCCTCGGTGGCCTCGAGCTGGGCGACTTCTCGCTCGGTCTCGGCGTGTTCGGCTTTGTCTCGGGCCAAGGATCCTGCAAGCGACTCAGTGATCTCTGGATGGTCATGTACCTCGGTCGCCTGCTCGATGATCGACTGTGCATGTGCGGCATCTGCTTGGGCGTTGGCGATGCTTTGCTCTTGGTCGCGGCGTGCCTTGTCCTCGGCGGCGATCTTCTCGCGCAGTTCGCGCTGGCGCGTCGTGGCGGCAGTTTTCGCCGTCTGCAGCTCGTCGCGCGCGGCATCAGCCTCAGTCGTCACGGCTTGGTGCGCGCGTTTGGCTTCGGCAATGGGGGCTTGAGCCTGCTCGACGGCCTGCTCGGCTGCGGCAAGCGAGTGCTCAAGGTCGGCGGTGATGCGCGGGACATCTTCTTCGGCTTTACGCAGGGCATCTGCCGTGTCGGAGATCTGCATCGAGAGCTCGCTGGTGCGCACCGTATAGTTGGCGGGATTTGCCGAGGGATTGCGTTGCAGGTCGGCATACTCATGACGCAGCGTCTCGAGCTGGGCGCGCGTGGCGTCGACGGTTTGTTGTGCGGCGGCAATGCCGGCGTCTCGCTCGGCCTGCACCTTGTCGCGGATGCGCTTGGAATCCTCAAGACGTCGAACGAGGCGGTTGCCGGTCTCGCGCGAGCTTGCCTCGCGGGCCTCCACGGCGTCGAGCGCGGCCTTCAGGCGAAGCTCAGTCGCGTCATCCTCTGTCTTCATTTGTTCGAGCTGACTCTTGAGCTCTGTCGCTTTGGCGGCGTGGGCATCACGGTCAATCTCGGCGGCCGCTGCAGTCTTTTGGGCCGTGGCAATCGCCTGGCGCTGGTCGGCGACGATCTGGTCGTAGCGGCCAGCGATATCCTGGCGCGTCTCGAGTTCCTCGGCCTGATCGGCAATGCGCTGCTCAAGTTCGGCCAGGTGGGCGCGGGCATCGGCAAGTGCCTTTTTCGCGGCGTTCATCTCGCGCATGGCCGAGGCGCCCTGGGCAATAAAGGTGCCCACAGCGTTCGCGGTGTTCGAGACAGCGGTCCCCAGATCGCGGTTCGCGGCAGGGGAGTGCGAGGCGGTCGGGCGAGCGGTGTCAGCAGCATCCGCATCGGCAGCCTGCGGCACGGAGATGTTGCCGGTGCCGCCCTCGACCACAGAAAAGCCTGCTGCGTGCGGGTCGACCGCATCGGCGCCAATCGTGGGGTGCTCGAGCTGCAGAAACGAGGGCATGGTGCTGCCCTGGTCGGCAACCGGAGTCTCGCCGGGTACAAAGGTCGAGGCCGCCTCGGCAGCCTCCTCTTCCTCGGCGTCAACGTCAGCGTCGGCCACGGCGTCTTTCATCGCTTTGACGGCATCCATCATGGAGTCCATGACGGCGTCGAGCTCTTCTTCCGAAGACACCTCGATAGGGCCCGCAGCTTGCGGAGCGGCATCCTGTACGGGGTCGTCGTCCTGAGCGGGCGCATCGTCGTTTTGCTCGCCTGCATCTTCGGCGCCAGGGGTTTCCGCCGTAGCGCTTTCGTCCAAGATGGGGTCGTCGAGGTCAATATCATCGCAGGTCACAGCATCAGCATCTGCGGTGACGTCTGCGGAATCATCAATATGCTGTTGAGTCTGGGGGTCCAGCTCGTCTGTCATAGGTATGTGCTCCTCATCGTTGTTTGTCACCCTATGATAAAGTCTCGCGCCGACTTCCCGCGCGCCGCAGCAAAGTTTCAAAACGTGTTCGATGGCTCGCGTCGATAGCAAAAACTCGGCCACTCTATCCAATTTTTACTTGACATTCCCTTCGCCGAAAGACGTTGCGCCGTTCGCCTGCCATGGGCTTTATTTTTCACTTGAACCCGTTAAAGTTGCATTTCAGCTTTTGGCGCGTTTATTTGGATGCGCGCAGTCGGCGGGTGCGCCCGTCGCGATTTGAAAGGACTTTATATGGGACTTTTCACTGGTAAGACCGTGATCGTCACCGGCGGCGGCAAGGCCACGCTTAAGGACGGCTCCGCTGGCTCCATCGGTTACGGCATCGATATCGCTTTTGCCAAGGAGGGCGCGAACCTCGTTATCACCGGCCGCAACGTCGCCAAGCTCGAGGCCGCCAAGGAGTCCCTCGAGGCCGAGTACGGTGTCAAGGTTCTGCCTGTTCAGGCCGATGTCTCGGCTGGTCAGGACAACGAGGCCGTTGTCCAGAACGTCATCGACAAGGCCATTGAGGAGTTCGGCCGCATCGACGCCGTCGTCAACAATGCTCAGGCTAGCGCCTCGGGCGTGACCATCGCCGATCACACCATGGACCAGTTTAACCTGGCCATTTACTCCGGTCTGTATGCTACCTATCTGTACATGCAGAAGGCCTATCCGCACCTGAAGGAGACCAAGGGCTCCGTGGTCAACTTTGCCTCGGGCGCCGGCCTGTTTGGTAACTACGGCCAGTGCAGCTATGCCGCTGCCAAGGAGGGCATCCGCGGTCTGACTCGCGTTGCCGCCAACGAGTGGGGCAAGGACGGCATCAACGTCAATATCGTTTGTCCGCTTGCTTGGACCGCTGCACTCGAGAACTTCCAGGATGCCTATCCCGAGGCGTTTAAGGCCAACGTCCACATGCCGCCGGCAGGCCACTACGGCGACGTCGAGAAGGAGATCGGCCGCGTGGTCGTTCAGCTCTGCGGCCCCGACTTTAAGTATATGAACGGCGAGACCGTCACCCTCGAGGGTGGCATGGGCCAGCGGCCCTAAGAGTTACGGCGTTTTACCAAACGCCGTAACGGGCCGACGCTGCAAACCCGCCAGAGCGGCAATCTGCCTTTCAACTTCGGCGGCATGATCAAAAGATCAATGCCGCCTTGTTTCAAGGCACCTTGCTCGCTCTGGCGGGTTTTCGCTGTCGGTGCCATAGCATCGGCGTTGCTGTGGCTGTCGGAAATGATCCGTTGGGGACGGAGGAAAACGGATCATTTTTATCCTGGTGCATTGGTGCAGGGGGCAGGTTTCCTTTGCACTAGTTTCTGTCGAGTCGGTGCTCCTTGCGGGTTGCCCGTATAATGGTCTGCGTATGAACCGCAACCAAGGAGTTCCAGTTTATGGACCAGAGCCTTTTTAAATTCGACCTGATCGCCGAGGATCCGACGACGCATGCGCGTGCCGGCGTGCTGCACACCCCGCACGGCGACATCGAGACGCCGATCTTTATGCCCGTGGGCACCAAGGCAAACGTCAAGGGCATCCCCACCGAGACCGTCAAACAGCTCGGCGCCCAGATCGTGCTTGCCAACACCTATCATCTGTCCATGCGTCCCGGCGAGGACACTATCGCCGAGCTGGGCGGCCTGCACAAGTTTATGAACTGGCACGGTCCTATCCTCACCGACTCGGGCGGTTTCCAGGTGTTCAGCCACAACGACGCCGTCAAGCTCACCGACGAGGGCGTGCGCTTTATCGTCAACGATTACGACGGCCGCCACGTGTTCTGGACACCCGAGGACAACATGGAGATCGCCATGAAGCTCGGCTCCGACATCTGCATGCAGCTGGACCAGTGCCCGGGCTATCCCGCCACGCGCGCCTACGTTGAGCGCGCGGTGGAGCTGTCGAGCATGTGGGCCGAGCGCTGCTACAAGGCTCACACCCGCGATGACCAGGCGCTCTTTGGCATCGTCCAGGGCGGCATGCATTTGGATCTGCGCCTGCGCTCTCTGCGCCATCTGGAGGAGTGCGGCGACTTCCCCGGTTACGGCATCGGCGGCTACTCGGTGGGCGAGGACCACGAGACCATGTTCGAGACCCTGGCGCCGCTTGTGAGCGAGTACATGCCCAAGCACAAGCCGCGCTACCTGATGGGCGTCGGCAACCCGACGACGCTCGTGCGCGGCGTGGGCGTGGGCATCGATATGTTCGACTGCGTGCTGCCGACGCGCACCGGCCGCATGGGCACGGCATTCTCCAGTGAAGGTCGCCTTAACTTCCGCAACGCGCGTTTTGCGCACGACGACGGCCCCATCGACCCCACCTGCACCTGCCCGGTGTGCACGGGCGGCTACAGCCGCGCGCTCATTCGCCACATGGTCACGCAGAAGGAGATGCTCGGCGGCATCCTGCTTTCGATGCACAACATCTACTACCTGCTCAACCTTATGCAGCGTGCCCGCCAGGCCATTATCGAGGGCCGCTACGGCGCGTTTGTGAGCGACTGGATGAACAGCCCTGCGGCGGTGGACTACTAAGAGCGGCGCGGGCGCTTGCAGAGCGCGGGCAACGGCAAGGGGCGAGCGACGGCCGGTCGTCACATTTGCTGACACCGGCCGCACGACCGCTGACCGATAGCTTGCAAGCACTTGATGCATCGTGGGTACCATACCGAATAGTTGATGTTCGGGCGGGTGTTTGGCGCATGGCGTCGACCCCGCCCGCTTTTCTTTTTCTCGATAGGAGTGCCCATGATTAAGAATGAGAACGTCGAGGGCGAGCCTGCCTACGACGAGACGTACCGCCGCGGCCCCGTGGTCATGCGCGGCCCCATGATTCCTAAGGACAACACCTACGCCAACCTGCTGGCGCCCGAGGAGTCGACCGACTGGCTGCATGCCGATCCGTGGCGCGTACTGCGCATCCAGGCCGAGTTTGTCGATGGCTTTGGCGCACTTGCCGAGTTAGGGCCTGCGGTGACCATCTTCGGTAGTGCCCGCACGCCCAAGACGGACCCGGCCTACAAGGCGGCGCGCACGGTCGGCCGTAAGATTGCCCAGCGCGGCGTGGCGGTTATCACCGGTGGCGGCCCCGGCATCATGGAAGCGGCCAACAGGGGAGCGGCGAGTGTCAACGGCAAGTCAGTTGGCCTGGGCATTGAATTGCCGCACGAGCATGGGCTCAATAAATACGTGAACCTCGGCATGGACTTCCGTTACTTCTTTGTGCGCAAGACCATGTTCGTCAAATACAGCTCGGGCGCCATCGTGTTTCCCGGCGGCTTTGGCACGCTCGACGAGATGTTCGAGGTGCTCACGCTGGTGCAAACGCACAAGGTCAAGCGCATGCCCCTCGTGCTGGTGGGCACAGAGTACTGGCAGGGCCTGTTCGACTGGCTCAACGGCCCGGTGATGGACGCCGGTATGATCAGCCCGCTCGATCCCGAGCTCGTGCACATCACCGACGACCTCAACGAAGCCGTCGACATCGCCCTGAGCGGGCTGATGTAGATCAATCGTGCCCACGCGACATGAATACGCATGGCAATCTGATGTTATTTAACATCAGATTGCCATTTATATTGGGTATACTGATGCAAAAGACGAGGCTAGGAGGTCGCGTATGTCTACTGCAACGGTTAAGCCTACGACGGTTCGCATCGAAGAGGGGCTCAAGGAGCAGGCGACTGAGTTCTTGGATTCGGTCGGCCTCAGCCTCAATTCCTATCTCAATCTTGCCGTTCGGCAGCTGGTAAATCAGCGAAAGATTCCTTTTGAGATTGTAGGAAGGGCGGAGGTGCCCAACGAGGCGACGAGGCGCGCCATGGTGATTGCCGAGGCTCATGAGTTGGGGATTTTGCCGGACGATAGCCTGTCATTCAATAACGTTGATGAGCTTATGTCATTCCTCGATGAGGAATAGCGATGTTCGAGATTAAAGTCGAGGCTCAATTTAAGGTGGACTACAAACGAACGATGCGCATGAATCCGCAGCTAAAAAGTGAGTTTAAAGCGGCGGTTGCAGAGCTTGTGGCTCATGGGTCACTTCCGGCGGAGTATGGCGCCCACGAGCTCTCAAACCCGGGCGGAAACTACAACGGCCACATCGATTTCCACCTATCCGATGGCTTGGTCGATGTGGTCGTTCTTTATCTTCCCCATAAGACTAACCCAGTGATTAGGCTGGTGAGAATGGGCACTCATCAGGAGCTGTTTCAGGGCCCGCTGGGCTGATCGCCGATTTCTAGGTTGCGGTGGAATAGGGATTGATTTGCGGCTGATAAGCCAAAAATAGTCCCTATTCCACCGCAAGAGGTAAAGGTGCCCCTAGTGGATGGGCTGGTAACGGGGACAGTAGCTGATGGCGATGGCGTCGACGCCTACGTGGGTGGCGATGGTGCAGCCGATGGGGCCGGTGCCGGCGTCTACGTAGTCCTGGCCCGCGAGCGCCTCGTTGACAAGTTCCTGCTCCTCGGCGGCGCCGGTCGTGAGCACGCGCACGCTTGAGCCCGGGTGCTCGTCCAAAAACGCGAGGCAATCTGCCATGGTGTTGGCGACGATGCGCTTGGCGCCGCGGCCCTTTTTGATGGCCTTGATCTCGCCCGATTTCCACTCCGGCGAAACGGCCAGGCGAATGTTGAGCATTTGCGTGAGCTGGCCGGCGAGCTTGGGCGCACGGCCGTTCTTGACCAGGTTCTCGAGTGTGCGCGGAATCAGCAGCAGGTGGGCGTCGGGCAGCGTCGCGCGGATCTGAGCCTCGGTCTCGTCCAGGCTGCGGCCATCCTCGCGCATGGCCAGCGCGTACTCCACCAGCAAACCCTCGGCGCCCGAACCGGTGCGCGAATCGATGCAGCGCACGTCGAGCTCGTGCGTTTCGGCCGTCAGGCTGGCGTTGGCATAGCAGGCGGACCACTCGCTGCACAGCGAGATAAAGATGGCGCTGTCGTGGCCGTCGGCGAGCACGCGGTCAAAGAGTGCCTTGAACTCGCCGGCGCTCGGCTGCGAGGTGTGCGGCAGTTGCTCGGAACCGGCCATGCGGGCGACGTACTCCTGGGCGGTAATCTGCACCTGGTCGAGCAGGTCCTCGCCCTCGATAATCACATGCAGCGGAATCACGTAAATGCCGAGCTCTTGGGCGCGGGCGGGGGAGATGTCCGACGTGGAGTCGGTTATGATGGCAAAAGACATAATTGCACCTTTCGTTGGGGCGCTTGCGCGCCGCCTTCTGAGAGCAAAGTGCGACAAGTATAGTAGAGTCGTTCCACATTACTAGGTTCAATTGTTGAATAGTCAACAGTTTGAAGCGACGGTGTGGAAATCATCAACTGGGGAAGAGTGATGCCGATGGAGGCGCTGGAGATATGCAAGCGGCCGATCGTGCTGTTTGATTTCGATGGCACGGTGGCCGATACGGGTCGGGCGGTGATGACCTCGACGCGCAAGACGTTGGCCGCGCGCGGGTTTTCGGAGGCGCAGATGGGTGATCTGCGCCGTATGATCGGGCCTCCGCTGTGGAAGAGCTTTCACGACTTTTATGGCTTCTCCCGCGAGGAGTCGCTTGTGGTGGCCGACGAGTACCGTTCCTTTTTTGATGAGCTGGGACCGGAAGAGTATCCCGTGTTCGATGGAATTCCCGAGCTGCTCGATGGGTTGGTCGCCCAGGGCAAGCGCTTGGCCGTGGCGACGTCGCGCATGGAGGCAAAGTGCGTTGACATGGTGGGTGAACTGGGGCTTTCTCAGTTTGAGGCCGTGGTTGGCATGAATCCGCCGCAGGGCCGCGAGACCAAGGCGGATTCGGTCCGCGATGCGCTGGCGGCCCTGGGCGCGACCGCGGACGAGGCCGTGATGATTGGCGACCGCTTTAACGATGTGGAGGGCGCGCACGCGATGGGCGTGCCGTGCATTGGCATCTATTCGGGTGCGGCGGCGCCGGGGGAGCACGAGGCTGCGGGCGCCGATGCGGTGGTGCACTCGGTGGCGGAGCTTGCTAAACTTTTCGCTATATAAGTATTTGATGTGAGGGGCGGGCACGCTCGCCGCTCATTGGTAAGGAGGTCGTCCATGAATCAGGTGGAGCAGAGCGTTGCCGAGTATGTCGACGAGGTCTGGGAGGATGTCGTCGCCGATATCGAGCAGCTGGTGAGCTATCCGTCCGTGGCCGTTGCTGCCGATGCGGAGCCCGGCGCGCCGTTTGGCCGCCCGGTCCGTGACGCGCTCGATTGCGCGCTCGGCATCGCGCAGAAGCTCGGCTATCAAACGAGCGACGACGATGGGTATGTGGGCATTGCCGATATCCCGGGCCGCGGCGATAAGCAGCTTGCGACTATCTGCCATGTTGACGTGGTACCCGCTGGCCCCGGCTGGAACACCGACCCGTTTGCGATGGAGCGTCGCGAGGGCTGGCTGCTCGGCCGCGGCGTGATCGACGACAAGGGTCCGGCCGTGCTGTCGCTCTACGCCGGCGCCTACCTGCTCAAGCACGGCATCGTTCCGCGCTACACCTTCCGCACGCTGCTGGGCTGCGATGAGGAAGTGGGCATGTCCGACGTTCACCATTATCTGGAGAACCACGCAGACCCCGACTTTTTGTTTACGCCCGATGCCGAGTTCCCGGTCTGCAATGCCGAGAAGGGCCAGTTTGGGGCGACGTTTGTGAGCCCCAAGATCGACGGCGGGCGCATTGTGTCCTGGAGCGGTGCCGAGGCGAGCAACGCCATTCCGTCGCAGTCCATCTGCGAGCTCGCGATTGCCGCCGATGAGCTGCCGGCGCCGGTCGACAACGCCGACCGCCTGGAGATCACAGCACTCGACAATGGTCATGTGCAGATTTTCGCCCACGGTATTGGCGGCCACGCTTCGATGCCTGCGGGCACCATCAACGCCGTCGGCCTGATTGTGTCGTATCTGCGCGAGGCCGAGGACGCGTTTGGTGCACGCGACGAGCGCCTGCTGACGCCTGCCGAGCACGAGTTCGTCAAGTTCCTGGCCTTTGTGCATGCGGATGCCTATGGCCGCGGCCTGGGTATCGATGCGACGAGTCCGGCGTTTGGCCCGCTTACCTGCAACGCTGGCGTCATCCGCGTGGCGGATGGCCATATTGAGCAGGTCATCGACGTGCGCTTCCCTGACAGCACGAGTGCCGATACCATCCGCGAGCAGCTCGACCCGCTCGTGGGCCGTTTTGGCGTGACGTGCCAGCTGGGTCGCGCGAAAGTGCCGTTCTCGGTGTCTGCCGACGATCCGGCCGTGAAGGCGCTTATTGATACCTATAACGAGTTTACGGGCAAGCATGCTGAGCCCTTTGCCATGGGCGGCGGCACGTACGCGCGCAACTTTGCCCGCGCCGTCTCGTTTGGCCCCGAAGAGACCGGCCTGGAGCTGCCCGCGTGGGGCGGCCAGATGCACGGCCCCAACGAGTGTGCCAGCGAAGAACAGCTCAAGCAGGCGCTCAAGATCTATATTGTTGCGATCCTCCGTTTGAATGAATTAGAGCTTTAAGGTCTCGCGGTTTCCCAATCTAAGTTGCGGTGGAATAGTTCCTAGAATGGGCCATTTGATGGCCAAGCAGGAACTATTTCACCGCAACTTTGTTTTTATTGGTGTAAAAGGCGGGTCATGCTTGGTGGCGGGTTTGTTATTCGTTTGTAAAGGCCGTGCTGCGCTTGCGGTAAGGGTCTATCAAATGCCCGTAAGAAACCGTAGTTGGCGCGGACGCTGCCCGGTCGGGGCCGTATCTTTCCAAACAGCAAAGCGGGTGGGGTGCCCGCGAGTCGCATGTATGAAAGGAAGATCATGCTCGATCAGGCTTATTCTCGTCGTCAGTTCCTCGGCCTCGCTGGTGGTTTTGCCAGCATCGTCGGTCTCGGTCTCGTTGGTTGCGGCGGCTCCGGCGCATCCGATGCCGCCGACAAGGGTAGCGCCGCTGCTGCCGAGTCCGTCTCCGGCGAGGTGACTTACGACGGTGCCTCTTCGTTCCAGGCTCTCGTCGAGGCCGCTGCCGAGAAGTTCATGGACGCCAACCCCGATGTCTCCGTCTCCGGCTCGGGTAACGGTTCGGGCAAGGGCCTGACCGCTGTTGCCGCCGGCACCGTCACCATCGGCAACTCCGACGTCTTCGCCGAGACCAAGCTCGAGGCCGACCAGGTCAAGAACCTCGTCGACCACGAGGTTGCCGTCGTGGGCATGGGCCCCGTCGTTTCCAAGAACGTGACGGTCGACGACCTGTCCCTCGAGCAGCTCAAGGGTATCTTCTCCGGTCAGATTACCAACTGGAAGGAGGTCGGCGGCGACGACGCTACCATCGTCGTGCTCAATCGCAAGGCCGGCTCCGGTACCCGCGCCACCTTCGAGGCTGCCGTCTTTGGCGACGAGGCCGTCGACTTTAAGGGCGACGCCGAGCTCGACAAATCAGGCGACGTCCAGACTCAGATGGGCAGCACCGACAACGCCATCTCCTACCTCGATTTCTCACACTTTGATGACTCCAAGTTCAACGCCATCAAGGTCGAGGGTGTCGAGCCCAAGAGCAAGAATGTCACCGACGACTCCTTCAAGATCTGGGCTACCGAGCACATGTACTGCGCAAAGGACGCCGACGAGGCCACCAAGGCCTTCCTGGAGTTCATGCTCTCCGACGACGTCCAGGGCAAGCTCGTCGAGGAGCAGGGCTTCATCCCCGTCTCTGCCATGAAGGTCGTCAAGGACGCCAGCGGCAAGGTCTCTGCTAAATAAATAATCGCCCCGGAAAGGTTTGCAATGGCAAAACAGCTGCCAAAGCGCGATCTTGAGAACGTGGGCCTGGGCGTCACGGGCGCGTGCGTAGCGCTCGTGACGCTTGTCGTTGCCGCGCTCATCTTTATGGTCGCCCAAAAGGGCCTCTCGGCTTTTATCAAGGACGGCGTCTCGGTCGTCGAGTTCTTCACCGGCACCAAGTGGGACCTGGCCAACACGGCCAAAAACGGCCTGCCCTACACCGGCGCCCTGCCCCTGATCGTCACCTCGTTTGCGGTCATGGTGCTCTCCACGCTCATCGCGCTGCCCATCGCCATCGGCTCTGCCATCTTTGCGGTCGAGATTAGCCCTAAGTTTGGTTCCAAGATCTTTCAGCCGCTTATTGAGCTTTTGACCGGTATTCCCTCGGTCGTCTTTGGCCTTATTGGCTTTCACGTGGTCGTCGGCCTTATGAAGAGCGTTTTCCATGTGAGCACGGGTCTGGGCATCTTGCCCGGCGCCATCGTGCTGGCCGTCATGATCCTGCCGACGATGACCACGCTTTCGGTCGATGGCCTGCGTGCCGTGCCCGACAGCTACCGTCAGGGCTCGCTCGCGCTGGGCTACACCCGCTGGCAGACCATCTGGCACGTGGTGCTCAAGTCTGCCATGCCGTCGCTCATGACTGCGGTCATCCTGGGTATGACCCGCGCCTTTGGCGAGACGCTCGCCGTGCGCATGGTAATCGGCGGCATCGAGGCCATGCCGACGTCGCTGCTGTCGCCGGCGTCCACCATCACCACCACGCTCACCACGTCCATGGCGGTCTACGCCGAGGGCTCGGCCCAGGACGACGTCCTGTGGGCACTCGGTCTGCTGCTGATGGGCATGAGCCTCATCTTCATCCTGATCATCCATCTCATTGGCCGCAAGGGGGCGAAGGCTCGTGGCTAGCACGCGCATCCACATCGACGAGGCGAGGCTCGGGCGTGTCCAAAAGCAGGATCGCATCGCCACGGGCGTGCTGACGGCGATCGTCGCCATCGTCATGCTCATCGTCATCTCCATGGTGGCCTATATCCTGTTCGAGGGCATCTCGACGCTGTTCCAGCCGGGCTTTCTCACAGAGCCGTCGCGCGCCAACGGAACGCAGGGCGGCGTGCTCTACCAGCTGTTCGACTCGTTCTACCTGCTGCTGATCACTCTGATCATCTCGGTGCCCATCAGCCTAGGCGGAGCGGTCTTCCTGGTTGAGTACGCGCCGAACGGCCCTATCCGCGACATCGCCTCTACCGCCATCGAGACGCTGTCCTCGCTGCCTTCCATCGTCGTCGGCATGTTCGGCTTTCTGGTGTTCTCGGTGCAGCTGGGCTGGAAGTACTCCATCATCTCCGGCGCCGTCGCGCTCACCATGTTCAACATCCCCATCCTGGTGCGCGTGATCCAGCAGGCGCTCGAGGACGTGCCGCAGGCCCAGCGCGATGCGTGCCTGGCCATGGGCCTCACTCGCTGGGAGGCCACGCTGCACATCCTGATCCCCGAGGCCATGCCCGCTATCGTGACCGGCATCGTGCTTTCGGCCGGCCGTGTGTTTGGCGAGGCCGCAGCACTGCTCTTTACCTCGGGCATGAGCTCGCCGGTTCGCCTGAACTTCTTGAGCTTTAACCTGTCGAGCCCCACCTGCGCCTGGAACGTGTTCCGCCCCGGCGAGTCGCTCGCCGTGCACATCTACAAGATCTATGGCGAAGGCAGCCCCGAGGCCCAGCAGATCGTCTGGGGCACCGCGGCGCTGCTGATGATTTGCGTGCTGCTGTTTAACGTAATCGCCCGCATTGTGGGCAAGCAACTGGCAAGGAAGATGACGGCCGAATGAGCGAGATAAATGCAACGCCCGCAACCGAAGCGGCCGCGTCCGACACCCAGGACTTTCTATCGAGTGTGGGGGAGAGCGAGAAGCGCGTGCGCGTGAGCGGCAAGGCCGTGAGCGACGAGGTCGTGCTCTCCACCAAGGACGTCAACGTGTACTATGGCGACCACCATGCCCTGCACGACACGTCGCTCGACTTTCACAAGGGCGAGATCACGGCGCTCATCGGGCCTTCGGGCTGCGGTAAGTCGACCTTCTTGCGTAGCCTCAACCTTATGAATCGCGAGATTCGCGGCTGCCGCGTGGAGGGCGAGATCAACTATCGCGGGCGCAACGTGAACACCAAGACCGAGAACACCTACGAGTTGCGTCGCTCCATTGGCATGGTGTTCCAGCAGCCCAACCCGTTTCGCAAGTCCATTCGCGACAACATCACGTTTGCGCCTAGGCGCCACGGCATCACCGACCGCGACGAACTCGACCGCATGGTCGAGGAGAGCCTGCGCGGCGCGGCGCTGTGGGACGAGGTCAAGGACAAGCTCGACAAGAGCGCCTATGCGCTTTCGGGCGGTCAGCAGCAGCGCCTGTGCATCGCGCGCACGCTGGCGCTCAACCCCGACGTGATCTTGTTCGACGAGCCCTGCTCGGCGCTCGACCCCATCTCGACGCTGGCGATCGAGGACCTGATGTCATCGATCGTTGCCGACCGCGCCATCGTCATCGTGACGCACAACATGGAGCAGGCGTCGCGTGTGTCCAACCGCACGGCGTTCTTCTACATGGGCGATATGGTCGAGTACGACGAGACTGACGAGATTTTCCAACGGCCCAAGGATAAGCGGCTGAATGATTACCTCACCGGCATGTTCTCCTAGTCCGGGACATGCTTGAGGCCCGCGGCGGCCACGGTTGCCACGGGACTGATTGGAGAGGCGGGTCATCTCTTTTGGGAGATGGCCCGCCTTTTTGTGTCGTGTGCGGCCCGCCTTTTCGCTGCTATTATGGACAACGTTGAATTTCTACGAAGGAGCAGGGCATATGGCGATTCTTTTGGGATGCGATTCCGTCAGCCTAGAGTTTCCCACCAAGCATATTTTCGATAGCGTGACGCTCGGCGTGGGCGAGGGCGACCGTATTGGTATTGTCGGTAAAAACGGCGACGGCAAGTCGACGCTGCTGAGCGTGCTCGCCGGCACGCTGGAGCCCGACGACGGCCGCGTGACGCATCGTCGCGGCACCACGATCGGCCTGCTCGGCCAAAAGGACCAGCTTGTCGACACCGACACCGTGCACCATGCCGTCGTGGGCGACACGCCCGAGTATGAGTGGGCGTCGAGCCCCCGCACGCGCCAGATCCTCGCCGGTCTCATTAGCGATGTGCCCTGGGAGGGCACGGTGGGCGAGCTTTCGGGTGGCCAGCGCCGCCGCGTGGACCTCGCGCGCCTGTTGATCGGCGACTACGACGTGCTCATGCTCGACGAGCCCACTAACCATCTGGACATGCGCACCATCAACTGGCTTGCACGCCATCTTAAGGCTCGCTGGCAGCGCGGTCAGGGCGCAATGCTCGTGGTCACGCACGATCGCTGGTTCTTGGACGAGGTCTGCACCAGCATGTGGGAGGTCCACGACGGCCAGGTCGATCCCTTCGAGGGCGGCTACTCCGCATATATCCTGCAGCGCGTGGAGCGCGACCGCATGGCCGCGGTTACCGAGGAACGCCGTCGCAACATGGCGCGCAAGGAGCTCGCGTGGCTGAGCCGCGGCGCCCAGGCGCGTTCCACCAAGCCCAAGTTTCGCGTTGATGCCGCTCGCGAGCTGATCGCCGACGTGCCGCCCGTGCGTGACGAGCTGGAGCTCAAGCGCCTCGCCGTGAGCCGCCTGGGCAAGCAGGTTATCGGTGTGGTCGACGTGGACGCCGGCTATGCGGATACCGATGGCGCGCCCAAGCAGGTGCTCTCTGACGTGACCTGGCTCATTGGTGCGGGCGACCGCTATGGCCTGCTGGGCGAGAACGGTGCCGGCAAGTCGACGCTGCTCGACGTGATCCAGGGCAAGATTGAACCCACGCGCGGCCGCGTGAAGATTGGCCAGACAGTGCGCTTTGGCGTGCTGTCGCAGCAGCTCGAGGAGCTCGAACCCTACATGGGCGACACGATCCGCGAGGTGCTCGGCAACTATAAGAAGTACTACGTCATCGACGGCAAGGAGACTTCGCCCGAGAAGCTCTGCGAGCGTCTGGGCTTTACGACGCAGCAGCTCTGGAGCCGCATCGGCGATCTTTCGGGCGGCCAGCGCCGTCGCCTGTCGCTGTTGCTGACGATTCTGGACGAGCCCAACGTGCTCATCCTGGACGAGCCGGGCAACGACCTGGATACCGACATGCTCGCGATTGTCGAGGACCTGCTGGACGGCTGGCCCGGCACGCTGATCCTGGTGACACACGATCGCTTTTTGATGGAGCGCGTGACAGACCAACAGTGGGCACTGCTCGATGGCCATCTGACGCATATGCCCGGCGGCGTGGACCAGTACCTGCGCCTGTGCAACGCTACCGCCGAGGGCGAGCCCGTGGGCGCGCCGAGCGCTAAGACCGGCACGTTCGACACCGGTGCGGCGGCTGCTGCCGACAAGCCCAAGTCGAGCGGTCAGCCCAACGGCCTTTCCAACGCCGAGCGTCAGAAGCTCCGCCGCGAGGTGAGCTCGCTCGAGCGCAAGATGGAGACGCAGCGCGCCCGCGTGGAGGAGGCCGAGGCCGCCATGGCCCAGGTCGATCCCACCAACTACACGGCGCTCGGCGAGCAGCAGGCAAAGATCGACGAGGCTCACGCCGCCATGGACGAGCTGGAGATGGCGTGGCTCGAGGCGAGCGAAAAGCTCGAGGGCGAGGAGTAGGCGAGAATGATCAAAGCCGCGTTTTTCGATATCGACGGTACGCTGCTGAGCTTTAAGACCCACCGGATTCCGGCGTCGGCGCAGCAGGTGCTCGACAGCTTTCGCGAGCAGGGGATTGCGTGCGTGATCGCCACGGGCCGTCCGACCTACCAGATGCCGGACTGGCTGTTCGACCTGGGCTGGGATGCGTACATTACGCTTTCGGGCCAGCACTGTTTTGATGCCAAGGGCGTCTACCGCAGCTGCCCGATCGATCCGGACGACGTTGCGGTGATTGTGGACCAGGTGGCGCAGGGGCGCTACGACTCACTGTGCATGCAGGGCGAGAACTCGTTTGTGAACCGCCTGTCCGAGCGCGTGGTGACGGCTGGCAGCAACGCGGGAATCGTCTACCACGAGGAGCCGTTTGAGCATGCCTTTGACGCGCCGGTCTATCAGTTCTGTGCCTTTGTTGACCCAGTTGACGAGCATATCGTGACCGATGCCGTGTCGCATTCGCTCACCACGCGCTGGTGCGACCTGTTCTGCGACATTATTCCGGCCAACGGCGGCAAGGACCTGGGTGTGGCGGCGACGCTGGAGCGCCTGGGCATCGACGCGAGTCAAGCGATTGCCTTTGGCGACGGCGAGAACGACCTGTCGATGTTCTCGGCCGTGGGCACAAGTGTGGCCATGGGCAACGCGCAGGACACGGTGAAAGCTGCGGCGACCTACGTGACGACCGCCGTGGACGACGATGGGATCTACAACGCCGCAAAGCACTTTGGCCTGTTATAGCTGCGGCTCGGCACTTTGGGACGCTCCTTTTCTGCCGGCACCTGGGGACACTCCTTGCGGGGCGTCCCCATTTTGTTTTCGTCCCGCACGTTTTGTGAAACACGGCTAACTTTTAGGCAAAGTAGTAAGACATGGGCAACTTTTGCGGTAAAGTAAGCTGTGAAAAGTATCCAAAGGCTAACTAGCAATCATCGCGAAAGGCGGCCCATGGCCCTACGTGAATCCGGAGAAGACTATCTCGAATCGATCTACGTTCTGTCGGAACGTCAGGGCATCGTGCGCTCGATCGACGTTGCGGAGCACCTCGGCGTAACCAAGGCGAGCGTTTCCAAGGCCATGGCGACGTTGGAAAGCAACGGCTATGTCGAAATGGGCAAGCGCGACGTTCATCTGACGGAGCGTGGTCTGGAGGTCGCGCGCCAAATGTGGGAGCGTCACTGCTTTTTCGTGGGGCTGCTAGAGGATGCGGGTGTTTCGGCTGAGGTCGCGTCGCAAGAGGGCTGCCACATGGAGCACTGCCTAAGCGAGGAAAGCTTCGAGAAGCTGAGGGCGATGCTGGGACGGGACGGTGCTTCGGCGCCAATAATGACCGACTAGCACTCCCGCAGCGGCGCGGGACAGCGACCGGGATCAGTAGCACCACCAACTAAGTCCAATTCAGACAAGGAACCCCGTCAGTAAGCGATGCCCAAGAACCACCAGCTGTGTCAACGCAGGTCGGGGCCGGGCTTGGTTTTGAAAACACTCCGCAGCGCGAGGCCCGTCTTTCCGTTGCTCCGCAGGAGCAGGAAAGACGGGCCTCATGCGCGAGGACGTTTTCAAAACCAAGCCCGGTCCCGGCCGGACAGCCCACGAACGCTACAGGTTCTTGACACCCATCGCGCGCATGGCGTTCAGGATGGCGATGATCGCCACGCCTACGTCGCCGAACACAGCAAGCCACATGTTGGCAATGCCGAGTGCTGCCAGCACTAGAATCAGCAGCTTAATGCCCAGCGCAAAGATGATGTTCTGCCAAACAATCGCCATGGTCTTGCGCGCCACGCGGATCGCGCGGGAAATGTTGGACGGCTTGTCATCCATGAGCACCACGTCGGCGGCCTCAATCGCGGCGTCGGAACCCATAGCGCCCATGGCAATGCCCACATCGGCGCGCGTAAGCACAGGTGCGTCGTTGATACCGTCGCCGACAAAGGCGAGCTTGCCCTTGCCGCTTTCGGCCGCGAGCAACGCCTCAACACGCTCGACCTTATCGCCCGGCAGCAGCTGCGCGTGGAACTCGTCGAGACTGAGTTGCTTGGCCACAGACGCCGCAACCTCCTCGCGGTCGCCCGTGAGCATGACGGTGCGCTTGACGCCGGCGGCGTGCAGGTCGCTGATCGTCTGCTCGGCATCGGCCTTGACGGTGTCGGCAATTACAATGTGGCCGGCATAGATGCCATCGACCAGCACGTGAAGGATCGTACCGACGACCTCGCAATCGGGCGCTTCGACTCCGGTCGCGGCGAGCATTTTTGCGTTGCCAACGACGACGTGCTTGCCGTCGATGGTTGCCGTCACGCCGTGGCCCGCGTCGTTGGCGGAGTTGCTAACGCGCTTGGGGTCGACCTCGCCCTGGTAGGCGACACGCACGGACTGCGCGATGGGGTGATCGGAGAACGACTCCGCAAGAGCTGCGACTTCAAGCAGCGACTGCTCGGTGTAGCCAGCCTCGGGGTGTACCGCCACGACCGAAAACGTGCCGTTGGTGAGCGTGCCGGTCTTGTCAAAGACGACGGTGTCCACATCGGCGAGCGTCTCGAGGTAGTTGGAGCCCTTGATGAGGACGCCCAGCTTGGATGCGCCGCCAATGCCGCCAAAGAAGCTGAGCGGGACGCTAATCACGAGCGCGCACGGGCAGCTGACGACCAGGAAGGTCAGGCCGCGCAGGATCCAGTCGGACCAGGCGCCGGTGACCAAGCCGCCGCCGAGCGCGAGTACCGCGGCAGCGCCGGTGACGGCGGGCGTGTAGACGCGGGCGAAGCGCGTGATAAAGTTCTCAGTGCGCGCCTTCTTTTCGCTGGCATTTTCCACGAGCTCCAGGACGCGTGCGACGGTGGACTCGCCAAAGGGCTTGGTGGTGCGCACGTGGATGAGCCCCGTCATGTTGATGCAGCCGCTGATGATATCGTCTCCGGCTTTGGCCGGGCGGGGGACTGACTCGCCCGTGAGCGCGGCGGTATCGAGCTGTGTCTCGCCCTCGACGATGACGCCGTCGATAGGCACGCGCTCGCCGGGCTTGACGACGATGACGGTGCCCACGGCGATGTCATCGGGGAAGACCTGCTCGAGTGTGCCGTCGGGTTGCTCGACGTTGGCGTAGTCGGGTGCGATGTCCATCATGGCGCTGATCGATTTACGGCTCTTGCCCACGGCGTATGCCTGGAACAGCTCGCCGACCTGGTAGAACAGCATGACGGCGGCGCCTTCGGCCATGTGCGGATCGGTGTCGGGGAAGAGCACCATGGCAAACGCGCCGATGGTCGCGACGGCCATGAGGAAGCTCTCGTCGAACGCCTTGCCGCGGCGGATGTTGTTGTATGCCTTTTGGAGCACGTCGTAGCCGGCAATCAAAAACGGCACGAGGAACAGTGCGAAGCTGGCGTAGATGTCGCCCGGGGTGCCGAATGCGGCAGTGAGGGTGCCGAGCTCATCGAGGGCGTACACCACGGCAAAAATGCCCAGCGCTACCAGTATGCGGTTGCGCTTATGCTCGAGTGACTCTTTTTTCTTGCGCTTCTTCTTTTTCTTCTTGGGGTCGGCGGTGGCCATGACTCGTATCCTCCCATTTGAACGTATGAACATTCGCTCATACAATTTCGCGAGCAAAGGCCGCGTCAAGCGCGGCCTTGCGGGTTGGCGTAAACCTGGGCTAGAGAATGATCTCGCAGTCCGGCTCGGCGTCGGCGGTGAACTCCACAACGCGGTCGAGGACCTCGTCGAACTCGGCTTCATCGGCCTCGAGCGTCAGCTTCTGGGTCATAAAGTTGACCGAAACGGACTTGACGCCCTCGAGCTTGGCCAGCTCGTCCTGAAGCTTACGCGCGCAGTTGGCGCAGTCGATCTCGTCGAGCTTGAACTGCTTTTTCATGGTGGGTTCCTTTCCCCGTATTTGCGGCTTGGGTGCAGGCCGCGCTGGTACCGTGGTTGGTCGCTATTCGCAGATGTGGCTCATGCCCTGGTTGAGCATGGTGTAGACGTGGTCGTCGGCGAGCGAGTATAGGATATTGCGCCCGTCGCGCCGGAATTTAACCAGGTGTGACTGCTTGAGTGTGCGCAGCTGGTGCGACACCGCGGACTGCGAGGTTTCGGTCGCTTCGGCGATGTCTGCCACGCAGAGCTCGCGGCCCATGAGAGCATAGAGAATCTTGATGCGCGTGGTGTCGCTGAAGACCTTGAACAGGTCGGCGAGGTCGTAGAGAAGCTCCTCGTCGGGAAGGTCCTCGGGCGAGCAGGTGGTCGGGATCGCGGGTTCGGTGGCCTCGATGTCGAGTTTCGTTTCATCAACGCGGATGCTCATTGCAATATCCTTTCATATGAACATGCGCTCATATAATTTACTTTCGATTATATGAGTGCATGTTCATATGTCAATGACGTTCAGGTAATTCGTTGTACAAAATGATGGGGAATAGGTGACGAGATCCCGGACTGAGCGTTTTTTGATAGTCGATGCCAAGGTGGGTACCCTCGTGCCGTGCAAAAAATGGAGTATTCTGCAACTATAGGGGGTCCGCTAATTTATTGCAGGTCATATAATGCAGTTCAAGAGTTATCTTTGGGTGTTAATCCGATGAGTTCTTCCTCAAATGTTGCCTAACGCTCTCACGCAAGAGTGATTTCGCTTCACATTTGGATCCACTCGAGGGTGATAGACACCCGACCTTGCTGAATACTCGCAATTTTGCACATCGTTAGGGTACCCACCTTGTTAGCCGGCCTAGTTTCCGGCACCGAAGACCTTGCCCTCGGGCGTGAGACTGCTTGTTTGGGCAAATGATGGGCTGTCGGATTCGACAGTCTGCATGTCATCGATTGCTGCAACTTCATTAATTGTCGGGTCATCCAGCGTGATGCCTTCGAGTGTTGCTTTTTCGAGGTCGATTCGTTGACGATCTTCGGAATCCTGGCGAAGCTGCTTCTGAATTCGCTTTTTCTCTTCTATAAACCTTCTGAGCACAAACTGTCTCAGGTCCTCTTGCATGATTTGAAAGTCTTTTGGCAGACGCGAGGGGCGTACGCCCTCTTTCCGCTGGATTGCTTCCATGACCCTAACAAAAGAGCTGGCATGCATAAAGGAATAACGGCTGACGGTGATGATTCCGTATCCCATGGACGCAAGCGCATTCTTGCGCTCCTCATCGATGGCGCGGTCTTCTTCCGCGTCATGATAAAAACCGTTGTATTCAATGTCTGTGCGAGATTTCTTTAGATACGCATCCATAAAGAACTTTTTGCGTCTCGTGAGATTCTTTGCGGCAGTGGTGACCTGCACCTCGTAATCGGTCTCAATTCCCTTAATACCAAGCCCTCCTTCGCTTTTGGGCAGCGTTAACATCATGACAAAGGCTGTTTCCATAGGAGACCGGCATCCGTCGCGCACACATTGGATCGCCTTTCGGGCAAGGGCCAGACCGTCGCATCTGGTAATGGAATTAAAGAACTGCTTTAACCTCTCGGTCGAGGTGAGCGCGAAACGCTCGGTATAGGAGGTGGAAGAGTCGGTTCCAAGGGAATAAGCGCCGCACAGTTCAAAGTAGTACTCCACTAGTTCGCGAAAAGAAAGATAGGTGGCGGCCTGAAGTGCGCAAAGCTCAACGCCAACAATGAAGATGCCATCTTTGAGCTCTATAAAGCGTGAGTTCGAGAATCGTTTTGAAGAAACGTGGCATTGACAGTTCATTGCATAGCGCGCATTCCTGCGATCAAACACCATCACCTCGAGGGAATCATTTGTGTCGAGGGAAACATCATGTTTGGTGAGCCATTCTGCGGCTGCGTCAAGGAACGTTCCGGTGGGACATGATCCGTAAATCGCGGCAGGGCTACAGGACTCGATGCCTTTCGCAGACACCGAATGCGCGGCCTGGTAGACCGCTTTTGCAGTGGTATGTGACAATACGATACTCATGATATATATCGTGTCAGCTAATGCCGTGTTGACGGCGCTGAGTGGAAAAGCCGTTTTAGAGGTCTAACCAAATGCTGTCCAAAAGCTTGACGCAATTATGAGTTGGTATGCCCTAAATAAAAGTTTTCGCAGCTTAGCTATAGCATATAAATACTCAACTGCCACACATTTGATAGTGATGCATCACCATCCGACAACGAATTACGCGTCGGGAATTGGCCGAAATCGTTCAAAATGAGGGTTCAGAATTTGTGATGGCAAATCTATCTGTGGAACGTAGGGCGGCCCCGCTGCGGGGTTTCCCGCTGCGGGGCCGCTCGTGAACGGGGCCATGCTTGTCGCAGGCGTTTCTACTTGGCAAACAGGTTCTTGAGGTTGAACTCGGCTTGGACGGTGCGGAGCATGAGGTCGGTGTCGTCGAGGCCCAGGTGCTGCTCGTTGGCGTCGGCGGCGAGGGTGCCGCGCCGGCGCGCCCAGTTCTCGAGCGCGGCGGGGGCGGATTCGCGGGGGAGCGAGCGGACGTCGGCATCCAAGCTGCGGCAGATCTGGCGCGAGTCGATGACGATGATCTTGCCGGCGCGGCGTGCCTCGGCGTAACCGTCCAGGTGGATCTTGAACCAACTGTCTTCGAACGCGGCGTTATGCGCCATGTACGGGTACTTCTTCATAAGCTTGAGCAGCTGCTTCTGCAGTTCCTTGTTCTCGCGGAACGGCTTTTTGCCGTCGATGTCGTCCCAGGTGATGTGGTGGATATTCGACAACGGCACATCCTCGCTGCGGTAGATGTCGGGCAGGCCGCAGTAGTGTGCCTCGGCGTCGTGCGGGACGGCGTCGCTGGTGAGCTCCATGATTTCCCAACCCACATTGATGATATAACCGCGCTCGGGTGCACGGCCGGTGGTCTCGATGTCGATACCGAGCACGGTGCCCTGGATGGGCTTGCGGGCGTAGGCCACGCCGAGCGCGTCGCGGTCGCCGCGGATCTCGCGCATGACCGACGCGGCGGTGCGCTTTTGCATCTTACCGATGGCGGCGCAGGTGTCGGCATCGGACAGGCCGCGCGAAAGCGTCGCGGGCGTCACGTTGCGCAGGCGCGCCTCGCCAATCTGGTCGCACAGGTCGCGGTTGCGGTCAGCCAGGTCGCGCACGGTGGCAAAGTCGAAGCTGGGGTCGCCCTCGGCGGTAAAGTACTCGGTTTCGAGCACCTTAAGGGCCTCCTCGCCCTTCTGGCGCTCGGACTCCATGGCGCCGTGATCGCCATAGATAAACATGGGGATAAACGGCTGACGCTCGTATTCGAGTGCTTGTGAAACGTTCATATAACTGCTCCTTGGACGGGCCGCACCGCGCGGCTCGGGTTCATTGAGATGTGGCGAGATGATAGTTTACCATGGGCAACTATTGGCATCGCGCCTAGGACAACTACAATACCCTAGTTGACCGCTAGGACTTTTACAATGCTGCCGAAAGACATGAAAGGTTCCATCCGTCATGGATTTGCTGATTGATATTCTGCTCGACGCCGGCAAGGACACGCTCTCGCTGGCGCCGTTTTTGTTGGTGACGTATCTTGCTCTCGAGACACTTGAGCACGTTGCGGGCGACCGCGTCAACGGCGCTATCAAGCGCGCCGGCGCTGCGGGTCCTGTGGCTGGCTCGTTGCTGGGCATGGTGCCGCAGTGCGGATTTTCGGCCATGGCAGCAACGCTGTACGCCGGCCGTGTCGTGACGCTGGGCACGCTGGTCGCCGTGTTCCTCTCGACCTCCGATGAGATGCTGCCGCTGTTGCTCGCCGAGCAGGTGCCCGTGCAGACCATGGCGATGCTTTTGGCTTCGAAGGCACTGATCGCGCTGGTCACGGGCTTTATCGTGGACGCGGCTATCCGCGGCCTTCGTCGTAATGCCCGCGCGCATGCGGCGATTCGCCGTACCGTGCTGGGGACCGCTGCCAATCCGGCTCATGTGAACTGCGCGCACGACGACCATACCGGGGGCGACATCATTGATGAAGTGGCCGAGGCGGGCGTGAGCGCCGACCACATCCACGAGTTGTGCGAGCGCGACCATTGCGGTTGCGATGATGATGAGGACGAGCACGAACACGGACATGGCCACGATCACGGTCATGAGGACGAGCATGAACACCATGATGGCCACGGTCACTCCCGCTCTCACGAGGGCGCGCCCCTCCTGTCGATTATTCGCAGCGCGATCTCGCATACCGTGCAGGTGTCGGTATTCATTTTCCTGGTGACGCTGATTCTGGTCGCCGTGCTCGAGATCTTTGGCGAGTCGGCGATCGGGCAGTTCCTGCGCGGCAACGAGACGCTTGCGGTCCTGGGCTCGGCGCTTGTCGGCCTGATTCCCAACTGCTCGGCCAGCGTCGTCATCACGCAACTGTACCTGGAAGGCGCGCTGCAGCTGGCCCCGATGCTCGCCGGCACGCTCATTTCTGCCGGCGTGGGCTACCTGGTGCTGTTCCGCACCAACCGCAGCGCCCGCGAAAACGCCGTGTTCCTGGTCATGATGTACGTCATCGGCGCCGGCTGGGGCCTTATCCTATCCGCCGTTGGCCTTTAAGTAGATTATTGGGACATGTCTTACGATCTACCCCTGTGACCAGGGCATTCCCCGCTGCCAAAACAAAAAGGTAGATTTTTAGGCATGTCCCAAAAATCTACCTTGGTTAGTGCAGCAGCTCGGTGAGGTTGCGTTTAAAGCGGGCCCGGTCTTCGCTGGTAAATGCCGCCGGTCCGCGAGTGCGTCCCCCGGCGCGGCGTACCTTCTTTTCCTCGTGGCGAATAAACAACTGCATGTCGATGGTCGCTTTGTCGTAGACGCGCCCGCGCACACCGATGGCGGCGGCATCGCGCCCGAGCACCATGCTCGCCAAGCCAATGTCCTGCGTCACGACCACGTCGCCCGCCTGCAGGCGTTCGACAATGGCAAAGTCGGCGCTGTCGGCGCCCACGCTCACATCGAGCGTCGTGACCCAAAATCTGCGTCGCGCGTGCTCGGCGTCGCGCGGGTCGTCGCGGCGAATGTGCCGTTCCAGGTTTTGCGTGCTGTTGCCGGCGATAACAACGGCGACGCCCGCCCGCCGCGCGCAGTCAATCGACTCGCGCGTGACCGGGCAGGCGTCTGCATCAATAAAGAGCGTTCGTGGCATCTAGTGCACCAGTTTGCCAAATTGAATAGCACGAACAATCAGCGTTACGCCAAACACCAGCAGTGCGGCGCCGCTAAAGATGACGAGCATCTTGGCCGACCACAGCGGATAGATAAACACGAACATGCCGGCGATGATGGAGAGCGCGCCGCTCAGGATGGCGAGGGCACGGTTGGACGAAAGCTCGGACTCCAGAATGGACATGACACCTTCGACGATCCAGCCAAAGCCGGCCACGATAACCACCATCGTGGTGAGCGTCGCGGTCGAGAAGGCCTGGTTGCGCAGGATTATGACGCCGCCCAAGATAATGAGTAGGTTGGAGATGATGCTCGTCACGCGCCAGCCGGTGGGCAGCAGTGGCTCGAAAACAGCGGTAAACAGCCTGATCGCGGCCGTGATCACAAAGTAGAAGCCCAAGACGGTCGTTAGGAAGACGAGGGACTTGGCAGGCGCAAACAGCAGTGCGATGCCGGCGACGAGCGCCAAGACGCCCGTGATGGCGTAAATCCAGCGCACGGCCTTGACGGCCTTGCCTGCCATGCTTTTCTCGTCAAATCCAAACTGGCTCGATTTTTGGTCATCATTCTTAAAGATGCCCATAATGTCTCCTTTCCGTGCGGCGTAAGCCTTGATCGTTACAACCAGTATCGCCTAAAGGCGCTGGCGTATGGGTCGGAGAGGGCGAAACGTAACCCAAAGGCCCCGAATTGTTTCCGTTGTTCCCCACGTTGCGATTTTCTATTCAACAGGTGTAGAACATTGCAGCCCTGTTCGTTATTGCCTACGTTTTAGGTTAGATTTTCCTAAGGACAATTGGCTTGTATTGGGGGTCCCTATGAACGAAGCAGTTCCCGAGGCGCCGTCGAGTGTCGAATCGATGGCAGAGCAGGGTTGCGAAAAGCTCGGCTTGGAAGCGTTTGATGCGCTGGTCCGTCGTGCCCGTACGTGCCGCCGTTTTGACGAGTCCATGCGCGTGCCGCGTGAGTTTTTGCTCGAGCTGGCAGAGCTGGCTCACCTGACTCCCTGCGGCGCCAATGCTCAGCGTCTGCGTTTTCATGTGGTGAGCGGTGCCGTGGATTGCGCGCGCGTATTTGATGAGCTTGCATGGGCCGGTGCGCTTAAGGATTGGCCGGGTCCTGCCGAGGGTGAGCGCCCGACCGGCTACATCGCGATTTTGGCTGAGCGCGCCGTTCCGGGCAAGCCAGCCGCTCCCATTACCGAGGTCGACACGGGCATTGCCGCGCAGACGATGATGCTCGCCGCCCGCAGCGCCACGCCTGAGGTGGCAGCCTGTATGTTCAAGGCCTTTACGCCCCGCGCGATCGATGCCATGGGGCTCGATAACGACAAATATGAGCTCAAGCTGATCATGGCGTTTGGCGTTCCGGCCGAGACACAGGTGATCGATGCGATCGATTCCAACCCCGACGGCTCCATCAATTATTGGCGCGACGAGGCGCAGGTGCACCACGTACCCAAGCGTTCGCTCGCCGACGTGCTGGTGTAGTTGAGTGTCACCGCGGTGTGATCCAGCGGTAAACCACCACAAAGGTGCCTGTCCCCTTTGTGGTGGTACGAGGGGAGGGTGTGTGGCGGATCTGTATTTGGTGCGGCATGGGCAGACTGAGCTCAATGTGCAGAGCATTTTGCAGGGCTGGCACGATTCGCCGCTTACGGCGCGCGGGCGTCAGCAGGCGCTGGCGACGCGCGCGGCGTTTGCGGCGCGTGGCGTGGCCTTTGATCATGTGTATTCCTCGCCGTTGGGCCGGGCGCGGCATACGGCCGAGCTTATCGTTGGCGAGGGCCGTTCCATTGAGCTGGTCGATGACCTGCGTGAGTGGCATTTTGGCTCGCTGGAGGGCACATCAAATCGCGAGATGCCGCCGCAGCCCTGGGGTGATTATCCGGTTGCCTTTGGTGGCGAGTCGGAAAGTGAGCTTCGCGCACGTATGGTCGGGGCGCTGTCCCGCATCATGGCCAGGCCGCAGCACGACTGCGTGCTGGCGGTTTCCCACGGCTCAGCCTGCCAGGAGTTTCTTGAGTATGTGACTGGCGAGGGAGAGCTACCCGACAACGGTGCCGTGCTTCATTTTGGCTATTGCGACGGGGCGTTTTCGCTCTTGGGTTGGTAACGAACGAAAGGACCCCTATGAATAAAGATCTGTATCTGGTCCGTCATGGACAGACGATATTCAACCTTAAGCGTATCATTCAGGGGTGGAGTGATTCGCCGCTTACGCAGTTGGGTTGCGACCAGGCGGCGCGCGCCGGCATGTTTTTACGTGCGCGCGGCGTTGAGCCCGATCATGCCTACACCTCCACGCTTCATCGCACCGAGCAGACTATCGCCAACTTGTGGCCGGGCTTGGCGTACGAGCGCCTGGACGGCCTGCGTGAGTGGTTCTTTGGCGACTTTGAGGCCGAGCGCGTGATACTCATGCCCGAGCGCCCGTGGCGCGACTTCTATCGCCAGTTTGGCGGCGAGGGCCAGATGCAGGTGCGCGAGCGCGTGGTGGCGACGTTGACCGATCTTATGCGTCGCCCGGACCACGAGTGCGTGCTCGCGGTGAGCCACGGCTCGGCCATCAAGGAGTTCATGGACCACGTGAAGGGTGCGGCGGCTGATGAGCGCGATCGCGTGCCGGGCAACTGCTCGGTGCTGCATTTCGTGTTTGACGACGAGGCCGGTACGTTTGAGCTGGTCGAAGTCTTTACGCAGGAAGATTATGCGCGCGAGCTGGGGCTTGAACCGCTCGTGGCTACTGCGGGTCCGCAGCGCGGATAACGCGAGCGCGGCGGCACGGGTCGCCGGCATAACTTCTCGACGCGAAAGGGGCGGAGATGCATGTACCTGCTGCATCTCCGCCCCCTGTTTGTTGAGCTGCCGATTATTGTGCTGGGCGGTCTGGTCTTGCTAGAACCGCGCGACCTGGTGCGTGAGCAGACCTGTCGGAACTTGCGGCGCGGCGCCGCTGACCTGCGCGGCGGGGAAGAGCACGGCAACGGTAAAGTTGAACGGCTCCTTGCCGGTGTACGTTCCGGCGGCACGGGCCTCATCGGCCAGCAGCTGCGACGCCCCGGTCAGAGCGGCGGCGTAGGCGGGGTCGTCGGTCAGTGCCGGCTCCGGTGCTTGGTCGAGCATAGCGCGGATGGCCCCGACGGCGTCCTCGCGCTTGACCTCCCACGCGCGGTGTGTAATGCCCGCGGGGTCGGTAACGGCGTAGAGCGACGCGCCCTCTTTGGCGGCGCCCAGGATGATATCCATGACGGGCGAGGCCTCGTAGGCGAGCGACACGGGGCGCGGCTGCACTTTGAGCTCGGCGATCGCGCGCGCAGCGGCGGCCACGTCAGCGCTGGCATCGCTCTTGTCGCCCGCAAATACACTCGTCGGGCAAATCGCCACGACACCCGTCACGCGTCCCGGCTCCCCCGAGCATTCGTACACGTAATACGCTGCACCTGGGTCCTTGAGCATCAGGCCATCGGCAATGGCTCCGCGCAGGGCATCGTTGCCGCTCAGGATGCTGCCCATTGCGGACAGCGCTTCGAGCACGCGGTCCTGAGCCGGGCGGATGCAGGGAAACGGAAGTGCTTTCATGGGCGGTCCTAACGCGCGAGTCGGTTTGTTCGCGGCTTATTATGCCCCAACTTGGCCGCTCGCGTCCCAGAGCACGTTATCGGCGAGCGCGATTAGCACCTGCTGACAACGAACGATATCGGCGTGGGGCACATATTCGTTGGGCTTGTGCGCGAGCGCGAGCGACCCGGGACCGTAGCTCATGCAATTGCGGTTACCCGTCTTGCCGGCAATGACGGCGGTGTCGGTGTAGCCGGTAAAGAAGCCGACGGTCGTGTCCGCGTCCGTCACGTCATCGGCGGCACGCTTGAGCGCTGCTAGAAGGGGAGAGTTCGGGTCGCGCTCGATGGCGGGGCGGTCGCCCGTCACGGTGTAGCTGCCATGGCAACCGGGAACGGCGGCTTCGGCGATGGCGATGGCCTGCTCTACCATGCGCGTTGCGGCGGCCGTATCGGTCGGCGGGGTCAGACGCATATCGACCCAGACCTTGGCGTGGTCGGGCACGACATAGGGACGATAGCCACCCTCGATCTGTCCAAACGTGATGGTCGATGGCCCCAGCTCATCATGCACGGGCAGTGCCGCGAACGCACGGCGAAGCGAGCACACGGCCTCGGCCATGGCGGCGACGGCATCCGCGCCCTTCCAGGGCTGGCTCGCATGCGCCGTCACGCCAGCCATTTCAATCTCGAACCACGTACGCCCCTTGTGCGCCACCTGGATCTGTCCGTCGGTGGGCTCGGTGTCCAGCACCCATTCGCGCGAGCCGACCCAGCCAGCATCGATCGCGGCCTCTGAGCCGCGCATAAAATCTTCCTCGTCGACCGAGCAGATGAGCGAAAAGCCGCGGCGGGGCAGCGCGCCATCCGCCACCACGCGCTCGAGCGTATGGACCAGCGCGGCAATGGCGCAGGCCAGGCCACCCTTCATGTCGCAGGCGCCACGGCCATAGAGTTTGTCGTTATGCACAACCGTCCCGAGCGGCGGAATGTCCGCGTCCCAGCCATCGCCCAGCGTAACGGTATCCATATGGCAGATATAGACGAGTCGCGGCTCGTCGCTTTGGCCCGGCACGGTGACCATAAGGTTGCGGCGCCCGGGGAGTACTTCGAGCTCTGCAATCTGCACGGCATCGAGTACCGGATGGCTCAGCTGCGCCAACCGTTCCTCAACCAACGCTTTGATATAGCGTTCAATCTCGCCCTCATACGCACCTGGGTCGGAACTGTCGATCCGCACGAGCCCTTGCGTAAGCCGCCAAGCAAAATCTGTATCAACCATAGGCACCTCACAGATAGTTAGGTCAACATACAAATTGTATGTCAAGAAGCGGCTCGGTGCATTTAATGGAGCGCTCACAAAAATGGGGGCGCCTCTCGTGCGAAAGGCGCCCCCGCGGGCATTCAATGTCAGCGACGGGCAGGCCACATGGGGAACTGCCCGTCAGATCAGCCGGCGCTACTTGATCACGCGTACGCGATACATCGACGGAATCCGCTTGAGCGCCTCGATGGTGCTGCTGTCCAGGTGCTCGTCCGTGTCGAACATGGTGTAGGCGTTCTCGCCGGCGGACTCGTTGGTCATACGCTGCACGTTGGCATTGTCCTTGGCCAGGATCGCCGTGATCTGGCCGATCATGTTGGGCACGTTGGCGTGCAGGCAGGCGATGCGGCTTGCGGCGCGCGCCTTGCCCATGCTGCAGGCGGGGTAGTTGACGCTGTGTGCGATGTTGCCGTTCTCCAGGTAATCCTTGAGCTCGCTGATGGCCATATCGGCGCAGTTGGCCTCGGCCTCGCCGGTGCCGGCGCCCGAGTGCGTGGTGATAAACGTATTGGGCATCTTGACGGTCTTGGGCGTGGCAAAGTCGCAGCTAAACCAGCTGAGCTTGCCCTCGCGCAGGGCGGCGTCGACGGCGTCCTCGTCAATGATGGTCTCACGCGCGTAGTTGATGAGCACTGCGTCGGGTGCCAGCAGGTTGATCTGCTCGGTGCTGATCATGCCGATGGTGTCGGCCTTGCTGGGCACGTGCACGGTGAGGTAGTCGCAGCCGCGGCACAGATCTTCGAGCGTACCCACGCGCTGCACCTCGCGGCTCAGCACCCACGCGTGCTCGACGGAAATGAACGGATCGTAGCCGTAGACGTCCATGCCCAGGTCGACGCAGGCGTTAGCAACCTTGGAGCCCACGTTGCCCAGACCGATGACGCCGATGCGCTTACCCTTGAGCTCGCGGCCCACAAAGGCCTTCTTGGCCTTCTCGGCATCGACCTGGATCTCGGGGTCGTCGGCGTTGTCGCGCACCCAGTTCATCGATTGCACCACGCCACGGCTCGAAAGCACCAGCATGCCCAGGACGAGCTCCTTGACGGCGTTGCTGTTGGCGCCGGGGGAGTTAAAGACGACGACGCCCTTCTTGGCGTACTCCTCGACTGGGATGTTGTTGACGCCGGCGCCGCAGCGGGCGATGGCGCGGATGCCCTCGGGCAGCTCGTAGCCGTGCAGGTCGGTGGAGCGCATCAGGATGGCGTCGGCCTCCTCGGCGGTGCCCACAAACTCGTAGCCCTCGCCAAACTCGACCTTGCCGTCTTTGGTAATGTCGTCGATGGTTTTAATTTTGCGCATGAAAAACTCCTTAGCAGGTTTGTCTAAAACAAGTGGTTTGAAGTGGCTTGTCGGCCCGCGTGTTGCGGGCTAGTTAGATCGCGGACTCAAACTATGCTGCGCTTCGAAGTCCTTCATGTACGAGGCCAGTGCCTGCACGTCTTCCATGGTTACGGCGTTGTAGACGCTGGCGCGCATACCGCCCACCAGGCGATGGCCCTTGACGTTTTGAATCTGGTGCTTGGCCGCGCCTGCGACAAAGGCCGCGTCGAGTTCGGCGTCGCCGGTACGGAAGGTGACGTTGGCGATGGAGCGGCTTTCGGCTTGCGTGGTGCTATGGAACAGCTCGCTGTGTTCGAGCAGGTCATAGAGCAGGTTGGCCTTGGCCCAGTTGCGCTCGGCCATGGCGGCAAGTCCGCCGGTCTGCTCAACCCAACGGAACACCTTGCCGCACACGTAGATGCCAAAGGTGTTGGGCGTGTTGAGCATGGAGCCCTTGGCGGCCTGGGTCTTGAGGTCCATGTACTGCGGCGTCTGCGCAAAGGCGGGGCCATCTGCGATGAGGTCGTTGCGCACGATGACCACGGTCACACCCGCGGCGCCGGCGTTTTTCTGCGCGCCGGCGTAGATGAGTCCGTAGCGCTCGACGTCGAGCGGCTGCGACAGGAAGCAGCTCGAGACATCGGCGAACAGCGGCACATCGCCACAGTTAGGCAGCTCGTGGTACATGGTGCCAAAGATGGTGTTGTTCTGGCAGATGTAGACGTAGTCGAGCCCGTCGCCCGCGGCCTCGGCGGCAATGCGCGCGTTGATGTCGGCCATGGTGGGAATGCGGTCGAAATTGGTGCTCTCGGAGCTTGCGAGCAGCACGGCCTCGCCGTACTTGGCGGCTTCTTTGTATGCCTTGTTGGCAAAGTTGCCGGTCACGATGTAGCCGGCGCGCCCGCGGCGCATGAGGTTCATGGGGATGCCCGCAAACTGCAGCGTGGCGCCGCCCTGCAAAAACAGGACACGGTAGTTGTCGGGGATGTTCAGCAGACGGCGCAGGGTTGCCTCGGCGTCGTCGATGATCTGCTGGTACATGCTAGATCGATGGCTCATCTCGAGCACGGACATGCCGCAACCGCGGTAGTCCATCATCTCGTCGGCGATCTCGGCGAGCACGCTTGTAGGCAGCGCGGCCGGGCCAGCTGAGAAGTTGTGCACACGTGCCATCTTCTAGTTCCCCTCGTAGTCGTTTGAACGTTCGGGATACTTTAGCACAGTGGAGCGCCGGGCGCGACCGCATCGCGGTAAAACTCGACTACGCCGCTATGATTTACAGGATGGTTACATGGGGGAGGGGTGACCTTACTCCTCAGGCAAATCCAAATCTGCGAGCGAAGACATGAGGTTCTCTAGGCGCTTGATCTCTTCGTCCTAAATTAGCTACCTCCTAGTCACTACGATGCCAGTGTGGCGATGACGGCTTCGTCGCCGGCGTATATTAGGGTGTTGCCATCGGGGATGATCGTCTGGCCTTCGCGCTTGAGCATCACCACAATAAACGGATGCTTGCCTTGCGGCACATCGCGCAGGCGCTGGCCGGCCAGGCGACCGTGGGGAGTCACGGTGACCTCGCGCAGCGTAACCTCGGCGCGCTCTTCAAACGTTGGGGCGGCCATCACCAGCAGGTCGCCTTCCTCGATGACGGTATCACCGTTGGGCAGTACCGGGTGCGCTCCGTCGCGCAGCACCAGGATAACGAGCATATCTGTGGCGCTGCCAATGTCCGCGAGCGAGTGTCCGGCAAACGGATGGCCCGCGTCCACCTTGAGCTTAACGAACGACATGCCGTCCTCGTCGCGGTAATCGTTAAACGTGCGGCGCACGTCGCCTTCTGCATCGTTCATATCGAGCTTCTTTGCCACCGCCGGCAGCAGCGAGCCCTGCACCACAATGCTCGACACGGCAATCACAAAGACCAGGTCAAACAGGTCGTGCCCACCGGGAACACCGGCCACAACGGCAAAGAGGCTAAAGACGACCGAAGCCGCGCCGCGCAGGCCCGCCCAGCTTACGAGTGCAACCTGGCGAGGGTTCGTCTTAAAGGGCGCCAACAGCAGACCGACGGCGATGGGGCGGCTCACAAAGAGCATAAACGCCATGAGTGCCAGGCCCGGCAGCAGCATTTGCGGCAGACGGGCGGGCGTCACGAGCAGGCCTAGCAAGAAGAAGATGGTCATCTCTGCCATCTCGGTGAGGGTGTCGAAGAAGTGCGCCAGCCCGACTTTGCCGGTGATGTCGCTTGCGCCCAGCACAATGCCGGCAAGGTACACTGCCAAAAAGCCGTTGCCGCCCAGGTAGCTCGGCAGCGCGTAGGCGACGATGGCCACGGCGAACAAGAAGATGGTCTGCGCCCCCTCGGCTGTTGCATGCGCGCGCTCGATCAGACGGCCCGATGCCCAGCCGATGACAATGCCCAAGCCCACGCCTAGGATGATTTGCTTGGCCAGCAGCACGGGGATGTTAACGTCGCCGCCGGCCGCGAGGGTAGCGAGCACCGCGGTGAGCATGTAGGCGACGGGGTCGTTGGAGCCCGATTCCACCTCGAGCAGCGAGTCGGTGCCACCTCTCAGCGACAGGCTGTGCTCGCGCAGCACGCTAAAGACGCTCGCCGCGTCGGTGGATGCCACGACCGATCCCAGCAGAAGGCCGCCGATCCAGTCGAAGCCCAGCACAAAATGCGCGAACACGCCGGTGATGCCAGCGGTGATGACGACGCCGAGGGTGCTCAGCAGCACCGCGGGCACGGCGATAGGTTTGGCGCGGTCGATGTTGGTGTTAAAGCCGCCGTAGAACATGATGAACAGCAGCGCCGTGCTGCAGACGGTTTCGGTGAGCGCATAGTCGCTAAAGTCGATGCGCGCCGGGCCGTTGACGCCCAGCAGCATGCCGAGCACGATAAAGATGAGCAGGGTGGGGAAGGGGAGCTTTTTTCCGACAGGTTTGATGGTCAGGCACAGAATAATGACGAGGCCGATAAAGAGAAGGATCTGGTTCATGGGTAGTGTCCGCTCCTGGGTGGTTGGCGTGGCACGGTCAGTTATCTGCGGTTATTTGTACCCAAAGATGGTGGGTTTATGAGGGCGGATTGCGGGCGTGCGCATTTTCGACACGAGGCGGAGGCGCGGGCGGTGCTGGTTGGGGCGCTGGGCCAGACGGCGTGGTGTGAGCGGTGCGGGTTGACATGCGTGCGCTGGCGACCGTTAACGGTATGCAACCCTTTCCAGCTTTATTGCAACGGAGTACAATGGGTAACGTTTAAGTTCAACTTGAAGTTTTAGTTGCGGATCCGGGCTTCGGCCGTAATGCAGGGAAAGGCGTTCCATGGCGATCTATGTGACATCTGATGCTCACGGGCACGTGCGCGCGCTGGACGAGGCCCTTTCCAAGATTTCGCTGGCGTCCGACGATACGCTGTACGTGCTGGGTGACATGATCGATCGCGGGCCCGATCCAGTTGGTGTTATTAAGCTCGTGCGCTCGCTGCCCAACGCTCGCGTGCTCAAGGGCAATCACGAGCAGATCATGCTCGACGCCATCATTGGCCAGGATCCGCTCGATGCCGAGACCTGGGATATCAACGGCGGTTGGACTACCCGTCAGCAGCTCAACGATATGGAATTTGAGGCGTACGAGGAGCTCGTGCGTTGGATGGCGACGCTGCCGCTCTACGCGGTGGTCGAGACTGACGAGCGTCCGTACCTGCTGGTACATGCCGGCATCCAGACCGAGGCGGCCCGGGCGTTTTTGCTTGAACATGGGGTTGATTGTGCCGATGGTGCGGGGGCGGTGGATGCCGATCGCGAACTGCTGAAGCAGATGCTTGCCGTGCAGTCGTCCGATGACCTGCTGTGGATTCGTCACGGCTACTGGGATGCGCCGACGGGGCTGCTTTCTTCCGACGGCAAGGGTCCGGTCGTGGTGAGCGGCCACACGCCCACGGTGTCGCTTGGACGTTATTGCGAGGTGGGCGGTCTGGCGGGGCTCGACGAGGAGTCGGGGCGCGGGCAGATCGTGCGCCTGGGCGGCGAGGATACCGCCGGCGAGCCCGACCGCATCGACATCGACTGCGCCGCCGCCACCGGGTCGGAGTTCGGCCGCGTAGGCATTCTGCGTCTGGACGACGGGGCCGAGTTCTACGCGAACATCAACCCGGGCGAATAACCTTGTTCCGCCGTTCTACCGTAGCTAATTTGGGACGGGGCTTTTTTGGCTACTTTTGCCCTTCTGCCCATCAAATGATTTTTCTGGGACGGGGATTTAAAAATCATTTGGCTGCCCGCTGACTAAGTGAGTAGACTTTTTTGGAAATGCCGAGCACCCAACATATTTGCCTCAATAAAACCGCAGGTCACAGACTTACGGTTTGTCGGTGTGGTTGGGGGTTCGGTAAAAGTCTACTCACTTAGTTTTGCGTGATGCATATTGCCCGCAACGAGACCCCAGCCGGGGCGATTCCATCGCAAATTCCGGCGACCGGGGGCAGCTAATTAGGCGCCGTATGGGTTGCGGTCGCGTTCGATGCGCTGGCGGATGTGGGTGTACTCGATAATCAGCAGCACCAGGAGTAGGGCCATGATGGCTAGGTAGCTCACCACAGCGCCCATCAGACCCAGCAGCTTAATCAGGATCACCGGCAGCACCACGCTTACGGCGAAGCAGATCAGGTAGATCTTGGTGACGTCGCCGGCGTGGCGCAACACCGTGATGATGGCGTAGATAAAGTCGATTGCCGCGGTGACGCCGCCGGCAACAACCATCAGCAGCGCCAGCGTGCGGTAGCGCTCAAAGTTAAGGCCGTACATAAAGCTCATGATGGGGATGCCGGGGCCTGCCATAAATGCGGCGCACGCTCCGGTAATGACCACGATCAGTGCCATAACGGCAATAATAATCAGGTCAAAGCGGCGACGCTTACGCGGATTCGCCCAAATGCTCGACAGACGCAGGAGCTGCGGTTTATAGATAAATCCAATGCTCAACAAAATTCCCTGCGCCGGAAAGAACGGGGCATTAAAGTACAGCTGATACTTGTAGGCCAGCGTACCTTCCATCACAAACTTGGGCATGCTCTCGATAAGGTTGAACAGGAACAGCGCGCCAAAGAGCGGGGCGCACTGGATAAACAGGTGGCCAGCCTCGCGCAGACTCATGCGGCGTGATTTTTCGGTTTCGAGCAGGGCGAGCGGGGCGGTGACCAGCACGAGCGAGGCGATGGCGGTGACACCCATGGCCATGGCCGCGATGGGCATGCTGCGTGTGAGGAACAGTGCCACGCTAAAGACCACGATGACGCCGGCGGAACGCAGCGTTTGGCTCATGCCGGCCAAATAGAGCTTGTCGGCCTGCTGCAGGCGGCCCTCGTACACGTCGGCGATGCCGTCGATCACCTTATACAGGTAGACGCCCAGGCCGATCGTGGCCATCTGTGCATCGTAGCCGCGGGCGCTGCTGTATACCAGGCCGCATGCCAGCGCGAGCGCTCCGCAAATCCAGCGGTTGAGCTGGTAGGAGGCGAAGGAGGTTTTTTCGTCGATGTCTGAGACCTGAAAGTTGCGCACGCCGTAGTTGCACGCGATCATGATGAGCGTGCCGGTGACAAAGGCGATGGAGAACTTGCCGGCCTCCTCGGCGCCTACGAGCTGCGTCGACACAATGGTGAGCAGCGGAAACGCCATGCCCCATACGGCGGTGCCCAGGGTATTCCAGAGATAGTCGCGGCGGGTGGCGTGATCTTCGTACTCGGCTTCTTGCGTGGAGAAGCCGCCGCCGTAGACGGCTCCGAGCAGGCGGTTCCACCAGGCATTGACCATGCGGTGGATGGGGCCGGGTTGGCGATCGCGCTCGCGGCGACGGCGTGTGGTCTGGCTGCTGTCGGGACCGCCGGCGTTACGCTGGCTCAGCTCTTGGATGCGTGCGAGCTCCTCGGCGGTGTGCGATGCGGGGAACAGGCCGTTCTCGATGCGTCCGCCCTGGGCCTTTGCGGTGACGCTGCCCGATACGGTGGGGTTGGCGACGCCATTGCGGCGGGCGATGGCGCGGCGGATGCTATCGAGGGGCGTGATGCTCAAGGCGATTCCTTTCTCTTGCTGCGCTCTAGTATAGTCGCGGTGGCGTCCATTCGTGTTTTTGAACAGGTTGTTCAATAATTTCGGCGGGCGGCTGTAATTTGTCGGTAAACGTGCGGTATCCTGTTGAAGTTTTGTGACCCCCCCGATGCCGCTTGCGCGGTACCAAGGAGTTTCTACCCATGGATGTCGCTGCGTTTTTGCTGGCTCTTGTGCCGATCATCTGGCTCGTCGTGATGCTGCTGTGCTTTAAATGGCCAGCTTGGAAGGCCGCTATTGGTTCGTTCGCCCTTTCGTGCGTGCTCACCTTTGCGTGGTGGCATTTGCCGGCGGCGCAGATAGCCACGGCCTCGCTCGAGGGCTTTTTGATGGCCCTGTGGCCCATCGTGCTCGTAATTATCGCCGCGGTGTTCACGTATAACCTGTGCGTGCGCACGGGTGCCATGGACGTGATCGGCAGTATGATCACCTCCATCAGCAGCGATCGTCGTCTGCTGGCGCTGCTCGTGGCCTGGTGTTTCGGCGGTTTTATGGAGGGCATGGCCGGCTTTGGTACCGCCGTTGCCATTCCCGCCGGCATGCTCGCGGGCCTTGGTTTTGAGGCCGTGCCTGCCGTGCTCATTTGCCTGCTGGCCAACGGCGTGCCCACGCCCTACGGCTCCATTGGCATCCCCACGGTGTCCGTTGCCGACCTGGTGGGTCTGAATTCCCTGCACCTGGCGACCGTTCAGCTGGTGCAGCTCGCGCCCTTCTTTGTGGCGATGCCGCTGCTTATTGTGCTGGTTGCGGGCCGTGTCGCCGATGACCAGGGCAATGTTGCAAGCGTTGCCGAGCGCCTGCACGGCGTCGCCGGCGTGGCGTTGCTCTCCGGCGTATCGTTTGTTGTCGCGGCCCTGGTCGTTGCCATGTTTGTGGGTCCCGAGCTGGCCGTAGTCGTGGGCTCCATCGTGTCGCTCGCACTGACCGCCGCGCTTGCCATGCGCGCCGAGAAGTCCGGTCACCTGGACGCGCGCTTCCATATGAATATCGAGGCCGGCGAACAGCTCACCGTTAAGTCGGCGCTTTCTGCCTGGTCGTGCTTCATCCTGATTTTTGTGCTGCTGCTGGGTACCTCCAACCTGGTTCCCGTCGTGCACGCCGCGCTCGCGCCGTTTGCGAGCCACGTGCAGGTGTATTGCGGCGAGAACCCCGGTACGCTTACGTTTTCGTGGATCAACACACCGGGTGTTTGGATCTTCCTGGCCGCGTTTATCGGCGGTGCGATTCAGGGCGCTTCGCCACGTCTGATGGGCGAGGTGCTGGCCGCGACCGTCAAGCAGATGATGCCGACGGTAATCACGATGCTTTCGGTGCTGGGCTGCGCCAAGGTGATGGGCTATGCGGGCATGATCTCGTCAATCAGTGCGTTTTGCATTGCCGTCGCCGGTGGGCTGTACCCGATTCTGGCTCCGTGGATCGGTGCCGTCGGTGCGTTCGTGACCGGTTCGGGCACGTCCTCGGGCATGCTGTTTGGTCCCATTCAGAGCCAGGCCGCTTCGGCGCTGGGTGTGAGTGACTACTGGATGGTCGCGCTGAACGCCCTGGGTGTCGCCGCCGGTAAGATGATTTCGCCGCAGACCCTCGCCATTGGCCTTGCCGCCGTGCACGTGCGCGGTAAGGACGCCGAGCTTCTGGGCGCGGTGCTGCCCTACGCCGCCGGCATGCTGGTCCTCATGAGCGCCATTGCCATGCTCGGCCAAGGCCTGCCGCTGTAGCCGGCACTTTGGGAACGTCCCCAAGTGCCGGCATCTGGGGACACTCCTTGGCTGTTGCCTGTTCAAGGGTGTCCCCAACGACTAGTCATTTAAGAACGTCCCCAATGACTAGGCCGCTTGCGTGCGATTTTTGACCGTTGGGCGGGCGCTTCGTCGTTGCCGCAAAAACGTTTTTGCATATCGGGTACAACGGGCTTTACGTGAGTAAAGTGCGCGCCGCGTCTACGTGTCGCGTTTTTAAAGGAGGCCCCATGCCTGGTGTTACCCCTGCAGAAGTTCTGTCCAATTTTGGTATTACGCTGGTCGAAGACCCCGCCGAGAACCAGCCCCGCCTGTTGGTTGACCTGCCGGCAGCCGAGCTCGTCGAGCATGCCATCCGCCGTAACGAAGGCCGCATGGCCTCCAACGGCGCACTGGTGATCGAGACGGGGGAGCGTACCGGACGTTCGCCCAACGACCGCTTTATCGCCGACACGCCCGACGTGCACGACAAGATCGCCTGGGGCGCCGTCAACCGCCCGCTTTCGATTGAGAGCTACGAGGCCATCAAGGCCGGCATCGTCGACTATCTCAACGAGCGCGATGTGTTCGTCACCCGCGGCATGGCCGGCGCCGACCGCAACCACACGCGCCGACTACTCGTCGCCTGCGAGCGTGCCAGCCAGGCACTCTTCATTAAGCAGATGCTCGCCCGCCCGCTCGCCCGCGAAATCGCGCGCACTGGCGAGCCGGACTTTTGCGTGCTCGCCGCGCCGGGCTACCAGTGCGATCCCGCCGTCAAGGGCCTCAACTCCAGCGCCGCCGTGGTCATTAACTTCCAGGAGCGCGTGATTCTGGTCGCCGGCACCGGCTACTCCGGCGAGATTAAAAAGTCGATCTTCAGCGTCATGAACTACCTGCTGCCCGTCGAGGACGACGTACTGCCCATGCACTGCTCGGCCAGCATGGATCCCGTCACGCACGAGACCGCCGTGTTCTTTGGCCTGTCCGGCACCGGCAAGACCACGCTTTCGGCCAACCCCACGCGCCTACTGATCGGCGACGACGAGCACGGTTGGTCCGACATGGGCATCTTCAACATCGAGGGTGGCTGCTACGCCAAATGCGAGGGCCTGGACGTGTTCCACGAGCCCGAAATCTTCAACGCCGTCCGCTTTGGCGCTATCTGCGAAAACGTGGTGCTCGACGAGAACCGTAAGCCCAACTACGACGACGTCTCGATCACGCATAACACGCGCGTGGCCTACCCCGTGGAGCACATTCCTAACGCGTGGACCAAGGGCATGGGCACCACCCCGAGCGTCGTGCTCTTCCTGACCTGCGACGCCTTTGGTGTGCTGCCGCCCATCTCGCGCCTGACGGCCGACGCCGCCATGTACCACTTTGTGACGGGCTTTACGGCCAAGATTCCCGGCACCGAGGTCGGCGTCACCGAGCCCACGCCCACGTTCTCCTCGCTGTTCGGCGAGCCGTTTATGCCGCTCGACCCCATGGTCTACGCCAAAATGCTCGGCGAGCGCATCGCCGACGGCCGCACGCGCGTCTACCTGGTCAACACCGGCTGGATCGGCGGCGGCTACGGCGTGGGGCATCGCATTGAGCTTGCCTACACGCGCTCCCTGGTCGCGCGCGCCCTCGACGGCACCATCGAGGACAGCGAGTTCGTGCACGACGACATCTTTAACGTCGACATTCCCACCACGTGCCACGGCGTGCCCGACGGCATCCTGGTGCCGCGTCAGTACTGGCAAAGCACCGCGCGCTACGACGAGGCCGCGCACAACCTGGCTGTGATGTTCGAGGAGAACTTTGAGAAGAAGTACTCGCACCTGCCCGATTCCGTAAAGGCCGCCGGCCCGCACGCCCAGGTGCCCGCCGAGGCTCGTCACCGCGGCCGCGGCCTGCTGGGACTCCGCCTGTAACCACCACAAAGGGGACAGGCACCTTTGTGGTGGTTTTGCTCGAGCGGATAACTCGGGTTACAATACGCCTGACATATCGCCCCCTTCTCCGGATGGGGGCAGCGTAAGCGCTCTTGTGGCGGCACCGTAGGACTTTGAAGGTGGCCGTCGTAAGGGCGCTTTTTGTTTAGGCGCCCGCATTCGGGTGCACGCTATGAAGGGAGAGCACATGAAGAGTTTTGTTGCCGAGGATTCGTTTTGGGAGTTGTTCCCGCAGGCGGCTATCGGAGTTGTGGTCGTAAAGGGCATGAAGCCCGCGGCACAGATTCCCCAGGAAGACGTGGATGCGATCGCCGCGTTGCTCGACCGCGCCAACATTGATGCGGAGCGTCACCTGACGAGCGACACCATCAGCGAGAACGCGCCGGTCAAGGCGTGGCGTGAGGCGTATCGTCAGTTTAAGACCAAGAAGGGTGCGCGGTGCTCCATCGAGAACCTGCTCAAGCGCGTGCTCAAAGGCAAGCCGGTCGGCCACATCACGCCGGCGGTGGACATCTACAATACGGTTTCGCTGACCTACGCGCTGCCCGTGGGCGGTGAGGATCTGCATGCTATTGAGGGTAATTTGCGCCTGACGGTGACCGACGGCGGCGACGCGTTCCTGCCGCTTGGTGAGGAGACGGACGATCCGACGCTGCCCGGTGAGCTTGCCTATATCGATGACGCGGGTGCTGTGTGCCGTTGCTGGAACTGGCGCGACGGCGTTCGCACGGCGCTGTCCGACGATTCGGCGGACGCTTTCCTGGCGATTGAGTGCGTGGAGCCCGAGCGGATGGGGGATTGCCAGGCCGCAATCGATCGCCTTGCTGAGTTGCTTGAGCGTTATCTTGGCGCCACAGTTGTCGTCAAGACGCTGGTGACGCACGAGAATCCGTGCGTGGAGCTGTAGGAATTCCTGCGGCCCGCGTTCCTCGTAAACCACCACAAAGGGGGACAGGCGCCTTTGTGGTGGTTTTTATGTTGATGGGTTAACAAATGGGATATCTGGGTGTGGAGGACTCCTCGGTACGGCTAAGATGTTTACCCGTTAGCATCATGCAAGCGAAAGGCGGTCGTCTCACATGCAGCAGAACGACGAGACACGTTTTGAGGACTTTGTCGGACTGATTAGCGGCCTCTACAAGGAGATCCAGCGCATCAAGACGTCCGAGGGCGCAAGGCTGGGCCTCAAGGGCTCCGACGTCATGTGCCTGTACTATCTGGAGCGCAGCAAGGACGGCCTGACCGGTGCCGACCTCGCCCGCATGGCCGGCGTGACCCGCGCTGCCGTTTCGCGTACGCTGGCTCACCTGGAGGAGGGCGGCTACGTCGAGGTCGACGACTCGGGCGATGCTGCCGTCAAGTACCGTGCCCCGGTTCGCCTGACCACGCTGGGCGGCGAGAGCATGAATGAAGCCGATCGCATCATTCGCGAAGTGCTCGATACCACCGGAAAGACCATGGGCGTGGAGCAGCGCGAGCAGATGTACGCATCGCTGCGCACGATTCTCAACACCCTGCGCGAGCTGTAGAGCTGCGCTGGCGCTAGCTTTCAACCAACAACTGCATCGTCCCGTTTGAGCGCGCATGCCGTGCCGGGACATTGTTGTCAAAATTCCCTGCGCGGGGTCCGCGCAAGAAAGGATTCGCTATGTCTATCCGTATTATTACCGATTCCGCGAGCGATATGTCGCCGGCGGAGCACCCGGCTCTGCATGTTCTGCCGCTGTCCGTCAGCTTTGGCACCGACGTGTATATGGATGGCGTCGACATTGACCACCAACGTTTTTACGAGATGCTCGTGGAACGCGATGAACTTCCCAAGACCGGTCAGGTCAACCCGTATGCCTTTTTGCAGGCGATCGCCGAGGCGCGTGAGGCCGGCGATGAGGCTGTGATTATTACTGTGGGCGCCAAGCTTTCGGGCACCAATCAGAGTGCTCGTACGGCTCTTGCCGAGATGCCGGGAGGCGACGTGTTCGTCGTGGACAGTAACAACGTGACGCTGGGCGAGCGCGTGCTGGTCGAGTATGCGCTGCACCTGGTGGACGAGGGCTGCAGCGCCGCGCAGATTGCGGCAGCTGTCGAGGCCGTCCGTGACCGTGTCGTGGTTATTGGTCTGGTAGAGACGCTGGAGTACTTAGTGCGCGGCGGCCGCCTGTCTGCTGCGGCGGGCGCTGTGGGTACGCTGCTCAATGTGAAGCCGGTTGTGGCTGCCGAGGATGGCCTGATCGTGCAGCTGGGCAAGGCGCGCGGTTCCAAGAACGGTCGCAACCTGCTCAACCAGAAGGTCGAGCAGGCGGGCGGCGTCGACTTTTCCATGCCGCTGGCACTTGGCTACACGGGTCTTTCGGACGCCGTGCTCAAGAAATACATCGAGGACAGTTCGGCTCTGTGGGCAGGTCACGTGGAGGGCGAGCTGCCCGTCCATGTCATCGGCGCCACCATCGGCACCCATGTGGGTCCCGGCGCCGTAGCAGTAGCCTTCTTCCGCCCCGCCAACTAGTCGCCTGCTAAAACCACCACAAAGGGGACAGACACCTTTGTGGTGGTTTATGCTTTTCCGCGAGGAAAGGAGCGCACGATGGCATCCGAAGGCTTTTTTGAGCAGGTGTACGAGGTGGTCGAGCAGATCCCTGAGGGGATGGTCGCCACGTACGGCCAGGTGGCGCTGCTCGCCGGCCGTCCGCGCAGTGCGCGCTACGTGGGCTATGCGCTGCACAGCAATCCACGCCCCGGACAGATTCCCTGCCATCGCGTGGTATTTGCCGATGGCCGCATTTGCGAGGGCTTTGCGTTTGGCGGCCCCGATGCTCAACGTGAACTTCTGCTGGGGAAGGGCGTGGTGTTTGCCGATCCCATGCACGTCGACCTTGCTTCTTGCCGCTGGCCGGCGGGGCTTTAGCGGCCGGATCGTCAAAACCACCACAAAGGTGCCTGCCCCCCTGTAGTGGTTTAGGTCTGTGAAGGTTTACCGGGGCTAACTTATGGAGAAGGTGTGGCGGCGTAGGTTGACGCTACAAAGTAAACCACGGTGAACTATATTGTTTTCAGCAACGGAGCAGGCGATAGGCGATGAAAAAGCCTGCCCTGTTGAGTTTGATTCGCATTCCTCCCCTCTGTGCGATTCAACGGTGTACTTCGGGAACAGGCCCGCTGGCAACTAGCTGCCAGCGGGCCTGTTCCTGTTTCGGGGGAGGATTTAACCCCACCGTTTATGTTGTGCGAATGCGCTTTTCCTAGTACACCATGCCCATGGCGTCCTGAACCTCGGCCAAGGTCTGCTCGGCGATCTCGTTGGCGCGACGGTTGCCCTCGTGCAGCACGTCTTTCACATAGTCCAGATCGTTCTCGTAGCGCTGGCGACGCTCGCGGATCGGCGCGAAGTACTCGTTGACGGCCTCGGTCACGTACTTCTTGAGCTGGCCGGAGCCGCCCATGCCAATCTCCTCGGCAATCTCGACCTCGGAGCGGCCGGTGCAGATGGCGGCCGTCGAAAGCAGGCCAGACACGCCGGGGCGGTTCTCGGGATCGAACGTGATCATGCGCTCGGAATCGGTCTGGCTCTTCTTGATGCGCTTGGCCGTCTCCTCGGCGGTCATCGAGATGTTGATGGCGTTGCCGTAGCTCTTACTCATCTTGCGACCGTCTAGGCCGGGCAGCAGCGGGGTCTCGGAAAGCAGCGCGTCGACCTCGGGGAACACCTTGCCGTAGCGGTTGTTAAAGCGGCGGGCGATGGTGCGGGTGAGCTCGATGTGCGGTAGCTGGTCGCGACCGACGGGCACCACATTGCCCTTGCAGAACAAGATGTCGCAAGCCTGGTGCACCGGGTAGGTGAGCAGAAGGCCGGTGAGCTCGTGGCCCGAGGCCTCCATCTCGGCCTTGACGGTGGGGTTGCGCGCCAGCTCGGCCTCGGAGACCAGCGACAGGAACGGCAGCATGAGCTGGTTGGCGGCGGGCACGGCGGAGTGCGCGTAGATCATAGTCTTGTCGGGGTCGATGCCGCAGGCAAGGTAGTCCATGACCATGTTGTACACGTTGTCCTGGATGTGCTCGGTGGTGTCGCGGTCGGTGATGACCTGGTAGTCGGCGATGAGCACGTTGGTCTTGGCGCCCATGTTCTGCAGCTCCACGCGGCCCTTGAGGGTGCCGAAGTAGTGGCCCAGGTGCAGGCGTCCGGTGGGGCGGTCACCGGTAAGCATGGTGAACTTCTCGGGTGTCTTGGCCAGGCCATCGCGAATGGCGTTGCTCTTTTGCAGCGCGACTTCGTAGCTGTTCTCGTTTGGCATGATTGCTCCTAACGTATGTTCATGGGTCAAGATGATAACGCGTTTATTGGAGGGGCGGGGCGTAAGTAGGCGAGGGGCGGGAGAGGGGCGGTATGTGCAATGGGTGCGGCGTGGCTGCGCATGGCCAGCGGCACCGGGGCACATGCTCGAAAGCTTATCCTAGAGCTTGCGGTGGCGCTCTTCTTTACGTTCCTCGGCTGCCTGCTCCTCCTGCTTAAAGGCGGGATCGTCGGGGGTTACCAGCTCGTCCTCGTGCGTGCGCTTGTTGTAATGGTGGCGCAGCACGGGCTCAAACAGGTGCAGGTGCTTGGCAAAGGCCGCCGAGCCAATGGCGAGTACGGTAAAGATGAGCACGCGCATGGGCGCCTCGACCTGGTTAATCGCGGCGGCGCCGGCCGAAAGCATGATGCACCAGGCGTAGATGAGGAGCGCTGCCTGCTTTTGGTTGTAGCCCTCTTGGATCAGGCGGTGGTGGATGTGGCCCTTGTCGGCCTGCCCGATGCTAATGTGGGCGCGCTTGCGGCGCACGATGGCGCTAAACGTGTCGATGATGGGCACGCCGGCAACGATGAGCGGGATGATAAGCGAGGTGAGCGCGGCGGTGCGGCTCACGTTGAGCAGCGAGATGGAGCCCAGTGCAAAGCCCAGAAGCAACGACCCCGAGTCGCCCAAGAAGATGCTTGCGGGGTTGAAGTTGTAGCGCAAAAAGGCCAGGCAAGCGCCAAAGAGCGCAATGGAGAGCGCGGCGGCGTCGATGCGGCCCGAGAGAACGGCCATCGAAAACATGGTGAACGACGCGATGCCGCAGATGCCCGTGGCCAAGCCGTCGAGGCCGTCGATGAGGTTAATGATGTTGGTGAATGCCACCAGATAGATCACGGTGATGGGGTAGGCGAGCCATCCGAGCATAATCTCGCCGGGGGCAAACGGGTTGACGATGACGCCGATCCGCAGGCCGCCGATACAGGCGATAAGCGCGGCGAGGACCTGTCCGGCTAGCTTTTGCTTGGGCTTGAGCTGGAAGACGTCGTCGATAGCGCCGGTCGCAAAGATGACGGTAAAGGAGAGCGCCAGCATGGGATAGCTAATGTGAAGGCGCGGGTGCGGCACCAGGACGGGCGGCCAGCCTAGGTGCCAGGTGCCTAGGATTTGCACAATACAGGCAACGACCAGGCCCAAAAACACCGCCGTTCCGCCCAAACGCGGGATGGGCTTGGTGTTGATGCGGCGCTTAGAAGGATAGTCGACGGCGTCGAGCTTAATTGCCAAGCGCTTGACCAGGGGCACCGTGAGGAAGGTCGTGATAAAGGCCGCCGCTGCCACGCATAGATACGGTATGTAGCTCGGGGATGAAGCCATGAATCTAAAAACCGCCAAGCGTCGAAGGAAAAGGTCAAAGGTTGCTAAGCGCAAAGGGCATAGCCGAACCATGATACTCGACCAAGGGGGGTGCATGGAATTGCACGCAGCGATAATCACGCGCTTACCAGATATTGGGATGTTGTCGATGGATTGTCGGGATACCGGCGGGGATCCATATGGGCTGTAATGGTGGTTTTCGGCAAATAAAAACCACCCCCCACGTTACGAAAATGAACCCACCTAAAACAGGTGGGTGCCCTCATCGACTGTTCCAGCGTCCTTAACAACGAAGGATACCTGTACTAGGTACGACTGTGTGGGCTCCCTAAATAAACGCGACGGTTCACCCAGTTGCTCCGCGGGGGGCGGAATACCTACATCATAAAGCGGCACTTTATCGATTCCAGTCTTGACATTACAAAAATCGTGTCGCACGATTACGGCGCCTTGGGCTCGAGCCGTCTGTGCGGTTGGTCCCTTTACGTTTGAGCTGCTGAATCGTTGTTTTGGAGCATGTTTTTATGCCGACGCCGTTGACCGAACTTTTTTCGCCCGCCTGCCATTTGTGTCCGCGCCGTTGCGGTGCGGTGCGCGACGAGGGTGCGCACGGCGTATGCGGTGCCGATGACACGCTCAAGGTGGCCCGCGCGGCGCTCCATATGTGGGAGGAGCCGCCTATCTCGGGCGAGACCGGTTCGGGCACGATCTTCTTTAGCGGCTGCTCGCTCAAATGTATCTATTGCCAGAACCACGAGATCTCGACGGGCAATTTCGGGCTTGAGATTTCGCCAGAGCGCCTGGTCGAGATTATGCTGGAGCTGCAGGACCAGGGTGCCAACAACATCAACCTGGTGACGGCGACGCATTACGCTCACCTGCTGCCGGCCGCGATTGCCGCAGCGCGGGTGCGCGGGCTGGACATCCCGATCGTCTACAACACGAGTGGCTATGAGCGGGCGAGTGCCGTGGCTGCGCTCGGCGATCTGGTCGACGTGTGGCTTACCGACTTTAAATATGCCGATGCCGAGCTTGCGCAGTCGCTCTCTCATATTAAGGATTACCCACGCGTGGCCGTGTCGGGCCTGGCGCAGATGGCGCGCGAGATCGAGCGCCGTGGGGGAGAGCTAGTGGACGAGGGCGGGCTCATGAAGCGCGGCATCATCGTGCGTCACCTAGTGCTGCCGGGGCATGCGGACGATTCGTGCCGCGTGCTGGACCTGGTGTGGCAGACGGTGGGCGACGTGCCGATTTCTGTCATGAACCAGTACACGCCCAATGCGCTCATACGCGAGCAGGGCGGCGAGCTGGCGCGCGCCGTGACGCGCGAGGAGTACGAGCAGGTGCTTGATCATGCCGACGATCTGGGCTTTACGACGATGTTCTGGCAAGAAGGCGGAGCGGTAGACGAGAGCTTTACCCCGGCGTTCGACACCACCGGCGTCCTCACCAGCGCAAAGTAGCGCGTTCGCCGATGATTTTTAATCCCCGTCCCAGAAAAATCATCGGGGTGGCTCGGACGTTTGAAAAGTAGTCAAAACAGCCCCGTCCCAAAAAGACTGGGTATTGGGCGTTGACAGTTGGCGAGCCGTAGGTAAAATATCAACTTGTCCTGGGGACGTAGCTCAGTTGGGAGAGCGCTGCCGTCGCATGGCAGAGGCCGAGGGTTCGACTCCCTTCGTCTCCACCCTTGGATTTGATAAGCCGCTGACATTGTGTCGGCGGCTTTTTTTAAAAGAAAGGGCTGTACCATGGCCGAGCTTGAGTCCCAACCACTGTCTGCCGAGGAACGCGCCGAGTTGGAAGAGCTCCGCGCCGAGAAAGCTCGTCGCGAGGCCCAGGAAGAGGCACGCCGCGAGCGTGAGGAGCTGGCCGCCCTGCATGCCGAGCGTGCGAAGGCCGAGGAGGCTGCTGCGAAGGGCGCAGCCGTACCGGCGCCTGCGCCCGCACCCAAGCTCGCTGCCGCGAAGCCTGCACCTGCCGCGCCCAAACCTCAGCCTAAAAAGGCCGCTCGTCCCAAGTCCGTCGAGCCCAAGCCGAGCCGTGACGAGATGACCTTTGCCCAGCGCATGGTTACCTCCAAGGAGCCTACGGGCGAGAACGAGATCCCTGGCATGGCGCCGGCTCAAAAAATCATCATTGTCCTTGCCCTCATCGCGTTTGTCATCTTTATGGGCTACACGATCCTGACCAGCATGGGCCTGCTCTAACCGATTTGCATCGGGCGTCATGTCCGCATCCTCTGCTCTCGTCTAACCCTCAAATTCTGTACCACACATCCGAAAGGTCGCCCCATGGCTTTGACCGACATCTCGCATCCCACCGACATTGCAATGCTCACCGATCTGTACGAGCTCACTATGGCCCAGGGCCTGTGGGAGAGCGGCAAGGCCAATGAGCAGGGTTGTTTTACCGCGTTTTACCGCGACCATCCCTTTGGCAGCGCCTATGCCGTCATGTGCGGCACCGCCGAACTGCCCGAGCTGGTCGAGAATCTGCGCTTTACGCCCGAGGACATCGACTACCTCGCCTCGCTCCAGGCCCCTGCCGGCGGCGCGATGTTCAAGCCTGGATTCCTCGACTACCTGCGCGATTTTCGTGCGCATGTAAACATCGACGCCGTGCCCGAGGGCGAGCTCGTCTTTCCGCGCGAGCCCATGGTGCGCGTCACCGGCCCCGCGCTGGAGTGCCAGTTGCTCGAGACGGCGCTGCTCAACATCGTCGGGTTCCAGACGCTTGTCGCCACCAAGACGGCGCGCGTGGTGCTCGCCGCCGACGGTCGCCCCGTGGCGGAGTTTGGCCTGCGCCGAGCCCAGGGTCCCGATGGCGGCCTGGCCGTTGCACGCGCGAGCTACGTTGCCGGCTGCTCCTCTACGTCCAATGTGCTCGCCGGCCGCCGCTACGGTATTCCCGTCTTTGGCACGCATGCGCACAGCTGGGTGATGAGCTTCGATTCCGAGCTCGAGGCCTTCCGCGCATTTGCCAAGTCGAGCCCCAAGAACTGTACGCTGCTCATCGACACCTACGATGTACGCGAGGGCTGCGAGCATGCCATTACGGTTGCCAAGGAGATGGAGGCGGTGGGCGAGCGCCTGTCGGCTATTCGCATCGACTCGGGCGACCTCGCCAAGCTGTCCAAGTATGTCCGCGGCCGTTTTGATGCTGAGGGCCTGCCCTATGTGGGGATTTCGGTCTCCAACGACCTGGACGAGTACACGATCCAGTCGCTGCTCGACCAGGGTGCGCCCATCGATAGCTTTGGCGTGGGCACCAAGCTCGCGACCTGCTACGATCAGCCGGCGCTGGGCGGCGTGTACAAGCTTTCGGCCCGCCGCGCGAGCGAGACGGACCCGTGGACGCCGGTGGTCAAGCTCTCTGAGCAGCCATACAAGCGCACGATCCCGGGTGTGCAACGCGTGCGCCGTTATTACGACGGCTTTGGCGGCCCGGTCTGCGACATGATCTACGACGAGGACCATCTGGCGGGGGAGGGCGCCGCGCGCGGCAATACCCTTGTGGCCGTGAACGATGCCGCCCTGGTGACCGACGTGTCCGAACTCGAGTATCGCGAGCTGCTGGTGCCGATCGTGCGCGATGGCAGTGCGGTGGCTCCGCGTGAGAGCATCCAGGACGCGCGCGAGCGCTGTGCTTGGGCGCTCGACCATCTGGACGCAGCTTTCAAGCGCTTCCTGTACCCGCAGACCTATGTGGTGGGTATGGAGCAGGGCCTGGCTCAGGTGCGCGACGAGCTCGTGCGTAAGAACATGGCCGCGGCTTCGGCCTTCCCCTGGGCAAAATGATCCGAAGGGGACGGAGGAAAACGGATCATTTTCGTCCGTTCCGCACTAGGCGCCCCGACTGCCCCAGCTCGCCCGAACGCTCGACATTCGATTGGTTTGACGTATGACGACTTCTTATAAAACGATGGTGGTAAAGATCGGTTCGTCCACGGTGGTGGGCGCCGACGGCAAGGTCAACCGCGCCTTTATCGGCGGGCTTGCCGACCAGGCCGCAGCGCTGCGCGAGCTTGGCTGGCGCCTGATCGTGGTGAGCTCGGGTGCCATTGCCTGCGGCTATCCCGTGCTGGGCTTCGACCGTAAGCCGGTCGGCGACCTGCCGAGCCTGCAGGCCTGCGCCTCGGCCGGTCAGTGCATCATCTCGTCGGCCTACGACGAGGAGTTCCATGCGCGCGACCTGCTCACCTCGCTCGTGCTGCTCACGCGTCACGACACGGCGCGCCGCACGTCCTACCTGCACGCGCGCGACGCCCTGCTTCGCCTGGTGGAGCTCGGCGTGGTGCCGGTCGTCAACGAGAACGATACCGTCACCGTCGATGAGATCAAGTTTGGCGACAACGACACGCTGGCGGCGCTTGTGAGCTGCCTGGTTTCTGCCGATCTGTGCGTGACGCTCTCGGACATCGATGGCCTCTACACCGCCAATCCGCACGAGGATCCCACGGCCGAGTTCGTCCCGGTCGTGCATAAGATCGACGCCAAGATCATCGCCTCGGCGGGCGATTCTTCCACATCGGTGGGCACGGGCGGCATGATCACCAAGATCCGCGCGAGCCGCATTCTCATGACGGCGGGCATTCAGAGCGTGATTTGCTCGGGCGAGGAGCCCGATGCGCTCGTGCGTCTGGCCCGCGGCGAGAGCGTGGGTACGCTGTTCGATCCGCCGGCGGAGCGCCTGGACATTGCGCCGCGCAAGCTGTGGATTGCACTGGGCGACAAGGCGCACGGCTCGGTGACGGTCGATGACGGCGCCGCGAAGGCGCTGGTCAGCCGCGGTTCGTCGCTGCTCGCGGTGGGTATTCGCGAGGTCGATGGCCAGTTTGCCGAGGGCGATGTGCTCGACGTGTGCGACCCGAGTGGCATGGTTGTCGCCCGTGGTATCGCCGAGGCCGATTCGGACGTGCTGGAGCTTGCCGCCGGCCGCCGCCAGGACCAGATCGCCAGCAACCGTCTACTGGCAGACCTAGCCGAGAAGCCGGCGATCCATCGAGACAACTTGATTGTATTTGCTTAGGCCTCGACGCCGGGCGCCTTCGATCTGCAATGCACGTGGGGCGAAATTACCAGGGTAACTTTGCCCCGCCGCGCTTATGTCCGAGCTGGTCGCCACGAAAACGGCCCATCTACTACGTTTAATAGGCTATCGGTGACCATGCCAAGAATTGCAAAAAGAAAACCGCAGGTAGAACGCCTGCGGTTTTCTTTATTTATGGCATCTGGTTGGGCCATGCGGGTGAAACGTAGTAGATGGGCCGCTTTCGTGGCGAAGGACATCATCCGGCACTTGGGGACGTTTCTATTGTGCCGGCAGGTGGGGACACTCCTTTGCTAGAAGATTCGGCGCAGGTCTCCGCGGTTGAGGGCCTCGTCGAAGAGGTGCTTGAATACCACACTGCCGTGCAGGCCGTCGTGCTCGAACTCGTTGGTTACCCAGGCGTGCGAGTTGCCCACGCGGCTGAGCGTGTCGAGCTGCAGACTCGAATCGACGTACATGTCATCGAAGTACACCGCGGCCTGGAGCGGCACCTCGTTGCAGGCCAGGCGCTGCGGGTCATAGATCTTGTCCCAGCTGGTGTCTTCCATCAGCAGGTCCATGGCGGGCTTGAAGGGCTTGAGCTCGGGCATCTGCTCGAACATCCACGGGAACATGGCCTCGCCGGTAAACATGAGCGGGCGCGCGAGGGTGTCGAACTCGGCGCGGTGTGCCTTCTCTTCAGCTGCGGCCCAGCCAATGGGCATAGTGTCACCGTCGGCGTATATGAACTCCTGCAGCGTCCAGTACAGCGGATTCGTGCGCGTGTTGGTACGCTCGAAGGCGCGCATCAAAAAGCTGTCGGATACCGAGAAGCCGCAGCTCAGTGTACCGTCGCCTGTAACAAACGCGTGATCGATAATCCAATGCATGCGCTCAAAGCTCGGCTTCATGCCAAAGTCGCTGCCCATGAGCTGTAGGCGCTCGACCGTCATCGGCGAGCCGTCGAGCAACACGGGCTTTTGCTCCTCGAGGGCATCTGCCAGGATCGCCACGCGCTCGACGTCGGCGGGGTAGCGGTCGTAATACTGCTGCGTCTTGGCTGCCATGCGTGGGAAGGTGTGCGCGTAGACCTCGCTGGCGCTCGCCGGCACGTGCGGAATGCCGCCGCAGGTAAAGCTTGCCGCCACGCCCTCGGGGAAGAGCGACAGATAGCTCAACGTCAAAAAGCCGCCGTAGCTCTGCCCCAGTGTGACCCAGGGCTTGCCGCCAAAGCCCACCAGGCGCAGGTACTCAAAATCGCGCACGATGGAGCTGGCAAGATGGCGCTTGAGGAAATCCGCCTGCGAGCGTGCTGTATCGGCGCCGGCGGCCGTTGCGCGATCACCCAGTGCCTTGATCGTGCGTCCGTCCACGCAGCTACTGCGTCCGGTGCCGCGCTGGTCGGGAAGGACCACGCGGAAGTGCTTGACGGCCTCCTCGATCCAGCCGTCGCTTGTGGGCGACAGCGGACGCGGGCTCTCGCCGCCGGGGCCGCCCTGCAAAAACAGGAGCAGTGGCAGATCGTCGTTGATGCGGTCGGGCGCGCAAACCACACGGTAGAAGAGCTTGATGCTCTCGGGCGCGCCGGCGATGGGCGCCGGCATAGCGCCGCGGCGCATGGTGCTGCCGACGGCCAGGAGCATCGGCTCCAGGCCGCGCCAGTCAAGGGGGACGTCGATGCTGTGGTCCTCGACGTAAAGGCCGGGGACGTGGTACGAAGTGATGAACGCCATGTGATGCTTCCGTTCGTTGCGGTGTTTCGGGTTGACCAATTCTACCGCCGCAGGTGAGGTCATGCGCAAATCGGCTACCATGGTTGCAAACTTCTAGGAGAAAGGGCCGCCCATGTCGGTCGATATAGCCACGTATGTCCACGATCTTGCCGTTGCCGCCAAGGCAGCGTCGGCCTCGCTTGCCACGGCGAGCGACGAGCAGCGCCAGGAGGCCGTGCGCGCCATGGCCGCAGCACTGCGCAACGGTGTCGACTCCATCGTCGCCGCCAACGAGCTCGATATGTCCGCTGCGCGTGACGCAGGCACCTCGGCCGGATTGCTCGACCGCTTGCTGCTGACGCCCGAGCGCGTTGAGAGCATGGCCGCCGGCCTGGAGAAGCTTGCCGAGCTGCCCGATCCCGTGGGCCGCGTGCTCGATCACCGTGTGCTTGCGAGTGGCGTGGACCTTACGCGCGTGAGTGTGCCGCTGGGCCTGGTTGCCATGGTCTACGAGGCGCGCCCCAACGTGACGGCCGACGCCGCGGGCATCTGCATCCGCACCGGCAACGCCTGCATTCTGCGCGGCGGCTCGCTGGCCTATCACTCGTGCGCCATGATTTCTGAGCTGCTGGCCGATGCGCTCGAGACCAAGGGCTTCCCGCGCGAGGCTATCTCGATGATCGAGTCCACCGACCGCGAGGCCACTGGCGAGCTCATGAAGCTCCGCGGCGTCGTCGATGTGCTCATTCCGCGTGGCGGTGCGGGCCTGATCCAGCGCTGCGTGCGCGAGTCGCTCGTTCCGGTGATCGAGACGGGCACGGGTAACTGCCACATCTACGTGCATGAATCCGCCGACTTCGATAAAGCGCTCAATATTATCGTCAACGCTAAGACACAGCGCGTGGGCGTGTGCAATGCCGTCGAGTCGCTGCTGGTCGACCGTGCCGTGGCCGATGCGTTTTTGCCCGCGGTCGTGGCCGTGCTGCATGACCACGGCGTGCTCATTCACGGCGACGAGGCCACGTGCGCCGCATGCGCCGACGCCGGGCTTGCCGAGGGCGATGACTACGTTGCCGCGACTGAGGAGGACTGGGGTCGCGAGTATCTGGCGCTCGAGATGAGCATGAAGGTCGTGGCAAACGAGGACGAGGCCATCGCACACATCAATCGCTACGGCACGATGCACTCCGAGGCCATCGTTGCCGAGGACACGGATGCTTGCGAGCGCTTCCTGGATGCGGTCGATGCCTCGGCCGTGTACTCCAACGCCAGCACTCGCTTCACTGACGGCGGCGAGTTTGGCCTGGGCGCCGAGATCGGCATCTCGACCCAAAAGCTCCACGCCCGCGGCCCCTTTGCCGCCGAGGCCCTCACCACCTACAAATACAAGCTCCGAGGCACCGGCCAGGTCCGCCCCTAAACCTACCAAAAAGGGACAGGTTTATTTTGGCAGGTTTTATCTGCGGTTTTGCCGGGCGACGCGTTCGCCCGGCTTTTTCCTCCGCATGCTTTTTCTGCCTTTCGGCTTGAGCCGCGGCGATATACGATAGTGACACCGTGTCTTAGCACCGACTCACCTGGAGGTATTGCCATGTCCCAGACGCTTTCCGCCGGAATCACCCGCGACCGTGCGTTCGAATTGCTCAACGAGCACAACAAGGACCCGTTCCACATCACCCACGGCGAAACGGTCGAGGGCACCATGCGCTACTTTGCGCGCGAGTTCGACCCCGAGAACGAGGAGTTTTGGGGCATCGTCGGTTTGCTGCACGACCTGGATTGGGAGGAGCATGAGGACGATCCCGTGAACCACACCATCTATGCGGCCGAGATCCTTGAGGGCGAGGGTGCCTCTCCCGAACTCATTCGCGCTATTCAGACGCACACGTCCGATTTCAATACCTCGCTGCCCAAGCCCGAGCTGCAGATGGAGAAGATCCTGTTTGCTTGCGACGAGCTCACCGGCCTGATCGGTGCTGCCGTGACCATGCGTCCGAGCAAGAGCGTCATGGACTTTACGGCCAAGTCGCTCAAGAAGAAGTTCAAGGACAAGCGCTTTGCCGCCGGCTGCTCGCGCGACGTGATTTCGCAGGGCGCCGAGATGCTCGGCTGGGAGCTCCCCGAGCTCTTTGACCGCACCATCGCGGCCATGCAGTCCTTCGCGCCCGACCGCGACACCTTCCAGGCCTAACCTGCCAAATTGGGACAGGTTTATTTTGGTAGATTTTATCTGGGAAAACGCTTCCGTTGGACGTTATTCAGCGGAAGCGTTTTCTGTTTGACATGGAGACGCTGGCGAATGCGGTGCCTCGCGGCAGGCAGTTGCGCTTCGCCGTATCCGTAACTCGGTAAACGCGACGTTAGGACGCGTTCTTGATAATCCATGTTCCCAGTCCGGTCAGCAGCTGAACCTGCTTAACCGTTAGCCCTTGTTTTCGAAGTGCGAGAATCGCCTCATTGCGAAGTGGCTTGGAGACGGATTTAAGTTCCGTCGGAGCACATCCTGCGACACTCTGCACGATTGCCGTGCCAAATTCGCATAGATCTTCCTCGCGAACCTTGGCTGTTGCGCTGGGGCGATAGGGAAGCGACGGCGTGCTTTCCATGAGCTTAAGGTATGAGCGAGGTGTTGGGAATAAAACACCGACAACGCTGCCGGTGACATGCGGCCGTGACCTGGCGCTCATTAGATACTCGCGATGGCTGCTCCAGGGATATTCGTCATATGCCGCCAGTCCTGCTTTTTGTGGATTCAGATGGATGTATCGAATTGCTTCGAGTAAATATACTTCCGACTTAATGGGCGAATCCCAAAACCGTTCCTGAAACACGTGGCCGATATGCCCTGTCCGCGCATTGTACCTGCCCGCATACGATACGGCTACCGCGTGCATCGCGTCGCTCTTACGGTCGTCCGGATCGTCGATGAGTAGATGAATGTGGCTCCCCATAAGACACCAAGCGATAAGCTCGATATTGTGTTTGGGGAGGATCGCATCGAGGATCTGAAGCATGGCGATTCGGTCCTCGGCATCGTCAAACAGCAATTGCCCTCCGTTTCCACGCAACGTGACGTGGAAATAACCGGTTGGTGACTTTGAACGAGGTTTTCTCGGCATGGCCCCTCCTTTAGCTTGGATGGGCTGAAGATACCTCATTCGGGGGCTTCGGTTGTCGAGATTCAGTTCACCGACTATAGCTGCTACCTGCCGAAATATAATTGCGTTTTCAAATTGATGCTTTTTAATGGTAATTGAGTAAGACGGGCGCGCTTGTTGTGGATGCGGGCGTTGGTTACGTCGATCTGGACGGCCCTTGCGTGATGTCATCGCAAATGGGCTTCACGCATTTTTACGGCGATAGAAAAATGGTCGGGCGCTCTTAAACAAAACGGAGCACCCGACCATTTACTGATTGTTTGTTGATGTTTGGCCAGATAAAACCTGCCAAAATAAACCTGTCCCTTTTTGGCAGGTTAATTGAGGGCGGCTTGAGCTAGGCGAGCTTCGGCGGCCTCCTCGGTGACGCCCAAGGCCACGGCGAACTCCTCGATGGAGCGGCGCTTGGCTTCCTTGAGTACGCGCATGTAGTAGGAGCTGGGCTTTTTATCAGCTTCCTCGGCCTGGCGAATGCGGTGCATCATGGTCTTTGCCACGCGGACCGTCTCGGGCGCACCCAGCTTGAGCTGCTGCTTAAAGTGCGTCTCCTCAAGTGAGCTGTTGCGCTCGGTGAAGGTGTCGCACTCCAGCTCGTCATAGTGGCTCAGCAGGTGCTCGGCATCTTGCTGAGAGATGGCGGCGTGCAAACGATCGGCCTGCGCCACGGGGTACATGAGGATCGTCTGCGCATGTCCCTGCTTGGTCTCGAGCAGCAGCATGGGCTGCGGCGTGTCGTCCCTAAAACCGACGACGGTGCAGACTCCCTGACCCGGATGAATGACGTGTTGACCGATTGAGAACATGCTACCTCCAACTTATACGAATTTACGTATGTCTAGAATAACACGCTGACGTGCGCAAATTCTCACTTTATGCAGGAAAAGCACACAACTCCGATAGGTAAGAGTATTCGATAACAGACGCAGCTCATTCACACCTTTATGCATTTTCAACGCCTGCATAATCTGCAGGCAGACCGGCATCTTTGAGTGACTCCATACAAGCTGTAGTCAATTTTGTGCATATGCAATATCGATTGGCTTTACCCTGCGACAGTGCCCGTCGCTTGTGATAGAGTGCTACAAACTCTGGCTTTTGCCCTACGAGTGACCAAGAGCTCGGGGGCTTTAACACAAGGAGGATCTATGCCCGAGAAGATTGAAGAGCTGGTACGCGCTGCGCTTGCTGCGGCCCAGGAGGCCGGCGACCTTTCCGCATTTGAACTTGACGATTGCGCTATCGAGCGACCGGCTGACACTTCTCATGGCGAGTGGACCTCTACCATGGCCCTGAAGTCCGCCAAGCTGGCCCACTGCGCCCCGCGCAAGATCGCCGAGGCCATCGTTGCCCATATGCCCGAGGACCCCGCGATTGAGAAAGTCGAGATCGCAGGCCCTGGCTTCATCAACTTCTACCTCTCCGTTGCCGTCAAGAATGCCATCTTTGGCGAGGCTCGCGAGAAGGGCATGGACTTCGCTAAGTCCAACGTCGGTGGTGGCCTGAAGACCCAGGTCGAGTTCGTTTCCGCCAACCCCGTCGGCCCCATGCACATTGGCCACGGCCGCTGGGCCGCGCTGGGCGACTCGCTCTGCCGTGTTATGGACCACGCCGGTTACGACATCCAGCGTGAGTTCTACATCAACGACCACGGCTCTCAGATGAACACCTTCGGCAACTCCATCAGCACGCGCTATATGCAGCTTGCCGACATCATCGCCAAGCAGGGCGTGGATATCGACGAGGCTCACAAGATCTTGATCGCCGACCGCGACGCCTTTGTCGCCGACGAGAACGACGAGCATCCCGAGACCCATCCGTATCAGGACAACTTTGCCGAGACCCTGGGCAAGGACTCCTACGGCGGCGACTACATCATCGACGAGGCTGCTGAGTTCTGGCGCACCGACGGCGATAAGTGGGTCGACGCCGATCCTCAGGAGCGCATGGAGAGCTTCCGCGAGCGCGGCTACGTAAAGATGGTCGACAACATGCGCGACCTCTGCCACGCCGTCAATTGCGACTTCGATCGTTGGTTCTCCGAGCGCTCGCTGTATGTGAAGGACACCGAGGGCGAGACCGCCGGCACCTCCGCCGTCGACCGCGCTTTTGAGAAGCTCGACAAGATGGGCTACCTCTATACCAAGGACGGCGCCCTGTGGTTCCGTTCCACCGATCTGGGCGACGACAAGGACCGCGTGCTGATCAAGTCCGACGGCGAGTACACCTACTTTGCCTCCGACGTCGCCTATCACTGGGATAAGTTCCAGCGCGTCGACCACGTCATCGACATCTGGGGCGCCGACCACCACGGCTACATCGAGCGCGTCCGCTGCGTCTGCGATGCCTTGGGTTACCCCGGCAAGTTCGAGGTTCTGCTGGGCCAGCTCGTCAACCTGCTGCGTAACGGCAAGCCCGTCCGTATGTCCAAGCGCAAGGGCACCATGGTGACCCTGCAGGAGCTCGTCGACGAGGTTGGCTCCGACGCCGCTCGTTACACGCTCATCTCCAAGAGCTCCAACCAGATGGTCGACTTCGATATCGAGGCCGTCAAGAAGCGCGACAACTCCAACCCGGTCTATTACGTGCAGTACGCTCACGCCCGCGTGTGCTCCATCCTGCGTCGTGCCGCTGACGTTACGCCCGAGCAGGCTGACGAGATGGGCATGAAGGCCGTTGCCGCCAAGGCCATCGGTGAGAACGTCGATTACTCGCTGCTGACCGACCCGACCGAGCTCGCCCTTTCGCGTAAGCTCAACGAGCTCACCGACCTCATCGCCAGCTGCGCTCGCGACCGCGCTCCGTTCCGTCTGACGCACTTTGCCGAGGAGCTCGCCGGCGACTTCCACAGCTTCTATGCTGCTTGCCAGGTGCTGCCGAGCGAGGGCCGTCCCGTCGACCCCGAGCTTTCGCGTGCCCGTCTGGCCGCTTGCGATGCCGTCCGCGTGACGCTCGCCCTGGTGCTCACCCTTGTTGGTGTCTCCGCTCCCGAGCAGATGTAATCTGCGGGTCATTTGACCGTACAGACTTGGTTTAACTAAGCCTTGAAAGCCCGATCTCCCACGGAGGTCGGGCTTTTTTGCAAACGCCGACGTATTGACGAATTTGGAACTGCTGGAAATACGAAACTATGCCGGTTTACTACGATGAATTGAGATATTCCAACCACGCCGGCTTTTAGCTAAAAAGTGCAAGGCATCTACCTGCGGTTTTAGTTCAACAAGTTTCGGAGTGGTCGCGGTTGAGCGATTCATCGTAGTAAACCGCCATAGTTTTGGCGGAGGCAGTCAGATTTGTGGGCGGTAAACCAAAGAGTGTCCCTTTTGAATAGTCGTTTAAGAACGTCCCCAATGACTAAGTTGCAGGTGGCGGCGGTTGTGTTACACTAACGCTGCGTATATGACGCAAATATCTCGATACAGATCAATGATGTCCGTCGGTATTTGACGGAGCTAGACTGTTTAGCCGCCCTGAAGGTTTATGCAGGGAGCATGTGATCACAGGGCTTGAAAAGAAAGTTGAGCAAACACTGTGTCTGATCAACAGCAAGAAAACGAAATAACGACGACGCAGACCGCTCCCGCTGCACCGGTTGCGTCGGACCAGGTCGCGGCGCCCGCGCAAGCCTCGGCTCCTGAGACGCCTAAGGCTGCTTCGACGCCTACGCCTGCAGCGGCTGAGAAGGCCGTGCCTGCAACTGGTGAGGAGGCTGCTCTGGCAAAGCCCAAGCGTACGCGCCGCACGACCAAGCCTGCTGCTGACGGCGAGGAGGTCACCAAGCCCAAGCGCCGTACCACGCGCACGACGCGCGCCAAGCGCACCGTTGCAGCTGACTCCTCGGCGCCGATTTCCGATGAGGTCGCGCAGGCACGTGCGTTGGCGCAGATTAGCGAGGCTCAGGTGGTGCGCGCCCGCCGTCGTGCTGCCGAGCGCGAGGCCGCGGCTCTGACCGAGCTTGCAGCCCCGTCTGTGCCCGAGACCCCTGCCGCCGACCAACCGACCGAGAAGCCGGCACCGCGCACACGCCGTCGCACGGCTGCTAAGGCCGAGCAGGTTGCCGATCAGGTAACCCCCGAGCTCACTGAGGCTTCGGTCCGTTCCGCGGCAGGGGAGGGCGCATCGCCAACTGAGCCCGCTGCGCCTGTCGAGGCCAGCGAAGTTCCCGTTGTCGATCCGGCTTTGCGCCCGCACCGTCGCGGTCGCAAGCCCAAGGCCTTCGTCGAGGCAGAGAAGGCCGCAGCCGCAGCCGCAGCTGCTCGGGATGCTGCGGCGACCGCCGAGTCTGCAACCGCTGCCGATGCACCCGTTCAGGATGCTGCGACTTCCGAGGCCGCTCCCGCCGATGCCGAGCCCGCCGACGTCCGCCCCGGTCGCAGCCGTCGCACTGCTGTTAAGCGCACGTCCAAGGCTAAGGCTGCCAAGAAGGGTACGTCCGAGGATTCCGACGAGACGACCGCCGATGCATCGACTGATGCCGCCGAGCCCCAAGACGTCGAACAGCCTGCGTCCGAGAAGCCCAAGCGCGGTCGTAAGAAGTCCGCTAAGGCCAAGGCGTCCGAGCATCAGGCTGATGTCGAAGCGCAGGTCGATTCTGGCGCCGAGGCCAATGAAGCCGCTGCGGTCAATGCCGACGCCGCCACAACCGATGTTGCCGCGCCCGCCGAGGCCGAAGACGGCACTCGTTCCAACCGTCGCCAGCACAAGCGCAACGAGGAACGCAACGAGCGCAAGGACGAGCGCAACGACGACCGCCGCAACCGCCAGCGCGATCGCAAGCAGCGCAACAAGGAGCGTAATGCCGCTCCCACCGAGCCCACGCTTTCGCGCGAGGAGCTCGCGGCCATGAAGGTCGCCGAGCTGCGCGAGAAGGCCAAGGAGTTCGAGATTGAGACGACCGGCAAGAAGAAAGCCGAGCTCGTCGAGGAGATCTACGTCACCGCCGCGAAGGCCGAGGGCTTCCGCGACATCAAGGGCATCCTGCAGATTCGTCCGGACAGCTCCGGTATCATCCATGCCCATGGCTACATGAAGTCCAACGACGACGCCTTCGTGCCCGCCTACCTCATCCGCTCCGCGCGTCTGCGCACGGGCGACGTCATCGAGGGCTCGCTTCGTCCTTCGCGCGGCGGCGACAAGCGCGCCGGCCTCGCCAAAATCACGACCGTCAACGGTCTAGACCCCGAGCAGATTCGCAACCGCCCCAAGTTCGGTGACCTCACCCCGGTCTATCCCAACGAGCCGCTGCGCATGGAGCATGGCAAGGACTCCATTACCGGTCGCGCCATCGACATCGTGTCGCCGATCGGCAAGGGTCAGCGTGGCTTGATCGTGTCCCCGCCCAAGGCCGGCAAGACCACAATCCTCAAGAAGATCTGCCAGTCCATCTCGATCAACAACCCCGAGGTGCACCTCATCTGCCTGCTCGTCGACGAGCGCCCCGAAGAGGTCACCGATATGCAGCGTTCCATCAAGGGCGAGGTTGTGGCGTCGACCTTCGATATGCCCGCCGACAACCACACTCGTGTGGCAGAGCTCGTCATCGAGCGCGCCAAGCGCATCGTGGAGCTGGGCGGCGATGTCGTGGTGGTGCTCGACTCCATCACGCGTCTTGCCCGCGCCTACAACTTGGCGGCGCCCGCCTCAGGCCGCATCCTTTCGGGCGGCGTCGATTCGGCGGCACTGTATCCGCCCAAGCGCTTTCTGGGCGCAGCCCGCAATATCGAGAACGGTGGCTCGCTCACCATCCTGGCCTCTGCCCTCATCGACACCGGCTCCAAGATGGACGAGGTCATCTTTGAGGAGTTCAAGGGCACCGGCAACATGGAGCTCAAGCTCGACCGCGACCTGGCCGACCGCCGCATCTTCCCGGCTATCGACCCCGTTGCCTCCGGTACGCGTAACGAGGACCTGTTGGTTGACGAGCAGATGCGTCCGTTTGTCTTTGGCCTGCGTCGCATTCTTGCCGGCATGAACAACACCGAGCGCGCAGCTGCGTCGTTTATCAAGGGTCTTAAGGGCACCAACACCAACCAGGAGTTCCTGGTGCGTTCGGCCAAAAAGCACAGCGACTACGAGCAGACGTTCTAGGTTGTCATCCACACGCAGCGATAGTCATCAATGCAATAAAGGGTCGGGGCTTTGAGCCTCGGCCCTTTTCTATATCGCCGCTCCGCGCCTATTTTTGACCATAAGACTGGCAAGCAGCAGGTTTCCCGTTTCAATCCGACATCGTCGCTTGCAATCGACAGGGCGGTTTCGCATAATAGCTTTTAAGCTTCGCGACGGAAAACGCAGATGAAACGAACCATATACCGTTGCTTTGGGGCATAGCCCCGCTTCATCTTCTCTCGCGCAGCCAACTGAATGATGCGATTTGGGTGCTGGAAGATGGGGAGAGCTCATGGCTTCTTCTGATGCAACACAACGAGCAGTCCTTGCCGGACTTTCGTGCGGGATCGGCCTTGCCGCTCCCGTGGTTATGTATGCTGCGACGCTGCCGTTTTCGTCTGTGAACGAGACGGTCGTGGCGGGTGCGGTTCCCTTCGCCGTGGGCGCGGTGGCGGGCGTGGGCATCTATGCCGCCTCGCTGGGTATCTCCGAGTATCGTGCGCAGCGTGAAGAGCGTCTGTTCCAGCCCGATGCCATGGGCGGTGCCGCCAATCTCAATCAGCATCAAAGCGAGTTCAAGACCGCCTCGATTTCAGCTCAGCAGCAGGATGCGACTCCTTACGCTGTGGCTTCTGATTCTCAGGCTCAGGCGGAGCAGTCTACCTCGGCATTCCTTTCCGGCCTGACTGGTGCGTTCCAGCGCCGTCATGCCGATGATGGTGTCCCTACCATCGCTCGAGCCGCAGATGCTATGGACGAGGACGAGGCTTGGTCCATGATCGACAGTATGCTCGACGACGATTCGCCGGTGAGCTGCGACCCTGCACACTCGCGCGACGTCTATCAAGTCGCCATCGACGAGCTCACCAACGGCGGGCAGACCGGCTCCTTCAATCGCGACGACATCGCCGCCGCGGCACGCGCCGTGTCTGGCTCCCAGGCCGCCCCTGCGGGCAGCACGGCGGCTTTCGTGGCACTCGTCGCCAACGCGGCAGCCAATAACGCCTACAGCGCTACCTCGGCGGACGCGAACGCTTCTGCCGACAATTCGTACGTTGATGAAGCCATGGCCGCGGACGAGGAGGCCGTTGCCGCCCGCCGTGCCGCCGAAAGCTCGCTGTGGGGCGCTCCTGCCCAGCAGCAGGCGGCTGAGGCTGCGCCGTACAATGTAAACCTCGCCAGCATGCCTATCATCTCCGGTGCCGCGGATATCGATTTCGATGACCTCGATGAGCCTGCAGCCATCACCGCATCGATTGATGCCCAAGATCGCATCGACACCGGCGACCTTCCGGATGCCTCACTCGAGGTTGATGTCCCCATGGCTGATTACTCGGGCCACGAGGACATGTGGGCCGCCGCCACCGCGATTCTGGATGAGATTGACGAGCCTGCTCCTGTTGCAGCCCCCGCTCCCGTCGCTGCCCCTCAGCCTGCTGCCCCCGCCTATGTCGGCCGTCACAGCGCTGTGTTCCCCGAGGATACTGCCCGTATCTCGCGCGAGAGCATCGAGCGGGCCGAGGCTATTGCCGCCGGCATTATGGAAAACCGTCGTCACGAGCGCGTCAATCAGATCCTCGAGGAGGAGATCGAGCGCCTGCAGTCCTCTACCGCCAAGCGTACGGGCCGTGCCTACCTGAGCGTTATCGAGGGCGGTACCGCCAGCTTCGCGCCGCTCCGCGCGGAGGCATAACTTCTGCATGGTTAAGATCAATCGAAAATGGGCGGTCGTGACCTGCCTGATGGCGCTCTTGATCTGGGGCAATTCGCTGGTTCCCGGCTCGGGGTCGGGCTCGCTGAGCCTAACGGTCATGGAAGCTATCCGCGGTTTCCTGCACGGCGTGGGACTTCCATATGAATGGGTGACCAACTTTGTTGTTCGCAAGTGCGCGCATTTTACCGAGTATATGGTGCTCGGCATCTTGGCAACGCACGCCTTTGATTTTGAGGGCCGGCGCACCTTTGACGTGCTGCTGCCCACGGCGGTGTTCCTGCTGCTGATTCCTTCGATCGACGAGACGATTCAGCTCTTTGTGCCGGGACGCGCCGGCATGATCACCGATGTGATGATCGACTGCTGTGGAGCGGCAACGGGCGTTGTGCTCCGATATCTACTACGATCGCTCATATGTGCCAAAAAGGCCGCCTAGGACGTATGCTTGGTGCTAGGCGGCCTTTTTTATTAGAGGGCTTATATAGGGCGTGGTGGCGTCGTTCCGTAGGTTGGATTTGCCGGGCGCGCCACGCCCTGTGGGTGCGTCTGTTACTGAAGCGCCTGCGCGCCCAGGGCCAGGCAGCCCATGATGCCCTGCTTGCCCTCAAGGCTGTTGTTGACAATATAGGTATCGATGTCGTTGACCTCGGGCGTGACGATATAACCGTTGAGCATCTCGGCGCACTTCTTGCGCGCGAGCGGCACGATGGGGGTGTGGTCGGCCACGCCGCCACCGATGATGATCTTTTGCGGCGCGTAGCACAGCGTGTAGGTCATGAGCGCCTGTGCCAGATAGCCTGCGAGCAGGTCCATGGCCTCCGGGTCATCGGCCATGTCTCCGGCGCTCTTGCCATCCCAGCGCTTTTTAACGCCGGGGCCGGCGATGAGACCCTCGAGGCAATTGTCGTGGAAGGGGCAGGCGCTGTGCTCGCCAATGGTGTCGCGCGGGTCGCGCGTGACCAGGATGTGGCCGGCCTCGGGATGCATCATGCCGTGTACGAGCTTACCGCCCGAGAGCACGCCGGCGCCCACGCCGGTGCCGATGGTCAGATACACAACGTCAGTGAGGCCCTGGGCGCAACCAAAGGTGACCTCGCCCAGGCAGGCGACGTTGACGTCGGTGTCGTAGCCGCAGGGGATATTGAGCTCGTTTTGGATAGTGCCCAGCAGGTCAAAGTAGCGCCATGCCGTTTTGGGCGTCTCCAGGATCTTGCCGTATTGGGGCGAGGCAGGGTTGACTGCGGTGGGGCCAAAGGCGCCGATGCCCAGCGCGGCGATGCCCTTGTCGGCAAACCACGCGTTGACGGCCTCGACGGTCTCCTGCGGGGTCGTGGTCGCGATCTGCTCACGCTCCAGGACCGTACCGTCTGCATAGCCCGTGGCGCAGACCATCTTGGTGCCGCCGGCCTCGAGCGCTCCGATAAGCTGCTGTTCTGCCATAGTATTCCTCTCTCTGGGACAAGTTGCTCCGTGACTAAAGTATAGGGCTCTAAACCATTTAAGAAAGCGCTATAAAAAGAAGCCTCGCAACGTGGCGGGCGGTGCGGGGCTTCTTTGGTTGCTTTAGTTGCCGGGCCGTCCTTACCCGCGCGGCTTGATTTTATCACGTAGCGACTTGAGGTTCTCCAGTGCCGCGTTAAGCGTCTCGTCCCGCTTGGCAAAGTGGAAACGAATCAGATGGTTGACGGGCTCGCGGAAGAAGCTCGAGCCGGGCACGGCGCCCACGCCCACCTTGGATGCGAGGTCCTCGCAGAATTCGAGGTCGCTGTCATAGCCAAACTCAGAGATGTCCATCATGACGTAGTAGGCGCCCTGCGGCACGTTATGCTCAAGACCGATGCTATCGAGCCCCTGGCAGAACAGGTCGCGTTTGGCGGTGTAGAGGTCGAGGACCTCATCGTAATAGCTGTCGTCGAAGTTGAGGGCGGTGACAACGGCTTCCTGCAGGGGAGCGGCGGCACCCACGGTGAGAAAGTCGTGGACCTTCTTGATGCGCTCGGTGATCTGGGCCGGGGCGATGGTGTAGCCCAGACGCCAGCCGGTGATGGAGTACGTCTTAGACAGCGAGCTGCAGCTGATGGTTCGCTCGAACATGCCGGGCAGCGTGGCCATGTAGACGTGCTCATGGGGCGCGTAGACGATGTGCTCGTAGACTTCGTCGGTGATGCAGTACGCGTCGTACTTTTTGCACAGGTCGGCGATAAAGGTGAGCTCTTCGCGCGTAAAGACCTTGCCGCAGGGGTTGGAAGGGTTGCACAGGACGATGGCCTTGGGGTCGTTGTCGCGGAAGGCAGCCTCGAGCGCCTCGCGGTCAAAGTCGAATGTGGGCGGGTTGAGCGGCACATAGATGGGCTCGGCACCCGAGAGAATGGTGTCAGCGCCGTAGTTCTCGTAGAACGGCGAGAAGATGACGACCTTGTCTCCGGGGTTCGTAACCGTCATCATGGCGGCCATCATGGCCTCGGTGGAGCCGCAGGTGACTACGATATTCTCGTTGGGGTTCACCGGCATGCCCATAAAGTGCTCCTGTTTGGCGGCGAGCGCCTCGCGCATGGCCTGGGAGCCCCAGGTGATGGAGTACTGGTGATAGAGCGGCTTGGGGTCGCTGGCGATGGCGCTGAGGCTATCGAGCAGCTGCGCTGGGGGATCGAAGTCAGGGAAGCCCTGCGAGAGATTGACAGCGCCATACTTATTGGAGATGCGTGTCATGCGGCGGATGACCGAATCGGTAAACGTTGCCGTGCGGTTGGATAGTTCTTTCATGCCGGTCCTTTCGAGCATTTGCAGTGGGGCAAGTTTACTCCTATGAAACCGGTGGGATTTGCTCGAAATGGTCTCGAAAAACTCTTTTCAAAATTCTTGAAAATTGGGGCTTGCATCGCGTGGCGTTCCTTGCAATAATAGTCGAGCGCGAAGCGCACAGGACACGGTGGGTGTAGCTCAGTTGGCTAGAGCGACGGGTTGTGGTCCCGTAGGTCGAGGGTTCGAGTCCCTTTACCCACCCCAGTTCTTGCTTCGTGTTGATATCGGGTCGTTAGCTCAGTTGGTAGAGCAGGGGACTCTTAATCCCAAGGTCCAGGGTTCGACCCCCTGACGGCCCACCACACGATATCTCCTCTAAAGTCCGCCACAACGGACTTTAGCTTTGGGTCGTTAGCTCAGTTGGTAGAGCAGGGGACTCTTAATCCCAAGGTCCAGGGTTCGACCCCCTGACGGCCCACCCAAAGCATGTTAAAGCGACTGGCTTAGACTGGTCGCTTTTTTTGTTAACCTCACATGGGGTCGAACCCGTCGGGGTGCGGAGCTGAGGAAATGCGTAAGCATTTGCCAGCGCAGCGCGCAAGGCGCGAAGCGCCGCAGCGACCGCCTGCGCAGCAGGCTGACCCCCTGACGGCCCACCCAAAGATTGTTAAAGTGACCGGCCCAGGCTGGTCGCTTTTTTGTTGACCTCGCATGGGGTCGAACCCGTCGGGGCGCGAAGTTGGGGAAACTGCACCGTGATTCCCTTAGGGAAACACGGCTAAAGCCCCATAAACGTGCTCTCCTTATGAGAATTATGCTCACGGGGCTCGATGCATGTTGAGAAGTTGTGATCAAACTCAAAGTGAGAATCGATTTAGTCTGCTCGATAGTGCGATCCGAGACTTTCGGTTCGCTTGCGCATGGCTTTGACCATCTCCATCGACAGCTGAATCTGCGACTGTAGGCGGGCGAGGGCTGCGATCTCGCTGTCATCGGCATGCGGCTTGTTCAGCGCCATGGCCTTGTCTTGCAGGCTTTCAAGCTGTTGCAGAGCCTCGGATAGGCCCGTCTCGGTGCGGTTGATCATGCAATAGGTGCTCATCGTGTGCTTAAGGCTGCGGGTCAGGCGCTCGGCATCTGTTGTGGCAATGCCGTGCTGGGGGAGGGCGATATCCGCCTTCAGGGCTGTCTTAGGCTCTTTCTGCGCTGCAAGGGCTGCCGATGCGCCCGCGATGCGCCCGAACACGATGCCGTTGGCACTTGATAAGCCACCAATGCGGTCGGCTCCGTGCATGCCGCCTGTCGCCTCGCCGCAAGCGTAGAGGCCCTCAACGCCCGTGTACGCGGTCTTATCGATCTTGATGCCGCCGTTAGCGGCGTGGGCATACATCGCAACGCGCATCTCGTCAGTCGGGGCGATGCCGTGCTCGTCTTGCAGCCAGGTGGCAAATGTCTGCACAAACTCTGGGACATCCTCGCGGGGGAAGTCGTAGCGGAGCGCCAGGCCTTCGGCGCCTGCCTGATCGATGGCAAGATCGATAGCGCGGGAGGCCAAGCGTGACGTGAAAGGACCATATCCAGAGCGCTGCTCGAGCAGGTCGTCCAGCTTGTCGTCGGCAATATCTGCCGGCTGGTCTACATGTACGTAGCGCCAGGTTTTCTCGTTGAAGACCAGGTTGCGCTTGGGCTCTATGAAGCCGGGCATCATCTGCATGAACTCTATATTAGTAAGCGATGCGCCGTGCGCGAGTGCGATGGCCTGCGAGGAGCTGAGCACATCGGCCGACGTAAGGCTGCGCTCAAACAGGCCGCCTGTGCCACCGGCTGCGATGATCGTGGCCTTGGCAGCAAAGGGCACGATTCGATTTTCGGTAAGGTCGTAGAGTACGGTTCCGGTTATTCTGCCGTTCGTGTCCTCAACAAGGTCGATAAGCTCATGGCGGGGGAGCAGGCGAATGCCGAGCGACTCGATCCAGGTCGTCAGAGCGTCCTCAAGGGGCTTGCGGGTGAGGCCGCGCCACATGCGCGTCTTGTGGTCAAAGCAGGGGATAAATTGCTTTTGTTGAGCACTCTTGGCGCTTTGCGGACGCTGGAGCTCAACGCTCAGGTCTTGCTCGAGCCAGTCAATCGCTTGGGGAATGCCGTGGACGAACGTTTGGACGAGTTCGGGGTCGGCAACGCCGCCGCCGACGGCCAGGATGGTGTCGATGAGGTCCTGCTCGTCGTCTTCGTCGACGGGACCGATGAGGCCGAGGCCCCAGGTACCCGGGAAGAAGCTCGATCCACTCATGGTCTTGCCGGCGCTTGCCACAGTGACGGTTGCACCCGTGCGTGCCGCTTCGATGGCGGCACAAAGGCCCGCAATGCCAGATCCAATTACCAGTACATCAGTCGATTCCATCGGATTCCTTTCTCGTCCGGCGCATTGTCGCACGGGTGATCGGCAATGGGGCCGCAAAGACCCGGCAAATCGGTAAAGGGCAAATATGGCAGGTGGGCGTCAGATGGACTCGGCCACTTCGGTCGGCCTATTTGATAAGTTGCGGTGGAATACGGACTGTTTTGGCCTGTATGGATGCAATTCAGTCCGTATTTCACCGCAACTGATATATCGGACCTTCTAATAAAGAGTAACCAATTTGGGACGGGGCAAATAAAAAGAGCCGCTACCCGGGTGGGTAGCGGCTCTAAAGCTCAACTACATGAGCATCGCGCGGGCGCGATTAGGCCTTGAGGGCCTCCTCGACGGCGACAGCGCAGGCGACGGTGGCACCGACCATGGGGTTGTTGCCCATGCCGATGAGACCCATCATGTCGACGTGCGCAGGCACGGAGGAAGAACCGGCGAACTGGGCGTCGGAGTGCATACGGCCCATGGTGTCGGTCATGCCGTAAGAGGCAGGGCCGGCGCCCATGTTGTCCGGGTGCAGGGTACGGCCAGTGCCGCCACCAGAAGCGACGGAGAAGTACTTCTTGCCAGCCTCGAGGCGCTCCTTCTTGTAGGTGCCAGCGACGGGGTGCTGGAAGCGCGTCGGGTTGGTGGAGTTGCCGGTGATCGAGATGTCGACGTTCTCGTGCCACATGATGGCAACGCCCTCGCGGACGTCGTCGGCGCCGTAGCAGTTGACGGCGGCGCGGGGACCATCGGAGTAGGGGATGGTCTCGACGACCTTGAGCTCGCCCGTGAAGTAGTCGAACTGGGTCTTCACGTAGGTGAAGCCGTTGATGCGGGCGATGATCTGAGCGGCGTCCTTGCCCAGACCGTTGAGGATAACGCGCAGCGGCTTCTTACGAGCCTTGTTGGCGTTCAGAGCCAGGCCGATAGCGCCCTCAGCGGCAGCGAAGGACTCATGGCCAGCCAGGAAGGCGAAGCACTCGGTGTCGTCGGAGAGCAGCATGGCGCCCAGGTTACCGTGACCCAGACCGACCTTGCGGTCCTCGGCGACGGAACCGGGAACGGTGAAGGCCTGGATGCCCTCGCCGATGATGGCGGCAGCCTCAGAAGCAGTCTTGGCGCCACGCTTGACAGCGAGAGCGCAGCCGAGGGTGTAGGCCCACTCGGCGTTCTGGAAGGCGATGGACTGGGTGTTGTTGACGATCTCACGCGGGTTGAAGCCCTTGTCGGTGCAGATCTGCAGAGCTTCCTCGAGGGAGGCGATGCCGTTGTCGGCGAGGCACTTGTTGATCTTGTCAGCGCGGCGCTCGTAACCTTCGAACGTAACAGTCATAGTTATTTCCCTCCCTTTCTACTCGTGAACCGGGAACACGCTGGCGACGGAGTGAGTCTCCTCGTCGGTGCGCGGGTCGATGTACTTGGCAGCGTTCTCCCACTGACCATAGTGGCCCATAGCGCCAGCGATGGCCTCCTCGGGGGTCTTGCCGGCCTTGACGGCGTCGGTGAACTTACCGAGGTTCAGGAACTCGAACGCGATGATCTCGTTCTTGTCGTTGAGAGCCATGCGGGTGACGTAGCCCTGAGCGAGCTCGAGGTAACGAGCGCCCTTGGCCTTGGTGCCGAACATGGTGCCGACCTGAGAGCGAAGGCCCTTGCCGAGGTCGTCGAGGGAGGCGCCCACGGGCAGGCCGCCCTCGGAGAACGCGGTCTGGCTGCGGCCGTAAACGATCTGCAGGAAGATCTCGCGCATAGCAACGTTGATGGCGTCGCAGACGAGGTCGGTGTTGAGGGCCTCGAGGATGGTCTTACCGGGAAGGATCTCGGAAGCCATAGCGGCAGAGTGGGTCATGCCCGAGCAGCCGATGGTCTCAACGAGGGCCTCCTCGATGATGCCGTCCTTGACGTTCAGCGTGAGCTTGCAGGCGCCCTGCTGAGGTGCGCACCAACCCACACCGTGCGTAAGACCGGAGATGTCGGAAATCTCCTTAGCCTGGACCCACTTGCCCTCCTCGGGGATGGGTGCGGGGCCGTGGTATGCACCCTTGGCAACGGGGCACATGTTCTCCACTTCCTGTGAGTACTGCATGCCTCTCCTCTCTATCGTGTTGGCGTCCCGTCTGGGGGTCGTGGCTGGCGATTGCCGGGCGACCCTTCGAAAGGGACATGACATGCAGCCCCTATAATACCGCGAAATGCACGGAATATTCGGCGAACGGCTCAGTTTTCGTAGCGAGAAGCGCGGAACTTTCAATTGAAACGATTTAACCAGACTATTTGCGGTCAAGCGACATTTTGTAGGGTGTCAGTTTTTATCAAGGTTTTGATTAGCTTTTGGCAAGACAGCGTTGCCTGACCTGTGGCTATATTGCCGTTCGCCATCGGATTGCCGCCTTTTACCGTCGACGGGTGCCATTTTGCGTGAATGTTTTGATGGCACGTTTCAATCGTGATGTATTGGATGGTAAGCAGATCCCGGCGAAGGGAGCGCCATGCAGCGCGTTTGGAAAACGATCACCGGTTTTTACCATGTTTGTGCCCGCGGTATGGGCGGGCAGTTGATCTTTGAGAGCGACGAGGACCGGTGGGAGTTTTTGGAACTGATGCGCGACTGCTGCCGCGATGCCCAGGTGACGATTGTGGCCTGGTGTCTCATGAGCGACTACGTGGATCTGGTGCTTTTGGATTACGAGGACGAAATGAGCGCTGCTATGCAGCGGCTGCTGTTGACGTATGCTCGTCGGTTCAATAAGCGCGCTGGGCGCGCAGGCTGCCTATTTCGTGAGCGTTTTGAGCGCCGCTCGCTCGATACCGACTGGCAGGTGATGGAGGCTATTCGCTCCGTACACGCCGATCCGCAGGAGGAGGGCATTAGCCTAATCGAGCGTTATCCCTGGAGCAGCTTTGCGGAGCATCTGCGCGCTTACGACAGCGATGCGGCCGATGTCACGAGGGGATTTTCCGATCCTTCTTGTGTACTTGAACTTTTTGGTTCTGCCGAGGGCTTTATTGCCTATTCGCTAGCGATGCCCGACGGCGGCGAACCGGTGCTGTGCGATATGAAAGAGACGGAGTGGGAACGCCACGCCTTTGCCGACAGGTTGGCGAAGAGCCTCGGGGCTCCGCTCCACGGGGTTAAAGCCGCACCGCCGGCGCGGCGCGATGCCGTTATCGTTGGATTGCGCGATGCCGGATTTACGGTGCGTCAGATTGAGCACTATACCGGGATTGGCAAAAGTACGGTTTCTCGTATTGTGCGGACCCGCACGGGGACGGCGATGCGGGCTGGCGGAAACGTGATGTAGGGCTGCCTGTGCACCGCGGCTGGGGTCGTTCATGCGCCGCAACCTGCGTTCTAAATGCTTGGTACGCTGACTGCACTTCTTGATATGCATAGAACGATTGCCGTCTTGCATAAAAATACGGCTCAGTCCGGTTTTACCCGCGCCTACCCCCGTCCACACCGTGCAAAAAGCGGAGTTTTCAGCATCGTGGTGCTGTCGGCACCGCCGTAATCTTGAAATATATGGGTCCCGAAGCCATTTATGCCTGCCGATGTGCCTCCAAAGCGCATGCTTGTGACCCCTGAGACCACTATGCTTGTTCTAAAACGATATAAAAGGGTGCCTGGAGACGTTGATTAACGCTTTCAATGCGTATACACGCAACTTGGCGTGCTGAAAACTCGCAAAAATGCACGCCGCACCCTATGGGACCCGTCTGTGGCGGGCGCGAAGCGAACCGGAGCCCAGCAGGACGGGGCATGGGGCGTTGCTTGGGGTGCCCGTGGCTCTGTCGCTAGCCGTTGGCACTGTGGAAAACGTCCGTGTTTGCGGCTGGCTGTTCGGTAAATGACAGGGCGAGCGCCGGACGCGCGAACTTTGTGTGTCCGAGGCGTTATGAAAAAGCCGAGCCGCCCGTATTGGGCGGCTCGGCAATCAAACCCTTTGATCTGGGGCATCCGCTTCTGGCTAGTTTACCCTTCGAGCATACCGTCGAGGGTGCGCCAGGCGAGCTCGGCGCATTTGACGCGGGCGGGCATGTGCGAGATGTCCTGGAGCTGGGCGGCCTCGTCCAGGTCTTCCAGGTCTTCCTCGGAGAGCTGCTCGCCACGGATCATGGCGAGGAAAAGCCCTGCCAGACGACGAGCCTCCTCGACCGTCTCGCCGGTGATGAGATCGGCCATGATGTCGGCGCTGGCCTGGCTGATGGCACAACCGTGACCGGTAAAGGAGGCCTCCTCGATCACGTTGTTCTCGACACGCAGCTGCAAGGTGAGCTCGTCGCCGCAGCTGGGGTTGATGCCGTCGTGCTCGTGCGTGGGGGCATCCATCTCGTACTTATAGTCGGGATGCGAGTTGTGCTCCATAAACGTGGTGGAGGTGTACAGATTACCCATTGAACGTGCTCCAAACGTGATGCAGGCCGGCGATAAACTTGTCGATATCGGCCTTGTCGTTGTAGAAAGCCACGCTGGCGCGGCAGCAGGCAAGGTTCTCGACGCCTAGCCAGGTGAGCAACGGCTGCGCGCAGTGGTGACCGGCGCGGATGCAGACACCGTCCATATCCATGATGCTCGCGACATCGTGCGGGTGGATGCCCTTGACGTTAAAGCTGACGACGCCGTGGTGGTTGTCCCAATAGATGGAGCCGATGATCTGGACAAAGTCGAGCTGCATGAGCTCGCCCATCAGGTAGTGGACGAGTGCCTTCTCACGGGTCTGGATGTTTTCGTAGCCTACCGTGTTGACCAGGTAGTCAAGCGCCGCGCCCGTGGCGAAGATGCCGGCGGCGTCCTGCGTGCCGGCCTCGAACTTCTCGGGGACGGGCGCCCAGACGGCGTCCTGCTCGGTGACCGAGTCGATCATCTCGCCGCCGGTGAGCATGGGCGGCATGGCGTTGAGCAGGTCCATCTTGCCCCACAGCACGCCGATGCCCATGGGGCCCATGGCCTTGTGCGCGCTAAAGGCAAAGAAGTCGGCGCCCAGATCGGCCACATCGACCGGCATGTGCGGCAGCGACTGCGCGCCGTCGACGACCAGATAGCCGCCGTACTTGTGCACGAGCTTGCCGAGATTCTTGACCGGGTTCTCGACGCCCAGCACGTTAGAGACTTGACCCACGGCCAAGATCTTGGTCTTGGGACCCACCTTGGACAGAACCTCCTCGGTCGTGAGCTGACCGGTCTTGGTGGGGTAGAGGTAGACGAGCTTGGCGCCGGTCTCGCGGCAGACCTGCTGCCACGGGATCAGGTTAGAGTGGTGCTCCATGATGGTGATGACGACCTCGTCGCCCGGCTCGAGGACCGTGGGCGCAAAGCTCTTGGCGACCAGGTTGAGCGACTCGCTCGTGTTGCGGGTGAAGACGACCTCGTTGGCCTGGGGGGCGCCGATGACGTCGGCGATCTGCTGGCGCACCTTCGCGATGGCCTCGGTGGCCTCGACGGACAGCGAGTAAAGGCCGCGTAGGGGGTTGGCGTTCATACGCTGGTAGAAGTCGCGCTCGGCGTCGAGCACGCAGGCGGGGCGCTGTGCGGTGGCGGCGCTATCGAGGAAGGCGATCTCGGGGTGCTGCTGGAACAGCGGGAACTGTGCCTTGTAGGGGTTGGTCTCGATGTCGACGGTAGGCCAGCCGCGCGAGGCCTCGTCGCTGGCGTCGAGCTCCATAGGCTCCGGTGCGGTACAGGTGTCGCATTTAACGTGCTCGGTATCGATCATGCGAGCTCCTCCTCAAAGTTGTCGATCAGGTTGTTGCCCAGACGGACGACGGCGGCGCGGGTGCGCTCGTCGGTGGCGGAAAGTGCAGCGTCCTCCAGCTTGGCCCGGATGAACAGGTCCTCGGCGGCGTTTTGGTCAAGGCCGCGGCAGGCGAGGTAGAACAGCTGCTCGTCGCGGACGTGGCCGATGGTGGCGCCGTGGTTGCCGGCAACGTCGTCCTCGTCGCAGAGGATGACGGGAACGGTCTTATTGTCGACGCCCTTGTTGGCCAAAAGCACCGTCTCGCGCTCGGTGCCGGTTGCACCCTTGCAGCCGTGCACGAGGTCGATGGTGCCGCGGTAGACCTTCTTGGACGTGCCAGTCAGCACGCCGTTGGCGTCGATCTCGCACTCGGTCTTGCGGCCGCGGTGGCGCAGCTCGTAGTTAAAGTCGCGCACCTGTTCGCGGGCACCCAGGTAATCGGTATCGATCGTCACCTTGGCGGTGTCGCCCAACAGGTCGCCGGCAAGGCCGGTGGCGCTGGCGCCGGCACCCAGGACGGTGTGCTGCACGTTGACGCGCGCGCCCTCGTCCAGGAACAGACCGGTGTCGTCGAGTGTGATCCAGCTGTCATCGAGCGTCTGCGTGCAGGTTACGTTGACAGTGGCGTACTCGTAAGCGCACACGCGTAGCACAGATCCCACGACGCCTTGGCCGCTGACGGGGGAGTCCAGGGCGATCTGCAGGTCGAGCGTTGCCTGCGGGTGGGCGACGACGTCGATGGCGGCAATCGCAGCCGCTGCGTCGACGCCATTCACGCGCACGGTAACCGTGGCGCGCTGGTATGCGGGCACATCGATGACGATGCGCTTGGTGGCGTGGTCGACCAGGTAGGTGTAGGCAGCCTCGCCCATGCCGGTCTCGAAGGCCTCGGCAGGGGAGAGCTCCTCCTCGAGCTTGATGGCGCCGGCCTGGTAGACGGAGGTGGCGGGCACGTCGAGCTCGGTCTCGGGCGTGATGCGGGCGCGGTCGGCGGCATCACCGGGGGCAGAGGCACGGCGCTCGGGGAAGCGCTCGGCCATGGCTTCCATGGCGGCGTCGAAGGCGTCGGCCGAGCCGGCAAACTGCTCGTCCAAGCCCTCAACCTCAACGGCCTCGGCGGGGGCGGCGGCAAGTTTGTCCGAAAGCTCAAGCTTGGTCTGGTTCATGCGCAGCCAACCCCAAGTGGCGGCCGGCATAGCGTTGACCTGCTCGAGCGTGGTGGCAGCGGTGTTCGTGGTCTGTTTCATTATCCGATCGCTCCTTCCATCTCGAGCTTGATCAGGTTGTTCATCTCGAGGGCGTACTCAAGCGGCAGCTCCTTGGAGACCGGGTTGGCAAAGCCGTTGACGATCATGGTGCGGGCCTCTTCCTCCGAGATGCCGCGGCTCATCAGGTAGAACACCTTGTCGTCGCCGATGCGGCCGATGGTGGCCTCGTGGCCGATGTCGACATTCTTGGCGCGGATGTCCATGGCGGGGATGGTATCGGAGCGACTCTGGTCGTCGAGCATGAGCGACTGGCAGCTCACGGTTGCCTTGGAGCCCTCGGCCTTAGGCGTGGCCACGATGGAGCTGCGGAAGGTCTGGATGCCGCCGCTCTTGGAGATGCCCTTGGTCTCGACGGTTGCCGAGGTCTCGGGCGCGTTGAGCACGACCTTGCAGCCGGTATCGAGGTTCTGGCCGGCGCCGGCAAAGGTGATGCCGGTAAAGCTCGAGCGAGCACGGCGGCCGTTGAGCACGCTCATGGGGTAAAGGTAACCCACGTGGCTGCCGAAGGAGCCACTGATCCACTCGATGTCGCCATCCTCGTCCACGCGCGCACGCTTGGTGTTGAGGTTGTACATGTTCTTGGACCAGTTTTCGATGGTCGAATAGCGCAGATGCGCGCGCTTGCCCACAAAAAGCTCCACAGCGCCGGCGTGGAGGTTGGCCACGTTGTACTTGGGCGCGGAGCAACCCTCGATAAAGTGCAGGTCGGCGTCGTCCTCGACAATGATGAGCGTGTGCTCAAACTGGCCGGCGCCCTTGGCGTTGAGGCGGAAGTAGCTCTGCAGCGGGAAGTCGAGTTTGGTGCCCTTGGGCACGTAGACAAACGAGCCGCCCGACCACACGGCGCCGTGCAGGGCTGCAAACTTGTGGTCGGTGGGCGGGATGAGCGTCATAAACTTCTCGTGGATGAGCGGCTCCCACTGCGGATCGTGCAGGGCCTCCTCGATGCCGGAGTAGACGATGCCCATCTTGGACGCGGTGTCCTGCATGTTGTGGTAGACGAGCTCGGAGTCGTACTGCGCGCCGACGCCCGCCAGGTAGCTACGCTCGGCATCGGGGATGCCCAGGCGCTCAAAGGTGTTCTTGATGTCGTCGGGCACCGACTCCCAGTCGTGCTTTTGGTCGGTGTTGGGTTTGACGTAGGTGACGATGTTGTCCATGTCCAGGCCCTCGATGGAGGGGCCCCACGTCGGGTCGGGGAAGCGGTTGAAGATCTCGAGGGACTTGAGGCGCAGGTCGAGCATCCACTGCGGCTCGTCCTTCTTGGCGCTGATCTCGCGCACGATGTCGGGCGTGATGCCGGCGTCGAGACGCTCGAATCCCTCCTCGCCATAGGTGAAGTCGTAGAGGCTGCGGTCGATGTCCGCGACCTCGGTGCGGTTCTTGGTCATTGCGTCGCCCCTTTACGCCTGCTGTTCGGCAGCGGCGGCCTCGGCTTGGACGCGCTGCTCGGCGGCCTCGCGCTCGAAGGTCTCAAAGCCGTTCTTGTCGATCCAGGGGATCAGCGAGGCGTCGTCCTCGCGCACAATATGGCCCTTGACCATAACGTGGACGCGGTCGACATCCAGGTGCTCCAGGATGCGCGTGTTGTGCGTGATGATGAGCATGGAGCCGTCGCAGCTCTTGCGGTAGGCGTCCATACCATGGCTGACGGTGGACAGGGCGTCGACGTCCAGGCCCGAGTCAGTCTCGTCCAGGATGGCGAGCTTGGGCTGCAGCAGCAGAAGCTGGAGCATCTCGACCTTCTTTTTCTCGCCGCCCGAGAAGCCCACGCCCAGCTCGCGGTTGAGGTAGGCGGTATCCATGTTGAGCTCGGCCGCGAGCTCCTTGACGCGACGGCGGAACTCCTTGCCCTTCATCTCTAGGCCGGGGCGGCCGGCGATGCTGGCACGCAAAAAGCTCGACAGTGGCACGCCCGGGATCTCGACCGGGGCCTGGAAGCTCAGGAACAGGCCGGCGCGCGAGCGTTTGTCGGTGGTGAGCTCGGTGATGTCCTGGCCGTCAAAGACGATGCGGCCGTCGTTGACGGTATAGACGGGGTCGCCCATGACCAGGTGGCCGAGGGTGGACTTGCCGGCGCCGTTGGGTCCCATCAGCACATGGGTCTCGCCGGCGGCGACGTTGAGGTTGACGTTGTGGAGGATGGTCTTTTCGTCCACGGAGGCGGTCAGACCTTCGATGGAAAGCAGCGGATTTGCGCTCATGCTGTCCCTCTCTGTATATGGTGTACTCATAGGTGTACTAAACCCTAGGAATCTTCTCGGAATAAAGTTACTATGGGTTCGGCGTTAGTCAAGGGAAAACCCGACTAATCCACTCGACTTTTCAAATTCTGGGACAAAATAACCTGTTGTGTTTGTCCCATTTACTTAAGATTTGGGACAAACAAAGCTGGTTATGTTGTCCCAGATGCGATGGGAGGGTAGGTATGCTCATTTCTTCCAAGGGCCGCTATGCCCTCCGGCTGATGATCTATATCGCGGCGCTCGGTGATGCCGAGGGCAAGATTGCCTTGCGCGAGGTTGCCGACCGCGAGCATATCTCGCAAAAGTATTTGGAGCAGCTGGTTCGTCCGCTTATGAAGGCGGGCCTGCTTAAGAGCGTGCGCGGCAAGGGCGGCGGCTACATGATGGCCAAGGACCCGGCCGAGGTGCGTGCCGGCGACATCCTGCGCGCCGTCGAGGGCAGCACGGCTCCGGTGGCGTGCGACGGCATCGACAACAGCTGCACCCGCAGTGACCTGTGTTCCACCGTCAAGTTCTGGCGTGGCCTTGACGAGGTCATCGAGAACTATGTCGACGGCGTGACGTTGGCCGACCTGGCCGCCGTCCCCGAGATCAACTTTGACATTAAGCTGTAGGGCTGCAAATGGCATCTCTCGACAAGGTGTATAAGCAAATCGAAGTTTTTGCTCGGGAATGTGACGCCGAGAAGGTCGTGCTGTTTGGTTCTCGTGCTCGAGGCGACAACTTACCCAAGAGCGATATTGACATCGCCGTAGCAGGTTGTCGGGATTTCGGCCGTTTCTCATATTTGATCGAGGAGCGTCTTGATACTCTTTTAGATGTAGATGTCGTCAATCTCGACGAGTCCTTGTCGCAGCAATTGCTCGATGAAATTGCCAGGGATGGTGTGATTCTGTATGAAAAAATATGAGAACTTTGCCAGTGCCTTGGCGAATCTTGAGGATGCGCCCAATCAGGATCTCAACAATGATTTTGTTCAGAGTGGATTGATTAATAAGTTCAATCTTCAATTTGAACTGAGCTGGAAGCTCCTTAAGCGTCTGCTCGAGTATGAGGGCGCCACGCTTGCCGCGTCGGGGTCTCCTCGTGCCATCTTGAAGGAGTCCTACCGATTCTACGACTTTATTGATGAGGCGGCCTGGCTAGATATGCTCAGAGATCGCAATACGAACGTCCATATCTATGACAACAAGCTCGCTCAAGATTTGATTCGGCGCATCTTGAACGTCTATATCCCTGCTTTCTGCCAGTTGAGGGACGGGTTGATGGAGCGTTACGGCGAGCTTCTGTTGGCGCCCGACGACCAGTTTGTTTAATTCCTTAAGATTTCGTAATTCCTTAAGATTTCGCGGAGGGTTGTTGCCGTTTACCGAGGGGTTGTTGTGTAACAACGGGCGAGCTGCAATACTTATTTTTATCTTTGCAAACTGAACTTTAACTACACCAATGCAGGGAGGATTTTATGCAGCCCAAGCATTCCGCGATTGTCGCGGGCCTGACGCTGGCGCTTTCGTTTGGCGCCGTTACCGCACCCGCGCCCGCCGCCGCCGAGGAGCCCACGCCGGGTGTTGCCTCGGATGCCACCGATATCGATAAGGGCCTTTACACCCAGCAGTCCTTCTCGGGCGTGCTGAGGTCGGTTCAGGGTGTTTCGTTTGTCAACGTGACCGCCGAGATGAAGTACTTCACCAAATATGAGAGCCACGGCAACTATAACCAGGGCTTTTCGTATGGCGACGGCTACAACGCGCTTGGTTATTACCAGTTCGACCGTCGTTGGTCGCTCGTTCCGTTTATGAAGCAGGTCTACAACTACGATTCTGTTAAGTACGGCATGCTTAAGGCTGCGATCGATCGCGGCAGCGAGATTTCCAACGTGAACAACCCCATGTATGCGAACGGCCAGCTCACCGAGCTGGGCCGTATTGCGCAGGAGGCCTTCCAGGGTGCTTATAACGCCGACCCTGCTGAGTTTTCGGCTCTACAGGATGCGTATGCGTATAACTCGTACTATGCGGTGACCGAGGCGTGGCTCAAGAGCGCCCTTGGTATTGACATTTCCGGCCGTGCCGACTGCGTCAAGGGTATGGTGTGGAGTATCACCAATATGTGCGGCACCGGTGGCTGCCAGGACTTTTTCCGCTGGGCAAACCTTTCTAACAGTATGACCGACCGCGAGTTTGTGACGGCGCTTTCCAACAGCGTGGTCAATAATGTGGCGACCAAGTATGCAAGCCAGCCCCAGTACCACGAGGGCTGGAAGAACCGCTACCGCAATGAGCTCAAGGATTGCCTCGTCTATATCGCCGAGGACGAGGCTTCCGCGGCAACGCCTGTGGAGCCCGTGCAGCCCGAGCCCACGCCGGCACCTTCACCGACGCCTGATTCGAATGGCGACTCGAGTGACGATGCCGACGATGACAGGATGGATGCGCCTTCGACCGATACTGACGGCGATGGCTCTGCTGGTGGCACTACCAACGACGGCTCTTCCTCGAGCGGCTCCGATTCTAACGGCTCTGCTGCGGGCGATTCGTCTTCAAGCTCTGCCGGCAATACGGGCAGCGTCTCCTCTGGTTCGACCGGCGCTGGTTCCTCTGACTCTTCCACTGGCTCCAGCGATTCTTCCGCCGATACTGGTTCTAGCAATGACTCTAACTCTGACGCCGCTTCTGATTCCGGTGTTTCCAAAGACGACTCGAATAAGGCGCCGGACGCGCCCGTTACTTCGACGGACAAGAAGCCCTCTTTCGTTGTGCAGCTTGGCTACACGTTTGGTTCCTCGCTGATGGCTGGCGTAAGCAACTCGTCTCCTGACAAGAACAATTCTGATCAGGCTTCCACGACGCAGACCGCGGTCGCGAGGGATGAATCCAAGGAGAAGGACGAGAGCAAGGGTAAGACCGACGACGGAAAGCAGCAAGGCGAGGACGGCGGTATGGGCAAGACCGACAACCAGAACCAGGAGCAAAATGGCTCTAAAACGGTGACCACCACGACCATGACCAAGTCTTCGGGCGGTAACATGCCCAAGACGGGCGACCTCATCGTTATGGCGAGCCTTGCCAGTGCAAGCTTGGCCACGCTGGGTGCCACGTCTATTGTGAGTGGCAAGCATAAGCTCGATCAGCAGAATAAGACTGCTGGTGAGGACGGTTCTGAGGAGTAGCCCCTCGGTTGTCAGATAGCTAAAGAGTTGGGACGGGGCCCGGTGCGAATGCATCGGGCCCCGTTTTGTTGTTCAAGACTTTAGTCTGCTGGGCGCGCAGCGGCCAGCTTCAACCCACCCGCTATGCGGGTGGAGACAAACGGCTTTACAAAGCCACCCCTCCGACCGA
>JAGZKE010000029.1:0-24734 GCA_018365375.1 Collinsella sp. | reverse complement strand
GCAATGAGGACGCTCGCGGCACCAACGATAAGAATGGCAAGGTCAAGCTGACCGTCAAGGGCCTGAACCTGGGCGAGTACGACTACACGCTCAAGGAGGAGAAGGCCGGCCAGTCCGTCGACGGCGTGGCCTACGACGCCAAGGAAGTCAAGGTCCACGTCAAGGTAGAGCAGAACCAGGACGACAACAACAAGACGAAGGTGACCGTCACCTATGACGGTACCGCTACGGCTCCCACCTTCAACAACACCTACACCGCAAAGGGATCCGTGGAGCTGACGGCGACCAAGACCATCAAGGTTGCGGACGGCTTCGATCACACGACGAAGCCTGCGGACGGCGAGTTCACCTTCGACCTGAAGGACGCTGCCGGCAACGTGATCGCCACCGCGAAGAACGATGCAAACGGCAAGGTCTGCTTCACGCGCGAGTTCCAGCTCTCCGACCTGGGCGGCGCCGCGAGCAAGGACTTCACCTACACCATCGTGGAGCAGCCGGGCGCGGAGCCGGGCATGGTCTATGACAATCATGCCCTCACCTATACGGTGACGGTCACAGACGGCGGGAACGGAGCACTGAATGCGAAGGCGATCGTGACGAGCGCATCCGGCTCGGATACCTTCACCAACACCTACCAGCCGGCCGCGACCGGTCTGGCCCTCGGTGCGCAGAAGAGCTATGTGAAGAAGGACGACAACACGCCGATCGTCCCCAAGGACGGCGAGTTCACCTTCGATGTGTACGAGGGCAAAATGACTGCTGAGCAGCTTGCCGGGGCCAAGCCCGTCCGGACCGCGACCAACGGCGCGGACGGAAGCGTTAACTTCGACGCCTTCTCCTACGCGAAGCCGGGCACGTACGAGTACACTATCGTGGAGCGGAAGGGTGATCTGGCCTACGTGACCTACGACGACGCGGTGCATCATGCCGTGGTGACGGTTGTGGACAATGCCGGCACGCTGCAGGCGAGCGTCGCCTACGACGGCGCGGACGCCACGAAGCCCACCTTCACCAACACCTACAAGGCGAAGGCGACGAACTCCGGCGCGATCGCCCTCACCAAGAGCGTTGACGTGCACGACGGCAGCTATCAGCTAAAGGCGGGAGACTTCGCCTTCGAGCTGGTGGGGTCTGACGGTACGGTGCTCCAGACCCAGAAGAACGACGCCAAGGGCAAGGTTTACTTTAACGAGCTGACCTTCGACCATGCGGGCACCTTTCCCTTCACGGTCCGTGAGGTGCAGCCGACGGACGGCGCGCCGGGCGTGCCGGGCGTGACCTACACCGGCAAGACGTACACCCTGACCTACGTGGTGAAGGACAACAACGACGGCAAGCTGGTGGTAGAGAGCTCTACGGTGAAACCGAGCGAGGGCACCGAGAACGGCGTCACCCCCAATACCATGACGTTTGCGAACAGCTACCAGCCGGGTCAGACCTCCTACCAGATCTCTGGCACCAAGGTGCTTGAGAATGCCGACCCGGCCACCACGCGGACGCCCGCCGATGGCGAGTTCACATTCGCGCTGATTGACGTGGCCACCGGGCAGGAGATCGACCGGACCACGAACGTGGGTAAAGCGTTTACCTTCAAGGCCATCTCGTACACCGCAACTGGTTCGCATGCGTACCAGGTGAAGGAGGTTGCGGGCCAAGATGGCACCATCACTTACAGCGATGCGGTGCTGGACGTAACGGTGAACGTGACCGATGACGGCAGCGGCCAGCTGACCGCGACGGCGAACAAGACGGCTGCGGATCTGACCTTCACCAACACCTACACGCCGACGGCAACGACGGCGACGATTACCGGAACGAAGGCTCTGACCGGCCGCGACCTGGCCGAGGGTGAGTTCTTCTTCGACCTGAAGGACGCCGACGGTAACGTGGTGCAGACGGTGCAGAACGGCGCCGACGGCACGTTCGGCTTCGCGCCGCTGCAGCTGGACAAGGTGGGGACGTACGTCTACACCGTGTCCGAGCGGGCAGGGGCGACGGCGAACGGCGTCACCTACGACACGACGGTCTTTACCGCGACGGTGACGGTGACGGAGAATGCGGAGACGCACGCGCTGGAGGCGCAGGTTGCCTACAGCAAGGGCGGCAAGGCTGCGGATGCGGTGGCGTTCAGCAACAGTTACGCGCCGGCCGCGACTGAGGTGAAGCTGGGGGCCTCCAAGGTGCTGAGCGGCGAGGACCTGAAGGAAGGGCGGTTCTCCTTCCAGCTGAAGGATGCCGACGGCAAGGTGCTGCAGACCGCAAAGAACGCGGCGGACGGCACGGTGGGCTTCGAGGCGATCTCGTACGACAAGCCCGGAACGTACGCCTACAGCATCTTCGAGGTGGACGACGGTCAGAAGAACGTGACGTACGACGCGGCCGAGCACCGGGTAACGGTGACGGTGACGGACGACGGTGCGGGCCATCTGGTGGCGACGGTAACCTATGACGGCGCCGTGGCGCCGGTGTTCAAGAACACGTACACGCCGCCGACCACCCCGCCGACGGAGCCGCCCACCAATCCGCCGAGCAAGTCACCGGTGCCGAAGGAGGAGAAGCCGGGTCTGCCGTATACGGGCGATACCAGCTTGTCGCCGATGGCCCTGGGTGGCATCGCGGGCGGCGCGGTGGTGCTGATCGCCGCAGGCGTTATCCTGCGGCGCCGGAACCGGTAGCTACGGCGGCCGAGAAGGGCTTTGATTGAGGGCGGGTGGTCGCAGGGCGCGGCCGCTCGCCCTTTTTGGTGAAAGGCTATGTTAACCCGCCGTTTGCACGTCCGGCTCCAGATGGAACTCGTACTCCGGCTCCATCATCTTCTTCCGGATCTTTTCGTAGCGCCCGTCGTCGAGCTGCTCGCGCATGAGCGACGTCCTGTCCCCGACGCGTGCGGCCTCGCGCAGCCATCTGAACCACATCAGGCAGCTGTGGAGCCTGCGGGTCGATACGCCCTTGAACCTCTCGAGGAAGTGGCCGAGCGAACCCTGCGCTTCAGCATCCTCTGGACCGTGTCCCGCTCGTACCCGGTGAGCCTGCCGTGGGTCCTCGGGACCGCCCTCGCGGCGCCCTTCCCGCCCTTTCCGGACATGGCGTCCTCCGATCTCCCGGGGCCGGCCGATCCGGCCCTCAGGGTATCGGATTCCCAAATTTATCCGTATATGTGCGGATGAATGCGGGAGGCGTTCGGATGAAGTTGTATTCAAGGAAAGAGACTGACCCTTTGTCGCATTCCGTGCGGGTTATATGCAGGTATGCCTGCGCACGCTATCATGTATGGGTTAGACCGCAACTATGTACCTCATACGCGAAGGGATGCGCATGTATCTGAAGATCGACATGTTCTAGCTGGGCTTACCCCCGCAGTGGCGCCGCGCGCCCCATCAACTCTGCCGATTTTCGCCTTCACGCACATAAAGGAGTCCCGCCATGCGCGACAAGCTCGAAAAGATCATTAAGGCCTACGAGGAGCTCGAGAAGAAGCTTTCCGACCCGGCCGTCGCCTCCGACATCAAGGAGTTCACGCGTCTCAACAAGGAGTACGCACACCAGTCCGACCTCATTGCTGCCTCGCGCGAGTACATCGGCGCGCTCGATGACATCGAGGCCGCCAAGGAGATGCTCCGCGACACCAGCGATGCGGACGAGAAGGAGATGCTCCAGATGGACATCTCCGAGAACGAGGAAAAGCTTCCCCAGCTCGAGGAAGACATCAAGTACATGCTCATCCCGAGTGACCCCAACGACGACAAGAACACCATCGTCGAGATTCGCTCCGCCGCCGGTGGCGACGAGGCGGCCATCTTCGCCGGCGACCTGTACAAGATGTATCAGCGCTTTTGCGAGTCGCGCGGCTGGAAGACTACCGTGCTCGATTCCAGCCCCAGCGAGGCCGGCGGCTTTAAGTCCATTGAGTTCAAGGTCGAGGGCGACCGCGTCTACTCCGTTATGAAGTACGAGTCCGGCGTGCACCGTGTCCAGCGCGTCCCTAAGACCGAGTCCCAGGGCCGCATCCAGACTTCAACGGCTACCGTCGCCGTGCTTCCCGAGGCCGAGGAAATCGACGTCCAGATCAACCAGTCCGACCTGCGCATCGACACCTACTGCGCCTCCGGCCCTGGCGGTCAGTGCGTTAACACTACCTACTCCGCCGTGCGCATCACCCACTTGCCCACCAACACCGTGGTGCAGTCGCAGGAACAGCGCTCCCAGATTCAGAACCGCGAAGTCTGCATGCAGATGCTGCGCGCCCGTCTGTACGAGATGGAGCTCGAGAAGCAGCAGGCTGAGCTCGGTGCCGAGCGCCAGAGCCAGATCGGCCACGGCAACCGTTCCGAGAAGATCCGTACCTACAACCAGCCCCAGGACCGCGTGACCGATCACCGCATCGGTTTCAACTCCACCTACAACGGCGTCCTTCTGGGCGATCAGCTCGGCACCGTCATCGAGGCACTCGCCGCCGCCGAGCGAGCCGAGAAGCTGGCACAGGCTGTTTAAGTTACGGCGTTTTACCAAACGCCGTAACGGCTCGACGCTGCAAACGCCCCTAAGCGGCAATCTGACGTTCAATCGTCGGTCGCGTACCGAAGTACGCTTCCCTCCTCTTTCACGTTACCTTGCTCGCTTAGGGGCGTTTTCGCTGTCCGCCCTCTACCTGCGGCGTTGCCTTGCTCCGGATGCGGGGTAGTCATTGGGGACGTTCTTAAATGACTAGGTTGGGTAAATTACTTTTCGAGTTTATTTAATCTGCTTTGTTAGAAATTAAGCTGTCTAACTGCTTAAAGTAATCAGCAGCCTTCATCTGCAATTGAAAATAATGCTCAAAAAATCGTTCAAGAAGTCGCAGTGCATTTTTTGATGCGTCGCACGTCAAGTGATTTGGCAAGTTCTTGGTTAGATATTGGTCAGTTTTGGGTCAACCTTGCCAAAAGCTTGACGAATGCAGATTTTGACGTCGACGAATGAGCACTTCAGGCAGGTTCCAAGCAAAAATCTGGGCTGATTCTCGATAATCGCCTTCAATCGTCCCTTGCCAAGCGCTGGCCTCGCGTACAATCTGCTCCGACATTCGCGCGCCGTCCGGCGCTTAAGAGGGGAGGGCCCCATGGCAAACGAGATTTGGACCATCAAGCGTTGTCTCGAGTGGACCAAGGAGTACCTGGCCGAGCGCGGCGAGGAGCACCCCCGTCTTTCTGCCGAGTGGCTGCTCTGCGCTGCCACGGGTTTGGCACGCATCGACTTATATATGCGCATGGACGAGACGCTTAACGCGGCTCAGCTCGAGACCATGCACGCGGCCGTTGTTCGTCGCGCTAAAGGCGAACCGCTGCAGTACATCACCGGCAGCACGCAGTTTCGCATGATCGACGTCGCGTGCGCCCCCGGCGTGCTCATTCCGCGCCCCGAGACCGAGATGCTCGTCGAGGAAGTCCTCAATTATCTGGATGCCGAGGTGCTGAGCCCCGAGGCTGCTGCCCGTCAGCGCGTGGAGCTGCCTTGGAACGATGAGGTCGAGGAGGCACGCAAGGCCGAGGCCGCGCTGGCAGACGAACGCGCGGCCGCCGAGCGCCGTGCCGCTAACCTGACGGCTGCCGATGAGGCGGCGCTAGGCGGCGACGTATTGGGCAGCCGCGCCTATGCCGAGGAGCTGGCCGACCGCGAGGCCGAGGAAGCCGCCGCGCAGGCAGCAGAAGCCGAAGCCGCGGAAGCCGCCGAGCCCGAGCTCGACGAATACGGCACCGCCATCGAGGGTGCCGGCCAGGAGACGGCTTCGGCTCAGGATGCCGCTGCGCCTGCCCCAGCCGAGCCCCGTATCGCCCGCGTTCTCGAGGTCGGCTGCGGCACGGGTTGCATCTCGCTCTCCCTTGCCTGGGAGCGCCGCGGCCACGTTACCTGCACCGCCACCGATATCGAGCCGCGCGCCATCGATCTGGCCACCAAAAACCGCGACGCGCTCGGCCTCACGGCAGATGAGGTTGCCTTTAGTCTCACCAACCTGGTGAGCTCCATTCCCCGCGAAGAGTGGGGCACCTTCGACGTGCTCGTTTCCAACCCGCCCTACATCCCGACCGGCGTCATGCGCTCGCTGCCGCACGAGGTCAAGGACTTTGAGCCCGACTTGGCGCTCGAGGGCGGTGCCGACGGCCTGGACATCTTCCGCCGCCTGCTCAATGCGGCGCCTTACATGCTGCGCGCCGGCGGCCTGTTTGCCTGCGAGCTCTACGAGGGCGCCCTCGATGCCGCGGCCGAGCTCTGTCGCCAGGCAGGCCTTTCGGACGTGCGCATCGTCCACGACCTCACCGATCGCCCCCGCATCGTCCGAGCCATCGTCACCGAGCCCAAACAGCGCCAGTAATATTCATTAACTGGTTAGCAAAAATTATAAAGTAGTTTATAATTAGGACGGCTGAAAGAGGTCGGCCCATGCAACCTCCTACCTTTCGGGAAATCATTGCCCTACTCAAGCACGATGGATTCGTGAAGGTCGCGCAAGTCGGTAGTCATGCTAAGTATGTTTCTGGTGACCGTGTTGTCACCGTGAACGGCTCTGGTGGTGATCGACCAAAGAAGGGCACGTGGGCAAGTATTCGTCGCCAAGCTGGATGGTAGTTGGAGGCAAAATGAGGCAGCGATTTACCTATGACTGCGTTCTCATAAAAGAAGACGACGGTTACTGCGCCAGCTTCCCGCAGATTCCCGGCGCCTTTGCCGATGGCGATACACGCGAAGAAGCGATTGCCCATGCCACCGAGGCGCTGATGGCGTTTTTGGCCGACGACCTCAACAACGGTTTGACTCCGGCAGGGTACGAACACTCGGCCGAGGTCGTGGCCCTTTCAGTCGAAATCGACCACGAGGACGCTCGGGAAGCGGCGTGCCGAACATTTAAAGACGCAGCGCTGGACCTCAAAGTCTCCGCTCCGCGGATTACCGCTCTGGTCAAAGCCGGAAAGCTCGATGTTGAACTCGTCGACGGCCGTCGGATGATAACGATAGACAGCATCGAGCGCTACGCCGCCCAAAAACGCCACGCCGGCAGGCCAAAGAAGTTCGTCGCAGTTCAATAACCCCCTCACTTTCACCGACTACTAGAGCCGCTCACCAAACCAACATGCGCTCTGGGCAAATAGGTTGAATGTTTCGTGCGAGAATGCCCCACAGTAAACAAACTTGCACCGGAGCGTAAGGGGCTGGCATACACATGCAGACGGTCTATCGGGTATACGAGGGAACGCGCGAGCCGCATCGGCTTGCCGTCGAGCGCACGGCCGAGGTGCTCGGCCGCGGCGGCCTGGCCTTGATTCCGACCGAGACCGTCTACGGTGTCGCCGTGGCAGTCAACGCCTTCTCGGGCGCCGTGCCCCAAGATACAAGCGAATTCCCATCGTGGCCGCGCGATCCGCAGGCTGCCGTCAATGGCGCCGCAGTTCCTGCGCTCGGCACCGGCTATCGCCGTATCTTCACTCTCAAGCAACGTGAGCTCACGCAAACCGTCGCTTGGCTGGTCGATGGCGTCGAAGCACTCGACCGCTATGGCGTGGATATCCCGGAAGATGCCCGCGTACTCGCGCGACGATGCTGGCCGGGAGCCCTGACTATCGTGGTCAAGGCAGCCCCCTGCGTGCCGACCTTTATGCGCGCTGCCGACGACACCGTGGCCCTGCGCGCTTCGGCCTCTCCCGTGGTCCAAGCGCTCATCCGCGCCTGCGGCAGTCCCCTTGCCTGCACGAGCGCCAACACGCACGGCGCGCCTTCGCCGGCAAGCTTTGCCGCCGTCGAGGGTCGCATCCTGGAGGGGGTCGATGTTGCCGTCGACGCCGGTGAGACCCCGTGTCGCGACGCCTCGACCATCGTGTCGTTCCAGCACGGCGGGCTCCAGATCCTGCGCCAAGGCGCACTTCCCGCATCAGAGATCGAGCGGGTCCTGTCCGACCCGATGCAATAGAAGGGTGTAAGCGATGTCGTTGAATCTGGGCAGCCTGGGCATGGAAGATGCCTCGTTTAACTTTGGCGGTTCCTACATCATGGCGCTCGACTGCGGCACTACCTCGGTACTCGCGGCCATTGTCGACGAATACGGCTGCATCGTTGCCCAGGCGCGTCGTAGCGTCAAAACCAGCTTCCCGCGCCCCGGCTGGGTGGAGCAGGATCCCACGGAGGTGCTTGCCAGCCAGATCGGCGTGATGATGGAGGTTCAGTTTAAGAGCGGCATCCATTCCGATCGCATCGCCGCCATCGGCATCTCCAACCAGCGCGAGACCACGGTGGTCTGGGACCGCGTGAGCGGCCAGCCCATCTATAACGCCATCGTATGGCAGTGCCGTCGTACCGCGCCGGCGATCGACGCGTTGGTTGAACAGGGTTGCGAGGAGCTGGTGCGCTCCCGCACGGGACTTACGCTTGACCCGTATTTCTCGGCCTCCAAGGTGCAGTGGATTCTCGACAACGTCGACGGCGCACGCGAGAGCGCGGCGGCGGGCGACCTCATGTTTGGCACCATCGACACCTGGCTCATCTACAACCTCACCGGCGGCCAGGTCTTTGCCACCGACTACACCAATGCCAGCCGCACGGCACTCTTTAATATCCATACGCTCGATTGGGACGACGACCTGCTGGCGCTCTTTGACGTTCCACGTTCCATGATGCCCGAGGTTCGCTGGAGCTCGGGCGACTACGGCCGCGTCGCGAGCGACATCATGACCAACATGCCGCCCATCATGGGCGTGGCGGGCGACCAGCAGGCATCGCTGTTCGGCCACTGCTGCTTCTATCCCGGCCAGACGAAAAACACCTATGGCACGGGCTGCTTTATGCTCATGAACACCGGCGACGAGATCGTCGAATCCAAGAATGGCCTGGTCTCCACCATCGGTATCGCTGCGGACGGCAAAGTCAGCTATGCGCTCGAGGGCTCTATTTTTGCCGCCGGCTCAACGATGAACTGGCTTCGCAACAACATGGGCATCATCTCGAGCGTGAGCGAGTCGGCACAACTCGCCGCTTCGATTAGCGACAACGAGGGCTGCTACTTCGTTCCCGCCTTTGCGGGTTTGGGCGCTCCCTGGTGGGACCCGCATGCCCGCGGTATCGTGTGCGGTCTGACCGGCGCCTCGAGCCGTGCGACCATCGTACGTGCCGCCTGCGAATCCATGGCATATCAGAGCTACGACGTGCTGCGCGCCATGGAGCAGGACGTGGGGCTTTCGATCGAGCGCCTGTCTGTCGATGGCGGTGCCTCGCGCAACGAGTTCATCATGCAATTCCAGGCCGACCTGCTGGATATCCCCGTGCTGCAATGCGAGACGGTGGAGACCACGGCAATCGGTGCCGCGTACTTGGCGGGTCTTGCCGTCGGCTATTGGGAAGACCTGGAGGAGCTGGAGCAAAATGCCCAGATCGTTAGGACCTTCCTTCCCCACATGTCCGCCGAGCGCCGCGAGCAAAACCTTGCGGGCTGGCGTGATGCAGTCAGGCGCTCGCTCAGCACCGCACAGTAGGGCTGCGATGGGCTGCTCGATACAACAAACCGCTAAACTAATGCATGGCGTGCGGCGGCAACATTGCTGCACGCCTTGTCAGCAAGGCCGTTTTGCGGCCGCAACGAAAGGGGCAATCAATCCATGACCGTCACCTACGATGCGTCCCGTGTGACGCTTGTCGACCACCCGCTCGTCCAGCACAAGCTGTCGATCCTGCGCGACAAAAACACCGGCACCAACCAGTTCCGCCAGCTCGTGCGCGAACTCGCGCTTTTTGACGGCTACGAGGCCATGCGCGACCTGCCCATGGAAGACGTCGAGGTCGAGACCCCCATCACTACCGCCACGTTCAAACAGCTTGCCGGCAAGAAACTCGCCATCGTGCCCATCCTGCGTGCGGGCCTTGGCATGGTCGACGGCATCCTCGACCTGGTGCCCTCCGCTCGCGTGGGCCACATCGGCATGGAGCGCGACGAGGTCACCCACGAGCCGCACGAGTATTACTGCAAGATGCCCAAGGATATCGACCAGCGCATCTGCCTGGTCGTCGACCCCATGCTCGCCACGGGCGGTTCGGCCGAGATGGCCATCAGCTACCTGCGCGAGCGCGGTGTCAAGGATATCCGCATGCTGTGCATCGTCGCCGCGCCCGAGGGCCTCAAGTCACTGACCGAAAAGGACCCCGACGTACATATTTATACGTGCGCCATCGACGACCATCTCAACGAGGCCGCCTACATCGTTCCCGGCCTCGGCGACGCCGGCGACCGCATCTTCGGCACGCTCTAGTCGCTGGGCTAAGACGGCCGCGGCTGCAAATACGAAGAAACGGTGCGCGCGGTCGAACAAAAGGCGACCGCGCGCACTCCTGTTAACGGACGTTTTGCCCTGCAGGGTTCGAGAAAAACGTATTACCGTACCTGCGGCATAAAGAAGGTCTTAAGAAAACGAACAGGTGCGTATTAACCGATGCTTTTTCGGTTGTACTTTAGCGATTGGCTCGTACAATAGTCACCAATGTTTGGCGGGAACTGTTCTGTGAGGCGTTAAAAAAGGAAAGTGAGGACGCCAATGTTTCAGATAGCCGATCTGCTCGCTATCGTTGCAGGCGCCATCGCGGGCGCAATTGCCTTCCTTCCCTTTGTCTTTACGCTCAAGCCGGTTCTTGACGATAAACAGAATGCGGACATGCTCAAGGGTATGGTGAGTCTCGCGGTCTCGGCAGTCACCCTGCTCGTCTTTACCTTGGTTGTGTTTGTGTTGTTCGGAGAGGCATTTCGCATGTTCCTCCTGGGCGAGGCGATCGGCTTCGTGGCCTTTATGGCCGCCTGCGCGGTTCGCGTCGCCAAGGCGCTGCGAGATCCTCATGAGGTCGAAAGGTAAGTCGTGGAAATTTTTGAAAAGCTGCCTGATGAGATTAATCATCTGGTCAGCGAGTTCAGCTCCACCCCTGTCGTGGGCGATCTGAGCTGCGGCATCACGCAGTACTCGTTTTGGCTGATCGTCTCCACGATCGTGCTCCTGATCGTCCTGGCCGTGTTCAAGAAGAAGCAGACTTTGGTTCCCAAGGGCTTCTTCGTCAACGGTTTCGAGTACATCATCGAGTACGTCGAGAACGACATCGGCAAGGGCGTCGTGGGTGAGAACTGGAAGAAGCACTTCCCGTTCCTGTGCTCGCTTTTCCTGTTCATCCTGATCAACAACATGATCGGCCTGATCCCGGGAATGAAGCCCGGCACCGGCGCAATCGGCTCCACTGCCGCGCTCGCCATCTTCGCCTTCGTGTACTTCATCTACTACGGATGCAAGGCTCACGGCGTGATCGGCTACATCAAGAGCCTCGCCCCGCAGGGCGTGAGCTTCCCGATGAACGTGCTCGTGTGGGTCGTCGAGCTTTTCTCGACCTTCCTGCGCCTCATCACGCTCGCCGTCCGTCTGTTCTGCAACATGTTCGCAGGACACGTGGTCATGGGCTCGTTCGCCATCATGGCGAGCATGTTCATGCAGCCGCTGCTTCAGCAGGTTTCCGCGGCCCACGCCGTCGGCGCCCTGCCTTCGCTGGCCTGGCTTGCCATTCTCATCCTGATCTATGCGATCGAGCTTGTGGTCGGCGCCATCCAGGCTTACGTCTTCACGGTCCTTACCGCCGTGTATGTCTCCGAGGCAGAGGAAGTCGCGGAGGAGGAGTAGTCTTCCGTTCGCGCCTTAAAGGTAAGGCAATTCGTTAAACCGCCGGTGCCCGTACCCATGGAGCCCGGCAGTTATAAAAAGGTTATCCTGCGTGAAATAAGACACGCACGACAAAGGAGGAATCGTGGGAGTTATCGGTTACGGTCTCGGTGTTATTGGCGCTGGTCTTGCTATCGGCCTGTCTGCTCTGGGTGCTACGGGTGCTATGGCCCGTCAGCCTGAGGTCCAGGGCCGCGTGTTCACCGTCTTCATCATGGGCTCCGCTTTCGGCGAGGCTCTGGCTCTGATCGGCTTCGTTGTCGCGCTGATCGTTAAATAGCACGGAGCGTCAAGTATGAATCTTTCATCCCAGAAGAGCGCGATCGCACTCTCCGCGTCCGCGGCCGCGCTGCTCATGCCGGTTTCCGCGTTCGCCGAGGACGGCGCCGCCGGTGCGGACATCCTCATCCCTAAGATGGCGGAGTTCATCCCGGCGCTTATCGCCTTCCTGATTATCTGGATCGTGCTGGCCAAGGTCGCCCTGCCGGGCATCATGAAAACCATGGAGGAGCGCGGCAAGAAGATCGAGGAGAGCCTCGACGAGGCCGAGAAGACCAAGCAGGAGGCTATCGCCAAGCGCGCTGAGTCCGACTCGATCGTCACCGACGCCCGTCGTCAGGCTGCCGACATCGTTCTCGAGGCCCGTAAGGACGCCGAGTCCGAGCGTGCCCGTATCATCGAGGCTGCTCACAAGGAGGCCGAGGAGATCATCGCCAAGGCCCATACGACCGTCGAGGACGAGCGCAAGTCCATCTATGCCGGTGCCGCGAGCTCCATCGCCGACCTGTCCGTTGCCGTCGCCACCAAGATCGTGGGCGAGGCACTCGAGGACGATGCCGAGCAGAAGAAGCTCATCGAGCGCTACATCCAGGAAGCAGGTAGCCTGAATGCCGACTAGCCGCTATCAGGACAAGGTGCTCGAGACCTACGCGCGTTCCCTTTTGGAAGCCGCCAAGGCCGAGAACCATGTGTTCGAGGACCTCGAGATGGTCGAGCGCTTGGCTTCTGCCAGCCCCGAGATCATCGCCGTGCTCGACACCATGTCCAAGCGCGACCAGCTCGACCTTCTTCCCAAGGTGGCAGCTGCCTTTAAGTATGTTGCCGAGGAAGACGAGGATGTAGTGGGCGTGACCGTCACCACGGCGATCCCGCTCGACGACGAGCTGCGTCAAACCATCACTAAGAAATGCGAGCAGGACTTCGGCCGCAAGGTATTCCTTATCGAGCAGGTCGACCCGTCTATCGTGGGCGGCCTGGTGCTCGAGGCCCGCGGCGAGCGTCGTGACATTTCCGTCAAGACGCAGCTGCGCATCGCGCAGGAGACCCTCGCAAACTCTGCTAATTCGTACGGAGGTGAAGCCTAATGTCCGAAACCCTCAATGCCCAGGATATCGCCAAGAAACTGCAGGAGCAGCTCACGAGCCTCTCCGCGACGGTCGATACGCATGAGGTTTCAACGGTCGACGAGGTAGGCGACGGCATCGCGCGCGTCTCCGGCCTCAAGAGCGCCATGGCAGGCGAGCTTCTGGAGTTCAAGAGCTCCGATACCGGTGAGACCGTCTTCGGCCTTGCCCAGAACCTTGACCGTGACGAGGTCGGCGCCGTTCTGTTTGGTGCCGTCGACTCCATCAAGGAAGGCGACGAGTGCCGCACCACTGGCCGCATTATGGATATCCCCGTGAGCCGTGCCATGCTCGGCCGCGTCGTCAATCCGCTCGGCCAGCCCATCGACGGCCTGGGCGACATCGTCGCCACGCACCGTCGCCCCATCGAGTTCAAGGCTCCCGGCGTCATCGATCGTACCCCGGTGTGCGAGCCGGTTCAGACCGGTCTGCTCGCTATCGACTCCATGGTGCCTATTGGCCGCGGTCAGCGTGAGCTCATCATCGGCGACCGTAAGACCGGTAAGACCGCCATCGCCATCGACGCTATCCTCAACCAGCGCGGCAAGGGCATGGTCTGCATCTATGTCGCCATCGGCCAGAAGGCCTCCACGGTTGCCAACATCCGTGAGACCCTCGCTCAGCACGGTGCGCTCGACTACACCATCATCGTTTCGGCCACTGCTGCCGATTCCGCCCCTATGCAGTACATCGCGCCTATGGCCGGTGCCGCTATTGGCGAGTTCTTCATGTACAACGGCGAGGACGGCAAGCCCGCCAGCGAGACCAACCCCGGCGGCCACGTGCTCGTCATCTACGACGACCTGTCCAAGCAGGCTGTGGCCTACCGTCAGATGTCGCTGACGCTGCATCGTCCGCCCGGACGTGAGGCCTATCCTGGCGACATCTTCTACCTGCACTCTCGTCTGCTCGAGCGTGCCGTCAAGATGTCCAAGAAGAACGGTTACGGCTCCATGACGGCACTGCCGATCATCGAGACCCAGGACGGCGACGTCTCGGCCTACATTCCGACCAACGTCATTTCCATTACCGATGGTCAGATCTACCTGCAGTCCGAGCTCTTCTTCCAGGGTCAGCGCCCGGCAGTCGACGTGGGTATCTCCGTGTCCCGCGTCGGTGGCGATGCGCAGACCAAGGCCATGAAACAGGTCGCCGGCAACCTCCGTCTGGACCTCGCTTCCTATCAGGAGCTCGCTGGCTTTACGCAGTTCGGCTCCGACCTCGACGAGGCTACTCAGAAGCAGCTGACCCACGGTGCTCGCATGACCGAGCTCCTGAAGCAGCCGCGTTACAAGCCGTTTGAGGTTGGCGAGCAGATCGTTACGCTGTTCGCTGGCAACGAGGGCTTCCTGGATGACCTGGAGATCGCCGACGTGCTGCCCTTCCGTGCCGAGCTCATCGAGTACATGGACAATGGCTTTGGTTCGCTGCTCGACAAGGTTCGCGCCAAGAAGATCGATGATGACACCAAGGCTGAGCTCTTGCGCGTCATCGGCGACTTCAAGCAGCAGTTCATGGCCAAGCACCATTCGGATGTTTCTGGATCAGAGGAGAACTAAGCCCCATGGCCAACCTTCGCGACATTAAGAAGCGAATCTCCTCGGTTACCACGACCAAGCAGATCACGCGCACGATGGAGATGGTCTCTACGGCCAAGATTCGTCGTGCCCTCGATCGCTCCAAGCAGGCCGAGCCCTATAAGGAGGCGCTGACCGACGTCATGTTGACGGTCGCCGGCGACGCCTCCTGTTCGGGCACCGATCCCATGCTGCAGAAGCATGAGAGCGTCAAGCATGGCCTGATTGTCGTTATTGCCTCGGACCGCGGCCTTGCCGGCGGTTTCAATACGACGGTGGAGCGCACGGCCGAAAAGCTCGCCGCTTCTTGGGCGAACGACGGCATCGAATACGAGATCATCGCGTGCGGGCGTAAGCCGGCCACGTATTTCCGTGACCGCGCAAACGTTGTCATGCACTTTGAGGGCAACTCCTCTGAGCCCGATTTCAATCAGGCCCGCATGATCTCCTCTCATATCTGCGATGCGTATCGTGCCGGTGAGCTTGACCGTGTCGAGCTTGTCTACCACCACGCCAAGAACCGCGTGGATCAGGAGCTTCGCGTCGAGCATCTGTTGCCGCTCGACCCCGAGATGATCGCTATGGCCCACGGTCCGCGTAAGAACGAGACCGACGCCCCTAAGCGCATCTCGTCCACGTTCGAGTTCGTGCCCTCTCCCGAGCATGTTCTCGGCAAGCTTGTGCCGTCTTATATCCTGACGGTCATCTACCAGGCCCTGATCGATTCGGCGGCTGCCGAGCAGGGTGCACGCCGCAAGGCCATGCACTCCGCGACGGAAAACGCCACCGCGATCATCTCGACCCTTACCCGCACGTATAGTCGCGTGCGCCAGGCTTCGATCACGACCGAGATTAACGAGATCGTCGGCGGAGCCTCAGCATTGGAGGAACAGTAATGGCTAATAACACCGTAAAGCTTGCGGTCGAGGAAGCCACCAAGAAGACGACTACCGGTGATGGTCGCATCGTGCGAATCATCGGCCCTGTCGTCGACGTCAAGTTTGACGGCGCGGTGCCCCCGATCTACAACGCGCTCACGGTCGAGGCCGAGACCCCGATCGGTCATCTGAGCACGATCCTCGAGGTCGAGAGCCAGCTTCCGGGCGGCGTCGTCCGCACGGTCGCCATGTCCTCGACCGACGGCCTGCAGCGCGGCCTCATCGCCACCGATACCGGTGAGCCCATGAAGATGCCCGTTGGTCCCAAGACGCTCGGCCGCATTTGGAACGTCATGGGCAAGCCCGTCGACGGCAAGCCCATGCCCGAGGTGGAGGAGTTCTACCCCATCCACCATGCAGCGCCCCGTTTCGACGAGCTCACCACCAAGACCGAGATCTTCGAGACCGGCATCAAGGCCGTCGACCTGCTCGAGCCCTACATCCGCGGCGGCAAGACAGGTCTGTTCGGCGGCGCCGGCGTCGGCAAGACCGTTCTGATCCAGGAGCTCATCAACAACCTCGCCCAGGAGCACGGCGGCACCTCGGTGTTCACCGGCGTCGGCGAGCGTACCCGCGAGGGCACCGACCTGTTCCTCGAGATGAGCGAGTCTGGCGTTATCGACAAGACCTGCTTGGTCTATGGTCAGATGAACGAGCCGCCCGGAGCGCGTCTGCGCATCGGTCTGGCCGGCCTTACCACCGCTGAGTACTTCCGCGATCGCGGCCAGGACGTTCTGCTGTTCATCGACAACATCTTCCGCTTCTCTCAGGCAGGTTCCGAGGTTTCCGCACTGCTGGGCCGTATGCCGTCCGCCGTTGGTTACCAGCCCACGCTGGCAACCGAGATGGGCGACCTCCAGGAGCGCATTACCTCGACCAAGACGGGCTCCATTACCTCCGTCCAGGCTGTCTACGTCCCCGCAGACGACCTGACCGACCCGGCGCCTGCCACGACGTTTACGCACCTCGATGCCACCACGGTTCTTTCGCGTAGCATTTCGTCGCTCGGCCTGTTCCCGGCTATCGACCCGCTTGCGTCTTCCTCCGACGCTCTCGATCCCTCGATCGTTGGCGAGGAGCACTACCGTGTCGCCGTCAAGGTCCAGGAGCTCCTGCAGGAGTACTCCGACCTTCAGGACATCATCGCCATTCTGGGTATGGACGAGCTGTCCGAGGAGCAGCGCCTTACGGTCAACCGTGCCCGTAAGATTCAGCAGTTCCTCTCGCAGTCCTTCCACGTCGCCGAGAAGTTCACCGGCAACCCCGGTGTCTACGTCCGCGTCGAGGATACCGTCCGCTCTTTCGCCGAGATTGTCGACGGCAAGGCCGATGACCTGCCTGAGCAGGCTTTCCGCTATGCTTCCACGATTGAGGACGTGCGCGAGCGCGCCCGCAAGATGGGGGAGAAGTAGGTTATGCGTATCCGCATCGTGTGCCCCGTGAGCTGCGCCTATGAGGGCGACGCTGCGTTTGTGTCGATTCCGTCCACGGATGGCGAGTTTGGCGTTCTGCCTGCTCACTCCAGCGAGATCTGCACGATCGACCGCGGTTACGTTCGCGTTTCCGATAAGGCCATGGGCACTGTCGACCACACGTTTGCCGTGGCCGGCGGCTATGCCCAGGTTGCGGACGATGTCGTGACCGTTCTCGCCGAGCGCGCTTGCGATTTGGCGACCGTCGATGCCGACAAGCTTAAAGCTGATATTCAAGGTTTTGAAGAGAAGCTGGGTAATTTGTCGGAGGATGATGCACGCCGCGCCTACCTCTATAATGAAATCGCATGGTGTAAGCTCAAGCTTGCCCAATAGTCAAACGATTTAGCGTTCGACCATTTGCGAACACATCATGCCCGGGATGGCCCAGCCATCCCGGGCATGCTTTTTGAAAGGGTAGACCTTGGATATTATCCGCGTTGAGGGTGGCCACGCCATCGGAGGCTCCGTGCCCGTCTCGGGCGCCAAGAACTCCGCGCTCAAACTCATGGCGGCAACGCTTCTGGCGCCGGGCAAGACGACGCTGCAGAACGTGCCCGATATTTCCGATGTCCATGTGATGGGCAAGGTGCTCAAGGGCATGGGCGCTACGATCGATGTTCTCGACGAGCACACGCTCGAGATTGATACCTCTCAGGTCGATTCTTGGGAGGCCCCCTACGAGCTCGTTGCCAAGATGCGTGCTTCCACCGCCGTCATGGGACCCCTGCTGGGCCGCTTCCATCGCGCCAAGATTGCCATGCCGGGCGGCTGCAACCTGGGTGCTCGCAAGATCGATATGCACATTCTTGGTCTTGAGGCCCTGGGCGTTGAGTTCGATACCGCCCACGGTTACATCAACGCTAATGCGCCCCAAGGTCTGCGCGGTACCACCGTCACGCTCGAGTTCGCCAGCGTCGGTGCGACCGAGAACCTCATCATGGCATCCGTGCGCGCGCAGGGCACCACGGTTATCGACAATGCCGCCCGTGAGCCCGAGATCGTTGATCTCGCCAACATGCTCAACGAGATGGGCGCTAAGATTGTCGGCGCCGGCACGCCTGTCGTGACCATCGAGGGCGTGGAAGAGTTGCATCCTGTTACCCATCGCGTAGTGGGCGACCGAATTGAGGCCGGTACTTTTATCGTTGCCGGTGCGTTGATGGCCGACGATCGCGGTATCGATGTCACGGGCTTTTGCCCCATTCACTTGGGCATGGTGCTCAAGAAGATGGAGCTCATGGGTATCGACTGCGAGCGCGTCGAGGATGGCGTCCATGTGAACCGTGCCGAGCGTATCAAGCCGGTCGATATCCAGACGCTTCCGTTCCCCGGCTTCCCGACGGACATGCAGGCACAGATTATGGTACTCTCCGCCCTTGCTGATGGCAGTTCCGTTATTACCGAAAACATCTTCGAGAATCGCTTTATGTTTGCCTCTGAGCTGGTGCGCATGGGTGCCGACATTCGTATCGAGAGCCATCATGCCATGATTCATGGCGTCAAGGGCTTCTCGGGTGCACAGGTTACCTCGCCCGATCTGCGTGGCGGAGCGGCCCTCGTCGTAGCGGGCTTGATCGCCGACGGGACGACCGAGGTTTCGGCTATTCATCACATCAAGCGCGGCTACGAGCAGTTTGTCGAAAAGCTGCAGGCGCTCGGCGCGCATGTCGAGCATGCTTCCGTCCCCGATCCCGTCATCTACTAATACAGGTTGCCTATGTTTAATAAAAAGCCCCTCGCGGATACCACCGCCCGAAGACCCTCAACTGGTGCGCAGGCCAAGATCTACAGTCGCGATAACGTGGCTCGCTATTCCGAGCGCGCTCGTCAACGTCGTCGTAGCCACACGATTCGTCACGTCGCGCTCATTGTCGTGCTTGGTGTGCTGCTGAGTGCCACTACCGCTGCCGGCCTGTGGTTTGCCACCATTATGGGCAAGCTCGGCGATTCTAATGTCATTACCGATAATCTGCGTCGGGTTCTGGTTGACACCGATGAGGCAAAGGATCCGTTCTACGTGCTGCTTCTTGGCACCGACGGCCGTCCGGGCGAGGATACGTATCGCGCCGACTCGATTATCCTGGCACGCATCGACCCCACGCAAAAGCAGGCGACGCTCATTTCCGTTCCGCGCGACACCAAGGTCGAGTACAAGGGCGAGACCATGAAGATCAACGCCTGCCATACCGTTGGCGGCGCCGAGGCCATGGTCGAGGCGGTCAACGAGCTGTGCGGTGTTCAGATTTCCCACTATGCCGAGGTCAGCTTCGACGGTATGCAGGCGCTGATTGATTCGGTTGGCGGTATCGACATTAACGCAACCGATGATGTTGACGACCCCGAGCACCTGGATATTAAGATTACCGCTGGCCAGCAGCATATGGACGGTGCCACCGCCCTTACCTATGCCCGCTGCCGCTACACCTATGCCGACGGCGATTACACGCGCATGCGCCACCAGCGTCAGGTGCTCGGCGCCCTTGCCAACCAGATTCTCAATAACTTCGATGCCACGAAGATCTTTGGCCTGGTTAATTCACTGTCCGATATGCTCGTAACCGATATGAGCGTTCAGGATATCGTGGCTACGGTCAACGCCATGCGCGGTATGGATGTCGACGGTATCTACTCGGCCAATCTGCCCTCGTACGCCGATGACAGCACCATGATCGACGGTGTGAGCTACGTCTTTGTCTACGAGGACGAGCTCAAGGAAATGATGGAGCGCGTCGATGCCGGCAAGGATCCCAAGGGTCCCAACACCATGGGTCTTTCCGACGGTTCCAGCTCTACGATCGGCGACCTGAACAACAACACGTCTGACGGCTACGCAAACGGTACCGCAACCTCATCGGTCAGCTCTGACGATTCCGATGACTCAAGCGATTCGAGCGATTCGGACTACTACGAAGAGCCCACCGGCGACGGCAACGGTTACGAAGCCAACTATTAGAGTTACGCGGTTTTACCAAACCGCGTAACGGCTCGACGCTGCGCGCCGCCCAAGGCGACAATTTGTCATTCAAAAGGCAGGGCATGACCAGAAGGTCAATGCCCTGCCTTTTTCATGCCAACTTGTTCGCCTTGGACGTCGCTCGCTGACGTTGGCTCAACCTGCGGTGCTGACTACTCCCCTTGCACCAAAAACCGCCCCGTTCTCGGTTTTGAGGACGGGGCGGTTTTGCTTACCTAGATTGTTCGAGTTCCTTATGCAAAGCGGGCGACGAGCTCCTGCAGGACGTCGGTCATCTTGACGAGTGAACTGACCGGGACGAACTCGTTGACGCCGTGGTAGCAATAGCCGCCGGTGGAAAGGTTGGGGCAGGGCAGACCGCGGAACGACAGCTGAGCGCCGTCGGTGCCGCCACGAATCGGCAGCACCTGGGGCTCAACGCCGCAGGCAAGGTAGGCTTCCTTGGCAACATCAATAAGCTCGGGATAGTCACGAACGATCTCGGCCATATTTCGATACTGCTGCTTAATCTCGACCGTCACGTGCTTCTCACCCAGACGCTGGTTGAGCATCGAGGCGGCGGCATCAATAAGGTCGAGTTTCTGCTGGAACTTGGCGGCGTCATGGTCGCGGACGATATAGCGCGCTGTGGCGTGATCGACGGTCGCAGATACACCCTCAAGGTGATAAAAGCCCTCGTAGCCTTCCGTATACTCCGGGCGCTGCACGTAGGGGAGCAACGCGTTGAAGTCGCAGAACAGATTGCCTGCGTTGACCATACGGCCCTTGGCGTCGCCCGGGTGGATGGACTGGCCCTCAAAGCGGACGGTCGCCTCGGCGGCGTTAAAACACTCCCACTCCAGCTCGCCGATGGGGCCGCCGTCGACCGTGTAGGCGTACTTGCAGCCAAAGGTATCGATATCCAACAGCTCGGCTCCGTGGCCGATCTCCTCGTCAGGGCAGAAGCAAATGCCGAGTGCGGGATGGGGCAGAGAGGGGTCCTGAGCGATACGCGCGACAAGCGACATAATCTCGGCGACGCCTGCCTTGTCGTCCGCGCCCAGCAGTGTGGTGCCATCGCTGCAGACCAGGTCCTCACCCGCGAGGTCGTTCAGGGCGGGAAGCTTGGCGGTACTCATGGCAACGGGCTTACCGTCAACCGTGCCGCAGACCAGGTCGCCGCCTTCGTAGTGTACGATGTGCGGCTTCACGCCGGCGCCCGGTGCAACTTCGGTGGTGTCGAGATGGGCGATCAGGCCCAGGGCGGGCTTGTCCTCAGCGCCCGCACTTGCGGGGATATGCGCGCAGACATAGGCGTGCTCGGTCACGTGGGCATCTTCCGCACCAAGCTCGCGCAGCTCTTCAGCCAGCACGTTGGCAAGGTCAAACTGAACGGCGCTCGAGGGTACCTGGTCGCAGTTTGCATCCTCGGACTGCGTGTTGATCTGGACGTAGCGCAAAAAGCGCTCGAGGACATCGGGGTTCGTGGTGGTGTTTTCCATAAAGACCGCTCCAATCTTGGTCGTCGTGTGCAACAAGAACTCTAGCACGGTATGCCACGGCATACCGCGACGCTTGGATGGGGTAGAATCAGCCATTGAATGCAGAAGGGACGGAAGATCATGGATACGACAATTAGCTCGCGCGAACTACATCTGACGGTGGCGAACGAAGACTACTTGGAGTGCATGGTTCGCATTGAAAGCGAAGAGGGGGAAACCAACGGCGTGCGATCGGTCGACATCGCGCAGCGCCTTGGCGTCTCCAAGGCATCGGTCAATAAAGCGGTTTCGGCGCTCAAGGCATCCGAGCTTGTCGAGCAATCGCACTACGGCAAGGTAATCCTGACCGATCGCGGCCGCGAGGTTGGCACGGCTATCTGGTACCGTCATCGCCTCATCCGTACGTTTTTGGTTCAGGAGCTCGGTGTCGAATTTGAGCGAGCCGATTCCGAGGCCTGCATGATGGAGCATGCGCTATCCGAGGACACGATGAGCCGCTGGCTCGCCTATCTCGAAAAGCAGGGAATCAGCGTCGAGGAATAGCGGGATATATATGGATACGAGTTATTACAACCGCTTTGGTGCCGAGGAGCTTGCGCGCCGCTTGTCGAGCGAGACCTTGTTGGCGCAGGGCCCCATGGGCAGTGTTTTGTTGAGTGAGTACGATGCCGCCGACATTCCACCGGCGTTTTGGAATCTGGCAGAGCCGCAGACCGTTTCTCGTATCCATCGCTTGCATGTCGCCGCCGGCGCGCAGGTGCTCATTACCAACACCTTTCAGGCATCGAGCTATGCCCTCAAGCACGACCAGATTGCGCCGTCCGTGGCGGAGGTCAATCGCGGGGCCGTCGACGATGCCCGCCAGGCGCATCCTCAGCTGCTGCTGGGCTCGATGGGCCCGATCGGTATTGAGTGGTTTGCTGAGGACTCTGCCGAGTATCGTGAAATCCGAGGCGTTGCGCGCGAACAGGCGCACGCCTTGCTCAATGCTGGTGTTGACGGTCTGCTGATCGAGACGGTGACGTCTATCCGTAATCTGCAGCCCATGCTTGCCGGCGCTCGAGATGCCGCCGACGGCATGCCTGTTCTGGTGAGTTTTGTCGTTGACGATAAAGGCGACCTGTTGGGCGATGGCCTCAACATCGAGGCAGCCGTTTTGTACGCCGAAAAACACGGCGCAAACTCGGTTGGTGTTAATTGCTGTTCGCTTGCGGCCGCGAACGCGGCGGTGCCCAGGATGGTTGCATCGGCGACTACTCCCGTCACGGTGCGTCCCAACGTAGGCGATCCGGTCCAGACTCAGGATGGCCCCGTATGGCACGAGAACCCCGAAGCTTTCGCGCGCGCATGCATCGAATGGAGACATGCCGGTGCCGCAATGGTGGGCAGTTGCTGTGGAACCACGGCAATCACTACGGCAGCGATGGCCGAGGCGCTCGATATATAAAGGGCAAAACCGCTCCATACGGGGCGGTTTTTTTATTGCTTGCATGTCCTCGGCGGCATTTGCCCAAATGGTGAATGCTGGTGTCAGCAGGTTGCCGAGTGCGTGTTGCGGGTATACCTCACGCGTACCATGATCCAAACACTGTGAGGTGTCTGCGCGTGTGCGCGATAATTCATTTTGGAACTGACGGTTGGCGCGCTCGCGTCGATGAGGACTTCACTGCCGATAACGTTGCCCGTATCGCCGATGCCGTCGGCGAGTTGTGGCAAAAGACCAATCCGGGCAAAACGGTATATATAGGGTTCGACACCCGGCCCCTGGCGCGCGAGTTCGCTGAGCTTGCGGCGGGTGTGCTAGCAGCGCACGGGCTAGACGCCGTGCTCGCTTCGCGACCTGTCCCGACCCCTGCCCTTACGTGGGCGGCGGCTTATGACGGTGAGGCGTGCGGCGCGCTCATGGTGACGGGGTCCCATCATCCGCAGGGTTATCTGTGCCTCAAGATTCGCATGGGTGACGGCTCAACCGCCAACCAGGATGTCATCGAAGAGCTCGAAGAGACCATGGCTCCCGAGCCAATGGGGATCGAGGAGCAATATCGCACCGCGGATATCATTCCTGACTATATGCAGGCGGTGGCATCGTTTGTCGATGCCGAAGCCATCCGCGCCGCGCACTTGCGCGTGGTTGTCGATCCCATGGGCGGCGCAGCCCAGGGCTATCTAGCCGACTTGCTGCGCGAGCTTGGCGTTGAGGTGCACGAGATTCACGCCGGGCAGGCGTCTGACCAAGAAGATATCTGCCCCGACCCCGTTGAGCCTTGGGTGGACGCTTGCGAGCGCACGGTTATCGAGGACGGAGCTTGCGCTGGCCTGGTGACCGACGGCGACGCCGACCGCATCGGCGCGGTTGACGAGCGCGGCAGATATATACATCCGCATCAGATCATGGCGCTCGTTTTGGGCGACTTGGTTCAATTTCGTAATTTGGAGGGGCGCGTCGTCGTCAATCTTTCGTGCTCGACGCTCGTGCGTCGCATTGCCGAGGCGCTTGGCTGCCGCGTGACCGTCAAACCAGTCGGTTTCAAATATATAGCGGCGGAGATGAAGAAGGGCGGCGTCCTCATAGGCGGCGAAGAAGCCGGTGGTATCGGCATCGCCGCGCATATGCCCGAGCGCGATGGAATCCTCGCCTGTCTGATTCTGTGTGAGCTTATGGCAAAGACGGACGCGCCTTTGGGCGTTCTGGTCGACCAACTCGAGGACAGTTTTGGTAAGACGAGTTACGGTCGACGCGATTTACGCCTTGAGGCCGAAGATGCCGAAACGTTGCGAACCCTGCTGCCGGGCGTAAACCCCAAGTCGATTTGTGGCAAGGTGCCGCAAAACGTTAGTCATATGGATGGCTTGCGTTTGGCATTCGAGGATGACACGTGGCTGCTGGTCCGTCCTAGCGGGACCGAACCAGTGGTGCGCGTCTACGCCGAGGGGTTCTCGGTGGAAGAACGTGATGAGTTGCTCGATGCTGGCTGTGCTTTAGCTAGGGGGACGTATCCGCTCTAACCATGAGACTGCCTTATATAAAGAGATGCTCGGCGAGCGGTAGGTAACGGCTGGCAAACGTTAGTCGGATTCCAAGATGTGTAGGAAATGTGTACGCCCAGATTCCCGCCCACGGCGCCCCTCCGGTCTGGCAATATATCTCCTTGCCGCGCGGCCCGGTGGAACCGGATGAGCC
>JAGZKE010000028.1:0-25321 GCA_018365375.1 Collinsella sp. | reverse complement strand
CGGCGCCCCCGGGGCCCGGATGGGGCCTCGGGGGCGTTCGGCTAGCTGCGGGAACGGCCTGTCCGCCTAATGTGTTCGGCTGAGATCGGAAATCAACCTCGGTCCCTCCGGGAGGGTCTCCGGGGCCGGCGGGCGCGGGTTGAGTTTGCTGCTCTACAGTCCTGCGCAAGACGGAAAGCACATTAAGTGCTTTCCTTTGCGTGCGGAACTCGCGACAAACTTAACCCCCGCCCTCAGCCCCGGAGACCCTCCCTGCCGTCACATTGTTCAATCAGTTTTGCGGGCGTGCGCCGCTGCGCGGCTAGCCCGCATGCTCCTCGGCGGGGTTGGTCTGATGGATCTTGTTGAACTTCCGCCTTTGGCTCAAATGGAAACGGGGGGACGCATCTGCATCCCCCGTTTTTGTTGTGATTACTCTAGGTCAATAAACTTAGTGCTTAGGATCTTGCCGTCTTTTACTAGCATTCTGGCCATGGTGGGGCCTCGGGTGCCTCTGGGGTAGCTGGCGCTGCCCGGGTTGAGGACTAAGCAACGGCCCACTTGGGCTTCTTTGGTTACGTGGGTGTGGCCGTTGATGGCTACGTCTACGGATCCCACCGGAAGGTCTTCGCGGTAGTGGGCTACGGCGAATTTAAGGCCTTCGTAGGTAAAGAGCGCAAGACGGTCTACATCGGGGCCGTAGTCGCGGTAGTAATCGTTGTTACCCAGTACGGCCCGCACGGGGGCGATGGTGCATAGGTGCTCGTAGTCCATCTCTGACGTGAGGTCGCCAGCGTGGATGATCAGGTCTGCGCCTTCAAGCTCATCCAGGAGCGCAGGCGATAAATAGCCGTGGGTGTCCGAGATGATGTCGATACGCTTGGCGCTTGCACTGTTCATGGGATCCCTTCCGCAAAAAACGATTCGGCAGATACATACAAAAAAGGCCCCACGGCTCCGCAGACGATGGGTCTACAGGGCTGCGGGGCCAGTGTGCTAGAGACTCAGAGCCTTCTTGAGCGGCACGACGCGGCGGCGCGAAACCGGCACGCGTTCGTCGACGCCCGTAATGCCCAGCTGGATGGCGCCCGAGGGCACCGTCTCCACATCCGTGACGCACGCCAAGTTGACGATATAGCGGCGGTGAACACGGAAGAAGCCAAAGTCGCAGAGCTTGGCCTCAAACTGCGCCAGCGAGGTCGTCGACAAAAAGCGATCATCGACGGTATAGATGCAGGAGTAATCGTCCTTGGCCATGATAAAGCGAATGTCGTCCACGGGAATGAGCACCTTGCGGCCGCCCTTTTCCACCGGGATACGCTCGATGGTCACCTTGCTGTCCGTAACCGGCTTGGTGCGTTGCATGACCTTCTCGATCGCGCGATCCAAGCGAGCTTCCTCGACCGGCTTCATCAGATAATCGACGGCATCCACGTCGAATGCCTCGACCGCATGGTCACTATACGCAGTCACAAACACGATCGCCGGCGGATTTTTGAGCTTATGCAGCGCCTCGGCAAGTTGCAGGCCCGAGGCGCCGGGCATCGAGATATCGAGAAACACGACATCCACGCGACTTTCCATAAGCATCTCGATGGCGGAGCGGACGCTCGACGCCTCCGTGATCGTGCCGATCTTGCCCGTTTGCTCGAGCAGGAAGCGAAGCTCCGAGCGAGCCGGCGCCTCATCATCCACAATCATCGCACGCAGCATAGGGATAAAACCTTTCGTCAACTAACTACGCCGGGCATCCGTCGCATGACGTTGAGCCCGTAGCCTTTTATTTTACTCTTGAATGTCAAAGATGCTCTCTGACAAATCAAGATGAAGGAGCACTTTGGTGCCCTTGCCCGGCGCCGATTCGACACGCGTATAGGAGTGCGGCCCATAAAAGCGATGGATGCGCTCCGAAATATTGTGCATGGCCACACCGGCGCCGCCACCCTGGGGAGAGCTGGCGTCGGGACGGGCAGAGCGCTCGTCAAACAGTCTGGCGGCGGTACCCTCATCCATGCCCACGCCATTATCGGCCACGGCAATCAAGATTGCATCCTCGCCGTCTTGGTGAACGGTCACGTCGATCCTCAGGGCGTCGTCATCGCCCATACCATGACGTACGGCGTTCTCGACAATCGGCTGGATCACGAACGCCGGCACCAGCGTATCTTCCACGTCCTCGGACACATCGAACGTCGCAAGCACGCGGTCCTCGCCAAAGCGGGCCTTCTCAAAGGTAAGGTAGCGCTTGGTCTGTGCGACCTCACGCGAGACCGGAATAAGCGATCCCGAGTTGTCGAGCGTGGCACGATAGAACGATGAGAACTCACGAAGCAGTTCGCGGGCCCGCAGCGGGTCGGTGCGCGTAAACGATGCAATGGTGTTCAGCGTGTTGAACAGGAAGTGCGGGTTAATCTGCGCCTGCAGCGCACGCACCTCGGCGCGCGCCGTGAGTTCCTTTTGCACCTCGAGCTCGTGGATGGCGAGCTGTGTGGACAAGATCTCGGCAAAGCCCGAGGCAAGCGCATACTGGGTACGGTCGACGGCGCGCGGGGTCTTGTAGTAGAACTTGAGCGTGCCGACGGTACGATCGCCCACCTTGATGGGGGCGATAATGCCGGCGGGGACTTGGTTGTGCGAGCCGTCCGAGCCCACGACATCCACCATACGGTTGAACGACTGCACGATGCCATGTTCGATAACGTAGCGTGTGGCAAGCGTGTGGATGGGAGTATCGGGCAGCAGTTTTTCCTCAAACTCGCCCGCGCAGGCAAGCACGTTGTCCTCGTCGGTGATGGCCACCGTCATGGCGCGCGTCTCGGGCAAAATGCGCCGGCACACCAAACGTGCCGACTCCTGCGTCAGACCGCCCTTAATGTCCTCAAGCATGGCCGAGGCCACCGAGAGCGTCTCCTCGGTGTACTGGGAACGCACCGAATCGGGATTGAGCGTCAAAAAGATAAAGATGCACAGAAAGATGCATAGCAGCGCGCAGGCAATCACCGTGGCGATCGGCTCGATACCGGTCACCAAGGCAAAAATAAAGTACACCAGCACGCAAATGGCGCAGGCGACGGCAATGATGCGAAAGATTGATATTGAACTATCGCGCTGGGCGCGGCGGTCAATCATTCGGCCCCCTCCAGGATACTGATCAGTTGTGCGTCACGCCAAAGCCCGTCCATGATCTTGGGCCAAAAGCTCTGGAAACGCAGGTAGCTTGCAGCGTTTTGGCGCGCATAGGCCTTTGCCTCGCCGATACCATGGCGCCAAATGCGCAGGTAGCCCTCATGCTCGCGGGTAAACACGCTGCGGACCATAGCGGTCTTGCGCACGCGGTCGTCGAGCTCGCGCGAAATCCACGGGCCCGGGTAGGGCATGAGCGATGCCGCCGTAACGGGAATGAGCTCCTTTTGATGCGCGGCGAATGTCAACTTGGCCCGTTCGTAGTACCAACGGTATACATCCTGCATAAAGCGCGGTGAGCGCTTTTCGGACTCCGGAGGCAGATGGCGCACGGTCCACTCGTTATCGAACCACACGTCGTAGCCAAACATGCGCATGTTAAAGAGGTAATCCAAGTCCTCGCCGCGGGTGATAAACGGGTCAAAGGCCACACGCGTAAAGGCGCGGGCGTGCAGGGCCATCAGGCCGCCACACACGTAGTTGGAGCGCGAGATGCGGGTGCCCGAGAGCGCCTTTTTCATCCAACGGTTGAACTCGATGCGCTTGGTCCACCAACGATGGCAGATGCCCGCCTTGTCCGTGGGAGCCAGCGGTGAGCCGTCGCGATCGTAGAAATAACCGCTCTTGACCAAGATCGGCAAGCCCTGACGCGTCTGCTGCCCCAACGCATAGGTCGCGCGCTTCATAAAGTCGGCGTCGATGACAGTCTCATCGTCATCCAAAAAGATAACCGCGTCATGCCCCAGCACAGCGGCACAGGCTAGCCCCATGTTGCGGATGGCACCGTAGCCTCGCAGGCTCACGCACTCGCCCGAACCCTTGGGCGCGATCTGAGCAACCCGGTCTGCAATGCGCGAGGCCTGGGTGTTGGTGACAACGGTGACCTTGAGCGTGGGATGCGCGTCGACAATCTCGCGCACGCGCAGCGACACATCGGCTGTGGCAGAAACGGGACAGACCACCAAAAGGATGATGCGAGGGATGTCACGTACCTGCTCAAGCGAGGCCAGGCAGCGGTCGAGTTCGGGATTGTCGGCGTTGAGTCGCGTCGAATGGTCATAGGTGCCAGGGGCGTTTGCGCAAGCGTCATCGCCCGCCCAATACGTTGGAATCACGACTGTGGCGTTCATGCCTTACCCTCCCTGCAACACAAAAACGGGACGCCGCCAAACACAGGCGACGCCCCGCGACCTAGCTGATTCCATCATACCCACTTGGGCAAATCATTGCTCGCAAGTCGCAATGTTTATTGCGGATAACCCCAAAAGAGTACCGTGGACAGGCACAATAGCCGCTCGCTCCTATGCGGCATGCTCTGCCGCCCGAGTCATGCGGGACAGGCGGACCAGCAGCATAAAGCCAACGATCAGCAGCACGCCAATGGAAAGGACGCCCAGCGACGGGTTGCCGGTCAGCGAGGTGACGACCGACACTAGGAAAGTGCCCATGACGCTTGCATAACGACCGAAGATGTCAAAGAAGCCGTAGTACTCGTTGGACTTTTCCTTGGGGATAATGCGGCCAAAGTAGCTACGGCTGAGCGCCTGCACGCCGCCCTGGAACAGGCCGACCATAATGGCAAGCACCCAGAATTCAAAGGCGGTCTTTAGGAAGAACGCGGCGAACAGCACAATGCCCATATAGGCGGCGACTGCCACCAAGATCATGTTGAGCGTGCCCACGCGTCCGGCAAGCTTGCCGTAGATGATGGCGGACGGAAAGGCCACGAACTGCGTGACGAGCAGCGCCAGGACCAACTGGGTCGAATCGATGCCCAAGGCCGATCCGTAGCTGGTTGCCATGGAAATGACCGTGTGCACACCGTCGATATAGAAGAAGAACGCGATCATGTAGACCAGCACGGTCTTGTTGTGGGCGATCTCGCGCATGGTGTGTCCGACCTCGGAGAACACACCGCCCACGATGTGGCCGATGGTGTCCTCGGGACCGCGCTCGCGACCGTACTTTTGTTTATAGGTGCGAATGAGCGGCAGGGTAAAGATGAGCCACCAGGCACCAGTGATGATAAACGACAGACGCGTTGCCAGCATGGTAGGGACGCCAAGAGCGGGGCCACCCATGATGAGCGCCAGGCAGATGACGAACGGCACGGTGGAACCGATATAGCCCCAGGCATAGCCCGAGCTGGACACGGCGTCCATGCGCTCGTCGGTGGTAATGTCGGGCAGCATGGCGTCGTAGAACGTCATAGAAGAGTTAAGGCCGATGGTGCACAGCACGTACACGGTCAAAAATGCCATGGCGGACATTGGGATAGCCTGCGCCAGGCAAAGCACCAGGCCCGTGAGGAAGAAGCCCAAGAAGAACTTGATCTTGTTGCCGGCGTAGTCGGCAAGCGCGCCCAGAATGGGCATGAGCATGGCGATGACCAGCGAGGCGATCGTCTGCGCATTGCCCCAGGCGACCACCAGGTCGGCCGAGGAAGCGCCGGTATTGATGGCGTTAAAGTAAATGGGCACCACCGAGGTATTGAGCAGCACGAGGGCCGAATTGCCCACATCGTACATAACCCAGTTACGCTCGAGCTTGGTGTATTTCATGGACAGGGACCCTTCGTATTTGCCCGATATGCAGTTAGTTCATCGTACCCCAATTGTCCAGAACCGCCGGTAAGGATTCGGCAAAGGGGCACGCACGGACCCTATTCCTCGCGGTCGAACTCCTCATCGGCTTCGAGCACGCGACCGCTGTAGTTGACGTGACTGGTCACGGCATCCATGTCACCGGTCTCGATAAAACGTGCGACCGTGCACTCGTAATCGACCAGCGCGCGATCAAAGACCTCGGGGAAACTCTCGTTCGAGACCTCGTCGGTAAAGGGATTCTTCCATGTCAGATGGCCCAGGTTACCGGTGCGCTCGGGCAGCTCCGTCGTCACGCGATGGGCAAGGCCGTCGAGCAGCGAGTAGTCGTGCACCAAGCCCTCAACCAGCGAGATCGCGCGCGTCTTTGCGGAGCCGGCCGGCTCAATCGCGCGGTAAAGTCGCTGCATATTGGCAACGGCAGCACCGTACTCCCCCGCCGGAATGTCAATGCCGTACACGCGTCCGGCAACATAGCTCATCAGCACGCCGGCCACGCGATTGATGCGATCGGTGGTGACGATCTCGCCCGCCGGCGGGTAATCGTCAACCGTAGCGCCATCGCGTTTAAGCTGCAGCATCAGTACATCCAGGTCGCTCTCGATCACGGCATGGACCTGACTGCTCGAATCCTCAAGCTCTGAATCGGACTCCACGATGCCAAACTGCTGCTCATAGACAAAGGGGTGGGCGTTGCGGTCGAGCACGTAATGAGACAGCAGGCCCAGCGCAAAGGCACGACCCAAGCTGGCGTCGCGCGGCAGCAGATGCGACACGCCGTCGCGTAGGCACGCGAACTGGCGAGACATGCGCGACCGATGCATGACCTGCGCCAGCAGCGTGCAGTCGGAAACACGCGGTGTCAGAATGTGAAAGAAGAACGGGTCGGGGCCTTGGTTGCCCAAGATAAAGGCAATGCGCTCTTCATCGGACGTGATGACGCCCTGCGGAAGACGGTCGATGCTTTCCTCGCCAAACAGATGATGGGTGATAAGCGCGGGCATAATGATCCTTTCGATTTCATTCGATGCCACCCATTATGCCCACCGCGCGCCCATGCCAAACCTGCGATGGTAAACGACGGCACGCAAGCCTCTTACGCAAGCCCCAGGTGCGACTTGACCTCGGCGGCACGACGACGGGACACCGGTACCGTCGAGTTCACGCGGTCGAGCCTGAGCTCCATCAACCCCGTGGAGCCAATCTCAACATTGTGCACGTCTTCCAAATTGACCAGGTAGCTGCGATGAACGCGAATAAAGCCCTCGGAGTCCAAGCGACGCTCGAGCGAAGAGATCGACTCATTGATCAGGTACGTTCCCTCGGCGCAGATGGCATTGCAAAAATCGGCACGCGCCTCAAAGTAGCAGACGTCTGCGGCGGGAATGAACACCTTTTTGCCCCCGCGGTCCACCGTCAGACGCAAAGGCTGGCGCGGAGCGTGGATAACACGACGGGCACCCAAGGCTGTCTCGATCTTGTCGAGTGCCTTTGACAGGCGTGCGTCCTCGACCGGCTTGACGACATAGTCGACAGCATCGAGGTTATACGCATCGGCGGCAAACTCGGCAAACGCCGTCACAAACACCACGACCGGCGGCGTCTTTAGGTTCTGCAGCGTCTCGGCAAGCTCAATTCCCGAGCGACCGGGCATGGTAATGTCTAAAAACAACACGTCGGGCTTGTTCGACAGAATCGACTCCACGGCTTCGGTGACATTGCCCGCCTCGGCAATCTGGCCCACACGCGCATCCTTTTCCAACAGATAGCGTAGCTCAGCCCTAATGGGAGGCTCGTCATCAACCACCAAGATGTTCCAGCCTTCGGACATATGTGCTTCCCCTCTTTTTCTCTCAATCCAACCGCGTGCTACGCCGTCAACGGCGCGGGCTCATGCGGCTCGCCGTTCAGCTCGACGATGACCTGCGTTCCCACGCCCTCCTGGGACTTCACGCGCATGCCGGAATCTTCTCCGTAAAAGAAATGGATGCGCTGAAGCACGTTGAAGAGCGCCAGGCCGCAACCTCGCTTGACGGAGCCGTCGGCGGTAATGCTCTCGGGCTCCTCTCGGCGATGCTGCTCAAACAGATGCGCACAGACTTCTTCGCTCATACCGATGCCGTCGTCCTCGACGATGATCTCCAAACCGTCATCGGTCTCGAAAGCCCTAACATGAATAGAAAGCGGCTCGGTCTCGCGCTGCGCGTGCTTGATGCAGTTTTCGAGCAACGGCTGCAAGATAAACGGCGGCACCAGGCTGTCGCGCACCTCAAAGTCGATATCGACCGAGACGCGCAGACGGCCGTCGCCATACCGGGCCTGCATAAGATTGATATAGCGAGTGCCCTGTTCCACCTCGTGCTCGAGCGTTGTGAGGGTATCGGAATCAGAAAGCGTCTGACGGTAGTAATTGGAAAAGTCGATCAGCAGCGACCTGGCCTTGTCCGGCTCGGTACGTACGAGCGACACGATGGTGCTGATGGTGTTAAACAGAAAATGAGGATCGACCTGCGATTGCAAGGCGCGCAGCTCCACGCGGGCCGTAAGCTCGTCCTGGCGCTCGAGCTCAAAGCTCGCAAGCTGCGTGGAAATGAGGTCGGCAAAGCCCGAGGCAAGCGCCGTCTGGCGCATATCGATGCTGCTCAGACGGGGATAATACAGCTCGAGCGTGCCCACGCAATGCCCGCGCACGGTAAGCGGTGCGACAATACCGGCGCGCAGGCGCGGAAAGTAGCCACCTGTCTCGGTCGAGGCATCGCGCGAGAACACGCTTTGCTCACCGCTGTTGATCACGTTGAGCGTAGTCCGCAGCACCACCGGGGTGCCCGCGGGGCATTTTGCCGAGTCCTCGCCCCAGCTTGCCAACACCTGCTTGCCGTCGGTAAAGCAGATGGCAGAGGCGATAGTTTCGGACAGGATGATCTTAGAGGCGCCTAGGGCAGCTTCGGGCGTAAGGCCGCGCGACGTGTAGGCGAATATTTTTGAAGCGATGGCGAGCGTGCGGTCGGTTGCGCTCGATGTGAGGTCGTCGGGAACGACAAAGACGTACGAGAAGAAGAAGCACAGCATGACCAAGCCGGCAATGACGACAACGGCCGGAACGGGATTGGGATTATCGGTTAGATCCCAGATGAGCAGCAGGATAAGCAGCGGAACGACAATACCGAGCAAAATGGCTTGAACCACATGCTGAGCGGTACGAAAGACCTTGGTAGAGTTGTAGCTCTTGCCCAGAATCAGCCTATTGAGATCCACCGTCATCTCCTTCTTACCGACGCACCCCATAGCAATAAAGAGGGCCGCAAGCGACCCTCTCCATTGCATTATGCAATCAAATACTGTGTTTTACATCAAGCCATCGATGAACGGTAGCTTAGGCGCTGTACTTGTTTGCCTCGCCGAAGGTGCCGCCCTCGACAATCCAGCCGTCCTTCATGATGACGTCCATGTTGTCGGTGTTGAGCACGTGGATGTCGGCGGCGACGTCACCGTTGACGACCAGCAGGTCGGCGCACTTGCCGGCCTCGATGGAACCGGTCTCGTCCTCGATGTGACACATCTTGGCACCGTTGAGGGTGGCGCAGGTGATGGTCTCGACCGGAGTGAAGCCGATCTTGTCGACGAACTCGTACATCTCCTCGATGGAGCAAGTGCCGTACGGGGTGACGAAGGAGAAGGAGTCGGAGCCGATCGTCATGACGACGCCGCGCTTCTTGGCCTCGCGCAGGCAGTCGTAGTTGCGCTGCAGCTCCTTCTCGACCAGGGTGCCCTCGTACTTGTCGTGCAGCTCGGGAACGTAGACGGGCGGATAGGTGGCGTACCAGGTGGGCAGGAAGGCGATCGTCGGAGTGAAGAAGGTGCCCTGCTCGGCCATGAGGTCCATGGTGCGCTCATCGATATCGAAGCCGTGAATCAGCTGCTCGCAGCCAAAGCGAACGGAATCGTAGGCAGCGGCGTGGTTGTTGTAGCAGTGGCTCCACACGGGGATGCCGACCATCTTTGCCTCTTCGACCACGGCCTGGATCTCCTCGGAGCAATAGTGCTGGTCGCGACCGGAGTCCCAGCGCCAGATGCCACCACCGGTTGCCCAGATCTTGATGGCATCGGGGTTCTCACGCAGGCGACGGCGGACGGCCTTGCGCAGATCCCAAGGACCGTCGACCTGATCGCCCCAGGGGTGCGATTCCTTGTTGAGCTCCTGGCTGCAGTGGTGGGAGTCGCCGTGGCCGGCAACACGGCAGAAGCCCAGACCGGTGGCCAGAACGCGCGGGCCCTTAAAGACGCCCTTGTCGATGCAGTCACGGATCTGGATACCAAAGCGGCCGATCTCGCAGACGGTGGTGAGGCCGTGGGTGAGACAGTCGTAGGCCTGCTTGACGGCGACGGCCTGCTTCTCGAGGAGCGGCTGCATGACCCAGTCGGTGTCATCGTCGGTCAAGTTGCCCGAGAAGTGCAGGTGGGTGTCGATCAGGCCGGGAAGGACGGTCTTGCCGGCGGCGTCGATGACCTCAACGCCCTCGGGAAGGTCCTGCATGGCGCCGGCGTACTCGATCTTGCCGTTGTCGTCGACGAGAACGAGGGAGTTCTCGACCGGCTCGGCACCGGTACCGTCGATGAGCTTGCCGCCAACGATTGCATACTTAGTGGACATGGTTCCTCCTTATGGATCCATATAGTGGGCGAGGCCGTGTTGGGTTAAGGCCTCACAAAGCTACCCAAGTGGCGCCGGGTTCGGCGCGCGGAAGAGAGGGTCCCGCGCACCTGATCCGCCCCGGCTCGGCGTTACTTTTTGCGGGAATTGGTGAAAGCCATGAGGGCCAGGCCAATAGCCAACCAGCCGATCACGATGCTCCACTCCACCATGTTGAGGGAGGCGGGAGAGAACGGAATCACGAGCAGGCCGATGATGATGGCGCAGGCAGCGATAGCGAGGCCGATGCCAAACTTGCCGCCGGGCACCTCGTAGGGACGAGGCAGGTCGGGCTCGGTGAAGCGCATGCGCAGGCAAGCGAGGGCGACCATGCCGCAGGAGAAGATGAAGGCGAGAGCCGACACGTTGGTCAGAGGGATGAGCATGTTCTTGCCCAAAAACGGTCCGACGACGGTGATGACGCCCAGAACGACGCAGGCAAGCTTGGGAGCGCCGGACTTGGGGTCGACCTCGGCGAACTGCTCGGGCAGCTGGCCCTTGCGGCCCATGGCGAGCATGATGCGGCTCGTGGCGCCGTAGAAGGAGTTCATCGGGCCCATGGGTCCAAGCGTGGCGATGACGAGCATAGCCAGGTACAGAAGCATGTTGATGCCCTTGAGGCAGGCAAGCGCGGGAACCGGGCTCTTAACAAACTCATGCCAGTCGAGGATGGTGCCGAACGAGTAGATGCAGACCATGTAGAAGCCGCCGGCGGCCAGCAGGGCCAGGGAGATGATCTTGCCGAACTTGTTCCAGTTGAGGCCCTCGGCTGCTTCCTCAGCCTGCTGAGGAATGGTGTCGAAGCCAGCGTAGAAGAACGGGGTCAGAACCAGGACCGACACGATGCCGGCAAACAGGCTGGAGCTCTCGGTAGCGGCCTTGCCGCCGCCAGCGCCGGTGACCTGGGAGAACACGGGCATGGCATTGTCCGGCGAGCCGGTGAACAGCGAGACGCCCATGGCGAGCAGCATGCCGCAGAGCAGGGCCTTGGTCAGGAAGGCCTGGAGCTTGGCAGCCGAGCTGGCACCGCGGAAGTTGAGGAAGATGACGTAGGCTGCAAAGCCGAGCGCGATCAGCGTCGGGAACAGGTAGACGTCGGCCCCCAGTATGGTGTAGAGCTTGACGGCGCGCAGCCACTCAAGGCCGGGCAGGCTGCCGAACATCTCGGACACGAGGGTCGAAATGGCGATGGCCTCCCACGGGCACAGGATGCCGTTGCCCAGGGCCAAAAGCCATCCGGTGATGTAGCTCAGCGTACGGCCAAAGCTACGATCGACATACTCGACGATGCCGCCCGAGATGGGGATAGCAGCCGTGAGCTCACCGAAAACAGCTCCGACGGGCACGAGGAAGATTGCACCCAAGAGGAATGCGATCATAGCGGGAACGGGACCGCCGCCCACGACCATCCAGTCGCCGACCTGCAGAACCCAACCGGTACCGATGATGGCACCGAAACCGATGGTGAAGAAGTTCCAGAGCGAAAGCGTTTTCTTCATGCCGCCGTTATCCTCGACTGCAACTTCTGCGTTCTTGTCCGCCATTGTTCCCCTCCTTTCCTGTTTGACGCCCTTGGCGTCACCCCTTGCGCGGTCCGTTTTGCCGCGCGCTTTTATTCCATGGCTTTAAGATACGGCCTTGGCGCAGCAGCGCCGCTCGCAGCTCGACCGAAGGCAGAACTGCAAAACGAGCGGCACCGTTTTTGGGACGAACGGCGGGAGACGTCATTCGTCTTGGACGCTTTCATCTTGTCTGCTTTTGAATACCTGTTGCCGTGGCGCTTGGCGCGCGGCGCGGCAACGTTCATACCATTTGTCAGGCTTTTGGCGCACATGCCCATGTGTCGTGCATCTTTTTATGTAGGATAGACAAGTTACACATGAGGCAAGGTGATTCGAATGGCATACGGATACAATGACGGCGACCAACGGCCACAAAGCGTGCGCCTTGCCGGCCGCACCACGTCAACGCCCAGAATCACCTCCGACAACGACAACCCGCAGCGCCCCCAAGAGCAGCCCGGGGCTTCTTCGCGGCAACAAAGCCGTACCGTGCAGCAGTCACACCGCGTGAGCACGAGCACACGCCAACGCCAGACCGACACATCGCAGCCACGCCGCTACGATCGACATAAGACCGACTACTACGTTAAGCGCTCCTTTTCGCGACCTCAACACGATTGCGGCAATTCCGCCCCTCACCCCGCGTCGCATACCACAAGCCACACGCTTCCGGCCCGCCGCCTACGTCTTGCGCTTTGCTCCATCGCCGCCTGCCTCGTCTTTGTGTTTTTGGGATCCTGTATCTCCCACGGATCAGCCGGTCTTGAGCCCACTGCCGAGGACAAGCTGCTTAAAGCTCCCGTCGCGCCCGGTTACTCCTTTGCATTCTCGACCCCACGCTCGCAATGGCAGGCCGGCACCATGCCCCATATCTACCAAATTGACCCCGCATGGTCGGAGCTGCCCTATGCCGGCGGCACTATTCGCGAAAACGCTTGCGGTCCCACCTGCCTCACCATGGTCTATATCTTTAAGACCGGCCATACCGATAAGACGCCGGTCGATATATGCGCACTGGCCGAAGCCGGCAACTACGCCCCCACTGGCGCCACCGAGTGGTCGTTTATGACAGGCGGTGCGTGGCAGCTGGGGCTCAACGGAACACAGCTCTATAACGATCGCGAATCGATTGCCCAAGCACTTCGCTCGGGTGTGCCCGTCATCGCCGCAGTGCGCCCCGGTACGTTTACCAACGTAGGCCACTACATCGTGCTCTACGGCATCGACGATGCCAACCAGATTGGCGTCTACGACCCCAACTCGGCCAGCCGCAGCGCCCGCCGCTGGGGCGTCGTAGAGGTCCTCAACGAAGTCGAAGCCATGTGGGCCTACTACTAGTCATTTAAGAATGTCCCCAATGACTAGGTGAATAGCAAAAGCCCCGCAGTCGGAGCGGACTGCGGGGCTCATGAAGAGAGGCTAGTTTGTGGGCGCTTTGCCTAGCGCCCACGAGAGAGGCAACAGAGTAGAGACTACTCGTGGATGCGGGTACCGGAGAGGCCAGCCATGGTCTCGGCGGCCTTGTCCAGGGCGCCGATGATGCAGGTGCGGCCCTTGCGGGAACGCGCGAACTTGATGGCAGCGCGAACCTTGGGCTCCATGGAACCCTTGCCGAACTGACCCTCGTCGGCCAGGCGCTCGGCCTCGTCGGCGGTGATGTCCTCGAGCTCCTCCTGGTTGGGCTTGCCAAAGTTGATGGCGACATGCTCAACGGCGGTCAGCAGGAACAGGACGTCGGCGTCGCAGTCCTCGGCCAGCAGCTCGCCGCCCAGGTCCTTGTCGATGACGGCGGGAACGCCCTTGTAGCAGCCCTTGTTCTCGTAGTCGCGGACGACGGGGATGCCGCCGCCACCGCAGGCGATGACGATGAACTCGTTGTCGAGCAGGTTGAGGATGGAGTCAGCCTCGACGATCTTCTTGGGATCGGGGGAAGCGACGACGCGACGCCAGCCGCGGCCGGAATCCTCGACGAAGACCTTGGAGGGATCCTCGGCCATGAACTCCTTGGCCTGCTCCTCGGTGTAGAAGGGGCCGATCGGCTTGGTCGGGTTCTTGAACGCGGGATCGTCGGGATCGCACTCGATCTGGGTGACGACGGTGGCGGCGTGCCAACGCTTATAGCGCTTGTGCATCTCGCGGCCGATGCCCTGCTGCAGGTGATAACCAATGTAGCCCTGAGACATGGCGCCGCACTCGGGCAGCGGCATCTCGGGGGTGCCGATGGCGTCGTGGGCGGCGGCGAAGGCGTTCTGGATCATGCCGACCTGCGGGCCGTTGCCGTGGGTGATGATGATCTCGTTGCCCTGCTCGATGAGACCGAGGAGAGCGTGGGCGGTGTTGCTCACGGCCTCAATCTGCTCGACGGGGTTGTTGCCGAGGGCGTTGCCGCCAAGGGCGACGACAATACGATCGGGCTTACCAAGAGGCTTAGACATTGCTGGAATCCTTTCTGTAAAAGGCCTACAACCCATTAATAACCCGCGTCCGTGCGATACGCGAGTTTATTAAGGTTTATATTCTCTTTATCGCTCATTTTATTCATTTTGAAAATAGCAGAACGGTGAACGGTCGTTTTTATCCGCTCAGCGTACAGAACTCCAGCTCAGACATATCTACGTAATTTACGTGCGACTTTATTTAAATGAAGCGAGGATTATGTCGGATTATGCAAACTACATCTCTGCTAAACACAAAACGGACAGCGCAATATCTTACTCGCGCTATGCGAGATTCTATGCACTTATAAGTCAAGTATGCACCACTGCAAAAACAAGGGGCTTTTCATCCAGCAAAAGGAATAAAGAAGCGCTCCGAAAAGGCGGCAACAGCCAAGTCCCCCATCCATCCCCAAAGTGGCGCGAGGTTTCGCGGCAAAGCCGCGAAACAGCGAAAGGAACGGGATACCCGGCCAACTACGTCCTTCATCCGCCCACACAATCCGAGGACATAGTCGTAGCAGGATCTGAGGGCTGACCTTCGCGGACACTCCGCAGGACGAAAGAACCCCCGCCGCACGTAGTGCGCAGCGGGGGTTCTTTCATGTCCGAGGACGTCCGCGAAGGTCAGCCCTCAGATCCTGCGGTGGGAGACCTAGGCCTCGTTGTACACCGTCTTGAGCTTCAGCAGGTGAGCGTAGCGGTCCATAGCGGCCTGCTCGTTCTCCTTGAAGAGCTCCTCGGCGCGCTCGGGGAAGGAACGCGTCAGCGAAGCGTAACGGGCCTCGTTCATCAGGAACTCCTGATAACCGCCCGCGGGCTCCTTGGAATCGAGCGAGAACTTCTTGCCGGCAGCAGCCTCGGGGTTGAAGCGGAAGAGGTTCCAGTAACCGCACTCGACAGCCTTCTTCATCTCGGCCTGGCAGTTCTGCATGCCACCCTTCTTGATGGAGTGCATCTCGCAGGGGCTGTAGCCGATGATGAGGGACGGACCGTCGTAGGCCTCGGCCTCGTGGATGGCCTTGAGGGTCTGAGCCGGGTTGGCGCCCATGGCGACCTGCGCCACGTAGACGTAGCCGTAGCTCATGGCAATCTCGGCCAGGGACTTCTTCTTGGTCACCTTACCGGCAGCGGCGAACTGAGCGACCTGGCCCAGGTTCGAGGCCTTGGAGGCCTGACCACCGGTGTTGGAGTAAACCTCGGTGTCGAAGACGAAGACGTTGACGTTGTGGCCGGAAGCCAGGACGTGATCCAGGCCACCGAAGCCGATGTCGTAGGCCCAACCGTCGCCGCCGAAGATCCAGAAGGACTTCTTGGTGAGGTAAGCCTTGTCGGCGAGGATCGCCTTGGAAGCGTCGCAGCCGCACTTCTCGAGCTCGGCAACGTAGGCAGCGGCAGCGGCCTTGGAGGCCTCGGCGTCGTTGACGGAGTCGATCCAAGCCTGGCCGGCGGCCTTGAGCTCATCGGACGGACCATCGGCAGCGATGATGTCCTGGGTAGCGGCGATCAGCTTCTTCTGGACGGCCTCGTAACCGACGGCCATGCCCAGACCGTGCTCGGCATTGTCCTCGAACAGGGAGTTGTTCCACGCCGGGCCGTGACCGTCCTTGTCCTTGCAGTAAGGAGCGGTGGCAGCGGGGTTGCCCCAAATGGAGGAGCAGCCGGTGGCGTTGGAAATGAACATGCGGTCGCCGGCGACCTGGGTCACCAGACGTGCATAGGCGGTCTCGGCGCAGCCGGCGCAGGAGCCGGAGAACTCCAGGTAGGGCTGCTTAAACTGGCTGCCCTTGACGTTGGCCGCGATGAGCTCCTTCTTCTCGGAGACGTTCTCGACCATGTAGTCCCAAACGGGCTGCTGGTCCATCTCCTGCTCGGTGGGAACCATCTCGAGGGCGCCCTTGGGGCAAACCTTGACGCAGTTGGTGCAACCCATGCAGTCGAGCGGGGACACAGCCATAGTGAACTTCATGCCCTTGGCCTTGGGGCCCATGGCGTCGAGCGTGCGGGTAGCCTCGGGCGCGGCGGCAGCCTCGTCCTCGGTCATCGCGAACGGACGGATGGTGGCATGCGGGCACACGTAGGCGCACTGGTTGCACTGGATGCACTTGGTCTCGTCCCAGTGGGGAACGACCACGGCGACGCCGCGCTTCTCGTATGCGGAGGCGCCCAGCTCAAACTGGCCGTCGGCGCAATCGACGAAGGCGGAAACAGGCAGGCTGTCGCCGTCCATGCGATCGATGGGCTCGAGCAGGTTCTTGACCTGCTGGGCGATAGCGGACTTGGTCTCCTCGGAGAGCTCGACGGGAGCGGCATCCTCGGCGGTAACCCAGTCGGCCGGAACCTCGAACTTACGGAAAGCGGTAGCGCCGGCATCGATGGCCTTGTGGTTGGCGTCGACGATAGCCTGACCCTTCTTCATGTAGGACTTGGTAGCCGCGTCCTTCATGTACTGCAGGGCGTCCTCGGCGGGCAGGACCTTAGCCAGCGCGAAGAAGGCAGACTGGAGCACCGTGTTGGTGCGCTTGCCCATGCCGACCTTAGCGGCCAGGTCGATAGCGTCGATCAGGTAGACGTTGACGTTGTTGTTCGCGATGTAGCGCTTGGCCACGGCGGGCATGTGCTCGGCGAACTCCTCGTCGCTCCACTGGCAGTTGACCAGGAAGGTGCCGCCCGGCTTGACGTCGCGGACCATCTTGAAGCCCTTAACGATGTAGCTGGGGTTGTGGCAAGCGACAAAGTCGGCCTTGGTCACGTAGTACGGCGAACGGATCGGAGAATCGCCAAAGCGCAGGTGCGAGACGGTGACGCCGCCGGTCTTCTTGGAGTCGTACTGGAAGTAGGCCTGGACGTACTTGTCGGTGTGGTCGCCGATGATCTTGATCGAGTTCTTGTTGGCGCCGACGGTACCGTCGCCACCCAGACCCCAGAACTTGCACTCGATGGTGCCGGGGGCTGCGGTGTTGGGCGCATCCTCGGCCTCGGGCAGGCTCAGGTTGGTCACGTCATCGACAATGCCGATGGTGAACTCGCGCTTGGGCTCGTCCTTCTTGAGCTCCTCGAAGACAGCGAACGCGGACGCGGGAGGCGTGTCCTTGCTGCCCAGGCCATAGCGGCCGCCGACGACCTTGATGCCCGTCTTGCCGGCCTCGTAGAGAGCGGAGACGACGTCCTGGTAGAGCGGCTCGCCGATGGAACCCGGCTCCTTGGTACGGTCCATGACGGCGATCTTCTGGACGGTCTCGGGGAGAACGTCGACGAAGTGCTTGATGGAGAACGGACGGAACAGACGGACCTTGACCAGGCCGACCTTCTCGCCGTGGGCGTTGAGGTAGTCGATGACTTCCTCGAGCACGTCGCAGAAGGAGCCCATGCACACGACGACGCGGTCGGCATCGGGAGCGCCGTAGTAGTTGAACAGGCCGTAATCGGTGCCGAGCTTCTCGTTGATCTTCTTCATGTAGCCCTCGACGACGGCGGGAAGCTCGTCGTAGACCTTGTTGCAGGCCTCACGGTTCTGGAAGAAGATATCGCCGTTCTCGTGGCTGCCGCGGGTGTGCGGGTGCTCAGGGTTGAGCGCGTGGTCGCGGAAAGCCTGGACGGCGTCCATGTCGCACATCTCGGCCAGATCCTTGTAGTCCCACATGGCGACCTTCTGGATCTCGTGGCTGGTGCGGAAGCCGTCGAAGAAGTTAAGGAACGGGGTCTTACCCTCGATGGCGGCAAGGTGAGCCACCGGCGAGAGGTCCATGACCTCCTGGACGTTGCCCTCGGCGAGCATGGCGAAACCGGTCTGGCGGCAGGCCATGACGTCGGAGTGATCGCCAAAGATGTTCAGGGCGTGGGAAGCGACGCAACGCGCGGAGACGTGGAAGACGCCCGGGAGCTGCTCGCCCGCGATCTTGTACATGTTCGGGATCATCAGGAGCAGACCCTGAGAAGCCGTGTAGGTGGTGGTCAGAGCACCGGCGCCCAGCGAACCGTGAACGGTACCGGCTGCACCTGCCTCGGACTCCATCTCGACGACCTTGACCGGGGTGCCGAAGATATTCTTGCGACCCTGGGCCGCCCACTGGTCGACATGGTCGGCCATCGGGCTGGACGGCGTAATGGGATAGATTCCCGCTACCTCGGTGTACGCATACGAAACATATGCGGCCGCCTCGTTGCCGTCCATAGACTTAAACTTACGCGCCATATACCCCTCTCCTCTCATATAGGTATACAGGCCCCGGCGATCGCCGGGATGTTGGCGTGATGGGATTTTCGCTGTTGCTTCCAATCATCTGGCAGGCAGGCTCAGCAGCAGGTACATGGCGTGGAGAGAAGGCATGCCGAGGCGAGGAAGGCTGCACGCGCTCCACAAGCCCAGCTACCCGTCTTGCACATGACCGAGCGCCGCAAAGGCCGCATGCCGGATGCTCCCGGGCACGCCCCGGCGATGGGAAGCGCCCGCAACGGAAATCCGCATGCGGGTTTATTGTACCCCGCCGTCAAGTGTAATTTCGGCAAATATAGGCGGGCGGCAAAGGTTTACCTTGGGTGACCATCAAGGGCAAAATTGATCCTTCCGTCACCGAGGGACCAAATGGCAGCTGCGGTGAAATAGGAACTGTTTTTGCCGGCCGTAGCCTTAAACAGCCCCTATTTCACCGCAACTTATTTAGGAGATGAGTCAGAGGGCGCCGAGGAGGATGGCGTAGGTTGTGGATTCTCCGAGCTTGAGCTCGTCACCGGGGTTGAGCTGGGCGGAGCGGCCGGGCTCGACCTGGGTGCAGACGTTCGTCGCGCCGTTTACCACCACGGTTCCGTTGGTGGACGACAGGTCCTCAACGTACCAGACATTTTGGTCATCGCACCACACGTGGGCATGGCGAGCCGAAACGTCATCGCCCACATCGGTGATGCCGCCCTCCCCCGTTGCCAGCGCGCCGATCTCGACGCCTTCCTCACTCGGCTGAATCCAGCGCTGGACGCTCACCGCGTAGCCGTTTTGCACGCGCAGCAGTCCCAGCGGATGCGCCGGCGCGACCTCGTGCTCGCCCGACTTGGAACCAAGGCGGGCGTGAGAGCAAACGGCATAGGGAACGAATCTTGCGGATGTACTCCTCGACGTCAGGCAGGTAAGCCCCACGAAGTCACCGGGGAGGCCCAAGCGGCCCGGCACCACTTCCAGATTCTGACCAGGGCGAGTCGTTCGCCGGTGGCTGAAGGCTCGCTCCCACCCAAAAGGGGAGATTCGCGTTGTTCCCCAATCGCTCTCGCATCTTTCATTTTGCTCGAGGTGGGCTATAAAAACTTTCCTGGTGAAAGGCGGCGATTGGTTTCCTTTCTTTCTAGAGGAGCGCGCCTGTAATCTGTTTTCATCCTAAATCAAGTTGAGATCGGACCTTCCAGAGGCAAGTCGACTCAAACTGCGAGGCTCCATGTTGGAATAAAGAGCGCTGTCGAAGTGCCAACAACACAAAGCTTGCCAGTCTCAAATAGAACCTTTTGGGAGTCCGATTGGGCCGCACACCGAATCCCCGCTGGTGGTTTTTTATAGCTGCGTAACAATAAACAAGGTTAGTGCCAGTCCAGCATGAAATTGAGGAACGTATGCATTTTTTCTCAGTAAGTGATCGTCGTTACTGCTTCGATGAGGTCACTCGCAATTGCTTTCAGGTTGACCAAGCATCAGAAGATGCGCTTCGCATATTTGAAGCATCGGGAAGAACGGTCAACTCGAAGTTGCTAACAAAGTCACTTGCTGCGAAAGGCTACGACCAAACGACCATAGCAGAACTTGAAGACGACATTGATGAGTATCAACGATTGTCTGAGCGGACTTTCTTAACAAAAGACACGCCTCGAAAACTTAGATCCATCGAACTCCACGTTTCACATGCATGCAACCTTGGTTGTAGTTACTGTTTTGCCGGTAAAGGAGATTATGGAACGTCTCCTCTGCTGATGACAGACGAGATAGCCTTCAAGGCGGTCGACTACCTCGTCGCAAGTTCATCGGAAAACGAAACGCTTGCAATCGTCTTTTTTGGTGGGGAACCCATGATTAACGAGCCGCTGATATGGAAAACGGTCGACTATTCAAAAAGAATATACCCCAATAGAAACTTTACCTATTCTATTACGACCAACGGAACGCTTTTGAATGACACTGCTGTGAATTCTTTCAAGGAGCACGGGTTTTCTGTTCTGATTAGTCTCGATGGTACAGGATGCAAGCACGATGCATCGCGCCCGTACAAGACGGGAGGCGGCTCTTTCTCCGATATCGACAAAAACGTTCGTCGTTTTTCCGAGTCGTTCCCCTTCGGCGCAAGAGCGACCTTAACAAATAATAACTGTAACCTTGTTGAAGACTATCTTCAGTTTAAAGAGATGGGCTTCAGAAGGATTTACTTCTCGCCCGTGAGCTCATTCGATGAGAATATCAAACTCGACGAACACTCATTAAACAAAATCAGGGCGGGCCTAATAGATTTGGCGGATCAATATCTCAAACAGATTGATCAAGGGGAAAAGCCCTTGTTTAGAACATTGAAAACTGCAGTTGATTTGATTATGAGCAACAGGATCGCCTTTGTCGGATGCGGGGCTGGCAGGCGTTTTATTTCCGTGACTCCCGAAGGGGACGTATACCCCTGTCACAGGTTTGTCGGGATGATGCGATTCAAAATGGGCAACATCGTCACCGGAATTGACGAAACTAGGTATATTGAAAACTGGAGTCAGGGTGTCGAAAAAAGAATTGACTGTACGGACTGTTGGGCTCGGTCTTTCTGTGGTGGGGGCTGTAGCTGGGAGGCTGCAGACGAGCACGGCTACTTGCCCAAGAGTCTACACCCTGCATCATGTGAATATAGAAAAATGTGCTACGAGATGGCTTTTGACCTTATTTCCCGCCACTCATCTTCGCAGGAGAAAAATCAACGAGAAGCTACTGTATCGGAATAAGCGGTTCAGCGCATTGCTGTCACCATTGTGGAGGTGTTCGTTCTTCTGATTACCGTCTGCGAAGCTTATTGCTACGTTCGCCGAAACCATTCTAGAAATATGGTGAACTAGACATCTTGGTTTGTTATACACAATATTGAGGTTTTTCTGCACTCAAAGGGAGGTAGTCGTGAAGCATATTCATCCGATTAATCCAGGAAGTGGCGACGAGGCAGGCGTGAAGCCGATGTCTTTTGACTGCCTCTTGGGCATTACTGACATCTGTACTGTTTATGATAAAGCAGATGGCTGTGGTGCATACGATTACTGCGACTATGACATGGATGGCGGCAGCATCTGCGTTGTAGATCACTGTGGCATTGATCAAACGTAGTCTCTAATTGGATTAAGGTGAGGAGCTGTTATGAAGCATATCCATCCTGTTGGTTCAAATGAACATCCTCCCGTTGAGCCTTGTTGTCTTGGAGTTGATATATGCAATTTTTACGACATCGCCGAGTGCCCTGTTGCGGATTGGTGCTATGTCGATAAAGAATCAAGCTGTGTTTTGCCAGCAGATTGGTGCGATTCAGTTGACGAGTAGTTTTTGTGTCTAGGAACTATTTGGTCCAATTCAAAATAAGATGGGGACAAATACCAAAATCTCGTGTCTGGGAGGAGTTATGCCATTATTGCAAGGTCTCGTTGGATTAACCTTTGTACTTGCTTTATATCTGGCACCTTTTTTATTGTTATTCTTCATTATCCGATTCTTTCTTCGGAAAAAATAGGAGTATCACGCAAACATTAGCGTAGCTTTCTTCCAATATGAGCCGAGCATTGGCAAGTGGAATAAGAAGCCCGACCGTTCGTCACATGAAAGTGATCGGACGGGCCTCTCAATTTAACCCGGGCCGCCACCCATAGCGGCTTTCCGGGCGTATTTTCGGTGCAAAGCAATCGTCAGTTTAATCCTATGCGTCGATACCGCATTTCATTTGTTCGGCTCGTATTCTACGGCCTTGTAACCCTCGCACTCTCCGGCAAACGGATTGAACACGAAGGCAGAGATGATGTGTGCGTGGACATCGAGGCTGCTGTAGGCAACATACTGGGGCATGGACCCCCGCTGCGCGTGGCATGCGGCCCGGCATATTCATTGCCGTCCAACCCCGTGTAGTTGCAGCAAAGGGTGGAACCTCAATGCTCAGCTCATGTTGTCCGTGGGACACGAGAATTGTAAGTACACTTTGGTGTGATTCTCACGATGATACTGAGCCACCTGGAATAAGATACGTCGCGACAACACTTCGCTTCACCTCTGTCTCGGGTTGATTTCCGATCTCAGCCGAACACATTAGGCGGACAGGCCGTTCCCGCAGCTAGCCGAACGCCCCCGAGTGTGTATTGTCAAGCTCTCGCCGACAAAATCGGCGTTATGATTTCGACACTTTCGGCGTTTCGCGTGCCGACCTCTTTTTCTATTCCCGAGATTTACCAAGCATAAGTGCGTTTTCCATCCTCTTGCTGGCTCCGCCGAACTCGACAAGCCTGCCGTGGTGCATGATGCGATCAATGATGGCGGAGGCGAGTTTGTCGTCCCCAAACACCACGCCCCACTTGCTGAACTCGATATTTGTGGTGATTACAAGACTTCGCTTTTCGTAGCACTCGCTCATCACCTGGAAGAGCAACCGGGCGCTTTCCTGGGACAAAGGCACATACCCCAGCTCATCAATGATGATGAGATCCGACTTCGCAATGTCCTTCAGGAGAGCTTCGAGTGTGTTCTCCCGTTTCGCGCGCTCGAGGGCCATCACAAGGTCTGCCGCGGTGAAGAACCTGACGATCTTGCCGCTTTGCACGCACCTTATGCCTACGGCGATGGCAAGGTGCGTCTTCCCGCGCCCCGTTTGCCCGTAGAACACGAAGTCTTGAGCGGCGTTTACGAACTCCAAGCTTTCCAGATCATCTTTCGAGTAGCCTTCAGGAAAGCTTATCTGCGAGTAGTCATATCCTTCAAAGGTTTTTATCTGCGGGAACTTTGCCTTGCGCATAAGCCGCTCGATCTTGCGCGCGTCGCGCACGGAAAGCTCGAATTTGATCATGTCGCCAACGGCCGTGATTTGCCCTGCGGTGGCATTTTCCAGGAAGTGCTTGATCGTATCGTTTGAGAAGTAGAGCATGCGCGCAAGCGCCTTAAATGCCTGCAATTCCTCGCTTTTCAAGTAGGCCATCTTCAACGACCCCCTATGTTCAGCGCAACGTCGTAGACGCTTAGATCAATCGGGTCGTCGTAGTTGATGCAAGATGCACCGCCGGCGATGCGCGCGGCGCTGACGCTTAAAGACGCACCGTCGATGCGTCCGGTTGAGCTGTATGCGAGCTCTGCCGCACCAAGCGTCGCCTCCCAGCCGCTCTTTGCGCACTCGTCGCGCAAAAGGCGAAGACTTGCCTTTAGCTCCCCAGATTCCAAAAAGTCGAGATACCCTCGGAGATCATCACGCATCGCGCTTCTGGCCTTGGAGTTTTTCCATCCGCCTGGCTTTACGCAAAGAAGCGGCAGCTGGCTTGCGGGGTCGGTCGTGTCTGTGGGCGCATCCCCGTATGCGCGCCTGTGCTCGCATACGAGCGCGCCGTCGTCGGTATGTATCGACACGCTGAACGCCCGCAGCGCCACGATTAAGGTCTTTCCCGCAAGGCTCGGGTCGCTTGAGTAATAGTGGTGCCCGCAAAGGCATATCTTTCCTTGCTTGTTCGCCCTGGCAGATACGTAGCGCACAGGGTCAAACGGCTTTGCGGGAAGGCCGGATAAGGCAAAGCTGTCTTCTACAAACAGCTGGCTTTCTGGCTCTCCTTTAATCCAGTGCGGCTTGTCCGAGAGCCTTAGGCACTTGTCGAGCAGATGCTTGTTGAAGATATCGATGTTGTGCACCTGGGCGGGAGGCGTGAAGAGGTTTCTCCTGATAAAGCCGACCTTGTTTTCCACGTTTCCCTTCTCGTTTCCAGAAGCGGGGTTGCAAAACGAGTAGGCGAAGTCGTAATGTGCCGCGAACGCGCCGAAGAGGTCTGTGGTCCGCACCTCCTTGCAGACCCGTCTTCCAACGCCGGTCGCGTTGTCGAACACGATTCTTGCAGGAACTCCGCCGATGTATTCGAATATCTTTTTGAGCCCTTCGCATACGCATTCGGAATTCTCCGACGGGAGCACTTGGGAGAAACCGACGTTTGAGTAGGGAAAGGTGACGACGAAGTAGCGCATGCGAGTTCTTGTGCCAAGCAGATAGAAATCAGCCTCGCCGAAGTCCGCCTGCGCCTCACCCGGCGCCCAGTCCAGATCGAGATAGGCGTCTTCTTTTGACTTGCGAGCCTCTTTTAGCTTCTTGACGTATCGGTTCACTGCAGATTCGCTCACGGCAACGCCGCACTCCTCTGTCAGGCGCTGGTATATTCGCCTGGATGTGTGTCGCTGCTTTTTCCAGTTGCTTCTGTCTTCGTCAAGCCAAGACTCAATCAGCGGCCTGTAGGGGTCGAGCTTGGAAGCGCGCTTCTGCTTGGCGGGAAGCTGAGGCGAGAAGTCATCCTTTTTAAGGTATTTGTAGACGGTGTCGCGCGAGACGCCCGTAGCGCTTGCGATATCCGTGATACTCAAGCCATCTCTTCGCAATTGCCGTATAGAATTGATTGCGGGCATGCCGATCATCTTCCTTCCTGCCTTTCTGTTAGATTCCGAAGACAACCAACAGATTAGGCCTCATGGATTAAGGTCGGCATGTTCGCGCTTATTTTGTCGAAATCATAACGCCGATTTTGTCGACGCTCACTGTACTAAACACACCCGAGGCCCCATCCGGGCCCCGGGGGCGCCGTTTTCCCAGTTGAAGGAACGGTGGAGATGTGTTTCGATGGGTCCGGTGGCCATGCTCCGCCCTCCGC
>JAGZKE010000027.1:0-25390 GCA_018365375.1 Collinsella sp. | reverse complement strand
CGCCATCGACCGACCAAATGCTGTAGCCCGTCTTTTTATGCTCTTCGAAATTGAGCAAGGTGCGGATAGCATACCAGTTTGTATCGTCATTCTTGGTCGTTACGTTCTCAAGGATGAGCTTGCTGGACGTGCCGTCATTAAACAGATGGCAGACGTTGCCGATGACGTTGCCGTCTTCGTTAACGCTTGCGGTACGAAAATAGCCCGCGGGGCGAAGGCGAATGACGAAATTGTTGAGGCTGACCGACGCTGTGGCAGCGTCGTCTGCAAATGCCGCTCGTGGGCCAATGCCCAATGCCGCGGTTTCGGGCAGGCTTGCAAGTGGCGACAACGCCGCGAGTCCAAGGCCCAACGTAAATGCTCGGCGGCTGATGGCGTGGTGTTCGGTCATAACTTCTCCATTCGTAGAGTGCGGTTATGCGATAGTTTTGGTCACTATACTGCTCAGATGTTTAAAGATGCTGGTTTAATTGTCTGCGCGGCGCAATAAATCGGCGGGCGGACGTGTTGGGGTGTTTGTCGTTTTCGTACTGTTGCTACATTTGGAGCGGTTCCGGCGTCCGGCATCCTCGCGTTCGTTGGCTACCGGCATAAGAAAGGGAGGGTCGGTTTACCGGCCCTCCCTGGGTACGAAGCGCTGGGGTACCGCCGCTTGTTAGCACTGCGCCCGTGTTTCCCGCTGCGCTCGCCAGTCGCTTAACGCTTGATCTCGATATCGTCGAGCTTGACGTCCATGGCCTCGGTCTTGGCCTCGGCGATGTCGTCGGCAAACTCCAGAGACTTCATCATGGTCTCGACGGCGTCCTTGTGTTCCTCGACGTTGTCGATACGCACATACACGCTGCCACCGTCAACGTCGGTGAAGCACTCGGTCGTCACGCCGCCCGAGTGCGTAAAGTAGGCGCTGCGCCAGGTCTTGCCGTTGTACTTAACGGGATCGCTCTCGGTCCATCCGGAGTTGGCCTTCCACTTTGCCTAGTAGTCGAACAGTTCATCGGCGTTCTTGTCAGGATCGAAGACGGGGATGAAGCGGTCACTGGCATGCTCGCTCTCGGTGAACTTAAACTGGGCCCTGTCGGCGGTATCGCCTGCAACGTCCGTGATTTCGACGCCCTCGGGCACCTCGACTTTAAACCAAATGAAGTCAGTCCTCATATCCACGGCTGGCTTTTCCGCTCCACCGCCACCGCCTCCGCCGCTGCCGGTAGCGCCGCCGCTGCCACCGCAGCCCACCAGGGCAACTGCGGCAAAGAGGCTTATGCAGAGGGTGAGAATCGCAAAGGCCTTCTTTTTCATGGTCGTGTCCTCCTCGATCTGTAACCGCCCATGGATTACCTGTCTTTACTGTACGCGTGGACGGCTCGCTAGGGTGGGCCATGTGTCCCATTCTGAGGGCCGGATTTGCGCCGTTAAGTGGCAATATGTTCGGGCGCAAAAGAGGGGAGGGCTGGTGCTGTCGGCCCTCCCCGGGTTGGGCGCCCGTTGTTTTAATGGGGCGCATGTGCGCGGGTGCGCGTAGGCGCGTGCGGGTGTCCCGTTACTTGATCTCGATGCTCGAAATCTCGACTTCGCGTGCCTCGGAAACTGCCTCTTCCATGTCATCGGGGAACTCGATGGAGTTGAGGAGTGCCTCGGCTTCTTTCTTGTGCTGGTCGAAGTTCGAGATGAGGACGTAGACGCTTCCCGGCTCAACATCGGTAAAAAGCATGGTTGAGATGCCGCTGTTGTCCTCGTATGTTCCGACGAGCCACGTCCTGCCGTTATACTCGACGGACCCGCCATCCTTCCACTGGAACGTATCCCCCTTCTTTTCCGCCTGGTCGGCGTGGGATTCCTCGGCCGTCAGCGCTTTTTTCCAAACGGGGATAAAGCGATCGGCCGAGGCGTTCTCGTCTTCGGGGAAGGTGAGCTGGACCCTGTCGGCATTCTTGCCGGCAGAGTCGCTTACGCCGACGCCCTCGGGCATCTCGACCTTAAACCAGATGTAGTCGGTCTTCTTGGCGACGGGGGCCTTTTCCTTGCTCTCGCTCTTGGGGGCGCTGCCGCCGCCCGATGCGCTCCCGCCGCAGCCCACAAGGGCGAGCGCGGCAAAGAGGGCGATGCAAAGGGAAAGGATTGATAGGGTCTTTTTCATCATGGTGGCGTCCTCCTTGTCTGCTGATGACATCACGGCGCCGCATGCTGTTGGGGTACTGATTGCGCTGGCGGCGGATGTCTCTGTGTGCTGTGCGACTTATGCCTCCGTTCATCGCTTGTGGCCGTTGCGCGGCCGTTCCCCAACGGGTTCCTTACTTATAGATATGCCCCAGCTTGTGCTGCTCGGGAGTCTCGAAAGGTGGGCCATGTGTCCCATGTTTGCGTTGGCATGGCCTATCGTGTGCCATAGAAATCCGCGATGGCCAGGTGCGCTGACGCTCGCGTACTTATGGGCTAGACTTAGCACCATTACGTGATCGATGCGGTCGGCCGACGTCGGCCGCCCGACCGATATATATGACTTGAAGGTGCGTGTGCGTATGAGCCAAGAGATGATGGATAAAACCTGTCGCGGTTTTGCCGAGGCGCTGGCCGCGCGCGAGCCAGTTCCCGGTGGTGGCAGCGCGAGCGCTTTTGTGGGCGCGCTGGGCGCCTCGCTGTGCGGAATGGTTGCCCGCTACGGTGCGACCAATCCCGCGCTTGCTGATCGTGCGGATGACCTGACGCGTGCGTTTGCCCAGGCAGACGAGTTGGCGCAGGAGCTTGTGGGTCTGGTCGCCGAGGACGTTCGTGCGTACGGCCAGGTGTCCGCTGCGTACGGTATTCCGCGTGAGGACCCGGCCCGACCGGCTGCGATTCAGGATGCGCTGCATGTGGCCGCTATGCCGCCGTATCGCATTATGGATGCCTGCGGGCGCGCACTGGCGCTGCTCGAGGACATGGCCGACAAGGGTTCGCGTCAGCTGCTGTCCGATGTGGCGTGCGGCGCCGTATTCTGCCGCGCCGCCATGCAGGGCGCGAGCTTGACGCTCTTTGCGAACACCACGTCTATGAAGGATCGTGCACGCGCCGAGGAGCTCGAGACGGCGTGTGATGAGTTGCTCGACACATGGTTGCCGCGCGCCGATGCGCTGGCGCGCCGCGCCTCCGACGCTGCAAGAAAGAGGGGATAGCCATGGCTGAGCTACTGAAGGGTGCTCCCGTCGCCCGCGCTTTGACTGAGGAGCTCGCTGCCCGCTGCGCTGCGCTGCGCGAACGCGGTGTTGTTCCGACGCTTGCTATCGTGCGTGTGGGTGAACGCGAGGACGACCTATCCTACGAGCGCGGTGCCCTCAAGCGCTGCGAGAAGGTTGGCATTGAGGCTCGCCGCGTTTTGCTTCCTGCCGATGTTTCGCAGGACGAGCTGTTGACGGCCGTCGAGGACATCAATACCGATTCGGCTGTTCATGGCTGTCTGATGTTCCGCCCGCTGCCCGCCGGCCTTGACGAGAACGCCGTCGCCGCAGCGCTCGATCCCGCCAAGGACGTTGACTCCATGACGCCGGCTTCACTGCTCACCACGCTTTCGGGGCGCGGCGAGGGTTTTGCCCCCTGCACAGCCGAAGCCGTGCTTGCTTTGCTGGATCATTACGGCGTTGAGCTGGATGGGGCCAAGGTTGCTGTGGTCGGACGCTCACTGGTAATTGGCCGCCCCGTTGCCGCCATGCTTACGGCGCGCAACGCAACCGTGACGACGTGCCATACGCATACGCGCGATCTTGCCGCCGAGTGCTGTGCTGCCGACATTGTGGTTGCCGCCGTTGGACGCGCGCGCACGATTGGCGCAGATGCGGTCCGCGAGGACCAGGCGATTATCGATGTTGGCATTAATTGGGACGAAGCCGCTGGCAAGCTGGTCGGCGACGTCGATTTTGATGCCGCGGAGCCGGTTGTTGGCGCAATCACCCCCGTGCCGGGTGGCGTGGGCGCCGTGACGACAGCAATTCTCGCCAAGCACGTGATCGAGGCGGCTGAGCGCGCGGTAAAATAGGCGTTTGGAGGCTGTTTAGGGGGTTGGTTAGATACCCCGTGGTCAAAAAATGCCAAATATGAGTACTGTTGCCAAGTTAGTCACATATGTTTGAGATCATTTTGGCTCTTAGCGATAAGTAATATCGTTAAAGAGCCAATTTTATTGGACGTATGGGGAATTACTAGACTCAGTTTTTGGACAGGTGAGGATTCCCGGCGCCCGGAACAGTGCAATTTGCTGCCACTAAATTTGTGACAGTACTCATATTTGGCATTTTTTGACCACGGGGGCTGCCGAGGCCGTGGTTTCGCCCTTTTTGCGTCGAAGCGATACACTGTTGCCGTTTGATTTCTTCGTTCAAGGAGGATGCGCATGCCGTGCACAACGATTTTGGTTGGTAAGAACGCGAGCTACGACGGGTCGACCCTGGTCGCGCGTAACGAGGACTCGTCCAACGGGGTATTTGAGCCCAAGCGCATGCGCGTAGTGCATCCCGACGAGCAGCCGCGTGTCTACACGAGCGTCCTGAGCCACCTGACCGTTGAGCTGCCCGATAACCCCATGCGCTATACGAGCGTCCCCGATGTTGTCCCGGGCCACGGTATCTGGGCCGAGGCCGGTTTCAACGAGCTCAATGTTGGCATGTCCGCAACCGAGACGCTTACCACCAACGAGCGCGTCCGCGGCGCCGATCCGCTCGTGGACTACGTGCCCGCCAAGGGCAACGAGGGTGAGGACGGCTATGTGCCGGCGCAGCCCGGTGGCCTGGGCGAGGAGGACATGGTGACCCTGGTGCTGCCGTATGCCAAGTCCGCCCGCGACGGCGTGCGTATCTTGGGCGACCTGCTCGAGCGCTACGGCACTTACGAGAACAACGGCATCGCCTTTAGCGACGTGGACGAGATCTGGTGGCTCGAGACCATCGGCGGTCACCACTGGATCGCCAAGCGCGTGCCTGACGACGCCTATGTGACCATGCCCAACCAGCTGGGCATCGACAGCTTTGACCTGGATGACGCCGAGGGCGCCCAGGCCGACCATATGTGCTCCGCCGACCTGCGCGCCTGGATGGCCGAGTGGCATCTGGACCTGACGCTGGGCGTCGAGAGCGACGGCCCGGCTGCCGTCTTTAACCCGCGCGAGGCCTTTGGCTCGCACAGCGACAGCGACCATGTCTACAACACGCCGCGCGCCTGGTACATGCAGCGCTGCCTCAACCCCAGCGACGTGTGGGATGGCCCCGACGCCGACTACACGCCCGAGAGCGACGATATCCCCTGGAGCCGCGTGCCCGAGCGCAAGGTGACCATCGAGGACATCAAGTACGTGCTCTCGAGCCACTACCAGGGCACGGAGTACGACTGCTACGGCAGCAAGGGCACGCCCGCTACGCGTGGTGCCTATCGCCCCATCGGCATCAACCGCAACAGCCAGCTTGCCGTGTTGCAGCTGCGCCCCTATGCGCAGCCGGCCTACCGCGCCGTGCAGTGGATGGCCTTTGGTTCCAACTCGTTTAACGCGCTGGTTCCGCTGTACGCCAACGTCGAGACTATGCCCGAGTACTATGCCGACACGCAGGCTCGCGTGACGTCCGAAAACTTCTACTGGGCCAACCGCCTGATCGGCGCGCTGGCTGACGTCCGCTTCCATGAGTGCGGCCGCGCGGTCGAGGATTATCAGGAGAAGATCGGTGGCATGGGCCACAAGCAGATCCATGACGTCGACGCTGCCGTAGCCGCTCTGCCTGAGGTCGAGGTGCCTGCCGAGCTTGCACGCGCCAACGAGGCCTTTGCCGAGCGTGTTCGCGTGGAGACCGATGCCCTGCTGGGCAAGGTGCTTTACACCACGAGCTGCGCCATGAAGAACTCTTTCGCGATGAATGACAACGTGAGGTAGGGATTTCCCGTCGATCGAATAGCGCTAAAACGCTTTGTCGCTTTCGCTCAATCTTGGGTACAAGAACGCCAATGCAGTTGTTTGTGATTGGAGATAACCATGGTTATGAAACTCGATCAGCTTGTTAACGGCGCCATTAACGTGGGCTTTGGCGCTGCCGCCGTTGCTGTCGAAGGCGGCAAGAAGGTCCTCGACGACCTTAACACCAAGGGCGAGCAGGTCCGCAAGGACACCGCCACCCCCGATATCGCCCGCAGTGTGTCCGACATGTTCGAGCAGGCCGGCGGTACCATCTCCGATCTGACCGAGCGCTTGGGCATGCAGGGCGAGACCGCGGCCCAGCGCGTGCTTGACGAGCTCATCCTTGCCCGGGTCCGCGTCATGACCGCCCCCGAGCGCACGGCCTTCCTGGCCCATGTGCGCGACATCGTCGATTCGGTCGAGGACAACGTGACCTCGGTGCCCGTCGAGTCCGTTGAGCCCGACGATGCGAAGGATACCGAAGAGGCCGAGTAGCAGCGCAGATGGCAGATTCCACCACCGATTACAACAATCTAGATCCTTTGGGTGACGAGGCGGCGGTTGTCGATGAGGTCGATGCCGCCGTCTCGGGCGCTCGCAAAAAGCCGCGCGCTGTCGATATGGTGCCCGAAGAGCCCGACGCGATGGCGCCGGACGAGGAATACCAGCTCACGCCGGCGGGTCGTCGCGAACGCATCGGGCAGATTGTTCGCTTGGTCAAAAAGTACCGTGTGTGGGATAACCTCACGCCGGTTCGCTTGCGCCGCCTGCTCGAGGAGCTCGGCCCCATGTTCGTCAAGATGGGGCAGATTCTGGCCAACCGGTCCGAGATTCTGCCGCAGCGCTTTTGCGATGAGCTGCGCCGTCTGCGTTCCGACGTGGAGCCGGTGCCGTACGAGGTAGTGCTCCGCTGCTTGGAAGAGGAATACGGCCTGCGCCTGGGGGAGATGTTCGATGCGATCGACCCCAATCCGCTTGGTAGCGCATCGCTCGCGCAGGTGCACCGCGCTCGTCTGGTGACGGGCGAGGACGTAGCCGTCAAGGTGCAGCGCCCCGGTGCGCAGCAGGTTATGGCGCAGGACATCGATATCATCCGCTCGGTGGTGCGCATTGTTTCCAAGTTCGTCAACACCGATCAATTCGTTGACCTGCACGGCGTAGTCGAGGAGTTGTGGACCTCGTTTCGCGAGGAGACCAACTTTTTGGCCGAGGCCAAAAACCTCAACGACTTCTACGAGTTCCATAAGAGCGTTCATGGCGTGACGTGCCCTAAATCCTATCTGGACCTGTGCACCGAGCACGTGGTGGTTATGGACTACGTCGACGGCATTTCGATCGCCGATCCTGAACGCTTGGTGGCCGAGGGCTATGACTTGGAAAAGATCGGTGCCGCAATCGTCGAGGACTACTCGACGCAGGTGCTCGATGACGGCTTTTTCCATGCCGACCCGCATGCGGGAAACATCATTCTCAAGGACGGCATCGTCTACTTTATCGACTTGGGCATGGTCGGACGCATGTCGAGCCACGACCGCGGTATCGTCAAGGATATGATCTTTGCCGTGGCCGAGGGCGACGTGCCAAAGCTCAAGGATTCGCTCATGCGCTTCGCCGTGACGCGTGGCGACTCGGCTGAGCTCGATCATTCGACCTTTTTGTCCGATCTTGACTTTATCGTGGCTGACTTTGCGGGCCTTGACCTGAAGGATCTGGATATCGGCGAGTTTTTGACCTCGCTGCTAAACTTGGCGCGCAAAAACGACGTTGAGCTGCCGAGCGTGGTGACAATGTTCGCGCGCGGCATGGTGACGCTCGAGGGTCTGCTGACCGAGTACATGCCCAACGTCAACATGATCCAGATCATTCAGGCTCATATCAAAAACGAGAAGAGCATCTATGCCCGCATGCGCGAGATGAGCCGCGACTTTGCCGCGAGCAGCTATCGCGCGGCAAAAGGCTCGCTCGAGGCGGCCGAGTATCTGGGCTTGGCTTCGCGTATGCTCACGCGCGGCCAGCTTAAGGTGAACACGCAGATCATGAGCAGCGATAAGGCGCTGCGACAGCTGGGCGGAATCATCGACCGCATGTCGATGGCGATTGTGATCGCCGGTCTGTTTATCGGTTCGTCGGTGGTGTACTATGCACGCATCGAGCCGGTTGTGTTTGGTATCCCAGTCATTGGCTTTATGGGCTACGTGAGCGCGCTGGTGCTGGCGCTTATGCTGGGTCGCAATATCTGGCTCAACAGCCACGGCGGCAAGCACTAGAGGCTGTGACCGTCACCGCATTCTCCTATCGCAAACAATAGCTTTTACCTTGGGCTTCGCCTGCGTGCGAGGCCCTTTTGCGTGATAGCATATTGACGGTTTTAATCGATGGCCTAGATGGTGGTGCGGAGACGCACGAATGCGCGGTTTTCCTGCGCGTTTGGGAGAATCGGGGTGCAAGTCCCCGGCTGTACCAGTAACCGTAATTCCTCTTGGCTCGGAATGTTCGCGTCGCAGATCGGACGGCGCGCCCGAGTCGTTAAGGTTAAGTCGGATCGCCTCCCATCTTGCATGCGGCTGCGGCGTATGCCGCCGGTGTGCATAGGGCTCTGGAGGGAAGGGGGACCCCGATGGGGGAACTCGAGCGCAACATGCGCGATGACGTGGGGCAGCTTCAAGGCAACGCTCCAAGTACAGACAGTAGGAGACAAATGGATATGTTTGAGGACGAGTGCCAGCGTTCCTCGCTTCGTCGCCGTGGCGTAATCGCGCGCGGTGTGGCAAAGCGCTGCCTGGTGGCATTCCTGGCCTTCGCGATGGCCTTTGGCACCACGCCGGCTCAGCTGTGGGCCGAGGGTGCCGAGGGCATTACCGACGCTGTGGCTCAGGCTACGACGCCAGGCGAGGACGCAGCGCTTGCGGGCGGTACCGCTGAGCAGAGCGGCGCCGAGGTTTCGGATTCCGGGAGCGCGCCTGCAGCTAGTGCCGCCACTACAGAGGCAGCAACTGGCGACGAAGGCTCGGCGACGGGGGAGAGCCCTGCCACGAGCGAGCAGTCTTCGACGGTATCCGCTGGCCAAGCAGGATCTGCCGCCGCGGCTGCCGTCCAGACAGAGAACCCGACAGAAACCGGCGATGTCGCCAAGAAGCAAGTCGAGGTCTCGTTCTCGATTATCGGCACCGATGCCGACGGCAAGGCTCAGACCTGGGTGGCACCTACGCAACTCAAGCTCGACGAGGGCGCGACGGCTGCGGATGCCTTCGTTAAGCTGCAGCAGAAGACGGGCTTCAAGGCGGATTACGATCCGAACACGGCATACGGTTTCTACCTCAAAAGCATCACATCCCCGAGCGATGGCCGTACGCTTGCCTTCGATCCGGCGACTTATGCCTACTGGCAGCTGTTCGTCGACGGCGCGTCTTCCTCGGTTGGCGCGAGCAGCGTCAAGCTCACCCAAGGGCAGAAGATTGAGTTTGCCTATACGGCTGGTAGCGCGTCCCCTGTCGTTAAGGACCAGGTTGCCGCAAATGTGACCGTCATTGGTCGCGATGCCCAGGGCAAGACTCAGACTTGGGTCGATAACGCGCAGTATGTGGTGACGTCCGGTTCGAGCGCGCTTGACCTTACGAAGGCCGCACTCGAGGCGAACGACATTGACGCCGTTGCTGCGGGCTCCTTCATTCTGAGCCTTAAGTACAACGGTGTTGAGCTGGGTACGCCCCAAGATTATTCGACCTATTGGCAGCTGTTCATCAACGGCAAGTCGAGTGACTATACGGCGGACAATGTCACCATCCATGCCGGCGATACCGTTACGTGGTTCTACGGTGGCTGGGGCGACCAGCTGCCCTCCGATTCTGTCCATGCTTCTGTTCAGGTTCTCGGTAAGGACAAGGACGGCAAGCAGCAGGTTTGGGCTTCGACGGGCCAGACGAGTCTCAAGGCAGGCTCCACTGCCAAGGATCTCCTTGAGCAGACCGGCCTTAAGCTCGATGCCAGCGAATCGTCTTGGGGCTGGTTCCTCAACGGCATTTATTCGCCATTCGATGGCAAGTCCTATGGCTGGGATGCTGCGACCAATAGCTATTGGCGCTTCTACGTAAATGGCAAGTTCGCCGACGTTGGCGCCGGTGCCTACGAGCTCCATGAGGGCGATGCCGTCACCTTTATGTATGGTGCTGACGCCGATGCCCTTTCTGGCCAGGTTCTTGGGTCTGTCGATGTTATCGGTCCCGATGTCAACGGGAACAATACGCGTTGGGGCACGGCAAGCAATGTTTCTCTGCCCGAAGGCTCCACGGCCCAGAACCTTATTGAGGCAGTTCTGAAGGCCAAGGGCGTTGCGTACAACGGCTCCCAGAGTGGTGAGTACTGGTTCCTGAATTCCATTACTTCGCCGTTCGATCACAAGCCGTATGGTTGGGATGCTGCGACCAATAAATATTGGCATCTGTATATCAACGGAGAGCCCTCCTTACTCTGCGCCAATCAGATTACGCTCCAGAGCGGCGATAAGGTCACGCTTGCCTATACCACCGATAATTCGCCCATGCCCGATCCCGACAAGATTGTCGTGGATCCGAGCGCGACGACTCCTGATTGGGATGCCGAGTGGGCCGGCTACGGCAACAGCGGCAACGGTTCGACCGTAACGGATGCCAAGACGCCTGCGCAGGCCGCCGGTCTTAAGTGGGCCTTCGATTGGAAGGCCGAGTCTGGTCAGCAGTATGCCAACTGCAGCGAGCCTGTCATTGCTAACGGCTTTGTGTACATCGCGACCGAGAACGAGCTCATTAAGATCGATTCGTCCACGGGCAAAAAGGTTGCCTCTGCGCCGCTTGCCTCCAAGGTGAGCTATACCTCTCGTCCGATCTATACCAATGGCCTTATCATCGTTCCGCTCAACGGCGGTGCGGTCCAGGCGATTACTGCAGACAAGCTGATCTGCAAGTGGCTGACGCCTGGTTTGACGGACTTGACGCAGAGCTCCTGCACCGTCGTTTCGGACGGCGAGTACGTCTATGTAGGCTCGGTCGATATTTCGTATGACGAGAATTACAACGCGACCTACGGCAACGGCTCCTTTGCGCGCATTAAGATTGCCACGGGCGAAGTTTCTTGGCAGAACATCGACCCTGCCGAGGGCTATTACTGGACTGGTGCGGCTTTGACGGATAAGTATGCCATCGTTCCTACGAGCGCGGGTACGCTTAAGTGCATTGATAAGACGACGGGCGATGTCGTTTCGACCATGAAGCTCGGCGCTGTCGCAAATGCCGATTGCATTGCCGATCCGTCCAATGGTTCGACCTTCTATCAGATGACGCACGACGGAAAGCTCCATGTGATTTCGCTTTCGGCGAAGGGCGTGCTGAGTGAACAGAAGACGGTTGATCTGGGCCTTACGAATAATCTGAGCGCCCCTGCGGTGTCTGGTGACAATCTGATTGTCGGCGGACAGACGGCTACTGGCTCTGCTCTGGTTCTCTACAACCTGAAGACGGGTAAGACCACGATGGTCGCTGCTGCCGACGGCAAGGCGCTGCCGGCTGGCCTCAACGGTATTGCTGCTACTCCGCTGGTGAGTGTTCAGGGCGGCAAGACCTATGTGTACTTCACCGTTAACAGCGCGGATAGCAAGGATTACGTCAACTACTCTGCTGGTGGTGGCGTGTATCGCTATACGCTCGGCGATGCAGAGGCGACGCAGATTTATGATGCGGCTGGCCATTACCAGTACTGTGACTCTCCGGTCATTGCCGATGCTTCTGGCAATCTCTACTACATTAATGATTCGGGCACGCTGTTTAAACTTGGAGCTGTCGAGTCTTGGACGGTTGCCTTTAACTCCAACGGCGGGTCTGCTTGCGACACTAAGTTTGTTGCTACGGCCGATGGCAAGCTGGTCAAGCCGGTCGATCCGACGCGCGATGGCTACACTTTCGGCGGTTGGTATACCGATGAGGCTTGCACGCAGGCGTATGACTTCAGTACGCCGGTGACGGCCGACCTGACGTTGTATGCCAAGTGGACCAAGAATGCCGTTAACCCTGGCGGTAATGGCGGTTCAGGCTCCAATGGCGGCAATGGCGGCGTTGGTTCGAATGGCGGCGGCGGTTCTAGTACCGGTACTGGTTCCGGCACTGGCGCTGGCGCTGGTTCTGGCTCCGGCTCGAAGGGCGGCGCTATTGCCCCGGGCCAGAAGCCGGTGACCAAGACGACGGTGTCGACCAAGACCGAGACCAGGGACAACAAGTCCGACAAGAAGGACTCCGATAAGTCCGATAAGAAGGACGAGAAGAAGTCTGACAAGAAGTCTGACAGGAAGTCTGACAGGAAGGACGGCAAGTCCGACAAGAAGTCCGATTCCAAGTCCGATACGGGTGCTGTTTCCACGACCACTGCTAAGAAGTCCTCTAGTGCTTCCGAGCAGGAGACTGGCACCAATCCGCTCGCCATCGTTGGCATCGCCGCCGGCGTGATTGGCCTCGCGCTCATCGCCGTCTTCGTGCTGACCAAGCGCGGCAAGGGTGACGGTAATGCCCGATAAGCCCAAGGAGACCAGCGGGCAACAGCCCGACTCCTCGTTTATCCAGCTCGATGATCCAAAGCAAAAGGGCGCCGCTTCGGCGGCGTCCGCCTCTCGTCGCAAGGCGCTCCTTGGCGTTCTTGCTGCCGCGTGCACCATTCTGATCGTCGTCTCGCTGGGCTTCGTCCATCCTTCCGAGAGCGGCGCCTGGTCCATTGACTGGATCGTTCAGACCGTGACGGGGGAGAGCGTCGTCGCCAAGGACACCAAGGGGTCTGGCTCGTCTGCCGCTTCGGGCGAGGCCAGTTCCAAGGATTCCAAATCTTCGAATGATGCAAAAGACGAGCCCAAGGGTTCGAACGACGCCAAGGACGATTCCGAGTCTTCAAACAAGGAATCGGACAAAAACTCGGATAGCAAGAAGTCCGAGGACCGGGGCGGCAAGAAGTCTGGCGATAAATCCGCTGCCCAAAATACGGGAGCCGGTGATACTTCCAATGCGTCTGGCGGTGCTTCTTCGGGCGGTGGCCAGTCGTCTGATGGAGCCTCGTCCTCTAATGGTGGAAACGCCTCCTCGGGCAGCCAAAGCGGCTCACAGGAGTCCAGCTACGTTACGGTGACGGTTTCGGTCACATCGAGCGCTGTGGGCAATCCTGTGTCCTCTGGCGGCACCTTTACCTTTAACGAAGGCGCCACCGTTTACGATGCCCTGTGCGCGCTAGGCCTTTCTGTCAACGCACACGGCTCGTCGTACGGCACGTATGTTTCCGCGATTGGTGGTTTGGCCGAGAAACAGTACGGCGGCACGAGCGGCTGGATGTACTCCGTCAACGGCACAACGCCCATGACGGCCTGCAGTAACTACGTTCTCTCCAATGACGACAACGTCGTTTGGTATTACGTAACGGGCTAGAGGCCTCGACATAGCGCGCCAGACGGGCGGTTCGGGCCAACATCCGGACCGCCCGTTTTTCATGCGAATGGGACTGGGTCGCCGGGTCTCTCTGCAAACAAAAAACCGGTTGGAACGGGAATTCCAACCGGTTATACATTCAAGCAAATAGTGAATCGACTACGACCGTGCGCCCTCGAGGAAGAAGCGACGGCTGAAGTAGTTGTACCAGGTGACAAGGAACGTGGCGATGGCCTTCATGGCTTGGTAGCCGATGCTCAAAAACGTGACGCCCACAAACATATACAGGTCGTTGAGGCCCAGGCCGATCACCGACAGGATGGTGAAGATCGTGAACTCGCGCTTGCGGCTCATGCCTTCGCGGTGGTCGAACACGTACTTCATGCTGAGCCAGTAGTTGACCACGACGGACGTGATAAACGAAACCGTGGTGCTCATCAAAAAGTCGAGGTGGAACAGCTCGACGAGCGCAATGAGCATGCCCCAGTCGATGCCAAAGGAGATAAGACCCACGACAGCAAACTTGAGGAACTGCTTGGTATGAGGTTGTGCCAGCGCCTTGCGCACGTAATCACATCCAATGCGTTGATGAATCGAGCAGAGGATACTTTAGAGCTTTTACAAGGGAAACGTAAGGTCTTTGCCAAGAACTATATGAACTCGCCAAATTTTCAAGAGCTAATCCGCAAACGTTGAAAATTTGCCCGTAAACGAGCGGCACCCACGGACGATACTGCGCTGAGTGCACGTCGTCCGTGGGCGCCGTAATGCTGCAGGGGTTTCGAGCTACTTGGTCTCGTCGCCCTCCAGGAAGATTTTTCGGGTCACAAAGTTGTAGACCATGACAAGCGCGGTGGCGCAGATCTTGGCGATATTGGCCTCGAGTCCCAGGCCGGCGTTGAGCGCCAGCACGATGCCGTCGTTGAGCACCAAACCGATCACGGACAGCACGACAAAGATGATGAACTCGCGGCGGCGGCTCATGCCTTCCTTGTGCGCAAACACGTACTTCATGCTTGCGAGGTAGTTAAAGATGAGTGAGATGATAAAGCCGCTGGTGTTGGCGATTAGGATGTTGAGGCCCAGACCGTAGTGGAGCAGATTCATAATGCCAAAGTCGATAACCGTGGCAATGACACCGACGACGCCAAATTTCATGATCTGCGCAAGGAGCTTTTGCATGGTACCTGCCTTAGGGTGGCGCGGGGACGCCGTGGGGATGACAAACTCAGCAAGTTTAGCCAATCCCCGCGGGTGGGGCTAGACGCGCTCTTCGATAGCACCGTTTCTATATGCATCGAGCAGCTGGCGCAGATCCTGGATCTGGCTGCGAATCTTGGCGCCAGTATCGGTGTCGCTCACCATGCGGCGACGGTCTGCTTGGTCAAAACGGTTGGTCTCGCTTTCGATGTCCACGTTGCGCGTGAGTGCCTCGGCAACCGTCGTAAAGGCCCGGTGCGACTTGAGGCGGCAGCCGCGCGAGCTCGAGATGAGCGTATAGCCGGCGATGCCCGTCTTGGGATGGTAAGCGCGGCAGAAGCCGCCATCGATGACCAGCAGCTTGCCCTCGGCGCGGATGGGCTGCTCGCCCTTGGTGGTTTTAACGGGCGTGTGGCCGTTGATGATGTGGCCGGTCGGCGAGCATGCCATGGGCGCGACGCCAAACTCGCGCATGATATCATCGCAGACCGAGGGCGACTTGGTAAGCGTAAAGTACGGGTCCATCGGCTCGACCCAGGTGCTCTTATCGGCGATATAGGCGCGCTCAAAGGTACGCACCAGGCGTCCGCTGGCGGGTGAATTGAAGCCAATCCACAGGTACCACATCCAGTCGAGGGCATCGCGGTCGCCCACGCGCCACGCGCGGCGGGCGATGTGGTCGCAAAAATCGAGATAATCGCGGCCAGCGTGCCAGGTGCCCAGGCAGTTCATGCTGCTAAAGGTGCCGTCTTCGTTGAGCGGAACGCAGCCGTGGAAGAGCAGGTTGCCGTTGGCGACCTTGTACATCGAGCCGTGGGTGTAGAGGAAATCGATATGGCGATGCAGGTGATCGGCGGTTACAAACTCGGACACGAGCTTGTCGATGATGTGCTGCTCCTGAGACGTGAGCGTGTAGGGGTCCGCCGGGTCGACGGTGGGGAAGTCGTTGGTCGTGAGCGGCCACACGCTGCCGTCGGCGAGCGTGACCGTGCCGGTGTCGTGGTCGATCTTGTCGAGTAACAGGCGGTCGGTCATATCGAACTCGGGGTGGCGCTGGATAATCTGGCCCTCGAGCTTAAAGAGCAGCACGTTGATGGCCTTGATCAGCGGGGTGATGGACTCACCGGCGGTGTAGGTGGCATCGGCAAAGGCGACAAGCTCACGCAGCGAGATGCCGTAGTCGTTCTCCAGGATCTCGTAGTTGTCGTAGCGTAGGTTGTTGCGCAACACCGTGGCGATGCAGGCGGGCTCACCGGCCGCAGCGCCCATCCACAGCAGGTCGTGGTTGCCCCACTGGATGTCGAGTGAATGGTAGGTGAGCAGACGGTCCATAATTTTGGCCGCGCCGCCGCCGCGGTCGAAGATGTCGCCCACCAGGTGCAAGTGGTCGACGGCCAGGCGCTTGATGAGCGAGGCGAGCGACTCGATAAAGTCGTCGGCGCTGGCGGTCTCTAGGATGGACTCCACGATGCGCTCGTGATAGCGCACGCGATAGTTGTTCTCGTCCGGGTGCGTGTGCAACAACTCGTCGATGATGTAGGCGTAGTCGCGCGGGATGGCCTTACGCACCTTGGAGCGCGTGTAGCGGCTTGAAAGTGAGCGAGCGACCATGATGAGCTGGTCAAGCATCGTCTTGTACCAGGTTGGCGAGTCCTCGCGCCGGCTGCGGACCAGGTCGATCTTCTCGCGCGGGTAGTAGATGAGCGTACACAGCTCGCCCTTTTCGTCAAAGGAGAGCGTGTCGCCAAAGATCTCGTCGACATGTTCGCGCACGACGCCCGAGCAGTTGTTGAGGATGTGCATAAAGGCTTCGTACTCACCATGCACGTCGCTCATAAAATGCTCGGTGCCCTTGGGTAGGTTGAGGATGGCCGAGAGGTTGATAATTTCGGTAAATGCGGATTGTTCGGTGGGGAACTGTCTCGACAGCAGGCGCAGATACTTGAAGTCTTGCGGGTTGCGATCGAATGCGACCATGAAACACCTTCCGATGGGGCTGGTAAAACTGATAAACAGCGTCAAACGTTTACCAGTATGCGCCGCTTTTGTTTCGATTTTGCGCCAGCGGCTGAATTGTCGGCTGAACGGTTTGGTAAATCGATTTAGTGAAGGTAGATGTGTTGGCTGGGTGGAGACGACAGAGGGTGTTTTCTCAGATATTTATGCGTGGGGCCGGTGGAGACGATGGTGGTAAAGATGTTCACTATTTTGGTTCGATTTGGTAAATAGTGGACATATGTACCGCATGTAGGCTCACTGTGCAATAATTTGCGCAGCAATGAGTAAGGAGCCTCATATGAGTGATTTTGTCCTGACCTGTGAATCCGCCGCCGATCGAACCCGTGAGTTCTTTGCGTCGCGCAATATCCCTGTCGTGTGTTTTCATTACGAGATCGACGATGTTGTCTATACGGACGATCTGTATCAGTCGATTACGCCGGACAAGTTTTTTGCCCAGATTGCCGCGGGCGCCATGCCCAAGACGTCCCAGGTGAGCGTGGGTGAGTACGAGGAGTTTTGGGAGCCGTTTGTTGCCGAGGGTAAAGACGTGCTGCACCTGACGTTGTCGTCGGGTATTTCGGGCACGTATGGATCGGCCTGCGTTGCGGCGCAGATGCTCGCGGATCGCTATCCCCAGGGCGGCAAGGTGCGCGTCATCGATTCGCTGGCGGCGTCTTCGGGCTTTGGCCTGTTGCTGGAATATGCCGCCGACGTGCGCGATAGCGGGGCTTCACTCGACGAGACGGCTGCCTGGATCGAGGAGCACAAACTCAACCTGCACCACTGGTTCTTCTCGACCGATCTGTCGAGCTACCTACGAGGCGGTCGCATTTCGGCTGCGAGCGCGATCATCGGCACGGCGCTTAAGATTTGCCCGCTTATGACGGTCGATTGCGAAGGTAAGCTGTCGCCACGTGAGAAGATTCGCACTAAGAAGCGCGCGATTTCCGAGATGGCTAAGACCATGATGGCACACGTGCTGGACGGTGCGGATTATTCGGGTAAGTGCATCATGTCGCACTCGGCGTGCCGCGAGGATGCCGAGGCAGTTGCGGCGCTGATTGAGGAACAGGTTCCGCAGCTTAAAGGCAAGATTGAGATCAATGACATCGGTACTCTGATTGGCTCGCATACCGGACCTGGTACGGTGGCGCTCTTCTTTATGGGCGACAAGCGCGTGGATTAACTTGGCTCATCACGTCGCTGCGTGATTGCTCAAACGAAAACGGCCCGCCTCACGTTTGTGGGGCGGGCCTTGCTGTTGCGGCTAGCGTTTCTTTCCGCGGAAGAAGAAGCCGTGCAGTGACGGCTTGAGGCCGCGGTTGGCGCGATGCTCCTCGACGCGCTCGTGGATCGAAGCGACGCGCTCGATGACTTCGTCGGGAATCGGCACATCGGGATTCATGTTCTCGACCTGGCTGACCTCGGCGGCGGCGACCTGGTCGATAATGGGCACATCGTCGCGCGAGATGACAGGTGTGGCGTCTTCCTTCATCTTGCGATAACGCTGCATCATGTCGGTCTGTAACTGCTGGGCCGAAGGCGGCGTCCAGATGATGGCGTTGGCGCCGGCGGCGATGGTCTCACGGATGCTCTCGGGCGTCTTGCCGCCCGGCGCGATGAGCGGCAGGTTGGGATAGTGCTCGCGCAGCTCGCGTAGGACCTGGGGCGTGTTCTTGCCGGCGGCGATGTTGAGAATCTTGGCTCCGGCGCGCACCTTGGCGTGAGCATCGTCGTCGCAGCGAACGACCGTGGCGATGACGGGGATGTCGGCGATGTTGGTGATGTGCTCGACCATCTCGGCAGTGGCGGGGGAGTTGAGCACGCAGCCCGCCGCGCCCTGCATCTCGGAGACGGCTGCCATCTGCACGGAGCGCTTACCGGTCGTAGTTCCGCCGCCCACGCCTACAAAGACCGGGCACTCGGCGACGGTCAGCAGCGCTTGCGTAATGGCGGGCTGCGGCGTGAAAGGGTAGACCGCAAAAACGGCATCGGCGTTGGAGTTGCGGATAACCGCGACATCGGTGGTGTAAATGAGCGACTTGATGCGGCGGCCGAAGAGCGTGAAGCCGCTGGCCTCCTCGATCTCGTCGGGCATGCGAAGGGCAGCCTTGCGCAGACGTCCGTCGATGGGCAGGGGCTCCATGGGGAGCAGTCCGTTGGGGGTCACGGCTACCTGGGGCTCGGTGAACTCGTCTGCGAGCTCGACCTCGGAGAAATCGACCGAGGCGACGATGTCCTCGTGAACCTCGGCGGGCACATCGATGGGAGCTTGGTCGTTTGCCGCGGCAGGCGTGTCGAAGGAGCTGGTGCCGACGAAGGCGTCGACGCGCTCATTTAGATCGTTGAGGGTATCCATGGAGGCTCGATTCTATGTGATAACGGCCGGCGCTATGCAGCCGGAATTGCGAATGCTAAATCGTTTGACGAGTTGATTTTTCCCCGCCGCGCCATCCGTTAGACCGAAGGGCCGGCGAACGTGAAGGAGCTGTGGTGGCGGGTATCGAGGTGCTATCTTGAAAGTCCCGTTTAAAAGAGAGGTGACGCGGTATGGAATTTTCGGCAATGTTGGGCTCGATTGGCCTATGCGTGGGCGCAATCATAGCCGCCGCGGTCATCTACTTTGTGGTCACGGCCATTAAGGGCAAAAGGGCCGAACGCAAAGAGCGCGCGACGCTTAAACAACATCGTGACCAGCAGGGCAAACGCGCACAGAGATAGCTTGTTGAGTTTTGGATCCGTGCGCTAGCTGCGTTTTCGGATCAGGGCAATGTAGAAGCCCTCAAAGTCGCGGCTAGGCGGAATGGTGAGCGTGCCGGGCAGGCCGTTGGCGATGGCCGATACCTGACCCGCGGCGATGGCCTCGGTGAGAGCGTTGCTCTCGATATGCGGCTCCTCGCCGGCATCCTGGGCGCGGCGTGCTTCACTTTCGCTTGGCGTGCCGTCGAGGGGGATGAGCTCGCAGTCCATATGCTTGTCGAGGGCCTCTTGCAGGGCGTCCTCGTTTTCCTGCGGCAAGATTGAACAGGTCGAATAGACGAGCGTGCCGCCCGGTTTGAGGGCTCCCATGGCGCGGTCCAGAAGCGCGCGCTGCGAGCGGGCGCACTTGCTCAGCAGCTGCTCGGTCAGGCCGCGCAGGCTTTTCTCGTTGCCGCTGATGACGGTGCCCGTGCCGGTGCAGGGAGCGTCGAGCAGGATGCGGTCAAAGCGGAAGAACTCGTCGAGCTCGCGTGCGTCGATGCGCATGACGGGCACGTTTTTGGCACCCTGGCGATGGAGGTTTGACTCGAGCTTTTCGGCGCGGGGAATGCTCATCTCGCAGGCTGTGAGGTGCGCCTGGCCCTGGGTGAGGGCGGCGATCTGCGTCGTCTTGCCGCCAGGGGCTGCGCACATGTCCAGGATGTCCTCGCCTGCCTGGGCGCCCAACACCAAAGGCGGCATCATGGACGACAGGCTCTGTAGGTAGATCTTGCCGTCGCGGTAGATGTCGAGGTTCCATAGGTCGGAAACCTGGGCCTCGGGCAGGATAAAGGCGTCCGGGTACCAGGCGACAGCGTTGTGGGCGATGCCGGCGGCATCGAGCGCCGCAGCGATGTCCTCGGCGGTCGCCTTGAGCGTGTTGGCGCGCAGCGTGACCGGGCGTGTGGCCGCGGCGCCAAAGCCCTCGATCATGAGCTCGGCATCGGTGAGGGCATAGGCGCCAGCGACCGTATCGACCATAAAGCGCGGCAGGTCGGCGGCGGAGTGTTGGGCGGCAAGCTGGTCGGAAAGCTCGGTGGCGGCAAATTGCCTGAGCTTGAGCTCGGGCTTGACCTGCTTTTTCTGCTTACGACGACGCGGCTTGGACATCCGTCTTTCCTTCCACCTAAATGATTATTCTGGGACGGGGATTAAATAATCATTCCATGACTCCCGTCACAAAAAGACTGTACTGTGGCGCCCGGGAATGATTTTTTAATCCCCGTCCCAGAATAATCATTCCCGGGCGCGTTGCTACTAGCGTGCTTTAGTACTGGCTCTCGTGCTTGCTGAAGAAGTCGAAGCGCGGGGGCAGCGGCTTCACGCGGTGGTCGCCGGGCTTCTCGCCCAGGCTCTCTACGAACTCGTCCGTGGAGGCAAAGATGTTATCCCAGCTAAAGAAGGCGACCGGATCGACGTCGAAGTACTCGCAGATGAGTTCGCAGCCGGCCGGGACGATACCGTGCATCAGGACGGTCGCCACGCGCAGCTCGGTAAAGGCGTCGACGAGGGCCTGCGTCATGGCGGCGTTGGCCGGCTCGCCCTCGAGCTTGTTGGCGGCCTTGGAGGCATCGCTCCAGCGCTTGTTGGCGGCGCGCAGGTAGTCGTCGCACACAGCGAGCGCTCGGTGCGTCTCGAACTTGTACATGGCCTGCTCAAAGGCGAGGGCTGCCTGCTGGGCGGCTTCGACCACGGTGTCAGAAGCGGCACCGGCGGGGATGCAACCGTTGCGATAGGGACTCTCGTCGCCCTCCTTGACGGCGACGCCGTAGAAGCAGCTGCGGGCCAGGCGGTTGAACACGCCGGTCAGCAGCGCGCTCTCCTTAAGGGCGGGGTCGATAACGCGCTTGTCGTCGCAGGCGCGCACCTCGTTGCCGTCCTTGTCCTTGCCGGTCACGCGCGTGTCGTATGCCTTGGGGCTAAAGCTCACCGGCTTCTCGGACAGGCCGAGCGACAGCCAATGCGCGCGCATCTGCTCGCAGGTGTAGTGGTTGAGCAGGTCGTCTGCCGGCGGGGGAGGAGTCTGCGAGGACGAGCTTGCCTTTTTGCCCATGTAGAGCAGGTGGTAGCAGGCGCTGACGGTGCTCTGCGTGAGGTTCCAACCCAGGGTCTCCCACATGGCGGTCTGCGCGATGCAATAGAAGTAGATGTTGTCCTGGCCAATGAACTGGTAGATCTGTGCGTCATCCGAGCACCACCAGTCGCGCCAGTCGAGCGAGCTGTGCTGGTAGGTGGGCGCGGGGACCTGCGTGGAATCGGCGGCGGGCTCGCCCATGAGGGCGGCATCCTGGGCGGCGACGCCCTCGGTCACGCCGGCGGCCTTGGCATCGCGTGCGAGCACGGTGCGCGTATAGCTGATGGGAGCCCACAGGCTCTCGGGCCAGCACCAGCAGGTGACGTCGGAGACGCCATCGACCTCGGGCACCGGAACGCCCCAGTCGATGTTGCCGGTGATGCGGAAGGGTACGAGCGCCTTGCCGCTGCGGAAGCGCACGCCGCCGTTGGCGAGCACCGCGTGGGCATCGTCGCGCTCCTTCCAGCTGGGGAAGGTGACGGTAAAGCTGCTCTTGTTGCCCTCGGGCTCCAGCACGGTGTGCTCGGGAAGCTGATCCTCGACGGCATCGAAGGCCTCGCGGAACTTGTTCTGGATGTAGAGCTGGGCCGGCAGCAGCCACTCTTCCATGGTCTTGGAGACCACGGAGCGAACCTGCGGGTTCTGGGCGAGCTTGGCGGTATAGGTTTTCATAAAGTCGAGGTAGGCCGGCAGGTCGAAGTAGAGGTTGTCGACCGGGCGCAGCTCGGGCACCTCGCCGGTGAGCTGGCTCTTGGGCGCGATGAGCTCCTCGGGCTCAAACTGGTGACCCAGGTCGCACTCGTCGGCATAAGCCTTCTCGGACTTGCAGCCCTGGATGGGGCAGCGGCCGATCACCTGGCGGCCGTTGAGGAACGTGCCGGCCTTGGCGTCGTAGAACTGCAGCGTGGAGCGCTTGGAGATGGTGCCCTGTTCGTGCAGACGCTCGATAATCTCGGCGGTCACCTCGTTGTGAATCTGCGCAGCCGGCTCAAGGCCCGAGCCGCCGTAGATATCGCAGCTGATGTTGTAGTTGTTGAGGGTCGCGGCCTGGCGGGAGTGATTGGACTCGACATACTCGGCGATGGACTTGTCGTAGCCCTCGTTCTCCTTGAGCTTGCGGTAGCTCTCCATGATGGGCGAGCCGTAGCAGTCGGTGCCCGAGGTGAAGATGACGTTCTCGCGGCCCAGACGGTCGCGCAGGAAGCGGGCGAAGAAGTCGGCCGGGACAAAGACGCCACCAACGTGGCCAAAGTGAAGGCCCTTGTTGCCGTAGGGCTCGCCGGCGGTAACGATGGCGCGGCGAGGCCAGCTGGGACGGTCGTTCATGGAGTATTTGGATGCCATGGGACTCCTTCGCATATGTTGAGAGCGCGGCCGGGCGCAAGGCCTGACGACGCGGTGGTCAATTCGTGCATATCATTCGACATTATCGCACATGCGGACGGGTACGTGGCAGGGGCGCTATCCTAAGATGCTATGAATGAGATTTCCAACATACATGCGTTTGAGGACGAGGATTTTCTGCGCGCCTGCTTTGTGTGGGGGATGGCAGTGCTTGGCGCATTTGCCGTGTGCCTGGTGCCGGTGTTTATGCTGCTGGGCGGGCCCGCAGACTTGGATGTGGCGGACGCGGGCGGCTGGACGGCGGTTTTGGGCTGGATAGTCGGCTTGGCTGCGGTTTCGGTGGCGTCATTTGCCGTGCACGAGCTGGTGCACGGTGTGTTTTTTAAGCTGCTGGCGCCTGCGGGCGCGCAGGTGACCTTTGGGGCGAATCGCGAGACGGCGATGATCTATGCCTGCGCCGAGGGCGTTGTGTATTCGCGCCGGCGGTACATGGCGGTTTGCCTGGCACCGACGGCTGTTGTGACGACAACGCTTGCCCTGGGGTTTGCGTTTTCGGGCTATCCGCTGCTGTGCTATCTGGCGGCCGGCTTGCATTTGTCAGGCTGTGTGGGCGACTGGTATTACGTGCGGACCATTTTGCGCGACCGCCGCATTGTCGCCTGCGAGGACACGTCCTTCGGCGTGCGCTTTTTCGGGTGAGGAGATGTCGATGAAGCCGTTGTTGTTGCACGCCTGCTGTGCGCCGTGCTCTCTTGAGCCGGTCCGCCTGCTGCGCGAGGAAGGGTTTGAGCCCACAATCTGCTGGACCAACCCCAATATTCAGCCGCACGATGAATGGCAGCGGCGTTTGGACGAGCTGCGCCGGTGGTGTGCCGATGGCGACATCGAGCTTATCGAGGCGGGGGAGGACCGTGAGCGCTGGGAGGCCGGCGTGGCACCGCTGGGTGCCGATCGGCCCCGTCGCTGTCGTGCGTGCTATGCCCTGCGCTTGGCCGAGGCGTGCCGCGTGGCCCAGGAGCGTGGGTTTGAGTTTGTGGGTACGACGCTCGCCGTCTCGCCGTATCAGTTGTTCGAAACCTGCAATGATGTGTTGGAGCGTCTGGCTGCCGCCCGCGGTCTCACTCCGGTGATTCGCGATTTTCGTCCGTATTACCCCGAGGCGACACGCCGTTCGCGCGAGCTGGGCATGTATCGGCAGAACTACTGTGGTTGCCGCTTCTCGGCTGTCGAGGCGGCCATGGACCGCGCCCGCATCCGCGACGAGCGCAAAGCGTCCAAAAAGTAGTTCATTTGGGACGTCAGCCTGCTAGGATGTAGAGCGGACTTTAGCTATATAAGGAGTATCCGACGTGTCTATGCGTACCGATGATTTTGACTACAACCTTCCTGAGGAACTGATCGCCCAGGCTCCAGCCGAGCCGCGCGACTCCTGCCGCCTGCTGGTGGTGGATCGCAAGGGCTCCCAGGCGGGAACGCCGCTGGAGCACAGCGGTACCGTTGAGCACCGCATCTTCCGCGACATCATCGACTATATCGAGCCGGGCGACGTGCTCGTCATCAATCAGACGCGCGTGATGCCGGCCCGTCTGATCGGTCGTAAAACGGGATCGGGCGGCGTGGTCGAGACCCTGCTGCTCAAGCGCCGCGAGGACGTGGATCCGCTGGGCCATGTTTGGGAGTGCTTGGTCAAGCCGGGCAAGCGCCTGAAGCCCGGTGCTCATATTGAGTATCGCGCCGGTGGCGCCCATGCGCCCGAGGGGGCTCCCGTGGTGCTGACGGCCGAGGTTGTCGACTTTGTCACCGATAGCCGCGGCGGCCGCCTGGTACGCTTTGAGCCGGCCGGTTGCAATGCCGCCGGCGAGCCGCGCACGCTCGACGAGGCCATCCATGCTGCCGGCCACGTGCCGCTGCCGCCCTACATTACCGATTACGAGGGCGATCCCGAGAAGTACCAGACCGTCTACGCCATGAAGGAGGAGCACTCGGCCGCTGCTCCCACGGCGGGTCTGCATTTTACTCCCGAGCTCATGGCTGCCATCGAGGCCAAGGGTGCCAAGTTTGCCGCCGTCGAGCTCGAGGTGGGTATCGATACCTTCCGTCTGGTGGAGGAGGACGACCCCGCGCAGCACGTGATGCACACCGAGCGCTACCACGTGTCGCAGGAGGTTGTCGACGCCGTGCATAAGGCGAAGGCCGAGGGCCATCGTGTGATCGCCGTCGGCACTACCGCAGTGCGCTCGCTCGAGAGCGCGTTTGACGCGGACGCGCCGGTGTCCGATCCGGCTGTGACGGCGCGCTATTTTGAGGGCCGCGAGGACGGGGCCGACACGCTCGGCCGCGGCGACATCGTGGTGCGCGAGAACGCGACAACGCAGCTCTACCTTATGCCCGGCTCGACCTATCACGTGGTCGACGCGCTGATCACGAACTTCCACGTGCCGCGCTCCACGCTCATGATGCTCGTAAGCGCACTTGCCACCCGCGACCAGATCATGGATGCCTACGCCGCTGCTATCGAAGAACGCTACCGCTTCTTCAGCTTTGGTGACGCCATGCTCATCTTGTAGGTTACGGCGTTTTACAAACGCCGTAACCGGTCGACGCTGCGCGGGCCGCATTTGGACAATCTGACGTTCAACTTCAAGGGCGCGACCAGAAGGTCAGCGCCCTTTCGTTTCACGTCACCTTGCCTCAAAT
>JAGZKE010000002.1:0-141758 GCA_018365375.1 Collinsella sp. | reverse complement strand
CGGCGCCCCCGGGGCCCGGATGGGGCCTCGGGGGCGTTCGGCTAGCTGCGGGAACGGCCTGTCCGCCTAATGTGTTCGGCTGAGATCGGAAATCAACCTACTGCTAGTAGGTAAATCTCCATACCCCTCTACAAAAACCTGTACCTTTTTGTGCAACAAAAAAAGCCGCTCAACCAGCGGCTTTTCTTATTTCGGCATGAAAAAGGCGACCGCCCGTTGTGGACGGTCGCCTTTGTTAATAGTTGTGAAGCTTGCCTTAGGCGCGGGTCTTGATCTCCTCGAGCACCTTCGCAACAAACTCGTCAACGCTCATCTGAACGGTCTCGTTGGAGCGATCGCGGACGGAGATGTTGCCGGCCTCGACCTCCTTCTCGCCCAGGATGAGCATGTAGGGCACACGGTCGATGCTGCGGGCCTCGCGGATCTTGTAGCCGATCTTCTCGTCGCGATCGTCGCAGACCACGCGAATGCCGGCCTCCTCCAGCTTGGCGCACACCTCGTGGGCGTAGTCGCGGCTCTTTTCGGAAACCGGAAGCGCCTTGACCTGCACGGGAGCCAGCCAGGTGGGGAACTTGCCCGCAAAGTGCTCAATCAGAATACCAATGAAGCGCTCGATGGAGCCAAAGCACACGCGATGCAGCATGATGGGGCGCTTCTTGGTGCCGTCGGCGTCCACGTACTCCAGGTCAAAGTTGAGCGGCATCTGGAAGTCGAGCTGGACGGTACCGCACTGCCAGGTACGGCCGAGCGAGTCCTCCAGGTGGAAGTCGATCTTAGGGCCGTAGAAAGCGCCGTCGCCCTCGTTGACCTCGTAGTCCATATGCAGGTGCTCCAGAGCGGTGCGCAGGCCCTCCTCGGCGCGAGCCCAGTCCTCGTCCGAACCCATGGAGTCCTCGGGGCGGGTGGAAAGCTCAACGTGGTACTTAAAGCCAAACTTCTGGTACACGGAGTCGATGAGGTTGACCACGCCCACGATCTCGTCGGTCAGCTGGTCGGGGCGCACAAACAGGTGAGCGTCGTCCTGGTTAAAGCAGCGCACGCGGAACAAGCCGTGCAGGGCGCCGCGCAGCTCGTGGCGATGCACCAGGCCAATCTCGCCGGCGCGAATGGGCAGCTCGCGGTAGGAGTGCGGCTTGGAGGCGTACACCAGCACGCCACCCGGGCAGTTCATGGGCTTAATGCAGTACTCTTCGTCGTCGATGACAGTGGAGTACATGTTGTCCTTGTAGTGGTCCCAGTGGCCCGAGGTCTTCCACAGCTGTTTGTTCATGATGAGCGGCGTGGAGATCTCCACGTAGCCGGCCTTGTGGTGGATCTCGCGCCAGTAGTCCAGCAGCGTGTTCTTAAGGATCATGCCGTTGGGCAGGAAGAACGGGAAGCCGGGGGCCTCGTCTCGCATCATAAAGAGGTCCATCTCGCGACCGATCTTGCGGTGGTCACGCTTCTTGGCCTCCTCCAGCATGTGCATGTGCTCGTCGAGCTCTTCCTTGGTGGCAAAGGCGACGCCGTTGATGCGGGTGAGCATCTTGTTGTCCTTGTCGCCCTTCCAGTAAGCGCCCGAGACGCCGGTGAGCTTAAAGGCCTTGAGGGCCTTGGTGTAGCAGATGTGGGGGCCGACGCACATATCGATGTAGTCGCCCTGCTGGTAGAAGGTGATGCGGGCGTCGTCGTCCAGGTCGCCGATGTGCTCGACCTTGTACTTCTCGCCGCGCTCCTCCATAAGGGCGATGGCCTCGGCGCGGGGCTTCTCGTAGACGGTGAACTTGAGGTTCTCCTTGACGATCTTTTTCATCTCGGCCTCGATCGCGGGGAAGTCGTCCTCGCTGATCTTGACGCCCTCGGGCAGGTCGACGTCGTAGTAGAAGCCGTTGTCGGTCGCGGGGCCGTAGGCAAAGTCGGCCTCGGGATAGAGACGCTTGATGGCCTGCGCCATGATGTGCGCGGCGGAGTGGCGGATGACGTGCGTGACCTCGTCCTGCGGGAGCTCGGCCACCGAACCGTCATTGTAGAGTGCCTTCATGGGTATGTTTTCTCCTCTCGGATGCCTGATGCAAGTGCGTGCGATGCGCTCGGCGTTTTTGACTTGCATCATTATAGGCAGGTTGCCTTGGTATACAAGCGCCCGCCGCACCTTAATGGCACGGCGGGCGATTTTCTACGCATGCTTCATCGTGTGGGGGCGGGGCTGCGGGGCGCGCGCGGCTTGCGCGGGACGCGCGGTGCACGTGGCCTGCGGCCGGCCCGGCGATGGATGCGTTACTGGATGCGAGTTCGGCAGTAGGGGCAGACCTTCCAGTGCGCATCGAGCGGGCGATGGCAGCTGGGGCACACGTTGCGAACCTGGGTATCGCACACGGGGCAGACCACAAAGTCCTTCTCGATGGGGGCGCCGCACTGCGGGCAGGTGCCGTACTGGGCAAGCTGGCGCTCGCGCAGGGCCATGTCCAGCTCCTGCTCCTCGCGGTCGGCCGCGTAGGAGTGCGGACGCAGGACCAGATAGGCGATGAGGCCCACAAACGGGATGAGGGCGATGATGCCCCATGCCACGTAGGCGCTGGCGCCGCGGCGACGCGCGTCGATGAACACATAAACGACCGACAGCACATACAGGGCGATGATAAAGCCAACGAAGGCATAGACGACGCCCATAAGCTGCGGCGACATGAGCTCGGAGATGTACTTGGACATTACGGGTACCTTTCGGAATATTAACAGTCCGGTCAAGTTTACCACGGGGTTTGTTTATATGGGACTACGGCTGGGTACGGGGCTGGCGCGGACACAAACATCTCAATCTGTAACAGGTGGGAGCGGAATCCGGGTCTAGATGTTACAGATTTAGACACAGGGGTTCCTCCCCGACTTCAATCTCGATCTGTAACATCTTGGGCTCCAAAAACCCCTCTTACTGTTACAGATCGAGACATTCAAAATCCGCCTGAAGGTTTGTCTCGATCTGTAACATCTAGAACCCAAATCATCAGCTAACTGTTACAGATCGAGACGAAAGGTTGCCGTAGTTGTCGGCGGACGAGGTTGTCGACGTTGCCGCATCTCCCCTCTTCTGCCGTTGGCGGGTGTTGCGGGGCTGTTCGCCGCATTGACGCCGCTCTGGGGACGCGCAGACCGTAGGATAGTCTTATTGACAGCCTGTCAACTTGTCTGGGAGGCACTGTGACAGAAACGTTTGATATCGCGATTGTCGGCGCGGGCATCACCGGATGCGCCATCGCGCGGCAGCTCGCGCGCTATGACCTGTCCATTTGCGTGGTCGAGGCGGCTAACGATATTGCGCTGGGCGCGTCGAAGGCCAACGGCGGCCTGGTGCACGCCGGCTACGATCCGGCGCCGGGCACCGTAAAGGCGCAGGTCAACGCCCGTGGCTGCGAGTTGTACGGTACGTGGGCGCAGGAGCTGGGCTTTCTGTTCCGCCGCACCGGGTCGATGGTGTTGGGCTTTAACGACGAGGACCGCGCGCATCTGGAAAAGCTGCGCCAGAATGGCCTGGCCAACGGTGTGCCCGAGCTGTCGATTATCGGCCCCGATCGCATCCACGAATTAGAGCCGCGCGCCAGTGCCGATGCAGCGTGCGCGTTGTGGTGCCCTTCGACCGGTTTTGTCGATCCGTTTGAGGTTGCCATCGCCGCGCTGGAGAACGCCGTGGCCAACGGGGTGACGTTTATGCGGTCTGCGCCGGTGGAAGCGATTGAGGTTGCTGGCGGCGAGGCTACCGACGGGGCTGTGCGCTTTACGCTGGCAACGCCCGCTGGAGACGTGCACTGCCGTTACCTGATCAACGCCGCAGGCAACGGAGCCGCGGACATCTCGCATATGGCCGGTGCCGAGGAGTTTCAGATGGTCTGGCGCCAGGGCAACATCGTGGTGCTGGACAAGGAACCGCGTGCACTCATGCCGCTCTACCCCGTTCCCACGCCGGTGTCCAAGGGCGTTATCGTCACGGGTACCGTACACGGCAACACCGTGATCACCGCGACCGCCGCCGTGCGCGAGCCGGGCGACACGCAGACCTATGCGGACGACGTCAACGCGCTCCTGACCGGCGCGCGCAAGCTGGTGCCCGATCTGGACACGCGCCGCGTGGTGCGCGCATTTGCCGGCGGGCGTCCGGTCATTCAGGGAACGAACGACTTCTTTATTGGGCAGTCGGCCGTGGTGCCGGGGCTGTTCCAGGCGGCGGGCATCCAGTCGCCGGGCGTGGCGAGCGCGCCGGCCATTGCCGAGCGCATGGAGCTTGTGATGCGTGAGGCGGGCGTGGAGCTGCACGAGCGGGCGGACTGGAACCCAATTCGCCGCGCGCCGGACGATTTTGACCGCATATCGCTGGCGCGCAAGGAGGAGCTGATCGAGTCCGATCCCGCGTGGGGCCAGATTGTCTGCCGCTGCGAGACGGTGCCCGAGGCCGAGATCGTGGCCGCGATCCGACGCCAGCCAGGCGCGGTCTCGGTCGAAGGCGTCAAGCGCCGCTGTCGCGCCGGCATGGGCCGGTGCCAAAGCGGCTTTTGCCAGAGCCGTGTAGTGACGATTCTTGCCCGCGAGCTGGGCTGCGACCCCAGCGAGGTGCTGTTGGAGGATACCGGATCTTGGCTGGTTGAGGGACCGTTGAAGGGGGTGCGCTAGGATGGCGGAATTCAAATCGAGCGCGATTGATTGCGGCGTCGTAGAAGCCATACAAACGCAAGCCTTCGAAGTAGTCGTTATCGGCGGCGGACCTGCCGGCATGGCGGCCGCGCTGGCCGCGCATAAGGTCGGAGCGCGCGTGGCCATCGTGGAGCGCGAACAGCACCTGGGCGGAATCCTCCGCCAGTGCATCCACCCCGGCTTTGGCCTGTCGCACTTTAAACAGGAGCTCACCGGTCCCGAATACGCGCAGCGCTTTATCGACCAGGTGCACGCAACCGACATTGCGCTGTTCTTGGACAGTATGGTGCTTGGGATTGATGAGGCCTCGGACGCTCCGGACGCGAACGACGCCGAAGCCCACACCGTCACGCTCATGAGCCCCGCCGGCATGTTGCAACTCACCGGACGCGTGGTCGTCCTTGCCATGGGCTGCCGCGAGCGCACCCGCAGCGAGATCAAGATACCCGGCAGTCGTCCCGCCGGCGTGTTTACGGCCGGCCTGGCGCAGCGATACATCAATATCGAAAACCTCAAACCCGGCTCGCGTGCCGTCATCTTGGGCTCGGGCGACATCGGGCTGATCATGGCACGCCGTTGCACGCTCGAGGGAATTTCGGTCGAGGGCGTGTACGAGCTCATGCCGTACGCCAACGGCCTGCGCCGCAACGTCAAGAACTGCCTGGACGACTTTGGAATTCCGCTGCACCTGTCCACCACCGTCACACGCGTGATCGGCCACGACCGCGTGGAAGCCGTCGAGGTGAGCCAAGTAGACGAGCGTCTGGCGCCCATTCCGGGGACCGAGCGCATTGTTCCGTGCGACACGCTGCTGCTTTCGGTGGGCTTGATTCCCGAGAACGAGCTTTCGGTTGCCGCAGGCGTGGAGCTTGACCCACGCACGCGCGGAGCCGTGGTGGATCAGAGTCTGCAGACGGGCGTGCCGGGCATCTTTGCCTGCGGAAACGTGCTGCACGTGCACGACCTGGCCGACAACGTGACGACCGAGTCCGAGAGGGCTGGCGCAGCTGCAGCAGCATGCGCGTTGGGTGGCGGAGCCGAGGCGGACGCAGTCACGGACACGAGCTGCGAGCTCACGGTCTCCCCTGCCGGTATCGCTGGCTACGCGCTGCCGGGACGCATTACGGCTGTGACACTCACCAAACTCAACTTCCGCGTACGCCGACCGGTCGATGCCGCCTGCGTGAGGATCTTGGCCGACGGCGAGGAACTGCTCGCCGGTAAGGTCCGCGCGTTTAAGCCGAGCATTATGGAAAGCTTCCCACTGCCGGCAAAGGTGATTCAACGCGCACTCGACCTGGGTGCCAGCGAGATTGTTCTGTCCGTTGACCCCGTTCAGGAGGCGTAAAGCCATGAGCACGAAAGCGATCGTAACGCTGCAGTTCAACTGCACCATCTGCCCATCCGAGTGCCTCCTGACCGTGGAGGTGGAGCGTGACGCAGACGGCGCCGTGGCAGAGGTGCGCTCCGTGACCGGCAACAGATGCCCGCGCGGTGATAAGTTCGCACATCAGGAGCTCACCTGCCCCATGCGCGTGCTCACCACCACCGTGGCCGTATCCGGCAGCGACGAGGTGCTGCTGCCCGTGCGCACGGCCGAAGCCATCCCGCTAGAACTCCACGCCCAAGCCATGAACCTCATCCGAGGCCTGGTCGTCAACGCCCCCATCCGCATGGGCGACGTCGTACTGGAAGACCTCCTCGACACCAGCATCAACCTCATCGCCAGCATGGACATCAACCGAGCCCAAGTAGCTAATTAGGGACGGGGCTCTTTTAGCTACCCCGCCATCAACCCAGCCCTCTTCAATTGCGGTGAAATAGTTCCTGATTTCCGCCAAAACCCCGGCATCCAGGAACTATTCCACCGCAACTATCCTTGGAATCGGTATTTAGCTTGTGCCTACTTTAGTGCCATTTCAAAACTATGCCGGATTACGGGGCTGATTCGGAGACCCCCATCCATACCGGCCATTTTCAATTTTTGACAAGCCATCTACCTGCGGTTTTAATTTCGCGATTTTTCCCATGGTTAAGTAATACAGGTCCAGCCCCGTAATCCGCCATACTTTTGAAACCAGCCCATTTGGAACGGGCCTCTTATGACTCCTTTTTCCTGCACACTTGCCAGGCTGGCCATGCCAAGGAGTGTCCCAAGGTGCCGGCATAAAAGGAACGTCCCCAACTGCCGGGCTTGGGATACCATGGTGGCAGCCTAGCGAAAGGATGTTTCATGGCACATGTCGATGATCAGCGTGTGGCGCGCGTGCTCGATGCACTCGAGGCTCAGCACCCCGGCGCGCAGCTACTCGTAAACGACCCGTGGTCGATCTACTACCTGACCGGTTTTTATGCCGATATGTTCGAGCGTTTTTGCGGTGTGCTGCTCGCGCGCGGTAGCGAGCCCGTGATCTTGGTCAACGCGCTGCATCAGCTGCCCGAGTACGACAATGCCCGCGTAGCCTATCACACCGATACTGACGTTGTGGCCGACGCCATCGTTCGCGAGATCGATCCGACCAAACCGCTCGGCATCGATACCGTCATGCGCTCCGGCTTTTTGATGCCGCTCATGGAGCGCCACGCCGCAAGCGAGTTTTTCCTGGGCGACTTTGCCGTCACCGCCGCGCGCACCTACAAGGATGCCGCCGAGCAGGAACTCATGCGTGCATCTTCGGCCGCCAACGACGCCGTGATGGCCGACGCGATCAAACTCGTCCACGAGGGCATAACGGAGCGCGAAATTGCCGACCAGATGCTCGGCCTGTATCGAAAGCACGGCTGCGAGGGCTTTAGCTTTCCGCCGATCGTGAGCTTTGGCGCCAACGCCGGCGACCCGCATCACGAGCCCGACGACACCGTGCTCAAGCGTGGCGACGTGGTGCTGTTCGACATTGGTGGACGTCGCCGCAACTATTGCTCGGACATGACGCGCACGTTCTTTTGGGGCGAGCCGGACGAGGAGACGGCACGCATCTACGACATCGTGCGCCGTGCCAACGAGGCCGCCGAGGCGCTCATCGCACCGGGCGTGCGCATGTGCGACCTGGACCGCGCCGCGCGCGGCGTGATTGAGGATGCGGGCTATGGGCAGTACTTTACACATCGCCTGGGACACTCGATCGGCCTGCAGGACCACGAGCCAGGCGATGTCTCGCTCGTCAACGATCAAGTCGTAGAGCCTGGCATGACGTTCTCCATCGAACCGGGCATCTACCTCCCCGGCCGCACCGGCGTCCGCATCGAGGACCTGGCCCTGGTGACCGAGAACGGCGTCGAGATTCTCAACGCCTACCCCCACGATTCAGTCCGCCTAGACTAACCCATCCCCAAACCCCAAACTAAGTTGCGGTGAGATACGGACTGTTTAAGGCTTCTAGCCCATAAAACAGTCCCTATTTCACCGCAACTGCCAAGGGGACCAGAGCAGCTGCCCTGATGACAAAACGGAAGGCCTCCCGGCTCTCGTGGTTCGCGAGTACCGGGAGGCCTTCCTATGTCCTAGAGCCCTAACGCTCTAAGCACGTTGCCTTACTCCGTACGATGGCGCAGCTTTTCAATCGCTGCGGCAATCAACGCCAGCAGACCGGTTCCGCCAAGCGCCGCGACAGTCACGGCAGTGTTGTCGCCCGTCTCGGCCAGGCTTCCCTTAGCGGCCTTCTTGCCATTCTTCTTGCCCGAAGGATCCTTGGCATCGGGCTTGGCACCGTTATCCTTGCCGCCGGTCGGTTCCTGTACAACAACAGGTTCAACAACCTCGACAGTCACCGAAGCCGTGAGCTGCTGAGGCGCCGGCGTCTCAGCAGCGCCATCCTCGGCAAGCGTCGCAATCGCCGCGGCGTCACCGTCAACGGGCATCGTCGCGGTAACGACGACGGTACCGTTCTTGAGGGCCTTGACCTTACCGTTCTCGACCGTAGCGATCGTCGGGTCGGACGAGGTCCACGTCACGTTACCACGCAGCAGCGCGCCATCGGCCGCATTGCTCGCCGCGGCAGCAAGGTCAATTTCCTTGCCGCGCTCGACCTTGAGCACGGTCTCGGAAGTCGTTGCCTTACCGTTTTGGTCAACGATAACGAGCCCCTTGGCTGCCGGGCGCGGCTTAACGCGTACCATGCAGCTGACCGTCAGATCCGTACCGCGAACCTTACCGTCCACGGTCACATCATCGGCACCCCAATCCAGTGCGGGGACATTCTCCCAATCGACATCGTAGTCTTCCTGGCTGTCGTCTTTCATCATCACGGAGACCTTCTTGGGCAGCGCCTTCAGCACATCGGCGGCAGAGCTTGCCTCGAACACCTCAACGGGAGCGAACGTCGCAGGCCTCACGGGAATCTCGCTTGCCGGCGTCTCGACGACCAGCTTGCAGGTCGCCTTAAGCGTCGTGCCCTCGACGGAGCCCTCGAGCGTGTACTCGCCAACAGCGGCAAGTTGCTTGTCGAGACCATCCGTATTCCACGTGACCGTGGCCTCATCCGTGTGGCCATCGGAGTACATCACGGCAACCTTCTTGGGCAGCTGCCCCGTCACGGCATCGGCCTTTGCATCGCGCTCGACCGTAATCTGTGGCACCTCGGCAACCTTGTTGATTGTCGTCGTGGAGGTGACGACAACTTCGACCGGCAGGTTGCCGTTCACCGTCACGCCCTTGGCGACGACGCTGTTGCCGTACGCCGTAGCCGCATCCGGAACCTCAGTCCATGTGATCTCGGACTCCGCCGTCGTCTTGCCGTCCTTCATGCGAACGGTCGCCTTCACGCCCTTGAGCGCATCACGCACGGCGTCGGCCGATGCGCCCTCGGGAACGCTAACGCCCGCGACAGGCTCAACAGACGCCGGAATCTCGGCATCGCTCTTCACGACCGTAATCGTGCACTCTGCCTTTTGATCGGTACCGGCAACCTTGCCCTTGACCGTGACCTCGCCTTCCTCGGCAAAGTCCTTGTCGGAGAAACCCTTGGTGTCCCACTTCACCTCGACATCGGACTCGGTGTCATCCGAGTAAATCGCCGTGACCGTAGAAGGCAGCTTGGCCAAAACGTCGTCCGCCTTGGTGCCGCGCACGACCACAATGTCTTCAGCGACATCGATGTCGACAATATGCGCCGTCACCTTGACCTGAGCCTTAACAGTCATGCCGTTGTCCGTTAGACCCGTGACCTCAAACTCGGTGCCGGCACGGCCCAGGCTGTCGACCTGAGACCACTTAACGGGCGTCTCTTTCTTGGTCTTGCCGTCCTTCATGACAACCGTCACCTTGGACGGCAGTTTATCCATAAGGTCGCTGACCTTGGCATTGTCCGCAATCTCAACAACATCGATCGGCTCGACGTAGTCGGGCGTCTGGGCCTTCTGATCCACCACGGTCACATTGCAGGTCACCTTGGCGCCGTTGAGCTTAACCGTACCCGTGATCTCCACGGTGCCGGTTCCGTTGAGCAGCTCGTCCGTGACGCTAGAAAGATCCCAAACGTCAATGTCGAGCAAATCGGTCGAGCCGTCGGAGTAAGTCGCCACAACTTGCTTGGGCATCTGGGCGTACAGATCCTGCTTGGACGTGCCCTTGGCAACACTAAACGACTTGGCCTCGAGCTTGGTAATGGTTCGCGGCGCCTCGGAGACGTTGACGTACACGATAGCGTTGACGTTGTCGACATCCTTGAGCTTACCGACGAGTTTGTATGTGCCCTTCTTGGCAAGCGGCTTGGAAAGGTCGATGCCGTCGGTGTCGGTCCACTTTTCGATCTCGATGCCGCCTAAACTGCCCCGAGTATCCCGCGCTGAGCCATCCGAGAAATATACGGACACGGCATCTGGCAGCTCCAGCATCGATCCGACCGTGGTGTTGACCACGACCGCCTCGGGCTGCAGTGCAACCTTCTTTGCCTTCTTATCGGCAACCGTCACCTTGGCAGTCACGTTGCCGTTCTCATCCACACCGACCTTCTGGCCGTCATCGTCAAGCAGCGCCATAACAGCAGCGGCATTAAAGCCGACCACATGGCCCGTCGCATAGAACGTGCCAGGCCGCTCGTACTTCTCGGGCGCAATCGGATCCCAATCAATAGCCGCCGTCGAAACGGAGCCGTCGCTCATCTCGACCGCCATCTTGGAAGGCATGGCAGGCGCAGTGCCCGCCTTGGTGGTCACTGCGGTCTCGCCGTTATCGATTGCCTTCTCAACGCCTTGGATAACGATCTTGGTCTGAACAGTGAGACCGGTGTTAGTGCCGTCACCGTATCCGTCGAGGCCGCTTGCAAACAGCGTGCCAGACACTGTCGTGACCTGACCCGACTCTCCGGTATAAACCGAGGGACGAACGTAATCCCATTGAACCTGGGCATTATGAGTTTTGCCGTCACTCGTGGCAACCGAGACATTCCACGGCAGCTCGGGGAAAACACCGCTGGCCGTATTAATGCGCTCAGGAACGCTAACGGAGGTGACGGAACAGACGTCAACAGTGATTGTCGCCTCGGCACCACCTTGGAGCTTGCCCTTCACCTTAAACGAACCGTCCTTGGCATACGCGTCTTCGGCGACACGGTCCCATGTGACCTTTTCGCGCTGGGGCTCAGAAGACACATCGTTGTCGTATCGAACCTCAAGGTATTCCGGCAGCATCGGCTTGGTGCCGGGGACGGTCCATATGGTTCCGCCCTGAACCGAGGTTGCCTTACTCGCGATCTTAACGGTGGCAGTAATCGGAACGTCGACAGTCTGCATGCCGTACCCTGCATTAAAGCTAATTGTTGCAGTGCCGCGTACCACGCCGCCCTGGGTCCAATCGAAGCCCTTCGTGTTCCACTTGGTCTCGGCGTATTTGTGCGAATAGTCCGGATGTTCTGCCGCATCGGGGCTGATAAGTTCGACATAGCCGGGAAGCATGGCGGTGCCGTCGCTGCTCTTGAGCACTGTAATGGTTTGTGGCTGAGCCTCCCAGTTTTTAGTCACGATGACGTGCACTTTCACGGGGATATTCGTTCCGGCGACCGTTCCGGTAATCGTGCAGTCCTTCTGGGGGCACCTATCGTAGGTATCCCAGTTGACGCCGAGACTGTCAAAAGTCGTTCCATCCTGCAATACGCCGGACACGTAGAAGTAGTCCAGATTGACTTCCTCACCGGGGTAAATAACGCGCCAGTCCTCGTACGACTGCCCAAGCGTCACGCCATTCTCGCTATAGTTATTGACGCCCTTGACCTCGCTGCACACCGCGATCGCGTTGACCTTCGCCAGCGAGCCAGTGATAGTACCGGTAATTTCGTACTCGCCAGGCTTGCCGTCCAGCAGTTCTTGAGGAAACTCATCCCAGCTATAAGGCTGCCCCGACGAATACTGGGGATAGAACGAGCTGCCATCCGACAAATACAGCGTGGATGTGTAGCGCGGAGCCAGAAGTCCGGCGCCGGGAACATAAGCAATCTTGCCGATGTTGCTGTCCTCGAGATCGCAGACGTTGACCGTCGCCGTAGCCGGAATGTTAGAGCCGGTAAAATATCCGCTAACCGTAATCTGGCCAAGGTTCTTTAGGGCGTCCTGACTAATCGTCGACCACTGAACGGGGAAATTGCCTCGCGAGCCATTCCACATCGTGGCCTCGATTGAACCCGGCATATTGGGCTGGCAACCGATAAGCGTGCTTGTCGATGTCGAGGAAGGCATCTGCAGGGCGCGGACGGAGATGGTCGCCGTGACTCGGTTGCTGTCACCCAGCTCCACCTGAGTAGACGATGAAGATGAGGTATTGGTCCAATACGACAGCGAACCGGAAAGCTTAAACGACCCCTCACTTGCCACCTGCGTGTCCAAAATAGGGTCCCACGCAATGTTGCACTGCTTCTTTGTACCGTCGGTGAATGCAACCTCAACGCTGTAGGGAAGACCGCCGCCCGTTGTAGGACGTACGCCGACGGGCGTGTTAACGGGAGCAAGAGCGTCGATAGAGGCAACTTCTTTGACCTCGACCTGAGCAGTTACCTTTAGGCCATTAGCGGCTGAAGATTCGTTATATGTCACAAGCGTGCCCGTGACCGTATAGGTGCCTGCCTTTTGGAATTGAGACACGTCGGCGTTGTCCCAGTTAACCTGATAACCTTGGGTGTATGTAGTGTTATTTGACTGCGTAAACGGGAAATAGACATACGTGCTAAGAGGAGAAATGTCGCCGACCACGCGCTCGAACCTCAGAGAATTAAGATCGAGTACGTCCTTAGGATCTTTGACGGTAACGGTGCAGGCAACCTCACGGTAATCAAAACCGTTTAGTTTACCTTTAACCGTAAACGAGCCCACCTTAGAGTAAAGCGACGCGTCGAAAGAATCCCAAGACACCGGGATCTGCTCGGTGGCCCCGCTATCAAAGACAACCGAAGCAGAATACGGCAGAGACGGGACCTCACCAGTTAGGGTCGTACACGTCAACTCGGTCTGGACGCTCTTAACAGAGCGGACTGCGACCGTGCACTGTGCGAGCATAGAGGGATAGCTCTTCAAATGTCCCTCGACAACAAAGGTTCCTTCCTTTTGGTACTGATCAGCCGAGATCTCATTCCACTCAACAGGGCATGTATAAGATTGACCATTTGAATAATTGACCGAAATGCTGGACGGAAGCGCGGGAGCAATACCAGCTGCAGTCCATACCCATGAGCCATTACTGGTTGAACGGGGAACGTACACCTTAAGTACACCGCTCACTTCGTACGGCTCCGCGATCGTGATCCAGTTGTTGTTCACGCTAACGCCGGTAATCTGTCCGGTAATGGGGACTTCGGATTCCTCCGTCGCCGTATCAAATGCCGTCTGCGACTTTTCGTCCCAATCAACATACGCCGAGGTCTCGGTGCCATCCGACAGCTTTACCTTAACGCTCGAAGATTGGATCTGGCCGTAGTAATCGGCACCGACATTTTTTTCCAGAATCGGGTTGGCGTCGATCGACTCGACCGTAATGCCACTTTCGTTGCTCGTCTCTGTGACATCAGGGGCGTTTACTGCCGCCGGATCTACCACTGCCGGGTCCGCCGTAACAGCTTCGACAACCACGCGCTGCTTGACCGTCTGCGTGGTGCCGTCGACGGTACCCTCAAACTCATACGAGCCGGCAGGCAGCTGCGCCAAGGTTGCCGGAGCATCGGCGCCGTTCAGCTTCCAGATGACGTTTTCCTGCTTGGTGGTACCGCTCTCGTAGGTTGCCGTTACAGTTTGGGGCAGCGTGGCGTCGGATCCCTCGGCAACATGTAGCTCGTTCAGGCTGGCAAAAGAGGCGATCTTGTCTTCACTCTGGTCTTGCGAGGTTGCCTGACCGGTGTCCGCAGACGTGGCAGCCGCACCCGTCGCATCGCTTTGCTCGGCAACGACTTGGGTAGTATCACCCTGCATCATCTCGGCGAACGCCTGCGGCGGCACCGAGCCGACCGTCATCGTCAGAGCCAAACCCGCGGTAATGGCCGCGTTGACATGCCTTCTGTTCATGTTTTCTCCCGACACGCTCAACGGACCAAACAGCACTGGTCCGATTGGCAAGTTAAGTTGAGCGTATCCTTCGCCGATGGAGGTTTGCAATATGCCACAGGTTAAGCGGCATAAATGGTTTCGTAAACGGGAGAAATCAGGTGACGTATCTATGTGACAACGGGGCGGTCCCTTTGTCACATTCCGATTACACTACGCCACGAAAGCGGGCTATCTACTACGTTTGACCCGCATGGGTCGACCACACCCGCGTTTTCGCAAAACTGGCAAGCCGTCTACCTGCGGTTTTAATTTTGCATTTTTCGACGTGGTCGGGGGTATCCGCTAAAACGTAGTAGATAGGCCCATTTCTTGGCGAGCAGGTCAAATTAGCTGCCCCGTTGGCGGGGTTAGCGAAGCAGGCCTGCTACTTCGCCGGCTAGGGTGATGGTGCCGGCTGCTACGAAGGGCTCGCCTGCGGCCTTGAAAGCTGCAAGGGCCTCGGAAACGCTGGAGTACACGCCTGCGAGCTTATCGGCATCAACGAGGGCAGCGAGCTCCTCCGCCGGCAGGGCGCGGTCGGAATCGGTCTGGGTCACGACTACGCGTGGAAAGGCGGGAATCAGCACGTCGACGATGCCTGCCACGTCCTTGTCGGCCAGCGCAGCGCACAGCAGCGTGGGGCGATTCTCCACGCACGGATCGATCTCGTCCAACGCGCTCACAAAGTTCTCGCAGCTCTGGGGGTTATGGCAGGCGTCGATCAGCTTGAGCGGATCGGTTCCCAGCACATCAAAGCGACCCGGCGTGGGGCAGCCCATAAGAGAAGCGTCGAGCGACTCGTGGTCGAGCTCGCGGCCCAGATAGCCCTCGCACAGCATAATCGCACACGCGGCATTCTGCGGCTGATATGCCGGCTTGACCATACTCGACGTATAGATCGCACGCGGCGTGGTGCAGCTGAACTCAACCGTGTCGCCCACATGCGCCGGCACCTTAGTCGTGACATGGCTCACCACGAGCGGCACCACACCGCATTCGCGGCAACGGGCATCCATCACGCGCTGAACACTTGCCTCATGCGTGCCCTCGCCCAGAACAACCAGGCGTCCGGGCTTAATGACCGCAGCCTTCTCACCCGCAATGGCCTCGAGCGTATCGCCCAAAATACGTGTGTGATCGAGCCCAATACCCGTAATGGCAACGGCGACGGGATCGGTCGCACTCGTGGCGTCCCAACGACCGCCCATGCCAACCTCGAGCACGGCGACATCCACCGCGGCCTCGGCAAACACCACAAGTGCGGCGGCCGTCAGCAGGTCAAACGGAGTAATGGTATAGGCGCGCTCCCCCGCCGCCACACGGTGCGCATTCACCCGACGTCCCGCCTCAACAGCGGCAGAAACGCCACGGGCAAAGGCCTCGTCACTCACAACGCGCCCATCGACCTCCATGCGCTCGGGATAACGCACCAGCTGCGGCGACGTATACAGCGCGGTTTTTAACCCCTCACCACGAAGGATGGCAGCCGAAAAACGCGTGGTCGAAGTCTTGCCATTGGTACCGGCGACCTGAATGCAATCAAAGTACTCGTCCGGACGCCCCAGCTCATCGAGCATATCGACAACCGTCTCCAACAACGGCCCAGCATCCCCAGAAATCCGCCCCGTATCAGCAGCCAGCTCAACAGCCTCACCAAACGAAAGCAACTCAAACAAGAAAGGAACGACATACGACCCAGAACGCTTAGCCATAACCCAAAGTCCCCTCAACATAAAAAGAGGCCCGAATCAACAACGAGCCCCTCCCATTCAAAATATCAGCCAAACACCGCTTGCAGCAGAATCAAGGCCACAACCAAGTGGCCCTACCAGGCAGCGGACGCCACCGTAACCGCTATGGGAGCGGTTTGGGGCTTTGCTCGATACAAGTTCCGCACGAGCCGAAGGCCACTTAATGTGGCCTTCGTGCGAGCAGGACTGTTCGCAGTAGCGAGCAATGCCCCAAACCGCGCCCCACAGTCCACCTTACGAGAAGTCAGCAACCTGAGCAGTCAGCGCCGCCAGAATCTCCTTGAGCTCAGCTGCACGGTCCCTCTTCTTCTGGACCACCGCAGGCGCGGCCTTGGCCACAAAGCCCTCATTGGCGAGCGTCTTCTCGCAGCCGGCCAGCTCCTTCTGGGCCGCGGCAATCTCCTTCTCCAGGCGAGCCTTCTCGGCCGAAAGGTCAACCTTGCCCTCAAGCACCACAAAGACCTCGACGCCGCTGTCAACAACAGCGATGCTCGCAGACGGCTTCTCGACATCGGTACCCATGACCAGCGAGGCAGTGTTTGCCAGAGGCTCGATGGTCGAGCGCAGGCTCTCGAGCTTCTCGATGTCCTCGGCACCGGCACGCACGACCACGTCGAGCTCGGCCTTGGGGCTCAAGCGATAACGCGAACGCGTGGCGCGGGCGGCAGACACGACGGTACGGCACAGCTCAAACGCGCGCTCGGCGTCCTCGTCGACATACTTGGCGTAGTCGGCGGGCTCGGGCCACTTGGCGATCATGAGCGCCTCGGCGCGATCAACGTTGCCCTCGGCATCCAAGTCGAGCACGCTCGCCGGCATGTTGTCCCAAATCTCCTCGGTGACAAACGGCATAAGCGGGTGCATCAGGCGAATGGAGGTATCGAGCACAAAGATCAGGTTGCGCTGCGCCTGCAGACGACCCTCGCCCTTCAGGCGGGCCTTGGTGACCTCGACGTACCAGTCGCAGACCTCATTCCAGAAGAACTGCTGCACGCCGCGGGCCATGTCGCCAAAGGTGTAGTTCTCGATGCCCTCGGTGACCATCTTGACGGCCTTGGCCAGACGGCTGAACATCCAGGCGTCGGCCGGCGTCTCCACGACGGGCTCGCCGGGCGTGTAACCCTCCATGTTCATAAGCAGGAAGCGGCTGGCGTTCCAGATCTTGGTCACAAACGACTTGGCCTGCTCGGTGCGCGGACTGTCGATGAGCTTCTTGGTCTTCTTGTCGATGTTCGCGTCAAACTTGACGTCCTGGTTGTTGGTGCACAGCGTGAGCAAGTTGTAGCGCATGGCATCGGCGCCGTACATGCCGATGAGGTCCATGGGGTCAACGCCGTTGCCCTTGGACTTGGACATGCGGCTGCCGTCCTTGGCAAGGATCGTTGGGTAGATGACGACGTCCTTAAACGGCACCTCGTCCAGGAAGTACAGCGAGCTCATGACCATGCGGGCGACCCACAGCGCGATGATGTCGCGCGCGGTGACAAGCGCCGTCGTAGGGTGATGGCCCTTGAGCAGCTCCGGCTTTTGCGGCCAGCCCTGCGTGGCAAAGGTCCACAGCTGCGAGCTGAACCAGGTGTCCAGCACGTTCTCGTCCTGATGCACGTGATGGCCGCCGCACTTGGGGCAGACGTCGGTGTCCTCGGTAAGGGCGTCCTCCCAGCCGCAGTCCTCGCAGTAGAACACGGGGATGCGGTGGCCCCACCACAGCTGGCGCGAGATGCACCAGTCCTTGAGGTTCTCCATCCAGGTGGTGTAGGTCTGCGTCCAGCGCGCGGGGTGGAACGTGACCTTGCCGGAGTTGACCGCATCGAGCGCCGGCCCCTTGAGCTTGTCAACGGCCACAAACCACTGCTCAGAAAGCCACGGCTCCAGTGCGGCGTCGCAACGGTAGCAGTGCATGACGGAGTGATCGAGGTCCTCGACGTGATCGAGCAGGTCGTGCTCCTCGAACCACTTGATGACGGCCTCGCGGCACTCGTCGCGGTTCATGCCGGTGAACTCGCCGTAGCCTTCGACGACCACCGCGTGCTCGTCGAAGATGTTGATCTGCGGCAGGTCGTGAGCCTGACCCATGGCGTAGTCGTTGGGGTCGTGGGCCGGAGTAACCTTAACGAAGCCGGAACCGAAGTTGGCGTCGACATGCCAATCCTCAAAGATGGGGATCTCACGGTCGACGATGGGAAGCTTGACGGTCTTGCCCACGAAGGCGGCCTTCTCGGGGTCCTTCGGGGAAACGGCGACGCCCGTGTCGCCGAGCATGGTCTCGGGGCGCGTGGTGGCGACGACGATGTAGTCCTGGCCGTTGACCGGCTCGGTCAGCGGGTAGCGCAGGTGCCACAGGTGGCCCTTCTCGTCCTTGTACTCGGCCTCGTCGTCCGAGATAGCGGTAGTGCAGTTGGGGCACCAGTTGACGATGCGCTTGCCGCGATAGATCAAGCCGTCGTGGTACCAGTCGCAGAAGACCTTGCGCACGGCCTGGGCATAGTCCTCGTCCATGGTGAAGCGCTCGTTATCGAAGTCGACGGAGCAGCCCATGCGCTTGACCTGCTCGACGATGATGCCGCCGTACTCGTGGGTCCAATCCCAGCAGGCGTCGACAAACTTGTCGCGACCGATCTCCAGGCGGCTAATGCCCTCGCTCTTAAGCTTCTTGTCGACCTTAGTCTGCGTGGCGATACCGGCGTGGTCGGTGCCGAGCACCCAGCGCGTGGACTTGCCGCGCATGCGGGCCATACGGATGATGGCGTCCTGGATGGAGTCGTCGGTAGCGTGGCCCATGTGGAGCTTGCCGGTCACATTGGGAGGCGGAATGGTGACGGTGCAGTCGCCCACGCCCTCACGGCGCTTGTAGTAGCCGCCGTCGAGCCACTTCTGCAGGATCGCCGGCTCGTTGGTCGACGGATCGTAGTTCTTGGGCATTTCTTCCATATATCTCTCCCTTGCCCGTCGGGGAGGAATGTAGGCCCGTTTTTCGCTCGGTCAAGTCCTGGGCTCGCTCGAAGACCACATTAAGTGGTCTTCGGCTCGTGCGGAATCTACGAAAATCGGGCCTACATTCCTCCCCTTAGGTATCGATTACTTCAGTCTGAATGACTTCGCTGAGGCTTAAACAAACACACAGAATAACACAGGTAGTTGGGGTTATTGCGCATATATAAAATAGCCTCCGACCGCGGGTGGCCGGAGGCTATTTGCAAGCACGTTTTAGGCAGGTCTAGCCGTAGATGCGTTGGGGCTGTTCTTCGCCCTTGACGGCAGCTTCGGTTACGACGACCTTGGCAACGCCCTCCTCGCTGGGGAGGTCGAACATGGTCTGCTGCAGCACGTCCTCGCAGATGGCGCGCAGGCCGCGGGCGCCGGTCTTGCGGGCGAGCGCCATGCGGGCGATCTCGTGCAGAGCCGCGTCCTCAAACTCAAGCTCAACGTCCTCGAGCTGGAACATCTTGCGGTACTGACGCACCACGGCATTCTTGGGCTCGGTCAGGATCGACACCAGGTCGTCCTCGTCGAGCGCCTGCGTCTGGGTGACGACGGGCGTACGTCCCACAAACTCGGGAATCATACCAAAGGCGTTGAGGTCCTGCGGGAGCACCTGGCGCAGCAGGTCGTTCTCGTCGACCGAGGTGGGGCCGGCGATCTCGGAGTTAAAGCCCACGCCCTTGTTGCCCACGCGATCAGCAATGATCTTATCCAGGCCCACAAAGGCACCGCCGCAGATAAACAGGATGTTCGTCGTGTCGATCTGCAGCAGCTCCTGCTGGGGATGCTTGCGGCCGCCGGTGGGCGGAACGCTGGCCACCGTGCCCTCAAGAATCTTAAGCAGCGCCTGCTGAACGCCTTCGCCCGAAACATCGCGGGTAATGGAGAGGTTCTCGGCCTTGCGGGCGATCTTGTCGATCTCGTCCACGTAGATAATGCCAACCTGCGCGCGCTCAATGTCGCCATCGGCGGCATTGATGAGCTTTAGCAGGATGTTCTCAACATCCTCGCCAACGTAGCCAGCCTCGGTGAGCGCGGTGGCGTCGGCGATGGCAAACGGCACCTCGAGGATGCGCGCGAGCGTCTGGGCCAGCAGCGTCTTACCGGTGCCGGTGGGACCGAGCAGCAAAATGTTGGACTTGGCGAGCTCCACCTCGTCCATATCATCGTCGAGCTGCGAATCCAAACCGTCGTCAAAGGCCGAAAGCGCGGCACCGCCCTCGATCACGCGGCGGTAATGGTTGTACACGGCAACCGACATGGCACGCTTGGCGTCCTCCTGGCCCATGACATAGGCCGAAAGCTCGTCATAGATCTCGTGCGGCGTCGGCACATGCGTAATGACCTGGCGGGCGTCGTCCTCGAGCTCAAAGCCCTCGGCCTCGGGGTCCACGGCAGGCTGGGACGCAGCCTGGCCGTGATCGTTGAGGAAGCCCGGCAGCTTGCCGTTGCGGGCAGCGTCCATAAAGTCCGAAGCCAGCGACTCCTCCAGGATCTCGGAGCAGGCGGCGACGCACTCGTCGCAGATAAAGATGTTGGTCGGACCCTTTACGAGGCGGCGAACCTGCCCCTGCTCTTTTCCGCAGAAGGAACAGCGGATGGGGTTGCCGTTCTCGTCGAAGTTGTCCTGCATGTTACCGGCCATCCTAGGCGTCCTTCGCGGCGAGGTCGCGCGAGGTGACGATACGGTCGATCAGGCCGTAGTCGAGGGCCTCGGCAGCGGTCAGGTAGTTATCGCGCTCGGTATCGGCCTGGACCTTCTCGATGGGCTGTCCCGACGCGTCGGACAGGATCTGGTTGAGCTCGCGGCGGGTCTTCTTGATCTCCTCGGCCACGATCTCGATCTCGGTCTGCTGACCCTGGGCACCGCCACTGGGCTGGTGAATCATGACCTTGGAGTGCGGCAGGCAGAAGCGCTTGCCCTTGGCGCCGGCCGAAAGCAGTACGGCGGCCATAGACGCTGCCATACCGACGCAGATGGTGGATACCTGCGGCTTAATGAAGTTCATAGTGTCAAGAATCGCCAGACCGGAGTAGACCTCGCCACCGGGCGAATTGATGTAGAGCGAGATATCCTTCTCGGCATCTTGGCTCTCAAGATGCAGCAGCTGGGCAACGACCAGGTTGGCGCTGACGGAGTTGATCTCCTCGCCCAAGAAGATGATGCGGTCGTTGAGCAGGCGCGAATAGATATCGTAGCTGCGCTCGCCGCGCGGCGTCTGCTCGATAACGTATGGCACGAGGGCGGAATCGAACTTAGCGATCATACGAATCTCCATTTCTCTTACGGACCAATAGTGGTTCTAGACAAACGTACGGTGCCCGCATGCTATGCATTGGCTGGCACCGTACGAAGCAACCGGATAACCGGTGTATAACTTTACCCCATCACGGGCGCACCCATGCGCTCGCGGGCAAGGTGGCGAGAATTACTCGGCGTCCTTGGCGGTCTCATCGACCTCGGTCACCTTGGCGTTCTCGACCAGGTGGTCGACGGCCTTGGAGCGACGGATGGACTCACGGACGGCAGGCATGCGGCCGTCGGCGATGAACTCAGCCTTGGAAGCCTCGACGTCCTTGACGCCGGCCTTCTCGAACTCGGCGTTGATGTCGTCCTCGGTGACCTCGATCTTGAGCTCGCGGGCGAGGGCGTCGAGAGCCAGGGACTCACGGGCAACGTCGTTGGCCTGCTTGTGCAGGTCGCCGATGAACTGCTCCATGGTCAGGCCGGAAGCGGGCAGCCAGGTGTCCAGCGTCATGCCGCGGGCAGCGAGGTTGGACAGGAAGTTCTGGCCAAGCTCCTCAAAGACGGACTGCTCGTAGTCGGCGTCCATCTCGTCGAGCTGCAGGCGCTCGGCGAGAGCGGAGACGCAACGGTTCTCCTTCTCGGCCGGGAGGCGGGAAGCCTTGTCCTGCTCGATCTCGATCTTGATGGCGTCGCGCATAGCGTCGATGCTGTCGAAGCCAAAGTCGGACTTGACGAGCTCGTCGGTGAGCTCGGGGGTGTTGCGGACCTTGATGCCCTTGACGGTGACCTCGACGGTGTGGGTCTCGGCCTCCTCGCCCTCCTCGACCTCGTCGGTCCAGGTAACGGTCTTGACGTCGTCAACGTTGGCGCCAATCAGGGCCTCGTTGAACTCCTTGGGGTTGCTGTCGCTACCGGCGATGAGCATGCGGCCCTCGGCAGCGAAGTTGTCGGCGTTCTCGACGGCCTTGAGGTCGACGGTGACGTAGTCCTCGGCCTCGACGGCGCGACCCTCGACGTCTTCGAAGGTGGCACGGTAGTTGAGGAGCATCTCGACCTGGTTGTTGATCTCGGACTCGGTGACCTCCGCAGGGGGCATCTCGATCTCGACGGCGTCGAAGGAGGAGAGCTCAGCGGCGGGACGCAGGGAGAACTCGACGGTGTAGGTGTAGTCCTCGTGATCCTTGGCGAGGTCGAGCTCCTTGTAGTCACCGTTCTTGGTGGGGACGATGTCCAGCTCGTTGAGGACGGCGGGCTCGTTGGCGGCGATCAGGTCGTTGGTGGCCTGAGCAAGGGTAGCCTCGGCGCCAAGAGCGGAGTCGATGACCGGACGGGGAGCCTTACCGGCACGGAAGCCCGGGAAGCGGTACTTCTTGGCGGTCTCCTTGTAGGCCTTCTTGATCGCGGCGTCGACGTCGGCGGCCGGGATGGTGACCGTAGCGGTGAGCTTGGCGTCCTTGACGTCAGAAGCGGTGATGTTCAACACGTTCCTCCTCATACTGCCCAGCTTATCTGAGGTGCTGGTACCTTTATGCAACAAGCGTCGCGAGGGCATAAGCCGACGCGGGTGCGTTGGTGCGGGCGAAAGGACTCGAACCTTCACGGGAATCCCACCAGAACCTAAATCTGGCGCGTCTACCAATTCCGCCACGCCCGCATGAGCGCACAGACTAGGAATGATAGCAGATACGAGCGGCAAGCGCACGCACACGTTTTTAGCTCACGACCTCACCATGAGTGCAAAAGGCGGGGCGAGTTGCCCCGCCCCGCCAATTACGACTTGTTCGCTGACCCGCTACTCCCCCAGCAGGGCCTTCTCGGGCGTGATGGGCAGCGAGCGGACCTGATGTCCGGTGGCGTGTGCCACGGCCGAGGCCACGGCGGCGAGCGGCGTGTTGATGACGACCTCGCCGATCGACTTGGCGCCAAACGGGCCCGTCGGCTCGTAGCTCGGCTCAAAGGCCACGCGAATGCTGCCGATATCCAGGCGCGTGGGCAGCTTGTAGCTCATAAAGTTGCCGGTGCGCAGGCGACCGCGACCATCGTGCTCGACGATCTCGTAGAGCGCATGACCGATACCCTGGGCAATGCCGCCCTCAGCCTGGACGCGCGCGAGTGCCTCGTTGATCACAGTGCCGCAGTCCACAGCCGCTGCATAGTCCACCACAGTCACCTTGCCGGTGGCCTTGTCGACCTCGACCTCGGCAATGCCGGCCATAAACGGCGGAGGCGAAACGGGCAGGCAGGCAGAGGCATGCGAGGTGAGCGCGTCGCCGCCCGCGATGTTCTTGACGCACAGGTTGGCAAAGTCGCGCAGCGTGAGGTAGCGGTTCTGCTCGCGCGCGGCGCGCTCGTCGGACAGGCGCACGTACTGGCCATCGAAGACCACGTCGGCGACGTCCACATCCCACATCTGGGCAGCCTTGGCGCAAATCTTCTCGCGCAGCTCGGTCGCGGCGTTCTTGGCGGCAAGGCCCGTCACGTACGTACCCGAGCTCGCGTACGAACCGGCGTCGAACGGCGACACATCGGTGTCCACGCCGCGCACCACGATCAGCGAGCTCTCCACGCCCAGCTCCTCGGCGGCAATCTGCGCCAGGATCGTATCGACGCCCATGCCGTTATCGGTGGCGCCGGTGCCGATGGTAATGAAGCCGTCCTCTTCCAAGCGCATGTCGATGCCGGCGATATCCACGTTGGAAATGCCCGATCCCTGCATGGTGAGCGCACACCCCAGAGCACGCACGCGGTCGCCCAGGTCGACGGCTAGCGGCTTGTCGCGCCAACCGATCATGTCCATCGCGCGCAGCAGGCAGCGGTCGAGCGCGCAGGCGTTGAGCTTCTCGTTGTAGTACTGCGGCATGATCTCGCCCTCGCGCACCATGTTCTTAAGGCGCAGGTCGGCGGGGTCCATGTGCAGCATGTCGGCGAGCTCGTTGACGGCGCTCTCCACGGCAAACTGGCCCTGGGTGGCACCGTAGCCGCGATACGCGCCGCCGCGGTTGGTGTTGGTGTAGACGGCGTCCCAGCTAAAGCGGCTCGCCTTCACATGGTTGTAGATGGGCAGGCTCTTGTGGCCCGAAAGGCCAATCGTCGTGGTGGCGTGCTCGCCGTACGCGCCGGCGTTGGACAGCGTGTGCAGATCGATGGCCGTGATGGTGCCGTCGTTCATAGCGCCCAACTTAACGGTCATCTGCATCTGGTGGCGCGAGTTGCCCGCGGTGATAGTCTCCTCGCGGGTGTAGCAGCAGTAGCTCGGACGGCCGGTCTGCTGGGTCACGAACGCCACGAAGATCTCGCAGCAACCCGTCTGCTTGGAGCCAAAGCCGCCGCCGATGCGCGGCTTGATGACCTGCACCTGCGACTGCGGAATATCGAGCGACTGCGCGACCATGCGGCGCACGTGGAAGGGCACCTGCGTAGAGGTGGTCACCGAGATGCGCCCAAACGCGTCGGTCGTCGCGAAGGCTCGGAAGGTCTCCATGGGCGCGGTCTGCGTGGCCTGGCTGGTGTAGGTGCGCTCAAAGACGATGTCGCTCTGGGCGAACGCCTCGTCAAGGTTGCCAAAATCGCTCGTGCCACTGCACACTAGGTTGCGCGGAACGTCGCCACCCTGCGGGAACATAAAGGTCACGTCGCGCTCGGGGTGTACCACGATGTCGTTATCGAGCGCCTGGGTAAAGTCGAGCAGGGGCTCGAGTACCTCGTAGTCGACCTTGATGAGCTTGAGCGCCTTGTCGGCGGCCTCCTCGGTCTCGGCGGCGACGATCGCCACCTCCTCGTTTTGGTAGCGTACGAGGTTCTCAAGGATCAGGCGGTCGTAGGGACTCGGCTGTGGATAGCTCTGGCCAGCGATGGTAAAGCGGCGCTTGGGCACGTCCTCGTAGGTGTAGACGCCCACCACGCCAGGCACCTTCAGGGCGCGCGACGTGTCGATGGAGCGGATCTTGGCGCGCGCATACGGGCTGCGCTTGAGTTTGACGATGAGCGCGCCGGCGGGCACCAGGTCACCCGTGTAGACGGGACGGCCCTCGAGCAGCGCCTTCGAGTCCTTCTTGGGCTGCTTGTGGGTGATCTGCTTGTACGCGACACCATCGCAGCTGGTGTCGTTGACCGGCAGCTCGGGCATCTCAAAGCCCACCTGCACGCCGGACTCGTTGAGGAAGCGGACGATGGCGCGCAGCTGGCTCTCGTAGCCGCTGCAACGGCAGAGGTTACCGGCGAGTTGGCGCGAAAGCTCCTCGCGCGTGGCGACGAGGGACGGGTCCTCCTTGGCGGCGCGGGCGAGCGGCAGCACGTTCATGATGAGGCCGGGGGCGCAAAAACCGCACTGCTCGGCGCCCTCGGCAGCCATCGCGCGGGCGAGCGCCTCGGACTCGGCCTTGAGGCCCTCGAGCGTGGTGATAGTGTGGCCCTCGACGCGCGCGGCGGGAACCGAGCAGCTCAGCACCGGGTCGCCGTCGAGCCACACCGTGCACAGGCCGCAGTTGGTGGTCTCGCAGGCGCAGCGCACCGACGCACAGCCCTGCTCGCGAAGCAGCGCAAACAGCATGGTGTCGGGGGCAATCTGTACCTTGACCTTACGACCGTTGAGCGTAAAGGAAAGATCGATGAGTTTGGCAGCCATTAGCGCACCTCGCTAGAATCGACGCCGGGCACGCGGCGGCAGGAATACTCGTCCGTGGCGAACTTGGGGATCTGCACGGTCTCGAGCTCGCGGGCAAGCGCGGCCGAAAGCTCGATGCCGGCGGCGCGACGCACGGCCTGCACGGCAAGCGGTGCCGAGATGCGACGGCGATACTCGGCCGAGCCCCACAGGTTGGTGCCGTAGCTCAGTGCGCGCACAAACGCAGCGAGGGCGCGAAGCTCGTCCTCGGAAGGCTGCTCGTTCACGACGCCGCACGCCTCGCCCTGCAGCAGGGTCGCACGCAACGGACGGGCACCCACGGTGACGTGCCAGGAGTTATCCCACCAAGCGGCAGTGACGTTGAGCGAGGGGAAGTCGGTCGCGGCCTTGCGCACGGCCTCGTAGCTCGCGCGGTAGTCGTGCTTAACGACCACCACGTGCTCGATCACGTCGCGCACGTAGCCCATTTCGACAAACTCGGCGAGCGGCACGCGTCCGACGCCCGTCAGCTCAACGTAGGAGTCGAGTGCCAAAAAGGCCGAAAGAACGTCCGAAAAGCCAAAGCGGCCGTAGATGCTGCCGCCCACCGTGGCGGTGTTGCGCAGCTGAACGCCCACGATGTCGTGGACGGCAAACTCAAAGACATTGTTGACAAGCGCGTTGAGCGCGGCATGGCGCTCAAGCTGGCGCAGGGTGCACATGGCACCGATGCGAAACTCGGTCTCGGTCTCCTCGATCTGATCGAGTCCGCAGGCCGAAAGGTCAATCGCCGTCGCCACACGACGCGAACCCAGGCGCATCCAGATGCCGCCGCCCACAATCTTGTTGTTGCGGTTCTTCTGCAAGAGCTCATAGGCTTCGGCCGCGTTTCCAACACGGACGTAGGTACCGAACTTGAGCACGTTCTCCCCCATCTCTTCACTTGTCCAGTACCCCTAAGTGTACCAAACGAGGGCGCACTGCCCTCGCCACCATAGAAAAAGGCTCCCAGCCGGAATGGCTGGGAGCCTCATCACATGCTATGCCGAGCGAAGATTTAGCAGACGCCCTGGGCGAGCATGGCGTCGGCGACCTTCAGGAAGCCGGCGATGTTGGCGCCCATGACAAAGTTGCCCTCCTGGCCATACTCCTTGGCGGTGTCGTCCACGTTGTGGAACATGCCGCGCATGAGCTGCTCGAGCTTGCCGTCGACCTCCTCGAAGGTCCAGGACAGGTGCTCGGCGTTCTGGCTCATCTCCAGGCCGGACACGAGCACGCCGCCGGCGTTGGCAGCCTTACCGGGCATAAAGGCGACGCCGTTCTCCTGGAAGTAGGTCGTGGCCTCGATGGTCGTGGGCATGTTCGCGCCCTCGCCGACCACCTTGCAGCCGTTGGCGACGAGCGCCTGGGCGTCCTCGAGCAGCAGCGTGTTCTCGCGAGCGCAGGGCAGCGCGATGTCGCAGGGCAGCTGCCACACGCCGCGGCCGTCACCCTCGTGCCACGTGGCATTGGGCTTCTCGTCGACGTACATGGCGAGCGTGACGCCCTTGTCGTGGCCGGAGCGCTTCTTGTTGTAGACATGCTCGAGCACGGTGTAGTCGATGCCGTCGGGATCCTCGACCCAGCCATGGGTATCGGAGCAGGCCAGCACCTTGCCGCCGAGCTGGGAGACCTTCTGGACCGCGTAGATGGCGACGTTACCGGAGCCGTGAACGACGACGTTCTTGCCCTCGAAGGAGTCGCCGCGGCTCTTGAGGTACTCGTCCACAAAGTAGACCAAGCCGTAGCCGGTGGCCTCGGTACGGGCGAGCGAACCGCCAAAGGAGAGGCCCTTGCCGGTAAGGACGCCGGTCCACTCGTTGGTCAGGCGCTTGTACTGACCGAACAGGTAGGCAACCTCGCGGCCGCCAACGCCCAGGTCGCCGGCGGGAACGTCGGTGTTGGGACCAATGTGGCGATAGAGCTCGGTCATGAAGGACTGGCAGAAGTGCATGATCTCGTTGTTGGACTTGCCCTTGGGGTCAAAGTCGGAGCCGCCCTTGCCGCCGCCCATGGGAAGGGTGGTCAGGCTGTTCTTGAGGATCTGCTCCAGACCCAGGAACTTGAGCATGCCCAGGGTGACCGTCGGGTTAAAGCGCAGGCCGCCCTTGTAGGGTCCAATGGCAGAGTTGAACTCGACGCGGTAGCCGCGGTTGACCTGAACCTTGCCCTGGTCGTCGACCCAGGGGACACGGAACATAACGATGCGCTCGGGCTCGACGAGGCGCTCAAGCAGGGCGGCCTCCTCGTACTCGGGATGGGCATCGAGCGCCGGCTGAATGGTGCCGAGGATCTCGGTCGCGGCCTGGATGAACTCAGGCTGCTCGGGATAGCGGGCCTTGAGCTCTTCGAGAACTTTCTGCGTGTAGCTCATGCTTCCTCCAATGATGGGAAACGAAAAGTGTCGGTCGCGGCACCCCATGCGCCGCGAGCTTTATCGTGTATGGATAATATCGCACTGTTGCGGCAAAGTTTCGCATAAGCCGACGAGCGGATGTTTCGTTTTGATTACGATGCAGGTAGAAGCGTTTTTGAGTGCCCAACGCGCAAATCGCGTGTTTCGAAGCTGTTTCGTCCACATGTTCCAAACCACCACATTGGGGACAGGCACCTTTGTGGTGGTGTGGTGGCTAGAGGACGAGCTGATGGTAGTCGGCAGGGGCTATGCGGCCCTCGGTGGCGGCTCGGAAGGCGGCGAGGGCATCGCCCGAGAACGGCATGGCCCAGCACAGCCCGCAGCCGGCGGTGATGGAGCCGGGCAGCGGCATGATGCGCCCGGGCACACCGGAGGCAAGACACAGCTGTTCGCATTCCATCACATCGAAGGTGCTGTCGAACGACACGATGATTTTGCGTTCGTGGTCGAGGGCATCACCGGACGGGCCTTCGCGGTGCGCATCGCGATACGCCGCGGCGGCCGCTTCCTCTTCCGCAGTATGTCCACAGCCACCGCAACCGCAGGTACAGGGTTCGGACCCGTCGCAAGTGCAAGGTTCTCCCGTGTCGGGACAAATATCGTGAGACATGGCAACTCCAATCGTCTAGGCGAGTAACTCGGCCGCCGCAAACTCCTCGGGCGTATTGACGTTCTCGAAGCAGAGCGTCGAGCCGGCGACCGCGACAATCTGAGGCTCGTCCAAATACCCGGCGTTCACCCGGTCGATCAGGCAGCGGATTCGCTGACGGTCACCGGCGAGCAGCTCTTGGGCAACCGGCGCACACGCGTCACGGCGCCAGACGGCGCAAAGCGGCTCAATTCCCCGCTCCTCGCGCGGCACGCACACGTCGAGCGCCTCGGCCTCAACACAGCCAGCAAGGGCACCGATTAGCTCCGAAGAGACAAACGGCATATCACAGGCGACGATAGCAACGAGAGGCAGCCGGGCCGCAGTCAGCGAACTCGCGATGCCGCGCATGGCGCCCGCCGGCCCCTCAAGGTCCGACACTATTCGCGGCACCAGGCCGCCAAACGCGCGCTCCTCAAGGTAGGCGAGCTCGCTGGGACGCGAAGTCGTCACGACCAACTCGCCGGCAACTGGCGCCAGCCGACCCAGCACGCGTTCGATGAGTGGCTCGCCGCAAAACGCCATGCGTGCCTTGTCGCAGCCCATGCGCGAGGACAGCCCACCCGCTTGGACGACACAAGAAAGATCGGCACGTCTTACGGTAGTCATACGGCAAAACACCTCCATCGGCATGCTCGAAACCCGACACACGAAGCCAGATACCGTCGCCGATAAAGCGGGCGGCACGGCAAACCCACGCAAAAACAAAACAGCGCCTTTGCGGCACGCAGCAAGACCGCGAGCACAAAAGCGCTGGTAGCGTATGGCGGGAACGTATGTGAATCGAACACATCCAAGACGTTTTGCACGCCTCGCAACGGTTTTGAGGACCGCGGAGCCCACCGGAGCCCATCCGTTCCCAAGTGCGGCGGTATTTTACCAAACCGAGCGGTCCCCATCCCAAAAAGACGAGCAAGAAGTTGCGGTGGAATAGTTCCTGTATTTGCTGCCAAAGCCTCCAAATAGGAACTATTTCACCGCAACTGAGGAGGCGGGAGCGAGTGACCGGCCTAGCGCAGGGACCTCAGGCCGCCGGCGTCCTTGTCGAGCACCGTAAAGCGCACGGCATCCAGGTGCTCCAAGATGCTGATGGCACGTTTGCGCGACACACCCAGGGCCTCGCGCAGCACGCTTGTGGTGGCAGCGCCGCCGGCAGCGTCGATGGCAGCGGCAACGAGCTCGCGAGCGTGAACCTCGGCAGCAGCGGACAGGGCAACGTCGCGCTCGACCTTAACGATCGAGCGGTTGAGCGAAAGCTCGCGCAGGGCACGCGTCATGGTGTCGCGATCGAGCTGCAGCTGTTCGCCCACCTCGGGCAGCGCCGGTGCATCCAGGCCGGCCTCGTCAAGCAGCGCGACGATGCGCTCGCAAGCCTCTCGCACCACGCGTGCCGCCGCGGCGGCCGAATGCGGATCGAATACCTCGGCGCCCTCGGCGGCGCACACGCCACGCGAGCAGCCCTCGGCAATCAGAGCCGCGGCAACGGCTTCATCAGCGGCAGGCCACGCAGCATGGGCAACGGCGCCGGGCGTAAAGCCCGTCTCCTTGGGAGCCGCCGCGTGCATAGCCGACAGGGTCGCCGCCAGTGCACCCATCGCGGCGTCGAGCACCACGGCATCCGCCAAGAGGTCCGCATCACCCGCGGCAAGCTTGCGAACGGAACGCTGCGCCACCAACCCGCGCAGTGCGGCATCGACCTCGCCGATACCAAGATCCAAAGCCTCGGCAATATCAACCGTTGTAACCGGCAGCGTCTGCAACGCCAGCCAAGCGCCCACACCGCCCGCGATATCGCCGGACTCGAGCGCCGCATACAGCGCACGCTCCCCTTCGGCAAGCTCGCGCGAGCGACGGCAGCGCGAAAGCAGCACACGCCCGCCGCCAATGAGCATCACGGGCGAATAGGACAGCACCACGGCATGGTCGCCGGCGCGCAGCGGCAGCGGGTCCTCAAGACGCACCTGAACATTACGGGTCTCGCCCACCGCCATGGGGGCCTCACCCTCCATGAACATGATGCGACCGACGACCTCGGCCGTACCCGCCATCACGTGCACGCGCGCACCCGACTCGAGCACGCGCGGTTTGACGCCCTCGCGGCCCAAATACGTAAACGCCATCATAAAGCGCATCGTCTGGCCAAAGCGGCCCGCCACGCCGAGCATCTCACCGCGATCGAGCGCGGCGACGGCATCGCCCACCAAGTTGAGCGCCACACGCTGACCGGGCAACGCCCGCGGCGTATCGCCATGCACCTGAATCCCGCGCACGCGACAGACCGTACGCGACGGCAAAGCCATCAGCTCGTCGCCCACCGCGACGGGCGCATCGTGCAACGTGCCCGTCACCACGGTACCGGCGCCCTTGATCGTAAAGCAGCGGTCGATAGGCAGACGCGGTGCGGCATCGGTGAGCTCGGCGCGGGCACGGCAGGCATCCCAGCAAGCGGCAACCTGCTCGTCGAGCGCAGTCAGCAGGTCATCGATCCCCGCGCCGGTCTTGGACGACACCGGCACCATCGGCGCGCCCGCAAACACGGTATCCGAAAGAAAATCGTCCACGTCGAGCTCGGCCAGCTCAATCATTTCGCTATCGGCCAGGTCGCACATCGTCAGCGCGACCACCATATGTGTAACGCCCAGCAGCTCCAGCACATGCACGTGCTCGCGGGTCTGCGGCATCACGCCCTCGACGGCCGAGACCACCAGCACGGCAACATCAATGCCCGTCGCACCCTGCACCATGGCGCGCAAGTAATGCGCGTGGCCCGGCACGTCGACCAGGCCAACGATCTTGCCACTCGGCAACGCCAGCTCGCCAAAGCCCAGCTCCACGGTCATACCGCGACGGCGCTCAACCTCCAGACGGTCGGGATTCTTGCCGGTCAACGCCTCGATCAGTGCCGACTTACCGTGGTCGACGTGGCCCGCCGTTCCAACGATAACAGGGCATTCCACCAACGCTTCGACCCCACTCATCGGCGCGCCGCCTTGGCAACGCACGCGGAAAGCGTCGACGCCGCCGTCTCGATATCGCGGTCGCCCAAGAGCGTGCGGACGTCAAACAGAATGCGATCGTGCGAGGTGCGCGTGACGACCGGCGTGTCGAAATCTTGGACGAGCGAGCGCTTGAGTGCGTCAACGGACAGGCGCTCGTCAACAAGACGCACGGCAACGCACATCGTGGGCAGCTCCACGGTAGGCAGCGAGCCGCCACCGGGGGTCGACGACTCCTCGACGATTTCCACCTGCACGGCACACGGGCAGCCGGCCTTATCGAGACCCGCCACCATCAGCTCGCGCAGCTTACGCGCGCGGCGCTCCAGATGAGCCTGCGGCAGCGTAAGCATGCTGAGCACCGGAATATCGCGATGGGCAACATCGGCGCCATCCATGTAGATACGCAGCGTGGCCTCGAGCGCCGACAGAGCCAGTTTGCCCGGACGCAGGGCACGCATAAGCGGATGCGACCCGCAGGCCTGGACCAGATCGCGACGACCCATGATAATGCCCGCCTGCGCGGCGCCGAGCAGCTTATCGCCCGAGCATGACACGATATCGAGCCCCGCCGCGACCGAAGCCGGCGTGGTTTCTTCGCCGCCGCGCACCAAGATGTCGTCGGGCAACAGCGCGCCCGAGCCCTGGTCCTCGTAGAACAGCAGGCCATGCTTGTGAGCAAGCGCCGCAAGCTCCCGAGAACCTACCTCCTCGTGGAAACCCTCGATGCGATAGTTGGAAGGATGGACCTTGAGGATCATGGCCGCATCGGGCGTAATGGCTTGCTCATAATCTGCCAGGTGCGTGCGGTTGGTGGCTCCGACCTCGACGAGCTTGGCGCCCGAAGCCGCCATGACATCGGGGATGCGGAAGCTGCCGCCGATCTCGACAAGCTCGCCGCGGCTGACGATGACCTCCTTGCCTGCGGCATGGGTCGCCAGCACCAGCAGCACAGCGGCGGCGTTGTTGTTAACGACCAGCGCGTCCTCGGCTCCGGTAAGCGAGCGGATGAGCTGCGCGGCATGTTCCTTGCGCGACCCACGCGAGCAGGTGTCCACGCTGTACTCGAGTGTGCTGTACCCGCGCGCGACCTCGGCCACGGCCTTTGCCGCCGACTCCGCGAGCGGGGCGCGGCCCAAGTTAGTATGGATGACCACACCCGTAGCGTTGACGGCGGGGCGCAGGCTCGGCAACGCGGAGCGGTGCGCACGCCACTCGATGGCCGAGGCCAGCTCGCGCTTGGAACGCGGGGCGGCACCGGCGCGAATCGCGGCGCGCTCCTCGTCGAGCTCAGCAGTCACAGCAGCATGGACCACCGCGTCGCAGGTATCCCCTGCCGCCTTCACCACCGGCCACTCGGCAAGCAGCTCGTTGACGGAGGGAATGGCGCGCAGTCGGGCGCGTACCTCATCGGACATGTTCTGGCTATCGCTCATGTGCGGCCTTTCAAAAGAAACGTGGATCAGTCAAATACATTAGCTGAGTCAATTACTCGTTATTATCCTCGCGCGCCGCGATCTTTTCCACGCGAACGGCGTTTTCCTGGGTGAGCGCGGCGCCCGTCAACGGGTCCCAACGCAACGGCGTATGGTCGAGCGGGCCCACGCCCAAGCCTTGAGCGCCACCGGCATCGGAGCCAAGCGAACGCCCACCGGGAGCAGCCGACGTAAAGATGCACGCCGGATGCAGATAGGGCGTCGTCTCCACGCGTACGCGATCGCGGCCCATATCGCTCACGAGTTCGACGATCTCGCCGTCGGCAATGCCCATGTGCGCAGCAGCATCGACATTCATCTGCACGGCATCCAGGTCCGATCCAGCCTCGGCGGCGCCGGCCGCCGCGAGCCCGCGCGAAGTATGCGACTCAAAGGGACGGTTGCCGCTAATGAGGCGAAACATTCCCGGGCCGGGCTCCACCATGGGAGCGATCCAGTTGGGCACACGACCCATGCCGGCTCGCTCCCATATGTCGCTTGCCAGCGCAATCTTGCCGCCGGCAAGCGGAATCACCGGCTCACCCGTGCACGTCGGCAGCGCCATGCCCGTATCGGCCCAGCCGCGCTCCTTGAGCTCGTCCAGATCGATCCCAAAAGGCGCCACCTGGGCAGCCGCCAGATCGTCAGACGTAAACCGGAAGTACTCGCCCGCGCCACAGGCCTGCGCCAAACCGGCAAAGATCTCCCGACCGGGACGCGTGTCGTTATGCAACACGGGCAGCACGGCGTTGCGGTAGAACACGCGCGAATCATTGGCGCCCACGACTGTGCCCACACCGCGATCGGCCTCCAGGTACGTCACGTCGGGCAGCACGAAGTCAGAAGCACGCGCTGTCTCGGACCAGCGAATATCAATCGTCACGAGCAAGTCGAGCTGCTGCAAAATACCCAACCAAGCCTGCGCATTGCCATAGCCCGCACCGGGGTTACTGGCATAGACGATAAGTCCACGCAAGTCGCCGGCAAGAATCGACTGACCGATGGTCGTGCACAGGCCGCGCACCGGATCGACCAGTGGATAGCGCTCGGACCCCAACTTAGGCTCATGCGGCACCGGCGGCGTCGCGAAACGCACAGGGTCCAAGTCGCCCAGCGCAAGCGGCGTAGGTGGATTGAGCGCGCCGCCCGCATGTCCAATACAGCCCAGCAGCACATCGACCATACAGATAGCTCGCGCGGTCTGGGTGCTATTGGCATACGCGATACCGATGCCACCATGAAAGCCAGCGTCCACCACCGCAGCAGGCGCCGCGGCAGCCAAATCTCGCGCAGTCGCACGGATATCGTCCGCCGGCACGTCGCACATCGACTCGGCCCACTCAGGCGACCAAACAGCGGCCGCCTGCGCCAGCTCGTCAAAACCCGTGGTATAGCGGGTCACGAACTCGTGGTCATACAGATCCTCGGCAATCAAGACATGGGCAATACCCAACAGCAGCGCCAAGTCGCAGCCCGGGCGCACGCGCAACCAGCGGTCGGCAAGCGCCGCAGAGCCACTGCGCCGCGGGTCCACGACAATGATTTTCGCCCCGCGGCGGCGTGCATCATTCAAGGCGTCGACTGCCCCCATCGAAGACGAGTCCACCAGCGAACGCCCCAGGTACATGATGCAATCGGTATGCGCCAGGTCGGAAGCGGGACTATAGCCCAGGCTGTGCTCCCAGCCGGTGAGACGGCTTACCTCGCAGGCACCGTCGGCACCGTATACGTTGGGCGAGCCCAGCGCATGCATAAAACGATGCGCCCAGTAGCGGTCGAACGAGGGCACCCCGAGCGTCATGCCCAGCGAACGAGGCCCGCGCTCGTCAACAATCTCCCCAAGGCGCGCTGCGATCTGCGCGAACGCCTCATCCCACGAAATCGCATCGAAACCCGAGCCATCCTGGCGGCGGCGCATGGGGTGCAAAATGCGGTCGCGCTCGTCAAACGGCATTACCAGGCGATGCCGCCCGCGGGCGCACAGGGCACGCGCCGCGCACGGATGCCCCGACACCGGCAACTCGGCCACCACGCGACTATCCTCAACGCGTGCCGCAAAGGCGCAATCGGCATAGCATCCCCCGCATGTGGTCACCACGGCGCGACCGTCACGCTCCACAGCAGATGCCATCTCGATTACCCCTTTCACAAGCCAAACACAACAGGCCAACAGCCCGGCAACGAGTCCAAGACCCAAAAAGCCTCCCGCACGGCAACGCCCCGCGGGAGGCCCAACGTCAAACAGACGGCACCTTACGCCTCGGACTTCTTGGCGTAGATAAACCAGTAGCCGAGCGCGACCAGAACCGCACCGCCCACAATGTTGCCCAGGGTGGCGGCGGACAGGTTAAACGCAATGCCCGCAGCGTTGAGCGCATCGGCGCCGGCGACCTTGGCACCATAGCCGCACGCATGCATCACGGCACCCATGGGCAAAAAGTACATGTTGGCGACACAGTGCTCAAAACCGCAGGCCACAAAGGCGGCGATGGGCAGCAGAATGCCCACAACCTTATCGACCACGGTCTTGCCAGCGGTACCGATCCACACGGCCAGGCACACAAAGATGTTGCACAGGATGCCGCGGAAGAAGATCGTCACCCAGTCGACCGTCACCTTGCCGGCGGCGACGCTCACCATGGAATTGGCGACCGCCTCGCCGTTGAGCTTGTAAATGCCGGCCATGTACACCAAAAAGACGATGAACAGGGCACCGGCAAAGTTACCAAGCCACACGACGAGCCATGCCTTGAGCATCTGAGCCAGGGTGATCTTTTTGCTCTTGAGCGCGCAGACCATGAGCGAGTTGCCAGTGAACAGCTCGGCGCCGCACACCAGCACGAGCACCAGGCCCAGGCAAAAGCACAGGCCGCCCACGACGCGCTGGGCACCCCAGCCCAGCGTGCTGTCGCTCAAGAACACGGTAAAGAACAGGCCGCCGAAGGCAATGAACGCGCCGGCGAACATTGCCAACAGAAAGGCCTTTGCGACCGGCAGGTTGGCCTTGGTCACGCCGGCGGCCTCGGTCTTGGCCTCGATCGCGGCGGGCGCCAGGCAATCGGGAGCGGGATATTCTGCCTTGGAATCTGCCATGTCAATCACTTCTTTCCTAATCAGCAGGGACAAGCGCTCTATTGCTCTTGCCCCAAGCGGACAAAGTGGGAAAAGTCGTTGGCGGCTACGGCGTCGTACACGGCGTCGACGGCGTCAAAGACTTCCGGGGACATGGGGTTGTAGAACTCCGTGTCGCCCGGCTGAATCCCTATGAAGACGATATCTTCGCACGATTGCTCAATCTCTTCGATCAGAATCGACAAAGGAAGCGAATGCGTGGTGAACATCGACTTGCGGGCCACATCGCGCTTATCGAGCAGGCGGATAGACCCGACGGGCAGCGCCATGTCGGCGGCATCGACCAAGACCAGGCGAGGCGGACGCTCGCGCTTGACCTCGATGATGTCGTCCTCGGGCGTTTGGCCACCGTCGATGGTGTACCAACCGGCAATGGGCGCGTCCTCCATCTTTTTGGAGAGCACGGGGCCGGCGGCATCGTCGGCACGCAGCACGCTTCCCGCCGTGAGCACAATGCCCGCAAACGGGGCGCCGTTCACACGGCCATCCACAACGCGACCCATTACTGTAGCCTCCCCGTCAGATACACGCCCGACACATCGCGCACGCGCTCAACCAGATCGCGAAACTTCATCAGAAACGCGACCTGCTGGGCATGCAGGCCAAAGTCGTCATCGAACACCGAGATGCCGGCCTTGGCCGAACCGCGAAAACCGCGCTCGTCGAGCAGCGTGTCGCAGGCCTCGAGCAGCGACGGCACCGCCGCCTTGTCGAGCTGGCACTCGCCAAAGGAGCGGATGGCCTCGAACTTGGTTTTGGCCTCCCCCTCCGGCAACGCGTCGACGAGCGAATAGAACACGTTCACCGGCACCGACAGGCGCGGCTCAAAGCAGTCGAGCACGCCGGTGTGGTGGCCCACGGCGAGCGTGTAGTACAGCACGTCGCAGGCCTCCTGGGGAACGTCTTCCTCGGTCTCCACAAATTTACGCGTGAGCTCATAGAAGACCACCTGGTCGGGCGCATGGCCCAGGCAGGGGTCGGCGACGCCCTCGGCAGCCTCGTCGCTTGCGCGCGAGGCGTCGCCAAAGGAGCCGCCGAGCATACCGGGGCCCGCAAAGTAACCAGAGCGGTCCGTGAGTTCCATCTAGCGACCTCCGGCCAGCACCAGATCCTGCAGCGCCGAGTAGACCTCAACGCGGCGGGGATCGTCCTGCTTATCGATGAGCAGCGCCATAGCACCGCGGATATCGCCCTTGGGCGCGCCCTCGAGCGTATCCATAAACTCGTTGGCCAGGTCGCGGCCGTAACGGTAGCCGCTCATGACGCGAGCCTCGCGCTCGATGGCAACGCGCAGCTTGTACGGCACGCCGGGGTGCAGGATATCGGCCTGCTCGCCGGCGGCCTCCACCGTGGTTTCGGCATGGAGCTTTTGGTCCAGCAGACCGAGCGCCATGGCAAAGCCGTAGACGGTCTGCGCAGGGCTGGGCGGGCAGCCGGGGATGTAGACATCGACCGGCAGGATCTTGTCCGTGCCGCCCCAGACGCAGTAGTTGTCGTAGAAGATGCCACCGGTGCAGCCGCACGCGCCATAGGACACCACGATCTTGGGATCGGGTGCAGCCTCAAAGGCGCGCAGGGCCGGCATGCGCATGGCACGCGTCACGGCGCCGGTGTACAGCAGCACATCGGCGTGACGGGGCGAGGGCACGACCTTGATGCCAAAGCGCTCGACGTCGAAGACGGGCGTGATGGAACCGAAGATCTCGATCTCGCAGCCGTTGCAGCCGCCGCAGTCAACACGGTAGACGTACACCGAGCGCTTGATCTTCTTAAGAAGGGTCGCCTTGGCCTTCTCGATGCTCTCGTCGAGCTCGATCTTGGTCGGGCGGTACTGAAGCCGCTCGGGCAAAAGCGTGGGTTCGGCCATGGTTACTCCTCCTTCGTATCAAAATCCATGATGATGCCCTCGACCGGCGCCGGACCGGCGGGAATCTCGGGCGCATCGGGGTTGAGCTCGCGGTCGATATACTCCGGGTTCACGCCGTGGCCGCCCAGATACTCCATGCCGGGGCCCTGGGGCTCGCCGGACGCAAGCGTCTCGTTGGCAGCCATGCCGGCAGCGTTGCCGGTCTTTACGGCCGAGGCGGCGCGCAGGGCGTCGAGCTCGCGCTTGCACTCCTGGCACACGCGCACGGTACGGGCGGCCTGCTCGGCCTCCATACCGCCGGCCTTTTGCAGCAGGCGCTTGGCGTAGTCGATCTCCTTATGCGGGGCAAACGGCTTGCCGCAGCGCGAACAGTGCTCGAGCGTGTAGACGCTCTTGCTGCTGAGGTCGTCCTTGCTCATGACGGCCAGCTCAAACTCCTCGGTGAGCTTGATGGCCTCCATGGGGCACGCTTCCTCGCAACGGCCGCAGAAGATGCAGCGACCGTAGTCAATCGACCAGGTGATGGTATCGGCCGCAAGGTCGGTGTCCATGCGAATGGCATCGGCCGGGCACGCCACACCGCAGGCACCGCAGGCGATGCAGAGCTCGGCATTGTGCTCGGGCTTGCCGCGCATGTCCTTGTTGGTGGGGAACGGCGCAAACGGGTACTTGACCGTCGCGTCGCCGGCCTTGGCGTTAACCTTCCAAAGCTTCAGCATATTAGAGCGCCTCCTCATCGAGCGGGGCGGCCATGGTGCCCTCGCCCGCAAGCGGCGACTTGTCGCGCCAGACGTTCTCGAACTGCTCCTTGTCGAGCACATGGTCGCGCTTGGCGGCGACATCGGTCACCGTCACGCGGTCGGTGCAGGAGTAGCACGGGTCGAGCGAGCCGACGATCAGCGCCGCGTCGCCCACGGTGTTGCCGCGGAACATGTAGCGCAGGACCGGCCAGTTGCTGTACGTGGCGGCCTTGGCGCGCCAGCGGTAGCACTTCTGGTTATTGCCGAGCATGGCCCAGTGCACGTCCTCGCCGCGCGGCGTCTCGGTGGCACCGATGGCGTACTTGTGCGGGGTGTACTCCCAATCCGTGGTGAGGATGGGGCCCGACGGGCAGTTCTCGAGCATGGTCTCGATCATGTCGATCGAATCGTAGACCTCCTGGATGCGAACGGCAGTACGGCCGAAGGCATCGCAGGTGTCGGCCGTGGCAGCGTGCATCTTCTGAACGTCCGGATCGGCGTAGCCGTCGAAGGGATGGTCAAAGCGCACGTCGCGGGCATAGCCCGAGCCACGCATGAGCGGGCCGACCGGCGAGAAGTCGCGTGCGATCTTGCGGTCCAAGATGCCGATGCCACTAGTACGCTCAATAAAGTTGGGCGTGGAGAGCAAGACGTCGACGAGCTCCTGAACCTCGGAGCGCAGCTGGTGGATAGTCGTGAGCGTGGAGAGCTTCTGCTCGGCCAAAATGTCGCGACGCACGCCGCCGATCACGTTGAGGCCGTAGGTCTTGCGGTGACCGGAGAGCTTCTCGGCCAGGTCCATAGACTTCTCGCGGACGCGGAAGAACTGCTGGAAGCCGGAGTCGAAGCCCGTGTAGTGCGATGCGAGGCCAATATTGAGCAGGTGCGAGTGCAGGCGCTCGACCTCGAGCATGATAGCGCGAATGTACTGGGCGCGCAGCGGAACATGGATGCCCTGGGCGCGCTCGACGGCCTCGGCATAGGCCACCGAGTGGGCGCAGCCGCAGATGCCGCAGATGCGGTCGGCGAGGAACGTCACGGCGTCATAGTTCAGGCGCGTCTCGGCGACCTTCTCCATGCCGCGGTGCACGTAGAACAGACGGTAGTCGGCGTCGACGATCGTCTCGCCCTCAACGAACAGGCGGAAGTGGCCGGGCTCGTCGGAGGTAATGTGCAACGGGCCCATGGGGACAAGCGTCGTCTCCTTGCCCTTGGTATCGGCCAAGAACTCGTAGTTTTCCATGTCGCTCGCAGGAGCGGGACGGAAGCGGTAGTCCATGGAGTCCTTGCGCAGCGGGTACAGGCCGCTGGGCCAGTCATCGGGCAGCACCAGGCGGCGACGATCGGGCAGACCCTCGGGAATCAAGCCGAACATGTCGCGCAGCTCGCGCTCGCCCCACACACAGGCGGGGACGAACGGTGTCACGGACGGGAACGTCATCTTGGCGGGATCGACCTCGGTGCGCACGGTCACCCAACCGGGATCCTCCCCCTCCATGGAGATGACATAGTACACGGCGTAACGGCCGCACAGGCTGCGCTCATCGTTGCCGATGATCACGGGAATCCAGCCGTAGCGCTCGTAGTACAGGTAGTGGACGGCCTCGGGCAGCTTGTCCTGCTTGACGGTGATCGTCAGCTGGTCCTCGCACTGCCACTCGACCTTCTCGATGCAGCCCGGAACAGCGCGGCGCAGGGCCTCGACATGGCTCTCGCAGCGACGGGCATACACCTTGTTCTCAGTTTCAATCATTCGTTACTCCACCTCGCTCTGAGCGGTCTCGGTACCGAACACAGCGCGGTACATCGGCGTCGCGTGAAGTTCCTCGGTGCTCTGCTCGAGCACGATGCCGGTCGCGGTCTCCACACCGTGCACGAGAGGCAGCGGGGTGGCGATGCCAAACCACAAGATCATGACAGCCAGGATGATTTCGGGGATAAGCATGAGCGCCGGGGCCTCATGCTTGCCCATGCCCTGGGGCGCATGGCCGAATACCGACTTGAGTGCGATGCGGGTGAGCGCGGAGATGGCCACGGTAAGACCGAGGGCGACCACGACGACCAGCCACATGGGACCGGCGGTAACACCGGCGACAAAAGTCAGGAACTCGGAGATAAACATGCCGAAGGGCGGGAAGGCGCCAAGACCGAGCAGCGCCAGGACGGCGAGCGCGGCGGTTGCGGGGGCAACCTCGACGACACCCTGAATCTTGGCCAGGCTACGCGTGCCAAAAGCGTGCTGGATGTTGCCGGACACGCAGAAGGCAAGCGTCTTGGTGAAACCGTGGAACACGCAGTGCAGCAGGGCCGCGGCGATACCCAGCGGGCCACCGATACCCAGGCACAGGGCGATGACGCCCACGTTCTCCACAGACGAGTACGCAAAGCGGCGCTTGAGGTCGTCCTGGCGGAACATCGAAAGCGCCGCCACCAAAATGGACAGCGTGCCGACGATCAACAGCAAAAGCTGCGGATACTCGGCGCCCACGGCCTGGATGGTAAAGCCGTAGAAGCGCATGATCACAAGCATGGCGCACTTAAGCAGCACGCCCGAAAGCAGGGCCGAGACAGGGCTCGGGGCCTGGGAGTGGGCATCGGGCAGCCAAGTGTGCATGGGGAACAGGCCGGCCTTGGTGCCAAAGCCGATCACGATAAACGCAAAGGCAAGGCGCATGAGCGTCGGGTCGAACTGGTCGGCATACGGCAGTACGCACGACAGGAACGCGGCCTCGTGGGCATTGGGAATCACGTCGGCGGCGTTGGCGTAGATCAGCAGCGTACCGAACAGGCCAAAGGCCACGCCGGCGGTGCAGACCATCGCATACTTCCAAGAAGCCTCGAGGGCCGTCTTGTTCTTGTAGATACCCACCAGGAACACGGTGGAAAGCGTGGTTGCCTCCACGGCGGCCCACGTGAGGATCATGTTGTTGGACAGGCACGCGAGCAGCATGGTGAACACAAACAGGCTAAACAGCGCAAAATACTGCTTGGCGCGCTCGGCGGGCATGGAGCCCTCCTCGATATCGGCCTTTACATAGGGCAGCGAGAACAGCCCCGTAAGAAAACCGATAAAGCCGATGAGCAGCACAAAGATGGCGCCCAGCGAATCGAGGTGGAACCACAGGCCAAGAGCGCTCGCGGTTTCGCCGCTCATAAGGACGTCACCGGCCGTCATAATCGACAGCACCAGGACGGCTGCGACGGAGACCAGGTTGAGACCGGCAAACACGTTATAGGACGTGTTCTTGGGCAAAAACGCCATGACCAGCGAGAACACCAAAGGAGTCGCGAGCAGGGCGAGAATCAACGTTTCCATGGACTACCCCCTCAGCTCGGACAGGTCGCGCGCATCGAGCGAGTGGGAGTCGTCCCAAATGCGACGCACGACGATGGACATGATGATGACGGCAAAGATGGCGTCGGTGGCGATACCGATCTCGATGATCTCGGGAGCGGTGGGGGCCAAAAGCGCGAGCGTCACATGGCTGCCGTTTTCCATAAGGCAGTATCCAAAGATCTGCTTCATGATGTTGCGCTGCGAGATGATGCAGGTGAGGCCCACGAAGAAGTGAGCGAAGCTAATGGCGAGCGCTGGCGTTGCAACCTCGGCCGTGGGCAGGCTGATCTGCGTCACGACGGCAAAGCAGATCGCGACCTCGACGGCGATGATGCAAATGGCCCACGCGGGCTTAAGGCCGGCCTTGAGCGATGCGTCGCTCGGCTCGCCCATCTTCTTGTATGCGCGGTTGAGGATGTAAGGGACCAGGACGACCTTAGTGATAAAGGCAGATCCGGCCCACATAAGCAGCTCCTGCGCACCGGTGGTGACACCGAGCGTGGCGAGAAGCCCCACGAGCACCAGCGACTGCACCGCATACCAGTGGATGGAATGTTTGATGTTCTTGGAGACAACCACCATGGTGGACGTGACGATCAGAAGGCCGCCAAGGATGTTGACGATCGAATAACCCATGTCGTTCCACCTCCTAACCGATCCAGCTGGCCGAAAGCGGGCCGCTGACGATGACCATGATGATGAGCACGATGAACACGAACGCCATCGCACGGGGAAGCGGGGCTCCCGCAGCGACCTCGTCGCTCGGCTCGCCGGGCAGGCAATAGCCCATCCACTTGAGGAACCAGGCAAAGGTGGCGACGGTCTCGGCGACCATAATGCACACGAGCACCAGGATCGCGACGTTGCCGGCACCCACGGAGAAGCCGCCGGCGATGATCTGGAACTTCGAGAAGAACGTGTTCATGGGCGGCACGCCGGCAATGGCGAGTGCCGCGACACCAAAGCCCACGCCCGAGATCGGGTACTTCTTTACGATGCCGCGAAGCTTGGGCAGCATACGCGTGCCGAGCGTAAAGGAGAACGAACCGGCGATCAGGAAGAACAGCGTCTTGGCGAAAGCGTGGTTAAAGATGTGGCACACGGCGCCATCAAAGGCCAGCTGGCTGCCAAAGACCGAAAGGCCCAGACCAAAGAACACATAGGAGAGCTGGGCGATCGTGGAGAAGGCCAGCAGGCGCTTCATGTCCTTTTGCGGCAGGTACATAAGGAAACCAAAGAGCATGGTGACCATGGCGTCGATAATGGCGACCCAGCCCACGATCTCGGGAATCTCGCCGGCAGAGACGAGTGCACGCGCGAACACGCACACGCCGACCTTGACCATCGAGGCACCATGCAGGTAAGCCGAAACAGGCGTCGGCGCCTCCATGGCCGAAGGCAGCCACATGTACATGGGAACCTGTGCTGACTTGGCCCAGGCCGCAAACAGCACGAGCAAAAGGACGATGGCCTTGAGCTTGGCGTCGAGGCCGGCAATCGCGGTAATGGCGAAGGTGCCGGTGTGGGCAAACACGATTGCGGCGCCCAGATACAGGCCGAGTGCACCGATATGCGTAATGATCAGGGCCTTCATGCCGGCCTTCTTGGCCGTAGGCGTCATGTAGTAGCTAATGAGGCCCCAAGAGCACGCACCCGTGATCTCAAAGAACACGAGCTGGCCCAAAAGGGTCGAGCTGTACACAAGGCCGGCCATGGCGCCGATGAAGGTCGCGAGGTACGCGTAGAAGCGACGACGCGGTGCGTCGGGATGCTCACGGTTATTCTCGCTCATATAGGGAATCGAATAGATCACGACAAGCAGGCCGATACCCACAAAGGCAGGCGCGAGCAGCGTGCTCATGCGATCGAAGGTGAATCCCATGACGAGGGTCTGCCCAAACGAGATCAGGGGGACCTGCGTGTCGGGCATGCCGGCGCCGGCGAAATTCGCGGCGAGGGCGATGGTGCAGACCGTCGAGACGGCGGCACCCAAAACGCTGAACCACTTGGCGTACGGACGGGGGAACAGGGCGACGAGCACCGAGGCCACCATCGGGGCCGCGATAGCGACCAAGCCGAGAAGGGACAGACTGACTGCAAATGACATTGTTTCTCCCTTCTCCTACACGCCGACGACCACGAAGACAAACGCCAGAACGGCGATGCCCACGACAGCCCAGGTCTGATTGCCAAGCACCTTAAAACGCGAACGCGAACAAGAGTTCTCGATCACGCCGCACACGACAAAGTCGATCAGGCACTTCACCAGGAAGATGACCGCGCCCAGAACGGCCGCGATACCCACGGCCGCGGGCTCGCCCCAGGGGACGAAGATCGCGCAGAACCAGGCAACGACCAGGACCTGTTTCATGGACATGGCGAGCTTGGCCATGGCGAGCGACGGGCCGGAAAGCTCGGCGAGCGGGCCTTCCTGAAGCTCCTGCTCGGCCTCGGCCTGATCAAAGGGCAGCTTGCCGAGTTCCATGTAGCAGGCAATCGCAAAGGCGATGCCGGCGAGGATCACGGCGACCGGCGCGTCGATGGCGCCCGTCATGATGTGCTGACCCATGGTGGCGATGTCGGTGGAGCCGCACACCAGGGCGGCGGCAAACAGCGCCAGCAGCATGGACGGCTCGATGAGCACGCTCATGAGCAGCTCGCGGACGCCGCCGATACCGGCGTAAGCGTTGGACGAATCCACACCGCAGAGGGCGAAGAAGAAGCGGGCGAGCGCCAGGCTGTACATGATGGTGATGGCGTCACCAAAGACCGGGATGGGGCTTTGTGCCGTAAAGAGCGGCAGACCCATCGCGAGCATAAAGGCGACGGCGAAGAACAGCGGCGGCATAATGCGCAGCGCAAAGCTCGCATCCTCGCTCTGGGACTCGGGGCGCGCAAAGAGCTTGGCCAGGTCGCGGTAGTCCTGCATGATGCTGGGGCCGCGACGGTTGTGCATCTTGGCGCGGATCACGCGGCCGAGACCGGAGAAGAACGGTGCGACGGCCATGACGACCATGCCCTGCAGAACGGCAAGTACGATGTTGTTCATGCTCTCCCCTCCTTAACCCATTTGCACGGCGAGCACGAGGAACACCACGAGTGCCGCGACGATGTAGCAGATATAGATGCTGTAGTTGCCGCCCTCGAGCTTAGTCGCGAGGTCGGCGAGCTTCTCGACGCCCTTATGCGGGGCATCGACGAGAACCTTGTCGGGTACGGGCTCCACAGCCTCAGCCACACCGGTGAGCTTCTGGAAGAAGTGCGCGATGGACCAGCAGACGGCCGTGCAACGGTCGCGCAGCGTGTAGAGCGGCTGCATAAACCAGGACACCTCGGAGGCAAAGGTCGTGGCCACGACGGGCATATGCTCGTTGGGAGCATAACCGCATGCCCACGGCTGAGACTTCTGCACCTTGCCGACGGTCTTGAGCTTGCGATAACCGCAGGCAAGGCCGACGAGCACCACGAGCGCAATGGCGATCGCGGGCGTGGAGGTGGCAGCGCCGGAGTATTGGTTCATGAGCTCCATGCCCTCGGCGGCAAACACGCCACCGTACGGATGCAGCACGGACGCGGCGACATCGACCAGCACGGGCGCAATCACGGGAGCGCCAATGCCCAGCACGACGCAGATGGCCGCGAGCAGGCCCTGCGCAAACACCATGGGGGCGGGAACCTCCTTGGCATTGGCCGCGGCCTCGGAGCGGGGCGCGGAGGCAAAGGAGACACCATAGGCCTTGACGAAGCACGTGACAGCCAGCGCGCCGGTAACGGCAAGCGCGACGGCAGCGAACACGGCTACGATCATGACGGCCTTGTCGCCCTGCATGGCGGCGTTAAAGAGCGACTGGTAGGTAAACCACTCGGACACAAAGCCGTTGAAGGGCGGGATAGCCGAGATGGCAAGCGCGCCAACGAGGAAGCAGATGGCCGTTGCCGGCATACGACGGAACAGGCCGCCCATCTTCTCCATATTGCGCGTACCCGTGGAGTACAGCAGCGCACCGGCGCCCAAGAACAGCTCGCCCTTAAACATCGCGTGGTTAAACGTGTGGTAGAGGGCGGCCATCAGAGCCAGGACGGCGATGCCGACCGAGTTGAGCGCCATGGCGGCCATGGAAGCGCCGACGCCGAGCAGAATGATGCCGATGTTCTCGACGGAGTGATAGGCCAGCAGGCGCTTGATGTCATGCTCCTGCAGGGCGAAGGCCACGCCGAGGACCGACGAGATCGCACCGAAGACCATGACCATAAGGCCCCACCAGACCTGAACGCCCGAGGCGGAGAGCAGGTCGAGACCAACCTTGAGGATGCCGAAGATACCGATCTTGATCATGCCGCCGGACATGAGGGCCGACACGTTGGACGGCGCCTCGGGATGTGCCTTGGGCAGCCAGCCGTGCAGCGGGATGATACCGGCCTTGGCGCCAAAGCCAAAGAAGGCGAGCACAAAGCACACGGATGCGACCGCGGGGCTAAACTGCGTAGCGCGGAAATCCGCAAAGGCAAACGAGCCGCCGGCGAAGTTGGTCATGGTGAGGAAGCTCGCCATGATGAGCACAAAGCCCACGTGCGCGATCACAAAGTAGAGCCAACCGCCATGGATGGAGTTCTCGTTCTCCTCGATCACGACCAGGAAGTACGAGGTCAGCGACATGAGCTCAAAGGCGACCAGGAACCAAAACACGTTGTCGGCGGTGATGACGAGCATCATGGACGCCACGAAGGTGTTGAAGAAGAAGCCGGCGCGGCCCTTTTTGCCCGGGTACTCATCAAAGTAGTTGAGACCGTAGATCGAGCCGGCAAACGCGAGCACCGAGATGAGCGCCACGAACAGGCCAGACAGCTGATTGAGCAGCAGCTGGAAATGGGCAAACGGGAAGAACACGATGGTGTCGACCGATGTGACATCGCCCAGCACGGCCTGGATACCGGCCACAAACGAAAGCACCGCGGCGATGGCGCCGATAAGGCAGCCGGCGGTCTTGGCGGCGTTATCGGCCTTGATCAGCAGAACCGAGGCGAGCGCACCGATGCACGAGACGGCAAGCGATGCGATAAGCAGCGTCATGCTATCCATTGTTTACGCTCCCTTCTGCTTTCTCGGACAGGCCCTGGGCCACAGCGGTAACGTCGACGACCGGACCGTTTTCGATTGAGCGCAGGCGCTTGGCCTCGTCGAGCTCGCGATCGGCCGCGCCGCCCATGACGGTCAGCGCCTTGGTGGGGCACGCCGCCACACAATGCGGGCCGTCCGGATCGAAGGCGCACAGGTCGCACTTGACGGCGCAGGTGTACTGGCCGGGAGCCCACGTAAGCAGGCTGCTCAGGGACTTAGGATACGAAGGCGTCGGGTCGCACATGCCTGCGACACCGGCGATAGACGTGCCATCGGGATGGATGGCTCCGAAGGGGCACGCGATGGCGCACAGCCTGCACCCGATGCACTCCTGCTCCTTGACGTGGATGCGATCGCCATCGTGCTCGATGGCATTCACCGGGCAAACCTCGGCGCAGGGGGCACCCTCGCAATGGTGGCAGGCAAGGGCGGCCGAAATACCGCCGGTCTTCACGAGCGCCAGACGCGGCGTATCCTGAAGACCCTGCATCCGGTGGGCGTCGGCACAGGCGGACTGGCATGTTCCGCAGCCGATGCACCTCTCCGGGTTGATGTCGATGAAGCGGTTCATCCCCACTTCCTTTCAAAATAACGGGCCGGGCTCCCGAACGTACGGGACGCCCGGCCCAAAAAGCCAACGAGAACGGGACTACACGATTTGATTCACGTGCGTCTCGTCGTCGAACTTGGCGGCGCCGGGCTCAACGTCCTGAGGAGCGGCGGCGTCCACCAGAGCCTGCTTGAGCTCGGTGTACTGACGCTCGACCTCGCCCTCAGCCCAAACCTGGTCGGCGATAGCGTCGACCTGGCAGGCGGAGAACTTGTCCTCGGGCGTATGCGAGACCGGGTCGACCTTGTGCATGGTCAGCTCGTTGCACTTGCCGATCCACCACTGGTAGGTCATGTAGACCGTGCCCTTGTTGATGCGATCGCTCACGTCGGCGCGGCTGTATACCTGGCCGCGGCGGCTGTGAATCGAGACGATGTCGCCATTCTTGATGCCGCGCGCATCGGCGTCCGCGGGATTCATGCGGACAAAGCCGGGCTCGTCGGCGAGCAGCGCCAGCGTCTTGCAGTTGCCGGTCATCGAGCGGCAGCTGTAGTGACCGACCTCGCGGACGGTGCACAGAATGAGCGGGTACTCATCGTCGGGAAGCTCGGAGGGCGCCTCCCAGTCGTGCGCCATCAGGTTGGCGCGGCCGTCCTTGGTGGTGAACTTGCCACCAGCGAACATGTCGGGCGTACCGTGGTCGTTCACATCGGTGCTCTTGACCGGCCACTGGGCGTAGCCGCCCTCGGGAGCCATCTTCTCGTAGGTCGCGCCCACAAAGTTGGGGCACAGGCTAATGCACTCGTTCCAGATCTGCTCGGTGTTGTCGTAATGCATGGGGTAGCCCATGCGCGTAGACAGGTCCGCGAAGATCTCCCAGTCGTGACGGCACTCGCCCTTGGGCGGAACGGCCGCGTCAAAGTGCTGGAAGCTACGGTCGGATGCGGTAAAGACACCCTCGTGCTCGCCCCAGGAGGTGGCAGGCAGGATGACGTCGGCGAGCATGGTCGTCTGCGTCATAAAGATGTCCTGGCAAATGAACAGATCCAGCTCGGAGAGCGTCTTGCGCATACCGGCCGAATCGGGCTCGGTCTGCACCGGGTCCTCGCCGTAGTTGTAGAAGTAGTGCACCTTGCCCTCGTCGACCAGGTGGCCCAGGTCGGTGAGCTTATAGCCCTCCTCGAGCGGGAGTTTTTCCTCGGGCACGCCCCAAGCCTTGGCAAACTTGGCACGCACTGCCGGGTCGGTGACCTTCTGGTAGCCAGGGTACAGGTTGGGCAGCATGCCCATATCGCAGGAGCCCTGGACGTTGTTCTGGCCACGCACGGGCGCGAGGCCGGAATTGGGTTTGCCGATCTGGCCGGCAACGCAGGCGATGGAGGCGATGGTGTGCACCGTCTTCAGGTTCTGCTTCTGCTGGCATACGCCCATACCCCAGCCAATGATGGCAGAGGGCTTCGCCGTGGCGTACATCTCGGCAGCTTGATGGATCAATGCGGGCTCGACACCCGTGATGTCCTGTACGGATTCGGGAGTGTAGTTCTTGATGGTCTCCCACCACTCGTCAAAGCCGTTCGTGTGTTCGGCGACGAATTCCTTGTCGTAGAGGCCATCGTTGACCAAGCAGTTGGCAAAGGCGTTGAGGAACGCGACATTGCAACCGTTCTTGATCGGAAGGTAGATATCGGCGATACGCGCAGTTTCGATATGGCGCGGGTCGGCGACGATAATCTTGCAACCCTTTTCTTTGGCTCGCACGATACGCCTTGCGACGATGGGGTGCGAATCGGCAGGGTTATAGCCGAAGAGGAAAATGCAGCCCGCATCCTCCATACCGGGGATGGAGCATGACATGCAACCTGAACCAACCGTGTCCATCAGACCGAGGACAGTAGGGCCGTGTCAAGTACGGGCGCAGTTGTCCACGCTGTGGGTGCCGATGCACGCACGCGTAAACTTCTGCATGACGTAGTTCGCCTCATTGCCGCCGCCTCGCGAAGAGCCGGTGGTCATGACAGCGTTAGGACCATATTCGTCAATTATGGCCTGCATCTTAGATGCGGTGAAATCCAGTGCCTCGTCCCAGCTTACGCGCTCAAGATCCGCGCCCTTGGTGCGGCGGATCATCGGGTGCAGTACGCGGGGAGTCAAGATCTTGGTGTCGTTGATGAAGTCGTAGCCGCTCATGCCCTTAAGGCACAGCTCGCTCTGGTTGGTGATGCCGTTGAGCGGTTCGGTACCCACGACCTGGCCGTTTTGGACCAGGAGGTTAAACTGGCAACCGGCGCCGCAGTACGGGCAGATCACTTTATGCTTCTCCATGACACCCTCCTTCCTTTCTCTGCTACCGAATACTCGGTACTTATTTGACAATCATTGGGCCTGTCGCCCGACGCTTACGCCTCGTTTTCGATGGTGGCGCGGGCACGCTCGGCAGTCAGTTCTGCCAGACGCTCATCGTCTACCAGGGTGAGGCCCTTGGTCGGACACGCCTCGGCACACGCCGGACCGCCGGGACGGTCCACGCACAGGTCGCACTTGAGCACGAAGCTCTTAGTCTGCGAACCCACGCGCACGTCGCCCATCAAGACGGGGACCTGCGTGGTCGCTACGCTCACGGCGCCAAAGGGGCAGGCCATGACGCAGCTCTTGCAGCCGATGCAGTTGTCCTCGTTGACGCCGATGCGATGGTTCTTTGGATCAAAGAACAAGGCGCCCGTGGGGCAGGCCTTGGCGCACGGGGCATCCTCGCAGTGGTGACATGCCACCGGCGCGGAAATCTCGTAGGTGCGCGTTACGCGCAAGCGAGGTGCGGCGATGTTGCCGGGAATATCGTGTGCCTCAATGCACGCCGCCATACAGGTTTGGCATCCAATGCAGCGTGAAGAATCAGCCACGACTCGTTTATTGCCCATGTTGTTCACTCCCTCCTGAATCCCATGCCGGAGAGACCCTGTCGACGTTGTCCCAAGCCGCCCGTGGCCTGGCATCGACGTATCGAGCGCATGCGGCGAAACAGGCACTTCGATAGAGTTCCTCCAACGATATACAGGCTAAATATACGCAGTTGCAGGTGGCAAACTTGAGCATAGGCCCTGCAATACGGGTGTATTGCAGGGGTTTTGGCAGGTTGGAATTATTCTCTAGAAGCTATAAAGGTGAGTGTATTACATGCGTACATCCACGAAAGATTTCACGCTCGCTTCTGAAGGATGTAGTACGTTTGTATTATTGTTCAGACTCAATTACTCTAGTGCAATAAAGTAGTTGTTATAAAATTGGCTATTATTAGCCGATGCTGTATTTGACTATTCATATTGCACGCTCATTAAGGGAGGCCAGTGATGACATCGACTCAAAAACGAGCCATCCTGCAGGTGCGCATTCGCGAGGAAGACAAGCAGCATGCCGAGCGCCTCTACGACGCCATGGGCACATCGCTTGCCGAGGCCGTTCGCCTTTTTGTCGCTCAAAGCATATGGTGACCCCAATCGCCGCTCCGAAGAGCGCAATGCCTGGATTGAGTACCTTGCCACAGAAAGCGACGATTCGATTTTGGGTCCCGAGGAAGTAGATATCCATGAGTAGCACCATCATCGACGAGACCGTCATCCTGCGCTACCTGCTTGACGACGACGAGGTTCTGTCACCGCGCGCCGCCAAGGTCATCGCCACGCGCACCGCTCGCGTCTACCCCGAAATCATCACGCGCGTCGTGGTCACACTGCGCGACGTCTATAAGGTTCCCCGCGTTGAGATTACTGCGGCCATGAAGAGGTTGCTCGATGACGTCATGGTCGACGAGCCCACCGTTGTCGCCCTTGCCGTCAAACTCTTTGGCAAGACCCATATGGACTTTACCGACTGCCTCCTCGCAGCCCGAACCGCCATCTACAACGATGATGTCGTGAGCTTTGGCAAGCCCATCATCCAAGGCATGATCGACTACCGCCGCCAGCGCCAAACCGCCGCCGACGCCCGCGACCGCGCCGCCGAAGCCCGCAGCCGAAGCACCGACTCCACCATCGACAAGCTCCGCCACCGCCCCCGCAGCTAACCCCATCCCCACCTAAGTTGCGGTGAAATACGGACTGTTTTATGCCTTTAAAGGCCTCAACAGTCCGCATTTCACCGCAACTTATTGAAGGTGGACCGCGAACGATTTCGCTATCGGGATTCGGCGTAGGGTTTTGTTGTCGGAATGCCGTAACCGCGCATCATGGCACCGAACGATTCTACGTCGTAGGTGTCCGAGAGTTTGAAATGAATGACGTTGTGGCCCATGGCGCGAAGGTTCGCGTCGCGCATGAGGGCCGCTCGATACGTTTTTGCCGCCGCCTGCTCGGGATCATTTTGAGCTTCGTCTTCAAACTTGCCTAGCCCATGCAGCTCTGCCAGCGTCCATGAGCCGTCTGACATCTGCCAGCCATAATCTGCTAGATAATAGCCAGCGTTTCCCGGTCGCGTTATCTCAACTTGAAGCTCAGGCGCGGCAACCCCAGCGAGAATCATCGCTGCTCTCGCCTCGGACTCGCCGCCATTGTCTGACCTGCCGTCCATATGCTCAAAAACGTCAAAAGCACGCGCGATGCCATGCAACCCTCGGCAATTTGCCTGCGCATATGCCCGCAGCTCTTCGCGTTCGACATCGTACTCACGGGCCAAGCCATCGACATAGCCCAGCGCATAACGAAAGGCGCTCGTTCGAGCGATATCAACAACCGTTCGATACGGATCCGTCAGCGTAAACAGACCGAGCCGCCACACTTCGCCCACCCGCCAGCGCTTGTATTCAACGAACTCATACGTATCACGCCTTGTAGACCGTGGCAGCAGTACTTGCACTTTATCCAGAAGCGTATACGCCGAGCCGATGCCGTAGAGCAGCGCTGCTGTCGATCCGCAAAACACAGCATCCGGTTCAACGACCGCAATAGCGGATGCCAGCTGAAAGATGCGATCTTCAACCCCAAGATTATTCCAATAGACCGGATCCGCATACACGTGGTTGTAAAGACGAAGCATGAGCTCTTCCTGCATAAGCTCACGCGCACGGCGTTCATCCCAAGGATCAATTGTTATAAGCAGCTGTCCATCTTGATGAATTCCAACGGCCGAGAATAGCATCCTTGCATATGACTGCGGAAAATGTTTGCCTTTATCGAGCATGGCCAACCCCATAACCATCACGGCGGAGAGAATACCATTACGCTATCGCATGCTTCCGTCCGCAGGCCTTGCCAAAAGCTGACCAAAAGCTTGACGCCGCAGGTCAGAGCTTCAAAAAATATTTCCACTCTCGGTAGACGGTCGCTACGACCCTCCCAACGGCATCAAAATCCAACCTTACAAATAGTTGCGGTGAAATACGGACTACATGGGCCATAAAAGCCGAAAAACAGTCCGTATTTCACCGCAACTTAGGAGGAGATGTGGGGTCCCCGGCATGTATATGAAAATGGCTCTGATTCCCAAAAGGAATCAGAGCCATTCATCTATCCTATGGAGCGGGCGACGGGAATCGAACCCGCGTCATCAGCTTGGAAGGCTGGGGTTCTACCATTGAACTACGCCCGCAAGATATGGTCGGGACGACAGGATTTGAACCTGCGACATCCTGCTCCCAAAGCAGGCGCGCTACCAAACTGCGCCACGTCCCGAAGGTGTTGAGCAGCTAAGGTCTAGACCTTGCGTGTCCCAAAGCGAAGGAAATTATAGGGGAGACTCCCCGCCTGTGCAAGCACTGAAGCCTTAGCTCCTCGAATGTGCAACAAAACGACTATGGAGCAGACCGATCACAAACGCCGCCACGGCAACCGGCGCCCACGCGGCACCAATATCCGCCAGCGGAAGAACATCAAACGGTAGCCACGCGCCCGCAAAGAACGCATCGCGGACCGAAGTGATCACACTCTGCACGGCAACCACGCCGCCGACCCAGACCCACACTTGCGGGTGCGCATCGCAAAAACCGTGCACCAGGCCCATAAGCACCAGCACAATGGCAACGGGATACAAAGCGTTGAGCATGGGCACCGAGAACATAAGGATCACGTCGAGGCCCACGTTGGAAAGCACGCACGAAAACGCCGCGAACACAAAGGCGAAGATCGCGAAGGGGCGGCGCATGGCCTCCTCGGAGGCCTCCGCTCCCCCTTCAACCACGTACGTCTCACAGAAATAGCGCGCGCAGCAGCTAATGAGGCCGATGCACACGTTCATGCAAGCGAGGAAGAAAATCGCAAATACCACAACCGTGCCGGCAAGGCCAAAGTGCATGGAGGCCGAGCGAGCAAGGATTGCAGCGCCGTTAGTGGCGTCGGGCATCACGGTGCCGAGCTGCATACCGGCAAGGGCCAAGCCGCAATAGATGATGGCCATGAGCACGCCGGCAATCACGCCGGAGCGCGAAATTTCAAAAGCGACGCGTTTGTCGTCGGTCACGCCCAGCTCGTGAATGGTCTCGGCGATGATGATGCCGAAGGCGAGCGACGCAAGCAGGTCCATGGTCTGGTAGCCGGTCAAAAAGCCTTGCACGGCAGCGCCCGCATCGTAGGGAGCCTGAGGCGCGACAGCCGGTCCCAGCGGCGAGATCACGGCAGCACCCACAACCAGCACGATGAGCGCGATAAGCGCGGGGCCCGTAATGCGGCCGAGCACGCGTGTGATGACACCCGGGCGCAGCGTGAGCACAAACGCGACTACGAAGAACCCGATGGCGAACACCAGGCGAGCCGTGCCGAGCGAGACGCCCTCGGGCAGCAGCGGCACCAACATCTCGAAGGCCGTAGAGCTCGTGCGCGGAATAGCCAGGCACGGACCGATGGCCAGATACACCGCCGCGACAAAGAACTCACCAAACTTGGGGTGCACGCGGCCGGCAAGCTCGCGCGCCGTTCCGGCAAGCGCCACGGCGATAAAACCCATGACGGGCAGGCCGATGGCGGCAATCAGAAAGCCAAGCATGGCGACCGGCGTGGCAGAACCTGCCTGCAGCGCCAGCAACGGCGGAATGATAAGGTTACCGGCGCCAAAGAGCATCGAGAACAGCGCAATGCCGACAGTAACGACATGGTCGGAGCGCAGACCGCGCGGAGCGGATGAGGCCATAGGCACACCTTTCAGGTCGAAACAAAAACGGGACGGGCAAAAACACCCGTCCCGCAAGTATAAACGGTCTAGCAGCTTTAGCAGGCTAAATCGCGCAAAGCGTCGATCGCGGTGTCGACTTCCTCGTCCGTGTTGAAATACCCAAACGAGAAGCGAACGACACCCTGACGCTCGGTCCCCAGCGCACGGTGCATGAGCGGAGCGCAGTGGGCGCCGGGGCGCGTCGCAATCCCCCACCCTTGCATGAGCGCGTCCGAGATCTCGGCAGAGTCGATATCGCCCACGTTGAGCGACACAATCGCCGAGCGCGTCGGCTGGTCAAAGGCGCCGTAGAGCTTAATCCTCGGAATCTTGCGCACACCGGCAAGGAAGCGATCAGCGAGCGCTCGCTCATGCGCCGCGATCGCCTCGACCCCGCCTTGCGCCTCGATAAAGTCGAGACCGGCAGAAAGGCCCGCGATGCCGTGGCCGTTGAGCGTGCCCGCCTCAAGGCGCGTGGGCCACTCAAGCGGCTGCAGTGGGTCGAAGCTGTGCACGCCCGTGCCGCCCATGGCCCACGGAGCCACGTCAATGCCCTCCGCCACGGCCAGGCCGCCGGTCCCCTGCGGACCCATGAGCCCCTTATGGCCGGTAAAGCACACTATGTCGAGGCCGATGGTCTGCATATCGACACGCGCCGTACCGGCAGACTGCGAAGCATCGACGATCAACAGCGCGCCGGCCGCATGCGCGATGGCAGCCACGCGCGCAATGTCGACCGCGTTGCCGGTCACATTGGAGGCGTGCGTCACCACCACGGCACGCGTACCGGGCGTAACCAGCCGCTCGAGCTCGTCGTAGTCGAGCGCGCCGTTCGCGTCGCAGCCCGCATGCTCAACCGTCACACCCTGCTCGGCCGCCAGGCGGTTGAGCGGACGTAGCACCGAGTTGTGCTCGAGCACCGTCGTGACCACGCGGTCGCCGGGGCGCACCACCCCGTTGATGGCGGTGTTGAGCGCCGCCGTAGAGTTGGGCGTAAAGCACACATGGTCCGCCCTCGGGCAACCCAAAAGGCGCGCGAGCTTGGCACGGCAAGCGTGAATCGTACGAGCGGCATCGAGGGCACCAGACGTGGCACCGCGCCCGGCATTGCCGAGCGAACACATCGCCTGCGTCACGGCATCGATGACCGTCTGCGGCTTGTGCATGGTCGTCGCCGCGTTATCCAGGTAGATCATCGCACGACCTCCCACATATCGATCACGGTAAAGCCCTCGGTGGGGACGCCCGCCGCGGCAAGCTCGCCGCGCAGCAGGTCCTCATCCGAAGGCAGCGCCTTCCACGCCAGACCGCAGCCGGCAGCGACCTCCCCGGGCACGGGAATCGTTCGCCCGGGAAGGCCGCGCTCGATGCACAGGGACTCGCAGCCCATGGCGGCCGCCGTGGTGGGAAACGTGATGACAAGCGCCGGGCGCTTCTCCCTCATGGCAACTCCAACCAATACGCTACGGGCGCACGACGCGCACGGCCTGCTCCATCTTCTCCACGATCACGTACATGTTGGTGACCTCGCCCACGGCAAGCTGGTCTTTAATGCCATAGTGATCGAGACAGGTGCCGCAGGTAAGGATCTCGACGCCCTGCTCTGCCAGGCCCTTCAGGTCATCGAGCACCGGCGAGCCCTCGACGGTGAGCTTGGCGCCGCCGTTGTAGAACAACATGGTCGCGGGCAGCTCCTCCTGCTGCGTCACGGCGAAGATAAACGCCTTCATGAGCTTGTGGCCCAGCTCGTCGTCGCCACGGCCCATGCAGTCGGTATAGACGGAAATGACGAGTTTGCCCTTGCCGGCACTGGCGTCACAGAAGGCAGCGCCATCCTGCTCGGGATCGGCCACGGCAACGGCGCCAGAGGTCGCCACGGTCACGTGCCACTCCGCGTCAGAAACCTTCTCGACCGAGGCCGTGCAGCCCTTCTCCTGTGCCATCTTGGAGATGTTCTTGACGGCGGTCTCGTTGTCGACCGAGGTCACCACGGCACCCTCGCCATCGAGCTGTTTGAGGGCCTTAAGCGTCTTGACGACGGGCAGCGGGCAGGCATCGCCCATAGCATTGACTTCAATTTTGGTAGACATAGTAAATTCCTTTCGAATGAATCAATCAAGAACGATAGATAGTTGAATAAACAAACCGTTAACGGACAACGCGGACGGCAGGACCGCCCGGCTCCGCCTCGCAAACGCGACCGACGACGGCGGCAACGCGCCCCTCGGCATGCAGACGACGCGCAAGCTCATCCACATCCGCCGCGGGCGCCGCAATAAGCAAACCGCCCGAGGTCTGCGGATCGTACAGCGCATCCAGCATGCCCGGCTCCAGGTCCTCGTCGGCCGCCACGCGCGGGCCAAAGAAGTCCTGGTTGCGGTAGGAGCCCGCGGGGATAATGCCCAGACGCGCCATGTCGAGCACCTGGTCAAAGAGCGGCACCGCCCCCGATGCAAGCTCAACCTGCACGCCCGAGCCCTCGGCCATCTCGCACGCGTGCCCGATCAGACCAAAGCCCGTAATGTCGGTGCAGCCGTGAAGCTCAAGTCCCTCGGCCAGACGAATCGGTGCCTCGTTGAGGGTTCGCATCGAGTCAAACATGGCTGCGGCCTCGTCCTGCTCGATGAGCTCGCCCTTAATGGCCGTGGTGATAATGCCCGAGCCGATGGCCTTGGTCAGCAGCAGAACATCGCCCACGCGCGCGCCGCTGTTGGCGAGCATACGGTCAAGCGCGACAAAACCGCTCACGGACAGGCCGTACTTGGGCTCGTCGTCGTTGATGGTGTGACCGCCCGCGATGGAGCAGCCGGCCTCGACGCACTTGTCGGCGCCGCCCGCCAGAATCTGACCGGCAACCTCAACGCCCAGGCAGCTCGGGATGCACAGCAAGTTCATGGCATGGCTCGGCCGCCCGCCCATGGCGTAGATGTCCGACAGCGAGTTGGCCGCGGCGATCTGGCCAAACAGAAACGGGTCGTCGACCATCGGTGGGAAGAAGTCGATGGACTGCACGAGTCCCAGGTTCTCCCCTACGCGGAAGACGCTCGCATCGTCGGAGGTATCGAACCCCACGAGCAAGTTGTCGTTATGCACATTGGGTAAATCGCCCAGGACCTGGGCGAGGGCTCCGGGGGCCAACTTAGCGGCTCAACCGCTCGCGGCCGTCATGGACGTGAGCTTAATCTGATCGTCAGCCATCGATACCTCCTCTCATCGGTCAATCATTTCCTCCCAGTATACGCATGAATGCGAGCCTACGGCGGATGCATTAATTGAGCGCCTGTGCGCGAATCGCCGCGCCGATGGCTCCGGCAAAGCGAGCCTGGGGCGAGGTGGTCACCGGCGACCCCAGTAGCTCGCCCAACCGCTCCACCACGAACGCGTTCTCGCACAGGCCTCCCGTCAGGTAGTACGGGGCGCCCGCCGCCTGCCCAGCCATGGTCGCCACGCGCGAGACCACGCTGTCGATCACGCCACGCGCAATGTTCTCGCGCGGCTCACCGCGACCGATCAGGCTGATGACCTCGCTTTCGGCAAACACCGTGCACATGCTGCTGATCTTGGTGGGTTCGCCGGAACGCGCAAGGTCGGCCATCTGCTGTTGGGAAATACCCAGACGGTCGGCCATGATCTCCAAAAAGCGCCCCGTGCCGGCAGCGCACTTGTCGTTCATGGCAAATTTGGCCACGCGACCGCCCTTGATCTGAATGACCTTGGTGTCCTGACCGCCCACGTCGATCACGGTGCCGTGGTCGCCAAACAGGCGCACAGCACCGGTACCGTGGCAGGTAATCTCAGTCACGACCTTATGCGCATAGGGCACGGCGACACGACCGTAGCCGGTCGCGATCACGCGCACGTCGTCGGCAGCCACGTCATAGCCGGCCGCGGCAAGCTCGCCGCGCAGACGCTCCGCCGCATCGACCGAGGAGAACCCGGTTGGCTGCACGCACGTCCACGCCACCGAACCCCCTCCATCGACCACAGCAGCCTTAGCCGCCGTAGACCCGATATCGATCCCGATCCCTATCATGGCTCTCTCCCAATCTAAACATCAAAGGTAGCGGCGCGTTCAGGCGCCTTAGCTCTAGGTTTCTCAGGTGCCGGAGATTGACCCGAAAGAGGAGCGCAGCGTACATTGGGTACGCAAGCGACGGTTTGAGGAGCAAGATCCGGTGCCTGAGGAAGCTAGAGGGTTTCGATGAAGGCGGCGATGCGGGTCTCGATCTGTCCCATGTCGCCGTTGCTGTAGTCGGTCTCGATCTTCATGTACGGAATGCCCGCACCCTCGACAGTCTCCTGCATGCGCGCACTCTCCACGTTAAAGGTGTGGCACGCCTGGAGCACGCTCTCCACTACGCCATCGACGTGATACTTCTCGCACATGGCCAGCGTGTTTTCCATACGACCGTCGTTGGGCGTCATGACCGAGCAGTTAATGTCCAGGTAGCGGTCGGCGATGGCGCGCAAGATGTCGGGAGCCTCCGGGTCGATCATCATGGCCGCCGTGCGCTCGCCCGAGCAGTCGTCCATGCACACGACCACACCACCGTTGGACTCGATGGTGCGACCGATCTTGTTGATCACGCCGCCCACCGGGCAGCCGGTGATCAGAATGCGCTTGGCATCCGCCGCAACCGGGCGCTCGCTCGCGTCGTAGGCCTCGCGCAGCTTGACAACCTTTTGCTCCAGCTGCTGCGTATAGGCCTCGATATCAAAGCTAAACGTACCGGCAAACATGGTGCTCATCAGGTCGACGCCGCTCATGGCCGCCGGCTGGTTGGCCTGCAGCGCAAACATCTCGAGCTGGGCCGCACGCAAGCGGTTGCGACGACGGACGGCAGCGCGCAGATCATCGTCGGTAATCGTGATGCCGTAGAAGTTCTCGAGCTCCTCCTTGAGCAGACGGCACTCCTCGTACCAGCCCTCGCGCTCGTAGGCTCGATCGCGGCCCTGCGGAAGATGCAGAATGTGCGTGCGCTTGAGCTCGTTGAGCAGCTCGTACATCTTCTTCTTGCCGTCGCAGGTGGTCTCACCGATGATCATGTCGCTAAAGTACGTAAACGGGCACTTTTGCGAATAGGCAAAACCATACGTAGACTTGATGAGCGGGCACAGGTTTGCCGGCAGCACCTTCTCGGCCTCGGGAATCACCTCGTCGGACGTGCCGCACAGCGCCACGCTCGCAGCCCCCGCGGCATCGATAATCTCGAGCGGCGTGTAGCTGCACAGAAAACCGACCAGGCGATTACCCGCCTGCTTATAATCCTTGACGCGAATAAACGCCGCCTTGCGTTGCTCGTTGAACTCCTCAAACGTGGACGGCAACGGCTGCTCAATATTTTCCGACATATAACTCCTTAACAAACCTTTTAACCAACCAAGGAAACGGCTTTCCCAGGTGCCCGAGGTTGCCGTGAAAGAGGAGCGCCGCGTACTTTGGTATGCAAGCGATGGTTTGAACGGCAAGATCGGGTGCTTGGGGAAGCCGCTGGACCGGATAGCCCTAAATGGTTTCCAAGAAAGCCTCAATCCTGGTTTGCAGTTGGCCTGCATCCTCGCCGGCGTAGTCGGTCGTGATGTGCATAAACGGGATGCCGGCCTCTTCGGCGGCCTTCTCCACGGCAAACGACTCCATCTCGTAGAGCGTGCAGAACTGCAAGGCCACGTCGACGATGCCGTCGGCATGCAGGTCCTTGGCCATCTGGACAATGTCCTTCATACGCTGGTCGTTGGGCGTAAAGACGGCGCAGTTGATCTTAAAGTAGCGCTCGGCGATGGCGTCGAGCATCTCGTCAACCGTCTCACCGGACTCGTCGACCAGGTCCTTGTAGTAGCGCGAGCCCGTGCAGGACTCCTCGCCCACCACGACGCCGCCGGCCTTCTCGATGAGGTTGAACAGCTTCCAGTTGGGCACGGCCATGGGCGTACCGGTGTACAGGATGCGCTTGGTGCCCTTGGGCGCCACACCCTCGCCGGCCTCAACGCGCTGCTCGCACTCAGCCGCCATTTCGTTGATGGCGCCGGTCAGACGCGGCGTGTCATCCATAAAGGCGGCCTGAACGGTCAGCAGGCTGTCGAGACCGCTGATGGGCGCCGGATCGGCAGCGCGGGTCGCAGCCAGACGCTGCAGGGCGCGACGCTTCTCGTTGACGGCGTGGATGGCAGCCTTCAGGCGCTCAGGCGTAATCGTGACGCCGCACTCTTCCTCGATCTTGGCGGCAAGCTTTTTAACCTCGGCCTTCCAGGTCACGAGCGTCGACTCGTCGTGCACGTTGGGAATATCCATGACGTACATGTTCTTTTGCGTGGCAAAGAACTCGTAGGCCTTCTTCTTGCCATCGCAGGTGTTCTCGCCTACCACCAAGTCACTCGACTCAATGTAGGGGCAGACCTCGCCCAGCTTAAAGCCGGCAAAGCTCTTGATGAGCGGGCAGGTGTTGCGCGGCAGATGCTCCTCGACCTTGTCGGTCGCCCAGTCGGCACCCGAGCACAGACCAACGGGAATGCCGTCACAGGCAAGTACGATCTCCTCGGGCACGTACACACAGAACGAACCGACGATCTTGGTGGCCTCGCCGGCCTCCTTCTTGTCGAGCATCTCCTTAATACGGCCGCTGTGGATGTTGGTGGCGACAAAATCCAGGTAGGACGTGGACTTGGGGCGATTGTTCTGCGTCAGGAACATATCGCCGTACATCTGGCCCACAGCGCCCAGCAGCATGTCGTGGTCGGCAAGATTCATGCCGAGGCTCTCCCACATCGGATGGAAATCAAATTCTTCAGCCATGACGGTTCCCCTCTCGAACCAAAAATGAATAGCTACGGTATTTCTGCACGGTGGGTGGCGAAAACCCAGCCGTGCTCAAACCCGGAATTTTGGGGAACCCGCTTTGCGGTCGATTATTTAGTTGTGCGTCGTCTCTCCCGGAGCCGTGAACATACCTGCTCATATGCGGCTCCGAGCCATATACAGGGCGCGCGCGGCAACGCGACGCGAATATGTCTTCTGCAGCATCGGCGCGCCCTCCTTTTCTCGTCGAAGGTAACTATATCAACGGTTGTCGTCAAGACGAACACCGTCGACACGCGTACGACAACGTTGGGATGTGAGCATCTCGCTGTCTGATAATTAATTATCAGACTGATAAGGTTTAGTCATGTAGAAATCGGCGAACGGCGAAGTGAAAACAAAGCGGTCGAGGAATACCTCCTCGACCGCATCGCACCCGCATTATCGGCAAACGAGATGAATCCTGCTTGCATCAAAATGCATGCGCAGAGTCTCACCCGCCTGCGGCAGCTCTTCCACGGGTACACTCACCTTATTCACCTTCCACTGCAGACGCGTGGGCGCATCAGCACGCGGCACGTCCAGCAGCACCAGCCGCTCAAAGCGCGAATCGCTCACACGGGCCACGTGCAAATCGTAGCTGTTGCGACCGCGCTCCGCGCGATTGTCAACATGGAAGTAGCTCGCACGAATACCGAGGTACGTCACGTTATCGGGAACCTCATGGCCCACGTTAAAGGTCATGCCCCAGTCCAGGGCTTCAACTTCCTGAGACCCGATCTTGCGCGCCCGGCTTGTGTTCTTGCAGCCCGTCAGGCGCAGCGCCGCCAGCGTCTGCGGACGGCGGACCACGTCCTCGACGGAGCCGATCTCCTCAACATGCCCGTCGTGCATCACGCAGATGCGCTGGCACAGGCGGCACGCTTCGTCGATGTCGTGGCTCACGTAGAGCACGGTGCGGTTGCATACATCGAACAGGTCGAGCATGTTTTGCTCAAGCGCGCTCTTGAGATACGCATCGAGCGCGCTCATGGGCTCGTCGAACATAAAAATGCCCGGATGCGCCGCCACCATACGGGCAAGCGCCACGCGTTGCTGCTGCCCGCCCGAGAGTCGCGCGGGGTAGCGATCGACAAAATCGGCCAGACCGAAAATGCCCAAATAGCGCTCGGCGAGCTTTTTGCGCGCGGCGGCGTCGCCAGCATCCTTTACACCGGCGCATACGTTATCGGCCACCGTCATGTTGGGAAACAGCTGATAGTTTTGAAACAACAGGGCGCATTTTCGCTCCTGGGGTGACAGGTTGATGCCAGCCGCCGAGTCAAAAAAGGTCACGCCGTTGACGACGATCTTGCCCTCGTCGGGCGTCTCCACGCCGGCAATGCAGCGCAGCGTGCAGCTCTTGCCGCAGCCCGAGGCACCAAGCAGCGCCACACGCTCCTCGCCGGCCTCAAGCTGCATATCGAGCATAAACCCCGGATAGCGCTTTTTTATGTCCAGAACGAGTGACATGGCCTATCGACCTCCCTGCATAGCGGGCTCATCGCGCATGAGCTCGGCCAGTGCCTCGCGATCGATACGCAAGGCATCACCGCCCGCCGGGTCGAGTGAATCGCCCTGTCCGGCGAGATCTTTGGCCTGCTTACGTTCCGCACGGGAAAGGCCACGCTCGCGGTATTTTTGCGAATGCGCCGTGTACATGTTGATGAACAGGATGACTAGGAAGCTGAACGCTATTACGACCACGACCCAAAAGAGGGCCACCGACGTATTGCCGCCCATCCATTCAAAGTAAATCGCAATGGGAATGGTCTGCGTAATACCGGCATAGTTGCCCGCAAAGAACAGGGTGCAGCCAAACTCGCCCATGGCGCGGGCAAAGGCGAGCACCGTGCCGGCGGCAATCGAGGGCCAGCCGAGCGGCATCATGAGTTTGGTGAAGATGCGTCGCTCGGACCAGCCCAGCGTGCGCGCCGCATCGAGCATTTGCGTGTCGAGGCTCTCAAAGGCGCCGAGCGCCGTACGGTAGACCAGGGGAAACGATACCACCACGGCAGAGATCACCGCCGCCGGCCACGTAAAGACAATCGAGACGCCGTGCGCGATAAGCCACTGGCCCACCCCGGTCGAGCGGCCAAACAGCATAAGGAGCAGAAAGCCGCAGACCGTGGGCGGCAACACCATGGGGATGGTAAAGACCGAGTCGAGCAGGCCCTTGATGCGACTCGAGGTGCCCATGGTCTTCCACGCGGCAAACAGGCCCAGCGCAAAGGAGATCAGCAGGGCAAGGCCGCTCGTTTTGATGGACACCCAAAACGGTCGGTAGTCGATGCCGCCCAATAAGGAGGCCAGAGAGGTCAAGGGCCCCTGCTCATCCCGCAACACGACAGACGATGCTTCTACCATTTGAGCGCTATCAAGCCAACGCGCGCCGCCTTTGGCATCACCCGAGGCTGATGCAATCACCACATAGCGGCCCCCATCCGCACCGCGCTCGTCAAAGCCATAGGTATACCCGCCGGCATCAAACGTTGTTTCCGCCGTGACATACCAAGGAAGATCCACGTCCCCTAGCTGCGCACCTCCCATACAGTTTGCGCTGTCGAGCTCACAGACGAGGGCCTTGAGACCCGATACGCACTCGTTGTTCTGCGGATCCAATCCATACCTCTCGATCGCCTTGGGCGATATCCACACCACAACGCGATCGGCAGCAGGCGCCACTACAAGGTCCACGTCCTCGTCAACGGGAAACCGGTAGCCCTCAGGCTGGCCCTCCATGGCACGAGCGGTCCCCTTGGCCAACCGCTCAAAACCCTCGATCCCATAGGAAAGCCCATGAGCAGTCGCAGCAACCTGGGCCCCGTCCTCAGCGTCCCCAGCAAACGCAAATCCCGGCACCCAGCAAAGCGCGAAGGTCAAAGCACAGGCGACAAGGATGCGGAATCTATTAAGCACGAAAAGCTCCAAGCGAATATAAGGACGGAGTGAGACACAAAACGATGGAATTATCGCGCCAAGCCGCACTACGCGGAAAGCTCAAAGCCGTACTTAGCGCAAATCTTCTGAGCCTTCCTGTTGGACAGACAGAAGTCGATGAACGCCTTGGCTTCGTCGGCGTGCTCAGAGCTCTCGGCAACGGCACCCGGATACACGATGGGCTTGTGCGAATCCTCGGGACACACAAAGGCCTCCTCGATGCCGTCGTAGCGGAAGATATCGGAGCTGTAGACAAAGCCGGCCACGCAGTCGCCCGTGGACACATAGGCGGCGGCGGTACCAACTTTGTCGGCCAGGGCCACCTTTTCGGCGATCTCGGGCGCATACTCGCCGTCGTCGCCCTCGGTGCCGGTGTAGAGGCCCACGGAAGCCAGCGCCTGGTTGGCGTACTTGCCGGCGGGGACGGTCTTGGCGTCGCCAATGGCGATCTTACCGTCCAGGTTCGCGACGTCGGCGATGGCCTCGACCTTGGTGTCGGAGCCCTCGGCGCGAATGATCACGAGATCGTTGACGAACATGTCCTCGCGGGTATCGGCATCGACGAGCTCAGCGGTCTCGGCGTCATCCATGGTGCCCTTGGAAGCGGTGATGAGCACGTCGACGGCAGCGCCGGCCTTCATCTGCTCGACGAGGTCGCCAGACGCCTTAAACTGCGTGTCGGCAAACGTGGTGCCGGTCTGCTCGGTGTAAAGCTCCTGAACCTCCGGCAGAGCCTTCTCGAGCGAGTTGGCGGCAAAGACCTGCAGCTCGACAGCTTTCTTGGAAGATGCCTTAGCAGAACCGGCATCGGATCCGGCCGGCTCGGACGTCTTGCTGCCCGAACAGCCGGCAAGACCAAGGCCGGCAGCGGCGACAGCAGAAAGCGAAACGAATCCGCGGCGTGAAACCATATCGAACATATTCAACCCTTTCGGATCTTGTGCCCGGGTACCCCACCGCGGGCTTTAATCTGCAATCAGATTATACTTCTGCGCGAATAATGAAAGTGAGAAATTATTCTCGTCAGAGAATATAGTTTCGAATTACCATGCACCTCGGCGTCGCTTCGGCGGAAAACAAAGGCGGAGCAGCCGTTCAGGTCGCCCCGCCGCAGGTAAACCGCTTAGTTGGTATGTCCGCCGCCCGCTGTCATCTGAGCCGCATGCTCCAGCTGGTCTGCTATGGCCTCCCAGCTTTCGCGGGCGGCCTTCGTAGAACCGGGAAAGTTTACGACAAGTGTATGACCTCGTTGCATGCAAATAGCGCGCGAGAGCATAGCGCGGCGCGTCTTGGTCATCGAATACGCACGGATTGCCTCGGCAATACCCGGCACATCGCGGTCACAGACGGCACGCGTCGCCTCGGGTGTTACGTCGCGCATCGAAAGCCCCGTGCCGCCGCAGGTGAGCACGACATTGGCGTGGCACTCATCGGCGGCTTCCGCAATGGCATCACCGATCTCGCTGACGTCGTCACGCACGACCACATGCGAGGCGACCGTCCAGCCCTGTGCCACGATAAGCTCCTCGAGCGCAGCACCCGCCTCGTCCTGGGCAAGATCGCGCGTATCCGAGCACGTCACAATCGAAATCTTCAACTCCATAGCATTCCTCCTATAGCACCGTGCCCTCAGGCAGGTCGACACGCACGACATCCACGACGTCGCCCGCCGCAAGGTCGCACGGTCCTTCGTGAATACGCAACAGGCAGTTCGCACGCTGCATGGTTCCAAGCAGCGCCGAATTCTGCGTCTTGGCCTCGGTCACCAACAACTCACCGGTCTCGGGGTCGCGCAAAACCGTGGCGCGATCGAAGAAGCGGCGATGCTGTCGCTTTTTCACGCTATGCGTGAGCGTCGCCTGCTGCACGGGACGCGCACCCTCGGCAAAGCCGCGCATCTTGCGAATCGCCGGACGGGCGAGCATCTCAAAGCCCACATACGCCGCGGCAGGATTGCCTGAAAGCCCCAGGTAGGGCTTACCCCCGAGCAAGCCAAACGTGATAGCCTTGCCCGGACGCATCGAGATGCGGTCGAAGAGCACCTCGCCCTCGCGATGGACCAGTGCCGTCACATAGTCGTAGTCGCCCGCCGAGGCACCGCCGCTCGTAATGACAAAATCGCACTCCTGCACGGCACGATGCACCAGCTCGGCAATCGCCTGCTCATCATCGGGCGCAATGCCGTAGAACACGGGCTCGGCGCCGGCATCGAGTGCCTCGGCCATCAGCGCCGAAGAGTTGGAATCGCGAATCTGACCGCGCGCCGGTACCTTACTCGGTGCGACCAGTTCCGTGCCCAGCGAGATAATGCCCACACGTGGGGCAGCGTGCACCTTCACGCTCGCATATCCGGCGCTTGCCAACAGACCCGCGCCCGCCGGAGCCACGACCTCGCCGGCGTGCATCACAACATCGCCGGCATGGGCCTCCTCGGCGGCAGAGCGAACGTTCTCCCCCACCTTGGCCGGCGCCGAGAACCTCACACGCGAGCCCTCGTTGCCGTCACCGTCAAGCACATCGACGATCTCGTACTTCACAACGGCATCGGCACCTTCGGGTACCGGCGCGCCCGTCATGATGCGGACCGTCTCGCCCGCGCCGATTGCGCCCTCAAACACATGGCCCGCGGCCTCGTGTCCGATAACGTCGAGCGTCACCGGCGCCTCGCCAGATGCCTGCGCCAAGTCCGCCGAGCGCACGGCATATCCGTCCATAGCGCTGTTGGCAAACGGCGAGATGTCGATATCGGCCACCGCGTCCTCGGCCAAGGGAAGACCGGCGGCCTGCCACACGGGAATCTCGATGAGATCCGTCGGAGCAACGTGCGACAGGACAATCGACTGCGCGTCCTCCAGTGGAATGAGTTTCTCTGCCATATGCACCTCTTAATGCCACGGCGCACAACAGGGGCGCCGATTCTTTATGCTTTTCTCAGTATAATCCCCCGATGCACGGCCGCGACTCGGCCTGTACCCGCAAATACACCTGTCGGTTGCAGGCCGCGAAACAGAATGGAAACCAACCCACCGGCTCGTCGCGTTTACCGCGTTTTATAATGCTTGCGTTGCAACCTAAAAGAGGAACGTATGGCTCATAACGACAAAACCGAAAGCGCAAACGAAACGCAGGATCATTCCCAGCCGCTCGACGACGGCGGCTTTTTCTCCCTGAACGACGTCATCATGGCAGGCAGACATCAGCTCACTCGCTCCGAGCATCTCTTAGCTGCCGACACGCGCCGCAACGTCCGCAACCTACTCGTGAGCGCCAAGTTGCTCGTGCTCGTCGTCACCGTATCGCTCGCCATGGGCGTTGCCGCTTGGGCGTTTTTGGCCTCGTTGAATATCGCGACTGACTATCGCGAGCACCATGTGTGGGTCTACGCCTTGCTTCCCGTTGTGGGCGTTGCCACCGCATGGGTGTACAAAAACCACGGTCTTGCCGCCAAACGCGGTAACAACCTGGTCATCGACTCCGCTCTGGGCACACGCCTCATCCATATGCGCATGGCCGTCCTCACCTTCGTCTGCTCCACGCTCACGCACCTCACCGGCGGATCGGCCGGTCGTGAGGGAGCTGCGGTGCAGATTGGCGGCACCATCGCCAGCAACATCTCGAGCCTCGCCCACCTCAAAAAGCATGACCACCACGACCTCATGCTCGCCGGCATCTCGTCGGCCTTTGGCGCCGTATTCGGTTCGCCCCTTGCCGGAGCTTTCTTTGGCATGGAGATGTGCTTTATCGGCAAGATCGACTACACCGCGGGCATCTACTGCCTGGTCGCCTCGTTTACCGGCTACTTTACATCACTCGCCCTGGGTACCGAGTACGAAGCGAATGTCATCGCCAGCGTTCCCAACATGACACCACGGACGGTTGTCATCGTTGTTATCAGCGCCATTATCTTCGGTCTGACGGCACGCCTCTTTGCCTGGTCAGTTCGAACCGTCAAGAGCCTGTACGGTCGCTTTATCACCAATTACCTCGTTCGCGCACTCATAGGCGCACTCGTGGTTTTGGCCGCCTATGCCCTTCTCGACGCCTGGGACTACGCCGGCCTTTCCACGTGGCTTTCCGGCGCCGGATTTGCCGGCAACACCACCCTGGCAGACGCAGCCATCAAGTTGGTCGTCACAGCGCTTACCCTGGGTGCGGGCTTCCAAGGCGGCGAGGTCACGCCCCTGTTTGGCATCGGTGCGGCGCTCGGCGGCTGGATCGGTTGCCTCGTCGGAATCGACCCCAGTTTTCTGGCGGCTCTCGGCATGCTCGGCGTGTTCTGTGCCGGCCTCAACGTGCCCATCACCACCTGCATGATGGCCATCGACCTGTTCCACGGCACGGCAGCCGGGTTCTTTGTCATCGTGGCCTTTATCAGCTACCTAACTGCCGGACACCGCGGCGTGTACCCCGCCCAGCGCATCATCTCGCCCAAGCGCCGTTCGCTTATTGTGGATGAGGGCGGTACGGTAGCGGATGCTATCGAGCGCCACAACGACCTGATAGAGTAGACGTAAGTATTCGACGTGCAGCCACAATCGGGGTCAATTCGACCTGAGCGCGACCGCACCGTCACGTCATACGCCGGGAGTCGCCCCATGCACGCAACTGATTTTGGCCGCACGCTCATCATCGCCAACCCAGCCGCCCAGTCGGGTGCGGCGCACGAAGTTGCCGAGCGCCTGCAACGCTTTTTGGACATGACTGCACGCGCATCCCAGTTTGACTTGGTGCTAACCGAGCGCATGGGACACGCCAAGGAGCTGGCCGCACAGGCCCAGGGCTATCGCACCGTTATCGCCCTTGGCGGCGACGGCGTGATTCACGAGGTCGTCAACGGGCTTATGACGCAAGAGGAGGACACCCGCCCCGCTCTTGCCATCCTACCCGTGGGCTCTGGCAACGATTTTGCCCAAACGCTCGGCATCGACGATTTCTCCGGTAAGGATTTTGGCGCGCTGCTCACCTGCGAGCTGCAGCGTCAGGACATCGGGCGCATTCGCTCGTGGAGCCCTGCGAGCGGCAGCGGCGAGGCTACCGTTGAGTACTACGACCAGACGCTCTCGGTCGGCATCGATGCCGCCATCGGCCTGGGCACCACCGAGCTGCGCAAAAAGACGGGCCTCGCCGGCGCTCCGCTCTACACCCTATCGGGACTTGAGCAGTTTGGCCTGCGCTATCGCAACTACCCCATGACCATCAGCTTTGATGGCGCGCCCGCCGAGCGCGTGCGGGCGATCATCATGGCAATTCAGCTGGGTCCTACCTATGGCTCGGGCTATCGCATCTGCCCCGATGCCGACCCCTGCGACGGCGTACTCGACGTCTGCTACGCCTGCGGCCCCGTTCCGCGTGCGGTTGCCCTGCCTATGTTTCTTTCGGCCAAGGACGGCCACCATACCAAGTTGCCGCCGGTTCGCATGCGCCGCTGCCGCCATGTCGAGCTCACCTTTGAGGAGCCCGACTACCCCATCCAGGCCGACGGCGAGCCCGTTGTCGCCTCGCGCATCGAGGTCGACATCCTTGCCGGCGTCCTCCACGTCTGGCATCCCACCCGCTAACCCCACCTAAGTTGCGGTGAAATAGGGACTGTTTATGCAGCTAAAGCCGCAAAACAGTCCCTATTTCACCGCAACTTATGAGGAGGCTATTCGTCGCTGCACGGCTTGCGACGGTTGGCCTTTTTAATGGCGTTGAAGTGCTTGTCATTGAGTCTGCGCTGGCGAGAGCGCTGAGGCACCTTGGTCTTGGCGCGGCGGCGCGGTGGACGCCCGCGACGCTCAAGCTCAGCGCGCAGCTTGCGCAGGCAGCTCGCGCGATTCTGAAACTGGCTGCGGCTCTCACGCGCCGTCACGACAATCCCCGAAGGGATATGTTTCATGCGTACCGCCGAGTCCGTCGTGTTCACGCCCTGTCCGCCCGGACCCGTCGCACGAAACACCTGCACCTCGCAATCGCGCGCCAACTCCTCGACCGACATCTCGGCATAGCGCGCATACTCGCGCCATTCCATCTTGTTCTCGTCCATATCAGCACCTCCCCTCATACAAAAAATGTGACAAAGGGACAGTCCCTTTGTCACATCGCATACCAATCGCTTGTGTTGCGCGCTTAGGCGAAGGTGATCTCGCCGGTATCGCAGTCCATATCGGCGATACGGGCTAGGCTTTCAACGCGGAAGCCACGCTCGCGGAGCTTATCGCCGCCGCCCTGGAAGCCCTTCTCAACGGCGATGCCAATGCCGGCAACTTCGGCACCCGCAGCCTCGCAGATCTTAATAAGGCCCTCAAGCGCGCAGCCGTTGGCCAGGAAGTCGTCGATAATCAGGACCTTATCGCCCTCGGACAGAAAGCGCTTGCCGACGATGACCGGGTACTCCTTCTGCTTGGTAAAGGAGTAGATGGTCGTGGCATACTGCTCGCCGTCGAGGTTGATGGACTGCGCCTTCTTGGCAAAGACCACCGGCACGCCGCCAAAATGCTGAGCCGCGATACAAGCCATGCCAATGCCCGAAGCCTCGATCGTCAGGATCTTGTTGATCTCGACATCCTTGAACAGACGGGCCCACTCGGCGCCCATGTGGTCGAACAGCTCAACGTCGCACTGGTGGTTGAGGAAGGCATCAACCTTAAGGACGTTACCGGCCTTTACGATGCCGTCATGGCGAATACGATCCTCAAGCTCCTGCATGGCGCAACCCCTTCTCGCGGCAACGATACCGCGCGATTAATAAACGTTGTTCGATAGTCTACCACGGACCGACCCCCGCCCGCCCCACAAGCCGCATCGCACCACAAACCAGTCTTTTTGGGACGGCGCGAATCGTGGCAGGCAGCCTCCCAACACGCTAATGGCGGGTGCGCATCTTCACCAAACGCACCATGGCAAGCGCAAAGCCCACGGCGGCCACAACTATAAGCACGTAGAACACCGAGCGAAAGCCGAATAGGAATACATCCGGACGGCCTGCAACAAAACTGGTCACGGCCTCGCCCATCGCCACGCTCATCTGCCCATACAGGATATTCGACGCCACCGTAATGCCGAGTGCCATGCCGGCATAGCGTGCCAAACTGCCCAAGCTGCCCGCAAAGCCGAGTGCTTCGCGCGGGGCCGAGCCCATATACAACGAGTTGTTGGGGCTCTGGAAAATCGACGTACCGCACGACATAAACGCGACGCAGCACACGATCACGGGGATAGAAGAGTGCTCGTCGAGCGTGCTTACCGCAAAAAGACCGCACACGTACACGCCCAGGCCGACCGCCGTGGGGCCCTCGCATCCAACACGGTCCGAAACCGTACCCGATAGCGGACCGATAAAGGCATTCACCATCGGCAGCGCCAAAAAGAGCAATCCGGAAATGTCGGAACCAAAGCCGTGGGCGTCCTGAAAATAGAACGGCAGGATAAACTCGGATGCGCCAATACCAACGAACACAATGAGCATGCAGGCAAGGTTGATGGTGAAGGCCGAATTTGCAAAGCAGCGACGAGCGGCCTCGGCAAGGGGCATGGGGCGTTCGCCGACCTCTGGCCTAACATGCGGCAGTGTGTAGAGCCCCACGATAAACGAGATCACGCCAATAGGCAGGTTGATGAGGAAGATACTCTCCCAGGGAAAGCTTGCCACCAGCATGCCGCCGAGCACGGGGCCACACATCATGCCGAGGGCCACAAAGGTCGCGAGAATACCCATGGCACGACCGCGCTCGCGCGCCGGAAACGACTCGGTGATGATGCCCATGTTGTTAGCCATGGCCGCCGCGCAACCGACGCCCTGAACAATGCGTGCCAGGATAAGAACCTCGAGCGAACCCGAAAGGCCGCAAAGCAGCGAGCCGGCCGTAAAAACGATTACGCCCAGCTGGAATACGCCCACCTTGCCGCGCACGTCGCCCAAGCGGCCAAACGGCAGCATAGCCACGCATGTCGCAAGCAGGTACACCGAGCTCACCAGCTGGATGCGGTCGAGGCCCACGCCCAGCTCCTTTTGCATCACGGGCAACGCCACGGTCACGACGGTCGAATCCAGACACGACATAAACGTCATGATGAGCACGGTAAACAGAATCGCCCATTTGTTCTTGCCATGGGTGTCGCCCTCAAGGGCAATGTGCTCGCGGCGCAGCTGCTCTGCGGTTTTCTCCATATCCATCCTTTCGAGTGGCGCAAGGCAAAAACGGGGCCCCAATCGCCAGCAAACAGCCGCGATTGGGGTCCCGCCTACGGAATCGAAACGAAAGGTCGCCGAAGCTTTCTGCCAGCATCGGCGCCTTATGCGAACGCTAGCCTAGCACTGCTCGAGTGCCTGCTCAAGGTCGGCAATCAAGTCGGCCGTGTCCTCGAGGCCGCACGACAGGCGTACCATATCGGCGGAGATGCCACAGGCGATGAGCTCCTCATCGTTCATCTGGCGGTGCGTGGCATTAGCGGGATGCAGGCAGCAAGTGCGGGCGTCGGCCACATGCGTGGCGATCTGGGCGAGCTTAAGGCTCTTCATAAAGGTCTCAGCCGCCGCGCGACCACCGTTAAAGCCAAAGCTCACAACGCCGCAGGTACCGTTGGGCATGTACTTCTGAGCGATGTCATAGTACTTATCGCCCTCTAGGCCCGGATAGCTCACGAAGCGTACCTTGGGATGACTCTGCAGGAACTTGGCAACGGCCAGGCCGTTCTCACAATGACGCGGCATGCGCACATGCAGGCTCTCGAGCGAGCTGTTCAGGAAGAAGGCCGCCTGCGGGTTCTGCATGGGGCCGAGGTCGCGCATGAGCTGCGCGGTGGCCTTGGTAATGAAGGCGCCCTCGCGACCGAACTTCTTGGCATAGGTCACGCCGTGGTAGCTCTCGTCAGGCGTGGTGAGACCCGGGAACTTGTCCGCATGGGCCATCCAGTCAAACTGGCCATGGTCGACGATCACGCCGCCCAGATAGGCCGCATGGCCATCCATGTACTTGGTGGTGGAGTGCGTAACGATGTCGGCGCCCCACTCAAAGGGACGGCACATCACGGGCGTCGGGAAGGTGTTGTCGACCATCAGCGGCACGCCGTGGTCATGCGCGGCCTTGGCAAAGCGCTCAATATCGAGCACGGCGAGGGCGGGGTTGGCGATCGTCTCGCCAAAGACGAGCTTGGTGTTGGGCTGGAAGGCTGCCTCGAGCTCCTCATCGGTGCAATCGGGGGCAACGAACGTGCAGGTCACGCCCATGCGGCCCATGGTGTGGGCGAGCAGGTTATACGTACCGCCGTAAATGGCAGAGCTTGCGACCACGTGATCGCCGGCACCGGCAACGTTAAAGATCGCGAGGAAGTTCGCAGCCATGCCCGAACTCGTGAGCATCGCTGCGGTGCCGCCCTCCATCTCGCAGATCTTGGCGGCAACCAAATCGCACGTGGGGTTCTGCAGACGGCTGTAGAAGTAGCCCGACTCCTCCAGGTCAAACAGCTTGCCCATGTGCTCGGACGTGTCGTACTTCCACGTGGTTGACTGGTAGATAGGCACCTGGCGCGGCTCCGCATCGCCCGGGCGATAGCCGCCCTGAACACATGTGGTACCGATGGTCTGCTCGCTCATATCCAACTCCCTTACCTGGGTTACGTTTTATTCGGTTCACGATACCGCTACCCTGCACCCCTCTCAACCCATCCCCAAGGTAGGTTATGGGACAAATTGATCAGGGGCATTTATCTCAAGCCTTGGGCATTTGCTCGATTGATAAAAACGAGGCATACATGAAGCTCTCGATGATTACATGCCCCGTCACGGGTACCATAGGCGGGTACACCGTGACCAAGGAGACAACGATGAAGCAAATCGATACGGCCCAGCTCGACATCACCGCCTGTCAGGCTCAGGCTGCCGAATACCACGCACGTGGCTTTAACTGCGCCCAGGCCGTCGCCTGCACGCTCGCGCCCGCCGTCGGGCTCGACCCCCAGGTCGCCTTTACCCTCACCGAGGGCTTTGGCGCCGGCATGGGCGGCATGACCGAGACCTGCGGCGCCATCTCGGGCGCCGTGGCCATCATGGGCTTTGTAATGAGCGACGGCATGGAAAACCCCAAGACCAAGGGCCAGACCTACAAGCTGTCGCGCGAAATCGCCAAGCGCTTTGGCGAGAAGAACACGACGACCGTCTGCGGCACGCTCAAGGGCATCGGATCGGACAAGGGTCCGCTCCGCAGCTGCCCCGGTTGCATCGACGATGCCGTCGAGATTGCCTGCGATGTGCTAAAGCAGCTCGCCGAGTAAACGGCAGCAACAGAAAAACGACGGCCGGCGCGCTTGGAATCCATCCAAAAGCACGCCGGCCGTCGCCGTTAGAACTCGGCAAATTCGGGAGCGCCGACCTCAATCTCCTCGCGCCCCGCCATAAGCTCGCGCACCTTAGCGCAAAATGGCTCCTGCTCCCCCGCCTTAAACACCAAATGAAGTGTCACGGCATCCGCGTAATCGGTATCCGAAACCTTGGCACCCGAATCCTGCGCCAAACGAAGCACCTGCTCATACTGCGGATAGGCCACATGCACGTCAACGGGCACGACGCTCGTCATCTCGACGATCTGCCCAGCCTCCCGAGCAGCTGCCACCGCCGCCTGCGTCGCCGCGGTATAGGCGCGCACCAAGCCACCGGGCCCTAACAGCGTGCCACCAAAATAGCGCGTCACTACGCAGCAAACATTTTTGAGCCCCGCGCCGCGCAGCACCTCGAGCGTCGGCATGCCGCTCGTTCGACTCGGCTCACCATCATCGCTCTGGCGTTCGCGTCCATCGACCAAAATCCACGCGGGAACATTGTGTCGAGCGTCGTAATGACGCTTGCGAACCATCTCGATAAAGGCATTCGCCTCATCCTCGGACTCAATATGGACCAGCTGGGCAATAAACCGGCTTTTGCGGTCCACAAACTCGCCCGTAGCCTCATTATTCGATTGCAGAGTAAAATAGCTGTCCAACAAAGCCCCTCAACAAAAAAGCGTGGCAACAAACAGCCTCAATAATACGGCAAAGACAGCACCGTTGACCTCGCCAACAAGAACGGAAACGCCAATGATACCGTCACCAACAGCGAGAACCCGTCAGCGCGAGCAAGGTGCCTTGAAAGACAAGGGCATTGACCTTATGGTCATGCCCGAAGGCTTGAAAGGCAGATTGCCGCGCTGACGGGTTCGCAGCGTCAACAAAGTGCTGAGTGGGCCGATAAGCCGGGTTCTGTCGTGAACGGTCATTTATCTTGTCTGCACGTTACCGTGCAGTTCCACGCACGCTACCCGAACGCGGACCGGGCCGGCCCATAGCGTTCCTATTCGCGCTTGCTCCGGATGGGGCTTGCCAAGCCGCCGTGTTACCACGACGCTGGTGGTCTCTTACACCACCGTTTCAGCTTTTCCCTTTACGCCTTGCGGCGCAGGTGGGAGTCTTCTTTTCTGCGGCGCTTTCCGTCGGATCACTCCGCCCGGCCGTTAGCCGGCATCCCGCCCTCTGGAGCCCGGACTTTCCTCACGCGTGCTGCAAGCAGCACATCGCGCGACCGTCTGGCCCACTCAGCAGTGCAAGAGTGTAACACACCGTTGCCGCAGGCAATGGCACAACGCAAACGCTCGACACGATAAACCAAGAACCGCCATGCGCTACAATGGTCCTGTCGATGGGCAACGTCGTCAGTCGAGACGCGACCGCGCTCCACACCCCTCCGTCTACTCGGTGTGTTCCCGCCTCCTCCCCGAGGCGGGATGTCGGCATTTTTCATGCACTGACAACCCAATAGCCTGTGGACAGCCCGGGCAGCATTACGCACGGGCAGCATCGCACATCTCGGCAGTAAAAGCAAAAAGGGACCCGTCCATTACGGACGGATCCCTTAAAACAAGTGATCGTCAAACCGATTTACTCGGCGTCGGTCTCCTCGTCCTTCTTCTCGGAAGGCAGCGGGGTAACCTCGATCTCGACGCCCAGAGTCTCAGCAGCGGACTTCATGGACAGGGAGATACGACGACGGTCGAGGTCGATCTCCATGACCTTGACCTGAACCTTGTCGCCCACGTGGGTGACCTGAGAAGGCTGATCGACGTGCTTGTTGGCCATCTCGGAGATGTGCACCAGGCCCTCGATGCCCTCGCCCAGATCGACGAAAGCGCCGAACGGGACAAGCTTGGTCACAGTGCCCTCGACGATAGCGCCGACGGGGTACTTCTTGACCAGTGCGCGCCACGGATCCTCGGTGGTCTGCTTGAGACCCAGGGAGATGCGCTCGCGGTTGAGATCGACGTCGAGAACCTCGACCTCGACCTCCTGGCCGACCTTGACAACCTCGGAAGGATGGTTGACGTGGTTCCAGGAGAGCTCGGAAATGTGGATGAGGCCGTCGATACCACCGAGGTCGACGAAGGCGCCGAAGTCGACGATGGAGGAAACGGTGCCCTGGAGACGCATGCCAGACTTGAGCTTGGACAGGATCTCGGAGCGCTCGGCCTTACGGGACTCCTCGAGCACGACGCGACGGGAGAGGACGACGTTGTTGCGGTTGCGGTCCATCTCGATGACGCGGGCCTCGATGCGGGTGCCCATGTAGGAGGTGAGGTCCTTGACGCGACGGAGGTCGACGAGGGAGGCGGGCAGGAAGCCACGCAGGCCGATGTCGAGGATCAGGCCGCCCTTGACAACCTCGATAACCTCGCCCTCGACGTTCTCGCCGGAGTTGAACTTCTCCTCGATGCGGTTCCAAGCACGCTCGTACTCGGCACGCTTCTTGGACAGGACCAGACGACCGTCCTTGTCCTCCTTCTGGAGTACCAGAGCCTCGATGGGATCACCGAGTGCAACGATGTCTGCAGGGTTAGCGTCCTTGCGGATGGACAGCTCGCGGACCGGGATAACGCCCTCGGACTTGAATCCGATGTCAACGAGCACCTCGTCATGCTCGATCTTAACGACAGTGCCGTTAACGAGATCGCCCTCATCAAAGTCGGTAATCGTACCGTCGATGAGGTTGTTCATCTCCTCCTCGTTGACATCGTCAAGAGAGAAAATGGACGAGTTCTGAATCTCACTCAAAGGTGGACCCCTTTCGAACTACGGGGCCCCGATTGCTAGGACCTACAGAAGGGTGCGACAAGCACACAACGTTTAGGAACACTCGGGAGCCGACAGATACTAATGTGACGCTTATGCAATCACGTTCGTATAGGTTACGGGGAAATCATTTCGATTTCAAGCGTGAACTGCGATTTTTTACTCGTATGGAGACTTTTTCGCAATCTTGTGGACGACCGTCTCCATAAGTTGACGATAGGCAGTTAGGCATACGGCTTTGGGGTAAAGTATCCGGAGCAACGATTCTAGAACGATTTATCGAGAAAGGTGCCCGCGTGCTCAAAGCAGTCGTTTTCGATATGGACGAGACGCTTCTCAGCATCAACCTCAACGCGTTCATCCTTCGCTATTTTAAGGATGTCTCGTCGATGCTCGCGGATATCGGACGCCGCAGCCGCGGTGGCACGATGGCACGCCTCGGCACCATCCTGGTCGACCTCAACGCCAACCGCCGAAGCGGCACGGATAACCGCACCAATCTTGAATTTTACCGCACCGAGGTCGAGCGCCGATGCGGCATCTGCCTCTCCGATCCCCTTATCTACGAGGCGTTTACCTACTACGACCGCGAAGTTCTTCCGTACAAGAACGACGATGTCATTAACGCTCACGCCATGCCGGGCGCACACGCTGCGCTTCAGGCCGTACAGGACGCAGGACTTCGTTGCGCGCTCTTTACCAACCCCAGCTTTACGCAGGGGGCCATCGAGTGCCGCATGGGTTGGGGCGACCTGGCCGACGCCCCCTTTGAGCTCGTCACGCACATGGGAAACACCACCCGCTGCAAGCCCGATGCCACCTACTATCTAGAGCAGCTTCAGGTGATGGGACTCGAGCCACACGAGGTCCTTATGGTGGGCAACGACCCCAAGCGCGACTTCCCCAGCCCCGCCTGCGGCATTCAAACTGCCTATGTTGGTCAGGGAAAACCCAGCCGAGCCACCTGGCACGGAACCATGGAAGACTTCGCCCGCGATTTCAACGCCGTAGTAGAAGCCTTCTACGAACACCAAGTAGCCGACGAACTGTCTTAACAGACCTGGGTTTTGCCGATCATGATGTTGAGGATCTCGACGTCGGTGTCCTTCATGCCCACGCGGCCCACGTAGCCCATGCTGGCAATCGTCTGCTCGACGGTATCCTGAATGAGACCCTCGCCGGCGCGGAAGCCGCGGCCCTGCATGGCCATATCGTGGCCCAGAATCGCAGCATCAACGGCAGCGGAAATCTTAGCCGCGCAACTCGCCTTGGCGCCATCGCACACGATGCCGCCCACGTTACCGAGCGTGTTCGAGACCGTCGCGCCAATCTGCTCGCGCGTGCCACCGCACAGCCAGGTAATCGCAGCGCCGGCGCCGCACGCGGCGCAAATAGCACCGCAAAACGCCGAGAGCGCACCAATATAGCTCTTGATATGCACGGCGATAAGATCGGACAGCATCACGGCGCGCACCAGGCGCTCGTGGTCGCAACGCAGGTACTCGGCATACTCCATGACGGGCAATGCGCAGGTAATGCCCTGATTGCCCGAGCCGCACACAATGGCGACCGGCAGCGCGCAGCCGTTCATGCGGGCGTCGGACCCGGCGGCCGCACGGGCACGGGCACGGCAGGCGACGTCATCGGCACGAGCACCCAGCAGCGTACGACCCACCTCGGCGCCCCAAGCGTGCGCAAGGCCCTCGGCACTGATTGCGCCATTCAGCTCAATCTGACGCTCAACGGCAGCGCGGGCGTCCTCAATGTCACCGTCCTCGATAAAGTCGATGATGGACTCAATGCTCATAGGGGCATCGGCCTTATCCGCCGCACGCTCGGCCACCACGCGCTCGGCGCAGGCGGCACACTCCCCCGCCGACTTGCCGCATACCGGAATACCATCGAGCGTATGGCACGTGACATTAGTGTGGTGATCGGTAATCTCGACGACCGCGGTATGGCCCCCGGCCGTCGCAGTCACCTTGATGTAGAGGTTGGGCACACCTTCGACAAGCGACACATCGCAGTAGCCGGCGTCGGCGAGGAGCTCGGCCACGCGAGCGCGGTCTTCATCGTTAACGCTCTCGAGCACCTCGAGCGCGCTCTTAGCGTCGCCGCCCACGGCACCCAGCACGGCCGCGGCCTCAATACCGTGCATACCGCCCGAGTTGGGCACGGTCACGCTCTTGACGTTCTTGATGATGTTGCCCGAGCAGGCAACATCCATATGATCGGGCTCGCAACCGAGCGTCTGGCTCGCCAGTGCCGCTGCATAGGCAACGGCAATGGGCTCGGTACAGCCGAGCGCGCAGACAAGTTCGCGGTTCAAAACATCGCAAAACGCGGCATCACGGATGGAATCGGTAGGCATAGGTATCTCCTGCTTGCATAACGGGCTGGGCTCTCATAATAGTTAGCTCCTTTATTTGATAACAATGCATCAAAAACCGCAACCATGGTTCCGGCAGACGGCGCTCAAGTGCAAACTGACGACATTCATTCACAAGAAGTCAGTCTTGTTGCCTGCTAAAGCGTTTGACCAAAAAACGCTCGAGCGTTTACGCAAAAGTCGCGCTATCATGCAGTCGAACGCGGTAAACACCTTTAGCATTTGCGCCGCACAGACCAGAGAGGAACCATCCATGAAGATCGGTATCGGTAACGACCACGCCGCCGTCGAGCTCAAGAACATCATTTCCGAGCACCTGAAGGAGCGCGGCTGCGAGGTCGTGAACTTTGGCACCGACACCTCCGAGAGCTTTGACTACCCTATCGCCGGCTACAAGGTGGGTAAGGCCGTTGCCAACGGCGACGTCGACCTGGGCATCCTCATCTGTGGCACCGGCGTCGGGATCAGCCTGGCTGCCAACAAGGTCGAGGGCGTACGCGCCGTCGTGTGCTCCGAGCCCTTCAGCGCCAAGCTCTCCCGCATGCACAACAATACCAACGTGCTCGCTTTTGGCGCCCGCGTCGTGGGCTCCGAGCTCGCCAAGATGATCGTCGACGAGTGGCTCGACGCCGAGTTTGAGGGTGGTCGTCACGAGCGTCGCGTTAACCTCCTCAACGAGATCGATCACACGCGCGCCCTTAAGATCGTCGACGAAGCCTAAACTATTCAGTGCCACAAGCTAACAGCAGGGGCCCGCTCGGAACACATGTCCGAGCGGGCCCCTGCATAGATTTTGGAATAAAAGGGCGCCGCGGATGGAGTTCCGCGGCGCCCAAGCCACACGCTAACAGCTTTAAGGAGTCAAAGCTGGTTTAGCCAAAGAAGCGCTTGATCTCGATCTCGGCGTTCTCCAGGCAGTCGGAGCCGTGGATCACGTTGGCGTTGACATCGACGGCAAAGTCGCCGCGGATGGTACCAGGAGCAGCCTCAAGCGGGTTGGTAGCGCCCATGAGGGTGCGCATCTTAGCAACAGCGGAGAGACCGGAAACGACCATCTTGACGACCGGACCGCTCGTCATAAAGTCGCAGAGACCGCCAAAGAAGGGCTTGTCGGCCAGATGGGCGTAGTGCTCCTCGACGGTAGCGCGCTCGAGCGTGGTCATCTCCATGCGCTCGATGACAAGGCCGCTGCGCTCAATGCGAGCAACGATCTCGCCGATCTTGCGGTCGCGCACGGCGTCGGGCTTAATCATGATGAAGGTCTTCTCGATAGCCATAAAAGTAGCCTTTCAAGTAGGTTCGCGCGTGCCCAAGTCCCATTCCGGCACCCGCCTGGACTGCATCGTAACAGAGTTTTAGCTGCAGTTAAACAAAAAGCTGTTTATTGAAACGCTGTAATTTATTAAAGCGCTCCATATGTGTCACTTCTGTTTCGAAGCCCGATTAGAGTACCATCCGACCGCCCATCAACCGCATCGAACAGAGCAGGCGGTCGGTTGCCGCCCGCGAACGTACCCCCTTCACAACCTGCTCAAAGGTCCTACAGAACTTCTCGACAAGCCCCTCCCCCATAGCAACAAAATACGGACGCCCACATCAGCAGACGCCCGTAAAGCAAAACGATTTATCAATACATGGCCAAAACGGCTTCAGCCAAACCTCTACTTTGCCCCGTGACCCATCTCGACGACCTTGGTCAGCGATCCAAACACGCCCTCGTCAGCCACGAGCTGTGCCTCGGCACGCTGCAACTGCACGGCAACGGCGGCAGGAGCGGTGCCGCCCTCGGTCGTGCGCGCGGCGACAATCGACGGGATATCGAGCGCCTCGGTAATGTCGCGCTCAAAGAGCGGGCTTGCCTCCTGGAACACCTCAAACGGCAGGTCCTCAAGATTGCAGCCGCGCTTCTCGCACATCAGGACCAGATGGCCCACCACGGCATGTGCCTCGCGGAACGGCAGGCCACGCTTGGCCAGGTAATCGGCAACATCGGTGGCGGCAAGGTGCCCCACGCCGCACTCGCGCGCCATGGCATCCTCGTTGACGGTCCAAGTCGAAATCATTCCGGCCATAACGGACAGGCACTGCATGAGCGTATGGGCGGTATCGAGCGCGCCCTCCTTGTCCTCCTGCAAGTCCTTGTTATAAGCAAGCGGCAGGCCCTTCATGGTCACGAGCAGCTGCACCAGGTTGCCATACACACGGCCGCTCTTGCCGCGGATAAGCTCGGCAAAGTCGGGATTCTTCTTCTGCGGCATGATGGACGAGCCAGTGGAGTACGAGTCGGAAAGCGTGATAAAGCCAAATTCGGAGCTCGACCACAGTACGATCTCCTCGGAAAGACGCGACAGGTGCATCGCCATGACGGATCCGGCGTAATGCAGATCGAGCAGAAAATCACGGTCGGAAACGGCATCGAGCGAGTTGGGGATCACGCCCGCAAAGCCAAGTTCGGCAGCCGTCATCTGGCGATCGAGCGGATAGCTCGTACCGGCAAGCGCAGCGGCACCCAGCGGGCAGTTGTCGGCAGCATCAAAGGCGGCCTTCAAACGCGTAAAGTCGCGCGCGAACATCCAGGAATACGCCAGCAGGTGATGCGACAGCAGCACGGGCTGAGCATGTTGCATGTGCGTGTAGCCCGGCAGAATCACCTTGTCGTACTTCTTGGCCGCATCCACCAGCACATGGCGCAGCTCAAGATTGGCCTCCATGAGCTCCTTGGCCAGCGCCTTGACGCCCAGACGCGTATCGGTCGCCACCTGGTCGTTGCGCGAACGCCCGGTATGCAAGCGCTTACCGGCCTCGCCGATGCGGCGCGTCAGCTCGCTCTCGATGGACATATGAATGTCCTCGTCGTTGATATCGAAGGTGAAGTTGCCGGCATCGATATCCTGTTCGATTCCGGTCAGGCCCTTGGCAATCGCCTGCTCGTCCTCGGCACTGATGATGCCCTGGGCGGCCAACATCTTGGCATGCGCCTTAGAGCCGGCGATATCCTGCTTATAGAGATGTTTGTCGACCGGCAGCGACGCGCCAAACTCCTGCGTGACCTCGGCCACGCCCGCCTCAAAACGACCGCCCCAAAGAGCCATGGAACCGTCTCCTTTCTCCAAATACCAAAACAAGCGTCCAAAGCAATGTGCCCTGTCGCTAAAGCGATTTATCAACCGCTAGTTTTACACACTCCCTGCCGCGCGCGGGGCCATGTGGCTAATTTGCAAAGAAGTGACGCACCATGCACTTGGCGCCCAACGTCTCCCTCCGGATGTTGCCCTGCGAACCATCGATCCAGGCCTTCAGGCTCATAGGAACGTCCTCGACCCTTACAGCATCGAACTCGGGCGCAAGGGCAAGCAAAGCATGCGCGATAGCATTGAACATAATGGATACTCCTCATATATATAGGCACAGAGCCGCCAAATTGATAGAAGGAGCCCCGCCGGACAACCCCGGCGGGGCTCGGACTCAGCCGCAGACGCGGCATCATATATGCGGGCGGAACGTAGGGGCCACCGATGTTAAGAAGTGTCAGCAGGCATAACGAAAGGTAGGGACCCCGTGCGCCCGTTATGTATCACGCGGATGGGCCGCGCGGATACCAAGGGAAGGAGGCGCTAGGCCTGGGCGGCAGCAGAGCTGGGGCCCTGGACCTTTGCCCACGTCTTGAGCGACAGCGTATCGATCTCGATAAAGCCGGCGCTGGCCTTCTCGTCAAACGTGGTGTCGCGGTCGTAGGTAGCCAGACCGTAGTCGTAGAGGCTGAAGGGGCTCTTGCGGCCGACGACATGGCAGTTGCCCTTAAAGAACTTCAGACGGACAGTGCCGGTCACGAACTTCTGGGTGTCAGCCATAAAGGCGTCGAGCGCGTTTTTGAGCGGGCTGTACCACTGGCCGTTGTACACGGCGGTGGCCCAATCCTGCTCGAGCTTAATCTTGGTCTTGAGCAGGTCGCCCTCGACGCAGATGTCCTCGAGCGCCTTGTGGGCGGTGATGAGCGTCAGGGCGCCGGGAACCTCGTAGCACTCGCGGCTCTTAAGGCCCACCAGGCGATCCTCGACCAGATCGAGACGGCCAAAGCCATTGTCGCCGGAGATCTTGTTGAGGGCGATGACGATCTCGGAGAGCTTCATCTTCTTGCCGTCGACGGCGACGGGCTTGCCGGCCTCAAACTCAATCTCGGTGTAGGTCGGGGTGTCCGGCGTGTCCTCGGGGTTCTTGGTCATAACCCAAGCGTCGTCGAGCGGCTCGTTCCAGGGATCCTCCAGGTGACCGCACTCAATGGCACGACCCCACAGGTTGTCGTCGATGGAGTAGGGGTTGTCGTTGGCACCCTCGGGAACCGGCACGTTGTGAGCGTGGGCATAGGCGACCTCGTCGGGACGGCACTTCAGATCCCACTCGCGCACCGGGGCGATAACCTTGAGCTCGGGGTCGAGGGCCTTGACGGCGGCCTCAAAACGGACCTGGTCGTTACCCTTGCCGGTGCAGCCGTGGGCGACGTAGGTCGCGCCAAACTCGTGGGCGACCTCAACAAGCTTCTTGGCAAGCAGCGGGCGAGACAGGGCGGAGAGCAGCGGATACTTGTTCTCGTACATGGAGTTTGCGGCGATGGCCTTAGTCAGGAACTCATCGGAGAACTCGTCGCGCAGGTCGAGTACCTGGCAATCGAGAACGCCCAGGTCGAGCGCCTTCTGCTTCTTGGCATCCAGTCCGGTCTCTTCCTGGCCCACGTTGCCGCAGACGCAAACGACATCGAGATTCTTCTCGTCCTGGAGCCACTTGACACATACGGATGTATCAAGACCACCGGAATATGCGAGAACGACTTTTTCCTTGCTCATGGCTGTTTCCTTTCGCCCTTGGTAGCTAGTTAGAACATCGGTCAGTTGCAAGTCATTTCAAGGTCATATACCGTGCAATATCAGGTTAAATAGCAAAAATCAGCACATACATGCCCTAGAAACATGCAGCAATGTCGTGCTAAAACCCAACGACCTCAAAATGACTCTGTTGAGGCAATTCGCCCCATGCGGACAGAGACGATTGTTATCGTCGTCGGGAAATTGCGCGCTGGCGTCGGATGGCATTGTCTGCAGTGGTGATGATCTTTACGAACTGCATCTGCCTCTCCTCTCACGTATCGCCGGGCGCAATTCAAATATCGCAAACGGTACCTTTTCCTCGGTAAACGGCTCTTTTGCCGTCTCCGTTTTCGATGTTCGCTATATTACGATAAAGTGCACGCTGCACAAGCGACAAATTCAAATATCTGAAAAGTTTTTTCATTAGTTTGTGAATTGCAGTGCAAATACGCACCATTCCTGCGAAAATACGCTCGACTACTAGTTGATGGTTATAACGTCTGAAACAATCTCGAAACGAAAGGCGCATTTTTATGCAAACTTACGAATCGGACGCCAATATCGGAAACATTAAGATTCTCGCCGTCGATATGGACAAGACGCTGCTGACCGACGAGCGCGTGCTGCCCCAGGGTCTTGATGAGCGCCTGGACAAGCTCGCCGACGCCGGCATCGTATTCTGCCCCGCCAGCGGACGTCCCGCCCCCAAGCTCGAGGAGATGTTCGAGGGCATCAAGAACCGCCTCGCCTTTTGTCCCGACAACGGAGCTTGCGTGATCTATCGCGGCAGCTATATCTATAAGAGCAATATTGACGTGGAGCTGTATCAGCAGGTCTTGAACCGTGCCTCGGAGGATCCTCGCGCTGTCCCCGTCCTGTGCTGCTTCGACGAGTTCTACGTGCTTGCCCGCGACCATCAATACCACGACGAGATCAGCGTCTACTACAACACAATCAACTACGTCGACAGCTTTGAGGGCATTGATTTCGAGTCCAACAAGATTTCGGTCTTCTTCCCCGGCTACGACGCCGAGCCCGCTTTCCGCGAGACCTATAGCCCCGAGTTCTCGGACAAACTCTACGTCACCAACGCTGGGCGCGAGTGGATCGACTTTATGAACCTGGGCGTCGACAAGGGCGCCGGCGTCGCTCACCTGTGCGAGCACCTGGGCATCGATATTGCCGATGCTGCCGCCGTGGGCGACACCTACAACGACATCCCCATGCTGGAGCGCGTCGGTCACAGCTTTATCGTGGACAATGCCGAGGAGCACATGAACGCGCACGCCAAGTGGCGCATTCCGAGCAACAACGACGGGGGCGTACTGACGCTCATCGACGCCATCTTGGCGGCTCGTTAATCTATCTCGTCGCCATGCCCGGGGCCGGCCGTTTGATTTTTGCTCGGTCAGGTCCTGGGCTCGCTCGAAGGCCACATTAAGTGGCCTTCGGCTCGTGCGGAATCTACAAAAATCAAACGGCCGGCCCCGGGCATGGCTACGTTGGCTTGCCTGCCGCCGAGATGACGTCTTGGCATCTAGATACTTGGCTGGCTTTTTTGAATGAAGGGGGCTCCTTGTTGGCAAGGAGCCCCCTTCTGCTTTTGGTTACTTTGGGGTTGTGGGTGCTTCTTTATTTGGCATCGGCCCAGGTTATGCCGGTGCTGGCTTCGGCGATTAGGGGGACGCGGAGGTCCACTACGTGCTCCATGACGTCGCGGACCATGGTGGTTAGGCGCTCGACTTCGTCGATGGGGCACTCAAAGTCCAGTTCGTCGTGCACTTGCAGGATCATGTGGGCGGCAAAGCCTTCTTCTTCCAGGCGACGGCTTACGCGGGCCATCGCGATCTTGATGATGTCGGCGGCGGTGCCCTGCATGGGATGGTTCATGGCCGTGCGCTCGCCAAAGCCGCGGAGTTGCGGGCTTTTGGCCTTGAGCTCCGGAATATGACGACGGCGGCCGTACATGGTCTCGGCGTAGCCCGTCTGCTTGGCGCGTGCCACCACGTTGTCGAGAAACGTGCGCACGCCCGGGTAGGCCTCGTAGTAGCGGTCGATCATGTCGCGTGCCTCGGCCATCGAGATATGCAGCGACTGCGACAGGCCGTAGGCCTGCTGGCCATACACGATGCCAAAGTTCACGGCCTTGGCGCGACTGCGCAAGTCGGGCGTTACCTCGGACACCGGCACACCAAACACGCGCGCCGCCGTCTCGGCATGGAAGTCCTCGCCCTCGTTAAAGGCGCGCACCAAGTGCTCGTCACCCGAGAGATGCGCCAGCAGACGCAGCTCGATCTGCGAGTAGTCCACCGCCAAAAAGACGCTTCCCTCGCCTGCCGAAAACGCCGTCTTGACGGTACGACCCAGCTCCGAGCGCGTCGGGATGTTCTGCAGGTTCGGGTCGCTCGAGGACAGACGCCCCGTTGCTGTGATGGTCTGGTTGTACGTAGTGTGCACACGACCGTCACCACGGCGTAGCGGGCCCAGCGTGTCCAGATAGGTGGACTTGATTTTGGACTTCTCACGCCAGTCCAAAATCAGGCGCACGATCTCGTGGTCGCGGGCAAGGTCACTCAGCACCTTGGCGTTGGTCGAATAATAGCCGCGCTTAGTCTTCTTGAGGCCCTTGGTCGGAAGCCCCATCACATCAAAGAGCACATGCGACAGCTGCATGGGACTGCCAATATTAAAGGTCTCGTCACCCGCCAGGTCACGAATGCTGCGCTCGACCTCGGCAATCTGAGTCGCCAGGCCCTCGGACAGACTATGCAGACGGTCGGGGTCTACGAGCATGCCCGCGCGCTCCATCTTGGCAAGCACCGGCACAAGCGGCATCTCGATGCCGTCGAACACGTTGGTGGCGTTCTCACGGGCCATGCGGTCGCGCAGCGGTGCGACCAGCGCCAGCGTTAAGGCCGCCGTGCGAGCGGCGGGCGCGGGGGCGTCCTCGCCGGCACCCTCTGCACCGCGCGCCGCAGGCAGCGCCATCTGCAGATAGGTATCGGCCAGATACGCCTCATCGAACTCGGAGCGGTCGGAATCCAGCAGGTAGGCGGCAACCACGGTATCGAAGATGCGCGTGGAATCGACTGCCAGCGGGTCCATAAGCTCGGGCTCAGAAGAATCGATGGGCGAAAGCTCGTGCAACAGCGCCTTCATATCCGGGCTCGCCACGCGACCCTCCATAAACAGACGCGCGAGCACGCCGGCAATCACGCCGTGGACGAAGTTGAAGCCCTCAACCTCAGCCGCCGCACAGCTGTCGCCCTCCTCGAGCGCGAACAGGCCCTTGGACGTCGCCAGCCACAGCGTGCGCGTCAGTCCAAAGAGCGCGCCCTCTTCCTTGTCATCGTCCACCACGGCGGCGACCCACTCGCCGGCATCAATCGCGCGGGAGACCTCAGCCGCAACGGCACCAAGCGCGTCAGCATCGCCGGCGGCTGCGCGGACCATCGCAGGCATCTCAAACACACTGGAGGCAGCAGCAGCCCCGCCCTCACCACCGATCAGCGACAAGAAACGGTTCTGCATGGCCGTAATGCCGAGCGTACCCAGTGCCGCAGACACCTCGTCGGCAGAAAACGCCGGGAAGGACGTCGCCTCAAAATCGAGCTCAACGGGCGCATCGGTGCGGATGGTCGCCACCTTACGGCTCAGCAGCGCGTCGTCGATGTGTGCGCGCAGGTTCTCGCCCATCTTGCCCTTGACCTCGTCGGCGTGTGCGATGACCTCGTCCAGGCTACCGTACTGCGCAATGAGCGCGCTCGCCTTTTTGGGGCCGATGCCCGGCACGCCGGGGATGTTATCGGACGTGTCGCCCTTCAGACCGTAAAAATCGGGCACGAGCGCCGGCGTAATGCCGTGATACAGGTCATCCACGCTCTCGGGCGTCATAATCGCCACGTCGGACAAGCCCTTGCGGGTCGAGACCACGTTGACGTGCTCGGTCACAAGCTGATACATGTCGCGATCACCAGTCACCAGCAGCATGTCACAGCCGGCCTGCTCGCCCAGGCGCGCCATAGTGCCCAGGATGTCGTCACCTTCCCAGCCCTCGGACTGCAGAATCGGCACGTTGAGCGCACCGAGCAGCTCCTTGATCATAGGGAACTGCGCATGCAGATCGGGGTCCATGGGCGGACGCTGCGCCTTATACTGTGGCAGCATCTCCATGCGCACGCGCGGCTTGCCCTTATCAAACGCCACAACAACGCCGTCGGGGTTAAAGGCATCGATCATCTTAAGAAACATGTTCAGAAAGCCAAAGATCGCGTTGGTGGGGCGACCGTCCGGCGCGTTCATGGTCGGCGGCACGGCGTGGAAGGCGCGGTGCATGAGCGAGTTGCCGTCGATAACGGCAAAGGTGCGGCGCTTGTCAGACATATTGAATACCTCGCTTTGGGCTGGGCACGGTTTGCTCACTCCAGTTTACACGCTCCCCGCCCCGCGACTACCGCACATCAGCCCCTGCCACCGTGAGCCCGCGCGTGATACGATGGCTCACGGTACATCAACCAGCACGATCGATCCGAAAGGAGCCTGCGTCATGGAGCGTCCCTGCGCATGGAAAAAGTACACACCACAGCAAATCGAGGAGCTCGAGGAGCTTTGCCGCGGCTATAAGCAGTTTTTGAGTGAGAACAAGACCGAGCGCCTGTGCGTCAAGGCCGGCATCAAGATGGCCGAGAAGGCGGGATACGTCGACCTGGAGACCGTAATCGCCGAAGGCCGCGAGCTCAAGGCAGGCGACAAGGTGTACGCCGCCAACCACGGCAAGGACCTTATGCTCGTCAACCTGGGCACCGCCCCGCTCGAGCAGGGCTTTAACATCCTGGGCGCCCACGTGGACTCGCCGCGCCTGGACCTTAAGCAGAACCCCGCCTTCGAGGCCGGCGACATGGCCTATCTCGACACGCACTACTATGGCGGCGTCAAGAGCTACCACTGGGTGGCCTCCCCGCTCGCACTCGTAGGCGTCATCTGCAAAAAGGACGGCACCACCGTCGACATCAACATCGGTGACAAGGTCGACGATCCGGTCTTTACCATCTCCGATCTGCTGATCCACCTCTCGAGCGAGCAGATGGCCAAGCCCGCCAAGGACGCCGTCGATGCCGAGATCCTCGACGTGATCGTGGGCGGCCGTCCCGTCAAGTTCGATGAGGACGACAAGGACGCCCCCAAGGAGCCCGTCAAACAGATGTTCCTGGACATCCTCAAGGAGCAGTATGACGTCGAGGAGGAGGACTTCCTCTCCGCCGAGATCGAGGTCGTGCCCGCCGGCCCCGCCCGCGACATGGGCCTCGACCGCTCCATGATTTTGGGCTATGGCCACGACGACCGCGTCTGCGCTTACCCCTCCATGCTCGCCCAGATCAATGTGGCCAATGTCGAGCGCACGAGCATCACGCTCATCGTCGACAAAGAGGAGATCGGCTCCGTGGGCGCCACCGGCATGACGAGCCGCTTCTTCGAGAACACCGTCGCCGAGATCATGACACTCGCCGGCGAGGACAGCCCGCTGGCTCTGCGCCGCGCGCTCGCCCGCAGCCGTATGCTCTCCTCCGACGTGTCCGCCGGCTTCGACCCGGGCTACGCCGGCAAGTTCGAGACCAAGAACGCAGCCTTCATGGGTCGTGGCCTGTGCTTCAACAAGTACACGGGCAGCCGCGGCAAGGGCGGCTCCAACGACGCCGACGCCGAGTACGTGGCCCTCGTCCGCGACATCATGGACGAGGCCGGCGTGGACTTCCAGACCTGCGAGCTCGGCCGCGTCAACGCTGGTGGCGGCGGCACCATCGCCTACATCATGGCCAAGTACGGCATGAACGTCATCGACTCCGGCGTTGCCGTCCTGTCCATGCACGCCCTGTGGGAGGTCGCCAACAAGGCCGACATCTACGAGGCCTATCGCGGCTACAAGGCCTTCATCGAGCGAGCCTAACCAACCCTTCATCAGTTGCGGTGAAATACGGACTAAACTGGCCCATAAACGGCTAAAACAGACCGTATTCCACCGCAACTTCCTTTTTGGCAGAGGAGAGTCCATGCTGCAGGTCATCATTTCGCCCGCCAAGCAGATGCGCGCGGCCCAAGATGCTTTTGAAGTCCTGGGCATTCCACCTTTTGCGCACGAGACGGCTCGCCTCCACCGCGCACTGCTAGATATCGAGCGGAATGAAGGCAGCGGCGGCCTGCAGGCGCTGTGGAACGTGAGCGACAAGCTGCTTACAACGTGCCTGGATACGCTTCACGAATTTATGCCCGTCCTGAGCGATGCCGACCTCGCCGATCCCGATATCGCGCGTCGAATCTCCCCCGCCGTCATGTCCTACCACGGCATCCAATACCAGAGCATGGCGCCCGAGGTGATGGATTCCGCGCAGCTCGCATGGCTGCAAGACCATCTCTGGATCCTCTCGGGACTCTACGGATGCGTGCGCCCCTTCCACGGCGTGTCGCCCTATCGGCTCGAAATGGGGGCGAAGCTCTCCGTCGACGGCGCTCGCGATCTCTATGCCTTCTGGGGGAATCGACTCGCGCAGGCAATTGCGCCGGCCGGTTCCGACACCACTATCGTCAACCTTGCCAGCGTGGAATACGCCAAAGCCGTTCTGCCCCATGCTGCACAGGATACAACGGTTATCACCTGCCTTTTTGGCGAAGGCGTCCGTAACGGCAAGCCCATCCAACGTTCGACCGCCAGCAAAAAGGCACGCGGCTCCATGGTGCGGTGGATGGCAGAAAACAAGCTCGAGGATGCAAGCGAGCTCACCGCGTTCGACGTTGGTTATCGAAACTTTCCCGAGCTCTCATGCCCAGGCACCCTCGTGTTCATCAACGAGCACTCTAGAGCCGGCACCCAACACTGACCCGCTCAGCTTTCTCCATATAACTTGCGGTGGAATAGTTCCTATTTGAGCCTTTTATCGCACAATCAGGAACTATTCCACCGCAACTTTTATGAATTGGCTGCTAGGCTCGACACCTATTCTGCTAGACCGTCGGCCTTTGCAATCCCATTTGTCGAACCGTCCTGATAGACAATCTTGACGTGCTCAACCTCGGACACCGCAACACCCGTCGGAGGCTCCAAACGCCATTCCGTCAGGGCGATATCCATGGTCGTGGGCACGTCCCCCTGATCTTTGAGCTTTACCGTGAGCGTTTTGAGCGCTGCATCAAACGTCACGCGTTCGATTTCTTCACCCGGAATGGATCCACCACTCAGCTGCAACTGCACAAACTCGTCGCGCGGATACCAATAATCGCCCGGAACGGCGAGCGTATTGGCATTACCGCCAGTACTCCTCACCGTCATAATCGGCAGGGCATCATCGGCCTCAAATTCCCAGGCAGCGCCGCCGCGACCGCCAAACGTCCAAATACAAAAGGCAATCACCAGCACGGCAAGCACCGCAAAGCCAATCGCGACTAACCCATGGTGCGCACGGCCCTCCTCGGCCGATATGTCCCATTGTGTCTCTCGATATAGAGGCTTGTCTTCCATGTACGCCTCCCCACAGGCACGCTCGTTAGGCCAATCGTACCCATTCGAGCTATACTTGAGCCCATTACATAAACGGGGAGCTTGCAGGACAAGACGGCAGGCTGAGACTGGGCGCGCCCGCCCTGACCCGCAAACCTGATATGGGTAATGCCAACGAAGGGAGCCGTGCCAATGAGCACACAGACCGAGCCCAAGCTCGTCACGCAAATCGACTTCGCCCGTGCCGGGCAGATCACGCCGCAGATGAAGGAAGTCGCCGAGCGCGAGCATCGCGACCCCGAGTACATCCGCGAGCGCGTGGCCGACGGCCGCATCGCCATTCCCGCCAACATCGTGCACATCAAAAAAGGCATGCGCGCCTTTGGCGTCGGTGAGGGCCTGTCCACCAAGGTCAACGTCAACCTGGGCATCTCGGGCGACAAGGCCGATGCCGCCGAGGAATGGAAGAAGGTCAAGATCGCCGAGGACTTTGGCGCCGACGCCATCATGGACCTTTCCAACTCGGGTAAGACACGCCAGTTCCGCCAGCAGCTCATCGACGAGACGCCGCTCATGGTAGGCACCGTCCCCATGTACGACGCCATCGGCTACATGGAAAAGCCGCTGGTCAAGCTCACCAAGGACGACCTGTTCGAAGTCGTGCGCGCGCATGCCGAGGACGGCGTGGACTTTATGACCATTCACTGCGGCATCAACAAGTCGGTCACCAAGACCTTTAAGGAGACCGGCCGCCTGATGAACATCGTGAGCCGCGGCGGCTCACTGCTGTTTGGCTGGATGGAGGTCACCGGTAACGAGAACCCGTTCTATGAGTTCTACGACGAGTTGCTCGAGATTTGCCACGAGTACGACGTGACGATTTCGCTCGGCGACTCCTGCCGCCCGGGCTGCCTCTACGACTCCAACGACGCCACCGAGACCGCCGAGATGATCGAGCTGGGCAAGCTGTGCAAGCGCGCTTGGGCCGCCGGCGTCCAGGTCATGGTCGAGGGCCCGGGTCACATGGCGCTCGACGAGATCGCTGCCAACATGAAGCTACAGAAGCGCCTGTGCCACAACGCCCCGTTCTATGTGCTCGGGCCGCTGGTGACCGATATCGGCGTGGGTTACGACCACATCACCGCTGCCATCGGCGGCGCCATCTCCGCCAGCTCCGGTGCCGACTTCCTGTGCTACGTGACACCAGCAGAGCACCTATGCCTGCCTAACGCCCAGGATGTGCTCGACGGCCTCATGGCCACCAAGATCGCCGCACACGCCGCCGACATCGCCAAAAAGGTGCCCCACGCCCGCGACATGGACGACAAGATGGGCCAGGCACGCCGCAAGCTCGATTGGGACGCCATGTGGAAGTGCGCACTCGACCCGGTTACGGGCAAGAAGCGCTACGAGGAGTCCCCCGCCGCCACCGAGGGCACTTGCACCATGTGTGGCAAGATGTGTGCCGTCCGCACCGTCAACAAGATTTTCGAGGGCACCACGATCGACCTCGGCATGGAGGACTAGCCCTGTCGCCGCGGCCGCTTCTGGCGGCGAGCTGGTGCCTGTCAGTTGTTGACGTATGAACATTTGCTTGCATTTGCGTAAAGATTGCATCGCCCGCCCGGGTTCGACATAGAGTCGGCCCGGGCATCTTTATAATGCTGGCTTATAGACCCATTTGATTCCGACCGAACAAGGGAGCGAACATGGATCGCAGTAAGGTACCTGCCGTTCTATCCATCGCAGGATCCGATTCCAGCGGTGGCGCCGGCATTCAGGCCGACATCAAGACCATCACGGCGCACCGCCTGTATGCCGAGACGGCCATCACCGCCATCACCGCACAGAACACCCTGGGCGTCACCGCCGTACAGGATATCTCGCCAGATATCGTAGCCGCGCAAATTGACGCCGTTTTTGACGATATCCGCCCGAGCGCCGTCAAGATCGGCATGGTTTCTTCTGTCGAGATTATCGAAGTCATCGCCGACCGCTTGAGCGCCTGGAACGCAACGAACGTGGTCGTCGACCCCGTCATGGTCGCCACCTCGGGCGCGCGGCTGATTGCCGAAGATGCCGCCGAGGCGCTCACCCGCCGCCTGTTCCCGCTAGCGACGGCTATCACGCCCAATATTCCCGAGGCCATGGCCCTGCTCGACTACGAGGTTGACTCCGAGCGCACGCAGCAAAATGCTGCCATGCTCCTCACCCGCCGCTTTGGTTGCGCATCCCTCGTTAAGGGTGGGCATCTTGTCAACGAGGCCAACGATGTACTGGCCGAACCCGCGCCGCTCGATGACGAGGGCAACCATCTGGGAGATCCACTCACCACGTGGTTCCGCCACAAGCGCATCGAGACCGACAACACACACGGCACCGGCTGCACACTCTCGTCCGCCATTGCCTGCGCGCTGGCCCAGGGTATGGATCTTGCCGATGCCGTCAACGCCGGCAAGGCCTACCTGACAGGCGCTCTGGCCGCCGGCCTGAACATGGGCAAAGGCTCCGGCCCCGTCAACCACATGTGGCAGTATTAAGATTCGCAGTCCAAAACCACCGCAAAGGGGACAGGCACACTTGCGGTGGTTCCCACAAACATCTCGATCTGTAACAGTTAGAGTCCATTTTTCGGCCCACCCGTTACAAATCGAGACATCCAAATTCCACTGAGAAGATAATCTCGATGTGTAACAGTAACTCGGCAAAATCGACCCTAGATGTTACAGATCGAGACAAACGACCGATATCGACCTAAATAATCTTAATCTGTAACATCTAGCCCGTTTTCGGCCTTACAGCTGTTACAGATCGAGACAAACCAACGAAACAAGCCGCCGCAAGGGAAACTTTTGTACTGGTTTGGGGCTGCGCTACTCACCGAGCATCTCTTGGAGCTTGGCTGCCACGGCATGTCCCAAGCTCTCGTGGCCTTCGGGCATCATGTGCAGATAATCGATATCGCCCGGCTCGGCAAAGTCGGCGGCATTCAAAAAGTCGCAGCCAAACTGCTCAGCCACATGCGCGTAGTACTCACCAAAATGTTCCGAGGCTTCTACGGAATGCTCGTCAAAATCGGTCATATATACGTCGGCGATCTGCGGCTTAATCTTGATAGGCGCCATCAGCAGAATCCGTGGGCAGGGCGCGGCATCGGTCCAGGCAAACGCGCGGACGGCGCGAATCAGTGCCATGGCGCCACGGGCGATATCGGAGGCTGTCACGCCAAAGACCGTCTTGCAGTCGTTGGTGCCCAGCATAATCACGATCGCGTCCAGCGGCTTATGGGCTTCGAGCAGCATCGGCAGCGCGCGAATGCCGTTGAGGTTGGTGTCCAGATGGCACATATCGTCGCGCACCGTCGTGCGACCATTTAGGCCTTCCTCAATCACATGCCAACCCTCACCCAGGTCACGCTGCACCACACCGCACCAGCGCACATCCTGCGCATAGCGCACTGCGGTGCCGTCGCGCATACCCGCCGGATCATAGCCATAGGTGTTGCTGTCACCAAAGCACAGAACGTTTTTCATCTTGAGTTCCCCATTCCGTAAAAAGCCGACGGGAGCAATCCCTCCCGTCGGCTTGGCATATCACATCGCGCGCACCGCTTACAGGTACTTGCGCCAGTCGTCCTCGTCCTCATCGTCCTCGGCTGCTGCCTGGGCCTGCTCGGCGGCACGAGCGGCTGCGGCGCGGGCGGCAACCTGGGCATAGGACTCCTCGTTGCGCTCGGGGAAGTTTGCCAGCACGTGCTCGAACTTGGCAAAATCCTCGTCCCAGCGCGTAGAGGGCACGGCAAAGAAGACCTGCTTGACCTTGAAGTCGCCCGATGCGAGCTCCTTGCGGAAGAGCTCGGCCACGGCCTCGGCGTCAAAGCCGTTGTTCTCGCAGCCCCAAGCACCCAGTACGAGCTTCTCGCGGCCCAGCTCATCGCAGATAGCAAGCACAAAGCGAATGCGGTCGCGCAGGGCGTCAAGCAAGGCATCGTCGCTCACGCGGTACTCCTGGCGAGCACGCTTGGCGTTGGGTGCAGCGGCGACGATTACGTCGGCATAGGCGTGCACATGCTTGCGGTCGAAGCGCACCGCGGGCACCACCAGCGCACGGTTGCGGTACAGCTCACAGTTGATGTTGCGGCGACGGTTCTCGCCGTACCATTTACGCTGCTTATCAAGGACATTGTACAGGTACGAATCGGCGCACAGCGTGGCCTCCTGGCCCAGATAGCCCTGGATGTAGCCACCGCCCGGATTGGTGAACGAGGCAAAGGCAAGCACAGCCATGTCGCAGAACTGCGCGTAGCCTCGACCGTTATCCAGAATGGCCTGCGTGGCAGAGGCGTCGAGCACGGTGACCTCGGGCAGGACCGGAGCGGGCTCCTCGGCGGCAGGCGCGGGCTCGGCTTCGGTGGCCTCCTCGACGGGCTCGGGCGCCACCTCGGCATCGACCGCAGCCTCGACCTCAGCAGCCTCAGTAGCCTCGACCTCGGCAGCCTCGACGTCCTCGGCAGCTTGCTCCTCAGCAGCCGCTGCCTTCTGGACCCTGGTCTTCATCGCCGCGACAAAACCGGCAGGCATACCATCGAACTCGCGCACGCCGGCAAGCGAACGCTCGATGTCCTTGGCACAGGCCTCGGACACAGCCGTCACATGGCACTCGGCGGCCTTGGCACGTGCCTCACGCTTGGGATTGGGCTGACCCGCTCGGTTGGACCTGCGGTTACGGTTCCTGCTGTCGACGTCTGCCATACATGGCCACCTTTCCTGTCGCTGCCGCTATCGGCTTTTCCCATCCATGATACCCCGCCGCACACATAAAGACGGTCCCGAAGGACCGCCTTTCGCATCGTTTTACCGTGTCCGGCAGGAAGCATCGCAATGCCGCGCTTTAATCGCGACGGCCGAGGATGTTCAGAATGCGCAGGAACACGTTGATAATATCCACGAACAGGTTGGATGCCATAAGTACGGCGTTGGGCAGCGTGGGCGGCACCGTCGTTGCCACATAGGTGTCGTAGCCGATGAAGCCGGCGAACACCACAATCACGATCAGGTCGGTGATGGACTGCGAAACGCCCATGAACATCAGCACGATCTCGACCAGAATCGTGGCAAGCAGGATGCCAAAACCAATGCCATACACACGCTGGAAGAACTTGGGGAAGGTCACGCCCAGCGCACCAAAGACAAAGGTGATGGCGGCCGTGGCGATAAAGGCGGTGTTAATGGTAGGCAGGTCGTAGTTTGCAAGACCAAACGACGCCGTCAGACCAAAGGTGCTCGCAAAGACCACGTAGCCCACGAGTGACAGGCCCACGGACTGTTTGCTGGCAGCAGCCGACATCATGACCATGCCGACGATGGTCAAAATAAATGAGCCAAAGACCAGCGGCAAAGCGGCGCCGCTCATCATCATGCGCGCAAACGACATGGTGCTCGTAAAATAGGCGCCGGCGCCCATGGCGCAAAAGCCCAAAAAGATCAGGGCAGACATGACAAGGTTGTACGCGCGCGGCGACATCTCCTTGGCGCGGCTTGCGCCGGTCTCGATGAGGCCGTTCTGATAGCCCTGGATATCGTTCATACTTCGTCCTTTCACAAAGCGCCGCGACGGCACCGTAGGTGACAAGATTCCTGTCATTGTACCCGAATGCCGTACGTCCTTACCTACGGCGCTCGCCCTCGAGCGTGCGATCAAAGGCCCAGACCCACCAACGCATCACGTGTGCCTGCGAGCCATCCGGTCGCTCGCGTGCCTGTTCTTCCAGATACAGTTCGGTCGCATGTCCACCAAAACGAACCTTATAAGTCGCCGTACGAATGCCGTGAACCGTCAGGCCAAAACCGGTAGACGAGACAATCTCGTCAATCGTAAAGCAGCGACCGTCAACCCAGCAGACGGTAACCGGCACAACCTGTCCGCCCGCGAGGATGCGAGCCACGACGTCCACATACTGCTTGTGTACGCGCCGAGTTTTGCCGTCTGTCTGTCGATATTCCATGCCTCCTATTATCGAACGCATGTTTGTATGTTGTAAAGCGAACAGACTGTGGTTTTGGAGTGTCGTAGTAATCACACGTGTCCGCATGGCGTGTTAGCAAAAAGAACACCCGCGGTCAACAGGGCAAATATTCAATTTTAGTGCCAAAAAGTTCACTTCTCCCATCAGAACTCGGTAAAGAGACCCGCAGGAGGTGATACGATTTATCATGTTTTTGTAACGTGCCTGCAAACTTCGAGAAAGCCCATATATGGACGTAACGTTCTCAACCTTCCTCGGCCAAATTGTGTCGAACCCAGTCCTTGCCGTCACCGTGATCCTCGCGTTGGGCGCCATCTTCGTCAATGGATGGACCGACGCGCCCAACGCCATCGCGACCTGCGTCACTACGCGTTGCATGCCCGCCCGTGCCGCCATTCTCATGAGCGCCGCATTCAACTTCCTCGGCGTACTCATCATGACGCACTTTAACGCGAGCGTCGCCAACACCATCTCACATATCGTCGACTTTGGCGGAAATAGCACCATGGCGCTCGCCTGCCTATGCGCGGCGCTGTTCTCCATCGTCGTCTACGGCGCCACAGCGTCGCGTTTTGGCATCCCCACTTCGCAAAGCCACAGCCTCATCGCCGGCCTGACCGGTGCCGCTATCGCCCTCGGCGGCGCGAGCAGCGTCAACGTCCACGAGTGGATGAAGGTTATCTACGGTCTGGCGCTCTCCATCGGCTTGGGCTTTGTCATGGGCTGGGTCCTGTGCAAGCTCGTCTCGATTCTTTTCGCCGCCGCCAACAGGCGACGTGCCAATGTCTTCTTTAAATACGCTCAGATCGCGAGCGCTGCGGCCATGAGCTTTATGCACGGCGCGCAGGATGGACAGAAGTTCATCGGCGTGCTCTTTTTAGGTGTGGCCTTTGCCAGCGGCCAAACGAGCGTCGGCGATGCAGGCATCCCCATCTGGATTATGCTGCTGTGCTCGGCAACCATGGGCATCGGCACCAGCGTGGGCGGCGAGCGCATCATCAAGTCCGTCGGCCAGAGCATGGTCAAGCTCGAAAAGTACCAGGGCTTCTCCGCCGACCTCGCAGGCGCCGCAAACCTGCTGCTTGCCACCCTTACCGGCATCCCCGTGTCCTCCACCCACATCAAGACCTGCGCCATCATGGGCGTCGGTGCCGTCAAGCGCCTTTCGGCCATCAACTTTGGCGTGGTCAAGGACATGATGTTCACCTGGTTCTTTACCTTCCCCGCCTGCGGACTCATCAGCTTTGTCATGGCCAAGCTGTTCATGATGTTCCTCTAATCAAACCGAACGTCCATCCGGACCGCAACACTTCGCCCACCCGTCTTCGCCTCGAAAGGACCCACCTATGGCAAAGAAACCCGATTCGTTCTACTTTGACAACTACGTCGCTTGCGCCGACCTCGCCGTCCAGGCCGCAGAGCTGCTCACCAAGATTTTTGAGAACTTCGATCCCGCGCAGATTCACGACATGCTCAATAAGATGCATGCGATTGAGCATGCGGCAGACAAGAAGCACCACGAGCTCGAAGACGCCCTGCTCACCGCCTTTATCACCCCGCTCGAGCGCGAGGATCTGGATCTGATGAGCTGCGCGCTCGACACCGTGCTCGACCGTATTGAGGGCGTCGTGCAGCGCGTCTACTTCACCAACATTCAGAGCATCCATCCCGACGCCATCGTCATCGCCCACAAGGTGACTGACGCCTGCCGCGCCATGAAAGACCTGATGGTCGAGCTTCCCAACTACCGCAAGTCCAAAACGCTGCGCGAGCTGGTCATCCAGATCAACACCATCGAGTCCGAGGCCGACGAGCTCTACATCAACGCCATGCGCAACCTGCACGTTAACGGCAAGGATCCGCTCGAGGTCATCGCTTGGCGTGACGTGTATGCCTTCCTGGAGTATTGTGCCGACTGCTGCGAGAATGTGGCCGATGTCGTGGATTCGATTGTAATGAAAAATAGTTAATTGGGGATACGCTTCCCGTCGGCGAAGGGCCGGCCACGGTTTGCTTTCTCACTCCGGCTGCTTTGCAGAGTCGTTCGAAAGTAAACCGTGGCCGGCCCTTCGCCTTGCGTATCACCATTGGGAACCTAGGCGGATGATTGAGCGTAATGGGGCCCTGGCTGATGTGACCTTTGGTACCCGATTGGACACTTTGGGGCTGTTCTGAGCGTTTGGCTGATGCTTGCTTTGGGTATTCTTTGGGTTACTTTGGGTTTGTTTGGTTTTTGATTGTTGGAGGGCTTGTTATGAGCTATTTGGATTTGTCTCGTGGTCGGTATTCTTGTCGTTCGTTTGAGGACCGTCCTGTTGAGCAGTCGGTAGTGGATGCCATTGTTGAGGCGGGGCGGATTGCTCCTTCTGCTTGTAATAATCATCCAGCCCGTGTGATGGTGCTGGATACGCCTGAGCTGTTGGAGAAGGCTGCTGCTTGTCAGCCTCGGTTTGCTCGTGATGGGTCTATCTTTGGAGCTCCGCTTGTCTTCCTTATTTGCAGCGTTACCGATGATGCTTGGGTGCGCCCGTATGACCAGATGAATTCCAGTGAAATCGATACGTCCATAGTGTGCGATCAGATGATGATGGAGGCAACCGAGCAGGGCCTGGGAACGTGTTGGGTATGCCATTTTAAGCCCGAGGTGGCACAGGAGCAGTTCAACCTGCCCGAGGGCGTCTATCCCTATCACATGCTCGTCTGCGGATATCCTGCCGACCACATCGCCGATTCCGAGCATCGCGAGGCCCGTACCATTCCCCTCTCCGACTTCCTCCTCAAGTAGATTTTGGGACATGCCCTAAAACCTATCCTTGACCGCTCACCGGTTCGCCGAGTTCTGCGCCACTATGTGCAGGGCTCGGTTTTTTATGTTGCGCGCCCCGGTACAGTCATAAAAAAGGACCCGCAAGCTGCGGGTCCTTTCTAGGCACTAAATTGTAGGCCGAATGTTAGTCCAGGTCGTCGGCAGCGAAGTTGTCGATCGGAGCGAAGGGATCGGCCACGGGGACAACCGGGTCAGCGACGGGCAGCGGCTCGGCGGGAACAGTCACCGCAGGAGAAGCGGCAGAACCGACCGGCGTGGAGGCCATGAGGTCGGCCGGGAAGGAGTTCTGGGCATCGTCCATGAAGTGCTGGATGAGCTTGAGATACTCTGCCTTGAACTCCTCACGGGAAGCCTTGAGACGATCGATCTCCTCGAGCTCGGCCTGCTTCTCGGTCAGAGCCTGGCGGATAACCTCGCGGGCCTTGGCGTCAGCCTCGTTGCGGATACGCTCAGCGTTCTCGTTGGCATCGTTGACGATGGTCTCAGCGGTCTGCTGGGCAGCGATCAGGGCAGCGGAAATCTGGCGCTCCTGAGCGGAGAAGTCAGGGGCGGGAGCAGCCACGGGGGCGGCAGGAACGGCCTGGGCGGTGGCATCCTGAGCCTGGGCAAGCTGAGCCTGCGCATCGGCAAGCTGCTGCTCGGTAGCAGTCAGACGACCCTTAAGGTCGACGATCTTAGCGAGCATAGCGTCAACCTCGGAGGACAGCGTCTCCAAGAAGACGTCGACCTCGGCAGGATCGTAGCCACGCTTGGCCTCAGAGAAAGTCTGAGCCTGGATGTCTGCAGGGGTAATAGCCATAACAAGTCTCCTTTTTCATCGCCTCGGCGCTACACGCCCGACGTAAGTTACTAAGACAGTTCTACACGAGTATACCTATAAGAAGCTGCAGAACCAGCCTCTGCACCAACTGCAACGCAATAATCGCAACGACCGGCGAAAAATCGATACCGCCCATCGGCGGGATGAAACGACGGAACAGGTTGAGCCACGGACCGCACACGCTATCAAGCACCGCAGCAATATCCTGAAGCAAACCACCCTGCTTCATGGGAATCCACGTCATAAAGCAGTAGACGACAATGAGCGTGGAATAGAAGTTGAACAGCGTGTTGACCAGCTGGACGATAGTGTAGATGTTGATGGGAATCTCCTCGTCTTGTCTTTACTTAAGGTAGCCGTCGGCACGAAGCTTCTTGAGATCGGAATCTTTGACCTCGCAACCGGCGGGCAGCACCATGAACACGCGGTCGCCCACCTCCTTGACCGTGGCACCCAGACCGCAGGCAAAGCCGTAAGAGAAGTCCAAGACGCGCTTGGCAACTTCGGTGCGTACGCCCACAAAAATCAGTGCGACAGGCTGCTTGGTGCGAACGCGGCGCACCACAGTCTCCACGTCGTCATAGCTCTCGGGGCGCAGGACATAGGCCGGCAGCTGCGGCGTGGCGTTGATGATATTGCTCGCATAGGCCGAGGCATCGCTCGGTGCAGGCGCGGGTGCAGCGGCGGCACGGGCGCGGGTATTCTCGGCGTAGCTCGACGGCGTGTCATAGGCACCGGGACGATAACCGCTCGCAACACTGTCCTGCGAGCGCGAAGGCGGGTTATACGTCGTGGCATGGCGGGAGTCATCGCCGACCAGCTGACCGGAGCGCGTATACACGGCAACCGACTCAGCTTCACCGCGGCGCGTCTGACCAAGCAGGCCGTTGCTCGGCTCGTCTTGGGTGTAGAAGCCCTCGCCCGAAGCACCGCTGTAGCCGTTGTTCTGATAGCCATCGTCGTAGCCGTCATCGTAGCCGTAGTCGTCGTCCTGGCCATAACCCTGGTCGTAACCCTGCTGGCCGCCCAGGTGCATCTTATTTTTAATCTCGTCAAGGAAGCCCATGGTTGTGTCCTCTCGCGGTTTAGTGCAGGCGCCCCGATAATCAGTGCGCACTTCAGAGCCTTATTTTACTGCAAACTCCGGGCTAAATACTACCCTGCCCAGGCGAACGAGCGTAGAGCCCTCCTCAAGGGCAGACTCAAAGTCCTCGCTCATACCGCAGGAAAGCTCAGGCAGGTTCAAATCGGGATGCGCCGCCTCCAGCTCATCCCTCAGCTCACGAAGCCCCGCAAAGGTGCGGCGTGCCACATCCTTATTCCCCCGGGGCGCCATAGTCATAAGCCCCTGTACGCAAATTCCCTCAAGTTCTGCAAGCTCACCCGCGGCGGCGCGAATCTCATCGGGTGAAAAGCCTCCCTTCGACTCCTCACCACTCACATTGACCTCAATGAGCACACGCTGGGGGCCGACGAGCTCGCCTGCCTCAATCTTGCGAACAGCACGGCTCGAGATCGCCTGCGCCAGATGCAGCGAACCCACCGAGTGAATCAGCTCGGCTGAGCCCAGCACCGCATTGATCTTATTGGTCTGCAGGTTGCCGATCATATCGAAGCGCACCTCGGGCAGCTCCGGATGCTCCGCCAGACCCGTGAGCTTGCGAACCAGCTCCTGCGGGCGGTTCTCGGCAAAATGGCGATACCCCGCCTGGATGGCGGCAACGGTCTCTTCGACACCAACGGTCTTGGACACGGCAATGAGGCTCGCGGCGTCGTGGGTACGGCCCGCGCGATCGAGCGCCGCATAAAAACGTTCCAGAATCTGCTCGCGGCGAGCGCGCATCAAGTCCAAATAGTTATCCATTGCCAATCGCCTCCGCTGACAGCCAAACAAGTAGTCCCATGCTAACGCAAGAGCGCGGCCCCGCATGTGCAAGGCCGCGCTCACTTAGGTATTTACAATCTTTCGACGAACGGGGTTACTTACTCCTCGTCGTCCTCGCCATCGTCCTCATCCTCAAGATGATCGAGCAGGTAGCGAAGACCCTCGCTGACCTCGTTAACGGGCACCTTGGCAACGTAGCGTGCATCGACGGCGGGCCTCATGATAACACCCTCGCCCGAAGGCACGCGCATGCTCTCGAGCTCATCCTCATCAGTGCAGGCGATATCACCGGCAGTCATACGCTGTCCGGTCAACAGGAAGGTCAGACGGCAGGCGGCATCGACGGAAATCGAGGCGATGCGATCGAGATAGCGCGATACCATGATGGCGCGGCGCAGGTCGTCATAGTTGCTGTCGTCGTCCATAAAATCGCCCGTGTCCATGCGGTTAAAGGTGCGGAAGAACTTCTCGTAGGCGGCGTGCACTGGCTCGTCCTCGACGGCCAAGTTGCAGATGATGGACATGTCGTTGGTGACGAGCGCAGAAAGCGAAGAGCCCAGCACCTGGTAGACGGCCTCAGCCTCGGCCTCGACCGTGCCGACAAGCTCCTTGGGCAGCGAGATGTCGGCCTTGATCATATGACGCGTGGCGCGGCAAATCTGGCGAACCTTATCGGTCATGCGCTGCAGGTTAAAGTCGACGTAGATGATCGTCTGCAGCAAGCGGAAGTCGGAGGCGACCGGTGACTGCGTGGCAATCAGGTTGTAGCAGACGGCCTCCAGGTTGGCGCAGCGTGCGTCAATCGAAAGCGTGCGCTTCTTGGTCTTGGTGGCGAGCTTGCGGTCGTCGGTCACATAGGCCTTCACGGCATCGTGGAGGGCCAGATCGACGGCCTCGTAGATGCTCAGCATCTCGTGACGGGCCTCGATGAGCTGACGGGAAAACAGTTTGCGCATGGTTCACTCCAATCAGTTGGGTGCGGTCATGCCGCCCGCACAGTGAATACGCACCGGACCAGATCCGATCGGCTTGGGACTAGTCGCACCGATCAGCCAAAGCGGCCGGTGATATAGTCTTCCGTCCGCGAGTCCACCGGGCTGGTGAAGATCGCGTCGGTTTGACCATACTCGATGAGCGTAGCGGGCTCGCCGGCAACTTCCTGCAAGAAGAACGCGGTGTAGTCACTGATACGAGCTGCCTGCTGCATTGAATGCGTGACGATGATAATCGTCATCTCGGGCGCCAGCTCGGCCATCAGATCCTCGACCTTAGAGACGGAAGTGGGGTCGATGGCGGAGCAGGGCTCGTCCATCAGGAGGACATCGGGTTGCACCGCAAGCACGCGCGCGATGCACAGACGCTGCTGCTGACCGCCCGAGAGCGCCAAACCATCCTTGTTGAGCTGATTGGATACCTCTTTCCAGAGGTTGGCGCGCTTGAGCGATTCTTCCACGATGTCATCGAGGTCGCTTTTGCTAGTCACGCCCTGCAGACGAGGGCCAAAGGCGACATTCTCGTAGATGGATTTGGGAAACGGGTTGGGCTGCTGAAAGATCATGCCCACGCGACGACGGAGATCGACCGGATCGACACCCTCGGCATAGATATCGTTGCCGTCGAGCGTCATGGTGCCCTCGACGCGCGTGCCCTCAATCAGGTCATTCATGCGGTTGATGCAGCGCAAAAACGTCGACTTGCCGCAGCCCGAAGGGCCAATGAAGGAGGTGATGGCGTTTTTGGCGATGTTGAGGTCAAGCCCCGTCAGCGCATGAAAGTCACCGTACCAAAAGTTGAAATCCTTGGCCGTAATGGCCGCTTGCTCCAACGCGGGAGCGGACTGATAAACGGACATGGGACTCCTTAACTAGCGACGCTTGCGCGACAGGAAGCGCGCAAACAGGTTGAAGGCCAAAATGATCACCATCAGCAAGAGCGCGGTGCCGTAGGCTGCGTTCATGTTGATGCCGTCGTTGGCAAGCAGGTACAGGTGAACGGTCATGGGACGACCGGAATCGAGCGGCGAAATAGGTAGATTGATGGCCTGGCCCATGGTGTAGAGCACCACGGCGGTCTCGCCGATGGCACGGCCGATGGCAAGGACGATGCCCGTGGCAATACGGCCAAAGGCAGAAGGAAGCACGATCTTGGAGACAACCTGCCACTTGGTGGCACCCAGGCCGTACGCGCCCCAACGGATATAGCGCGGAACGGCGCGAATGGCCTCTTCGGTGGTGCGCATGACGATGGGAAGCATCAAGAGCGCGAGTGCCAGGGCGGCCGAGACCATCGAAAGGCCCAGACCCATAGCCTCGACAAACAAGGCGTAGCCAAACAGGCCCATAACGATGGAGGGCACCGAGGCCAAAGCGTCAGCAGCGTAGCGAATGAGCTCGACGACCTTGCCCTGCTTGGCGTACTCGGCCAGATAGACGGCTGCCAGCACAGCGATCGGCGTGCAGATAAGCATGGCGAGTGCCGTCACATAGACGGTCGAGACGATTGTGGGCCAAATTCCGCCCTCGGCGTTGACGCCCTGGGGCCAACCGAAGATAAAGTCGAGCGAGATATGCGGCAGGCCGTTAATGACCACGTAGGCGATGATAGCGACCAGCACCAGCGTGGTGATGTATGCCGCGGCACGGAACACGCCAAGCATGATCTTGTTGGACAGGTCCTTGTTGATGCGGCCCTTCTTGCCGTGGGAAAGGGCACGCTTGATGCGCTCGCGCGACGAGGTCGTATCGACCGTCGCGTCAACGGAATCGGACATAGCCTACCCCCTCTTCTTCTTGGAAATCAGACGGACGATGCCCACCAGCGTGGCGGAGATGATAAACAGGACCACGCCCATGCCGAACAGCGCCGAGCGGTGCAGACCCGAGGAATAGCTCATGTCGAGTGCGATCTGGCTCGTGAGCGTCGAGATAGGGCTCGCAATGCTGTCGGGAATAACCGGGGCATTACCCACGACCATGAGCACGGCCATGGTCTCTCCGATGGCACGGCCCATACCCAGCACGATGGCATCCACGATACCCAGCTTAGCGGCAGGTAGCACGACCTTATAGATGGTCTGCCACTTGGTGGCGCCCATGGCATACGATGCCTCGCGAATGCCCATGGGAATGGAATTGAGGGCATCGATGGTGAGTGTGGTGATGGTAGGGACGATCATGATGGCGAGCACAAACCACGCCGTCAGCGCACCAAAACCAAGGCCGCCGGTCAGTTGTGCGATAAACGGGCGGATGATGATCATGCCAAAGAAGCCGTAGATGATGGAGGGTATGCCCGCCAGCAGGTCAACGGCGGGGCTGATGAGCTTGCGCACGCGCTTGCTGGCAATCTCGACCAGGTAAACGGCCGTACCCACGCCCAGCGGCACGCCCATGGCGAGCGCACCGACGGTCACCAGACCCGAGCCGGCAAGCAGCGACAAGATGCCGTAGTGGCCCTCGGAAGGCGCCCACGTAAAGCTAAAGAAGTCCGCCAGACCGATGTCAGTAAAGACGGGCAGCGCCGAGTACGTGGTAAAGACAAAAATCAGGATGACGGTAACGACCGCCAAAAACGCGCAGGCAAAGAAGATCCACTGCAGCGCCTTCTCCTTGATATAGGTACTGCGCGATACGAGCGCCAGCTCGCGCTTCTTGGGTGCCTGAGCATTCTGCTCAGTCTGGGAGTTTTCCTGTGCTTCCATGCTACTCACTCCCCTTCTCGTCGTTGGTGACGGGAATAAAGCCCGCCTCGCGAATCTGCTTGTCCATCTTTTCGGACGTCACATAGTCGATGTAATCCTGCGCCTGCTGCGAAGGCGCACCCTTCACAAAGAAGTAAAGGTCGCGCGAGATGGGATAGCCGCCACTCGCGACCGTCTTCTCGGACGCCTCAACATGATTGACCGAGACGGCCTTGACCGAGGTCTTGGCGTTGAGGCTATCGACGAAGCCCAGCGAAATGTAGCCGATGGCCCCACGCGAACGAGATACCACGTCGCGCACCTGGCCCGTACCCGAAAGAACAGCCGAGCGGCGATCGAACGGCGTGCCATCCATCACGATGGTACGGAAGGCCTCGCGCGTACCGGACGCCTCGTCTCGGTTGATGACCTGAATCCTCAGGTCCTCGCCACCGACCTCTTTCCAATTGGTAATCTTGCCGGCGTAGATATCGCGGAGCTGCTCGGTCGAGAGGTTATCGACCGGGTTATCGTCGTTCACGATGACCGCGATACCGTCGTGGGCAATTACGATGGGGGTCAGGCCCAGATCCTGTTCGTCGGCATTGAGCCCACGGGAGGAGCTGGCGATATCGGCCGTGCCGGCGCTGACGGCCTCGATGCCAGCGGAAGAACCCAAACCGGAAACGAGCACGTCGATGCCGGTCTCCTCCTTAAAGCCCTCGGCCGCAATCTCGGCGATAGGAAGGCAGGTCGTGGAGCCAGCGACGGTAATGGAAGAGGTAGAAGATCCCGAAGAACAGGCACACAGCGTAAGTGTAAGCACAGCGGCGCTCAGGACCGATACGATCTTTCTCATAGCATCACGCCGATCGCAGCATGGCGCCCACAGGTGCCGTCCTCGTTACGGTAGGAATAAAAGCGGTCGTTCTGACGCACGGTCGAAAGCTGGGTATCCACGATATCATCCGCGTCGACACCGACATCTACCAGCGCCTCGCGAATGGCAGCGGAAAGATCGAGCATGCGAGAGGTACTCGCATCGATGCAAGAGAACTCGGCGGCAAAGCGATCCATGAGTTCCTGGGATACCTCATATTCGTCACCCAAGATATGGGGGCCGATATAGGCGGAAACGTCGCCCGCATCGCAGCCGGCAGCATCGCAAAGCGCCTGGCACGCCTTGGCGGAAATACGTGCAATCGTACCCTTCCAACCGGAGTGCACCACGGCAAATCCGCCAGGGGCCACCAGCACCACGGGAACGCAGTCGGCAAAGCAGAGCAGCACGGGCACGTTATGCGCCGTACAGACGATGGCATCGCAGCCCGCGGCAATCTGCTCGCGGACGTCCTCAAGGTCATCGGCGCCATTCGAGGTCACCGCAACGATATGGTCACCATGGACCTGATTGGGAACGAGCAGGTTGTGCTCGCACTCCGCGGCACCCATAGCCTCGAGTGCGCGGCGACGATTTTCTTGAACAGCAAAGGGATCATCGCCAACATGCGAGCCCAAGTTGAGTGAGGAGTACGCATCTTCGGAAACGCCACCGGCGCGCTCGGTGAAGGCAAAGCGAACATCGGATGTCGCGCCCTCCGCCAACGTAACTCCATCATGGTCGACACGCGAAACTTTGTCCGCACGTGCTGCCATACTAAAGCCTCCTAATAACACAAGTACCGCGGCATCGCCGCTACAGCCCGCGTTTATACGGCTGTCATACTTCTCTAAAAGGATACCTGCTGCGCTGGAGGCAATCGTAAAGGGAACGTAAAGAGATTGGAGGTTCTAGTTTACAAAGTCGAAATAAAAAGGGCGCGTCCATACGGACACGCCCCTGTGCACAACAATGCAAAGAACGACTTAGAAGCTACCGCGCTTCAGGAAGTCGGGAAGCTCGAACTGATCGTTGCCGAAGTTAGGAAGCTCGGTGCCACCGACGTTGCGGGTCGGAGCGGCCTGAGCCGGGCTCGTGGCAGGAGCGGTGCGCTGCGGCTCAGCGGAGGCAGCGGCCTTGCTCTGAGACTGCTGAGCAGCAAAGAGCTCGTCCTGACGGTTGACGTTGGAGTCGGAGAAGCCCGTAGCGATGACGGTGATACGCACCTGATCGCCCAGGGACTCGTCGACAACGGTACCGAAGATGATGTTGGCCTCGGGGTCGACGGCGTTGGCGACAACGTCGGCGGCGTCGCTGATCTCCTGGATGCCCAGGTCCTTGGAACCGGCGATGGAGAGCAGCACGCGCGTGGCACCATCGATGGAGCTCTCGAGCAGCGGGCTGGAGATGGCCTGCTGGGCAGCGTCGACGGCACGGGTATCCCCAGAAGAGGTACCGATACCCATCATGGCGGTACCGGCCTGCTTCATGATGGTCTTAACATCGGCGAAGTCCAGGTTGATGATACCGGGGACGGTGATGAGGTCGGTGATGCCCTGGGTGCCCTGGGAAAGGACGCCATCGGCAATCGCGAAGGCCTCGAGCATGGTGGTCTTCTTCTCGGCGATGTCGAGCAGCTTATCGTTAGGGATGACGATCATGGTGTCGACGCAATCGGAGAGGGTCTTAATGCCCTCCTCGGCGCTCTTCTTGCGCTTGCGGCCCTCGAAGGTGAAGGGCTTGGTCACGACGGCGACGGTCAGCGCACCGACCTCGTTCATCGCGATATCGGCAACGATGGGAGCAGCGCCGGTACCGGTGCCACCGCCCTCGCCGCAGGTGATGAACACCATGTCGGCGCCAGCGAGCGCCTCGGCAATGTCGTCGCGGGACTCATCGGCAGCCTTGCGGCCAACCTCGGGGTTGGCGCCGGCGCCCAGGCCGCGGGTAAGGTCGGTGCCGATGTGCACCTTGATATCGGCATCAGAGATCGCGAGTGCCTGAGCATCGGTGTTGATGGCAACAAACTCGACGCCGCGGATGCCCTCTTCGATCATTCGATTGACCGCGTTGGTACCGCCGCCGCCGACGCCGACCACCTTAATGACGGCAAGGTAGTTGTTGATCTCTGTCTCGTGCATGTCGGTCCTCCGAACAAAGGTTATAGCCATAGCATGGGTCGACCCCTGCGCACATTAACCTTCAGGTTGAAAGTAAATGCAAAGGTAAACTGTATTATGTTTGCACATTATGAACGTATCAGTCAAATAATTGACCGTGAAAACCAAACAAACCAGATAAACGGCGTGGTATGGCCCCTCAACAAAGCATCAACCAGCGCTATGAGGTCGGAGCGTTCCTAAATGTATAGTTACCCGGAGAGCGCACATTGATATACGTTACGCCCTCTACCTGCGAAAGCAGCTTGGTGACTACGCGCTCCTTCTTGACGATATCGTTCGAATCGCCCAGCGACACCTCAATGCCGTTATTGAGGTTTGCCGAGATGGCTTCGACCGAAGGCGTGGAAATATCCTTGACTTGTCCCAAGAACTCGCTCGAAAAACCACGCACATAATCCAAGCCAGCCTTAACGGCCTTGGAGCTCACCGCCTGGCCGGAAACCGGAGCGACATCCGCCGAGACATCAGTCAACAACACCGCGCCATAGTGCTTAGCGAGCGCCAGCGCGGCATCGATTCCGGTCAAGGCATTTGAGCCCTGCCCTGTCGTGATGACGTTGCCTTGGTCGTCCACTTCGACCGACGTCGACAGTGGGGCGATCCAGGTGTCATCATCCCCGATGGCCCAGGCAAGGTCATCGGAACTGATATAGGCAATTGCGATGACCTTGCGCTCCATCGGCGTAATGATGAGCGTATGCGGGAACTGACGCTGGACATCTACGCCCGAGACCCACGGGTTCTGCTTGAGGTCCTCGGTAATCTGGTCGGGATCGACGTTAAAAAGCGACGTTCCCTCGGGCAAATCGATCAGCTGGATAGCATCGTGCTTCGTCACATGCTCGCTGCCTTGAATCTGAATATCAGTGGCGGTAAACAATCCAGAGTTAATCACCACGATGGCAACGACGACGAGCGCGGCCAAGACGGCCAGAACGCCGCCAACGATTTTGCCTTTGCCTGTAACGACAGAAGCGGCGTCTGATGTTTTATTTGCCATCGCCCCAAGTGAAGACAACGGGTTGACGCTTTTTTTACCCGAAGGCTTCTTGACGGTAGCCGGCACCGATGTCAGCGAGCGCGGTTTCGATGCGCCCAGCGTGCGACCTGGACGCGGCGCTTTAGTTCCCGTCGAGGGCTTAGGAGTTGCCATGGGACGGGCAGGTTTGGCTCCCATAACAGGCTTTGACGTCACCGAGGGACGCGAGGACTTTTTTGCGGCCGGACGATTACCGAGCTGCGAGCCGACGACCGGACGACTGGTCTGTCGAGCATGCCCGACAGACTTAGAATGCGCGACGGTATTGCGTTGAGGTTTGGCAGGCGCGCCGGAACGCCCTCCGGCGCGGCGGAAGGTGGGTTTCGATACTCTAGAAGCCGAGGAATTTAACTTCCGGTCTGAGCTCGATGCCATACGCCTCCCTCACCTTTCCGTGCACATGTCTGATAACCGCGGCAACGTCATCGGCCGAGGCAGTTCCGTTATTAACGATAAAATTAGCGTGAACGGGCGAAACTTCCGCGCCGCCAATCGAAAAACCCTTTAATCCACAATCCTCGATAAGCTTGCCCACACTCGCATCGGGCGGGTTGCGAAAGACCGACCCGCAGGATGCGCGACCCATGGGCTGCGTACGCTTGCGCCTCGTCAGGTACCGTTCCATGCGCTCGCGGATGTCGGCCTTGGGCGCCGGTTTAAGCTTGAGCACGCACTCGAGGATGATCTCATTGCGGGGAAGGCTACATTCGCGGTAGCCCCAAGTGATCTCGGACCCCGCATAATGCTTGATACCGGATGCCGGGTCAAACGTTACGACATCCTCAACCAGCGAGCCAATCCACTCGGTCCGTGTGCCGGCATTCATAGATATCGCACCGCCGACCGAACCAGGGATGCCAACGGCAAACTCAAGGCCCGAGAGGCTACGCGACAGGGCATCGTTGACCAGGCGCGCAAACATCACGCCCGCACCGACCGTCAGCGTACAACCGTCATCGGCAACAACCGTGCGCTGAAACTCACGTCCGAGCGAAATGACGGCGCCGCGATAACCGCCATCGGCAACCAGCAGATTGGAGCCCTTGCCGATGATGACCCACGGCACCTGCTCGCGATCGAGCACCGCCACGGCGCGGCGGAGGGCATGATAGCTATGGCACGTCACAAAGAGGTCGGCCTTGCCGCCGATACGATAGCTCGTATGACGCGCAAGGCGCTCGTCCTCGATCACATCCGTGTCGATCATGCCCGAGAGCGCAATGACGGCGTTAAACAGACCCATTAGACTTAAGCGTCTTTCTTGGCAGTCAGATACTCGATAAACTCGGGACCGACGGTCGTAACGTCACCGGCACCCATAGTGAGCAGCAGGTCGCCCTCGCCCACCATCTGCTCGAGCTCCTGATTGAGCTCAAGACGGCTGGAGCAGTACACGACCTCCTTGCCAGGATGCTTGGCGCGCACGGTATCGGCGAGCATCTTAGAGGTGACACCCGGGATGGGCATCTCGCCAGCCGAGAACACATCAATCAGCAGCAGTTTATCGGCATTGGCAAATGCATCGGCAAAGTCGTCGCACAGGGCCTGCAGGCGCGAATAGCGGTGCGGCTGGAACACGACGTCGACGTGCTTGTAGCCCAGCGACGAAGCGGCAGCAAGCGTCGCCTTGATCTCGGTGGGGTGATGGCCGTAATCATCGACCACGGTGATGCCATCGATATCGCCCACGTGGGTAAAGCGGCGGCGAACGCCCTCAAAGCTCGAGAGCGCCTTGGCGGCGGCGTCGATGTCAAGGCCCAGGACATGGGCGACGGTGAGCACCGCCGTGGCGTTGAGCATGTTGTGGCGACCGGGATTGCTCTTGATCTCCACGGCATGTTCAGTGCCATCCTCAAAGCGAACGATAAAGTCACTCTGGATACCCTTGACATCCGGGTGCATGCAGACGATGTCGTTGCTCTCGGCAAAGCCGTAGGAAAGCACGTGACGGCCCGTCGACTTGGCGAGCTCGACCAGATGCGGGTCCTCACCGCAGACGATGACGGTGCCGTCCTCGCCCACCAGGCTCATGAATTTGGCGAAAGTCGCTTCGATCTCCTCGATACCCGAGTAGTGATCGAGGTGATCGGCCTCGACGTTGGTCACAATGACTACGTTGGGGTTCAGGAACAGGAAGGAGCTGTCGGACTCGTCGGCCTCGGCGACAAAGTAGTCGCCCGAGCCGTTCTTGCCGTTCGTGTCATAGCCCTCGACGATGCCGCCGATCAAGAAGCTCGGATCCAGACCCATGCGGTCGAGCATGGTGGCGCACATCGAAGACGTGGTGGTCTTGCCATGCGTGCCGGCAACAGCGACGGTGGTGTAGCCGTGGCCCAAAGCAGAGAGCATCTTGGCACGGGGCCACACGGGAATACCAAGCTCGCGAGCGCGCACGAGTTCGGGGTTGGACTCCGGAATAGCGGTGGAGACAACAACCACGTCGGGCTTGACCTCGTCGATCGTGGCGGCCTCATGGCCCACATGCACCTTCACGCCAGCGCGGGTAAGCTGGCGGATATAACGTGACGTCTTAAGGTCGGAGCCGGTAACGGCATAACCGCGCTCGTGCAGAACGAGGGCGATGCCGCTCATGCCGGCGCCGCCGATACCGATAAAGTGGGCGCTCTTAAACTCGGGCGCGGAGGTTGCAGTCTGGGAATCAGCCATGTGCTCGTGTACTCCTTGCGTAAACACTGCCTGTAACCCGTTAACTGTACCGCACCTACCGCATCAGCGCGAGGGCGACCGACGATATCCCGTCTAACTAACGCAAACCCTCTACCGCATCCGCCAGAAGAGCGGCGGCCCTATCCTGAGCCAGACCACGCGCCGCCTGACGCATGGCGTCGCGCGCCGCCGCGTCATCGACCAGGTGCAGCAGCTCATCGGCAAAGGCAGAACCGTCGATATCGGCATCGGCGCAGAGCACGCCGGCCCCGGCGTCGACCAGATAACGGGCATTGGTGGTTTGGTGGTCGGCTGTCGCATGCGGGTACGGCACGAGCACCGAAGGCACGGCGAGCGCAGCGATCTCGGCCACGCTCGATGCGCCCGAACGCGAGAGCACCAAATCGGCAGCAGCCAGCATATCGCCCATGTTGTCGATGTAAGGCTGGACGCGGTAACGCTTCGCCTCCTCGGGCGTCAGCGCCAAAGCGCGCTCGGTCTCCTCAAAGCCGTCGGCACCCGTCGAATGCAACACATAGAGGTTCTTGCGCGAAAGCAGCTCGTTTTTGAGCGAAGCCACACGCTCGTTGAGGTGCTGGGCGCCAAGTGAACCGCCAAAGACGAGCAGCAGCGTAGCGTCCTCGGGAACGCCAAGTGCCTTGCGGCCGCGAGCGCGATCGCCCTCGATCACCGAGCGACGTACGGGGTTGCCGGTCATGAGCACGTGGTCAGGGTCACCTTCGCGCTCAAAGACCGAACGCGCTGCCGGCACCGAGATGCACACGCGGGCGGCGTGGGAGTTCATCATCTTGTTGGCCAGGCCCGGAACAGAGTTCTGCTCATGCAGCAGATACGGAACGCCCGCGCCCTTGCACCACCCCAGCAGCGGAACCTCGACATAGGCACCAAAACCAATGGCGGCATCGGGCTTGCCGACCTTTGAGAAATGACTGGCGAGCGCACGCTTGGCTTTGTTGACACGCCACAGCGAGGTCAGCGCCGTCCAAGGACGGGAGCGGTCGAAGCCCGTGACCGTAATGGGCACAAAATCAAACCCAGCCTCGGGGACCAGACGACCCTCGAGCTTGCGCGACTGGCCCACGAACACAACGTGGTGGCCACGGTCACGCAGCTCTTCGGCCAAGGCGAGCGCGGGGTTGATGTGCCCGGCCGTGCCGCCGGCTGCAATAGCAACGGTCATTTTATCGGTCATGGTAGTCCCTTCGTACACGCGGTCCCTGGTCGTCGGTACGCAGACGCGCCGACGGGTCCGAGTTCAAATCGATTCGATTATATCCGCCGCCCGCGTTGCGAGGGCTGGGGCGCTGAGGACGACCTTGCGGCGCCGTTCGCTGACGCGGGCGGGCTGCCGGCTCGGTCGCAGAGCCATCCAGGACGGTAAAACCGTTACGCGAAGATCGCTCGCCGCGCACGTGGGGCACGCCGGCGGTACTCTCATCCATAACGGCAAAGCTCTCGCGGCGGCGGTCATACTCATCGCGGCGGGCGCTCTCGTACGAAACGCGCAGGATCAACCCGGCAAGCATGAGCGACACAATAATCGACGAACCGCCGTAGCTAATAAACGGCAACGGTTTGCCCGTCATGGGAAACACGTTGAGGATGCCCAGCGCGTTAATCAAAAACTGCACTGCGAGAATGACCGCGGAGCCAGACGCCATAAGCGCGCCCCGGCGATCGGTCGCCTGCTCGGCAATGCGAAACGCCGAGTAGATCAGCATCGCAAACACCAAGAAGAACAGCACGGTTCCGACAAAACCGACTTCCTCGCCAATGATGGCCAGGATGTAGTCATTGTGCGCCTCGGGCAGATACGAGTACTTCATGGTTGAGTTGCCGATGCCACGGCCGAACAGACCGCCCGAGGCAAAGGCCATAATGGCAAGCGTGGCCTGATAGCCGTCACCATACTCGTCGGCCCAAGGGTTCAAGGCAACCTGAATACGCACCATACGGTACGGCTCTGCGACAAGCGCAATCACGATCACGAGAATGCCGAAGATTAGCACGCCGATGATAAATCTGGGGTCGAGACCCGCAAACAACGCCATGCACATGAGGGTCAACAGGATGATCAGGACAGTACCGAAATCGGGCTGGATAAAGATCAGAAAGAGCGAAATGCCCAGGTAGATGCCCATCTTGCGAAGGAATTCGTTGATGTTGCCACCGGGCGAAAAGAAGCGATCAAGCATGATGGCCGAATACGCAATGGCAAATGGCTTTAAAAACTCGGAAGGCTGGAACTGAATACCGGCGATGTTAAGCCAGCGCGTGGCGCCACGGCTGCCGCTGCCCACCAAGAACACCAGAAACAGTAGCCCTATCATGCCTATGAGGAAGATCCTGAGCACATCCTCCCCAAACCAGCTGTCCGGCAAAACGCGCACGATGGCAATCAGCGCCAGAACACCGACCACGGCAAACGCGGCCTGTCGACCCAGAAAAAACGTCGCCGAGCCATTCTCGTGCAGCGCCTCGACCGAAGACGCCGAGTACACCATCAGCAGGCCAAAGCATACCAAGGTAAACAAGCAGGCCATGAATATCAAACGGGGGCGCATGATACGGGCGGGAACGCCGGCAATATAGCGTTCGCTAAACGACTGCCCGCCGCGACCGGAACGCGGTGTGCTGCGCCGCGAGGAAGCACGGTCCGAGTCGGGCCTCCTCATACCTTGTCGGGGGCTCTCCTCTCTCACCGGCAACCCCTATTCCATTTGCGATTTCGCCGCAGCGGCAAGCTGGGCCACATAGTCCTTAAACACGCGGCCGCGCTCCTCATAGCCCGAGAACTCATCGAACGAAGAGCAGGCAGGAGAAAGTAAGATCACGTCGCCACGGCTCGACAGCGAACGGGCGACGTCCACGGCATCGCGCAGGTCATCCGCCTGGGCGATATCCACATCGCCGTCGACATCGGCCTCGTCCATAGCGGCGGTGAAACGCTCGCGCGCATCGCCAAAGCAGACGACCGAGCGTACGTTATCCATAACAACGCGCGCGAAGTCCGTGAGCGGCGTGCCCTTATCGTGGCCGCCGAGCAGCAAGATCACGTCGTCATCGGGAAATGCCGTCAGTGCCTTCTCGACCGCATCGGTGTTGGTCGCCTTGGAATCGTTGACGTAGCGCACGCCGTCAATCTCGCCACACGGCTCCACGCGGTGCTCGAGCGGCTGGAACGAGGCAAGACCGCGGCAGACGCCATCGACATCGGCACCGACCGCCAAGGCAGCCGTGGCGGCGCACAGGGCATTGATAACATTGTGATGGCCCGAGATCTTGAGCTCGGATGTAGCGATGAGCGGGGTCTCGACGCCCTTCAGGCGCACGACCATCTTGCCGTCGCGCACAAAGGCGGCATCCTCGCCCTCAGGCTCGTCAAAGGCAACCTTGCAGATGCGACGACCCGGCGTGTAGATGTACTCATCGAACTCGCGAATGCCGGCGTCTTCGACGTCGACAACCGCCAGATCGTCATCGACCATATTGTCAAACAGTTTAATCTTGGCAAGCGCGTAGTTCTTATGGCTCTTATGCCAGCCCAAGTGGTCGGGAGTGATGTTGAGCAGCACCGCCACGCGGGGGTGGAGCTCGGTGGTCGTAGCAATCTGATAGCTCGAGAGCTCAGCCACAAACCACTCGTTGTGGGCTCGGCCGTCAATCTCGTTGACCGGCGGCTCGCCGATGTTGCCGACAGCAACGCTGGCCTCGCCGGCAGCCTTGAGCAGATAATCCGTCAGCGACGTGGTGGTCGTCTTGCCGTTGGTGCCCGTGATGGCAATCCAGTTATCGGGCGACAGACGATAGGCAAACTCGGGCTCGCCCATAATCTGGGCGGCATGATCGCGCCCGGCCTTAAAGAAGCCCGAGAACTCCGAGATGCCCGGGCACGTCACGCATACGTCATAGGCGCCCTCGACCTGTTCGGTCCCATAGACAAACGACGCACCAGCAGCCTCGAGCGCACGCGTGGCGTCATTGGGCTCAGAGGTGCCGCCGCCATACACGGTAACGGCGCTTACGCGCTCGGGATGTGCCAGCGCCCAGCGGGCGACATCGAGACCGGATTTGCCCTGACCCAAAACGAGCAGGCTAAAGACATCAGCAAGAGGCATGAAAGACCACTATCCCAACTGGAAGAACAGAGCAAGGCCAACGGCACCAAAGGCCGCAGCGATAATCCAAAAACGGATGACGACCTTGGTCTCGGCCCAGCCCTTCTTTTCGAAATGATGATGGATGGGCGCCATAAGGAAGACGCGCTTGTGCGTAAAGTGGAAGTAGACAACCTGAATCATGACCGACAGGGTCTCAACGATAAACAGGCCGCCGATGATGAGGGAGACGACCTCGGTGTTGGTCATGATGGACGTGCAGGCAAACGCGGCGCCCAGGGCAAGCGAGCCGGTATCGCCCATAAAGATGCTCGCCGGATAGCAGTTGAACCACAGAAAGCCCAAGCAGGCACCGGCACACGCGGTGCAGAAGATGGACAGGTTCACGTCTCCGTGCAAAAACGCCATGGCAGCCATGGCGAGCATGGCAATCATGGAGGTGCCGCCAGCAAGACCGTCGAGGCCATCGGTCAGGTTCACGGCATTAGAAAGACCGGCGATCATCAGCCAGCAAAAGACAATGTAGAGCCACGGGAACGAAAGGCCACAGATGGTGGTCGAAAGAACACCGAGGTCAATCGTCAGGCCGCCGGGAAAACGAATCTCGGGGGCGACGCCGCACCAGTTGACGGCAAGTACCGTAAAGGTGACACATATAATGGTTAGGCCGATCATCTTGGCATGAGGCGTCAGACCGAGCGAGCGCCCATGCGTAACGGAGGTCAGGTCGTCGATCAGGCCCAGCACGCCGGTCGCCAGCGTGGCGAGCAGCACGAGCACGAGCTCGGTGGTGAGCTTGCCCATCAGCAGGCAGGTCAGCGAAATCGCGACGAGAATGACAACGCCACCCATGGTGGGCGTTCCCTGCTTAACCAAATGACGCTTGGGGCCGTCGGCACGAACCTGCTGGCCGATACCCTCGACCTTAAGTAGCTTGATCCACCACGGCATGAGCAGCAGCGCAATGGCAGCGGCGATGCCAAGCCCCAAAAAAGCCTGATACGTTGGATACGAGGGATTGCCGAACATGGGCTAGCACACACCTTCCACAAAGCGGTCGAGCTCAACAAAGCGGGAACCCTTGACCAGTACAACATCATGTTTTTCAAGCGCGCCGCCCATGCGGTCGAGCACCTGCTGATAATCGGAGAACACCTGGATGCGGTCCTCGTCCATGCCCATCATGCGCGCGGCATCGGCCATAAGCTGGGCCAGCTCACCACCCACGCACGCCAGCATGTCGAGCTTCTTGGCGGCGGCATAGGCGCCCACGAGCTCATGCATGCGAGGAGCCTCATCGCCCATCTCGCCCATCTCGCCCAGGATCGCCATGCGAGACCCCGTGCACGAAAGCGAGCACAGCAGATCGAGGCCAGCAGCCATGGATTCGGCGCTGGCGTTATAGGAATCGTCGATGACGCGGGCACCGCTCTTGGCGCGCTTGATCTCCTGGCGGTGCCCGGTGATCGTGAGGCCCCTAAAGGCAGCATCGATCTGCTCGGGCGTCACGCCCAGGCGATAGGCAACTGCGGCGGCCTTAACGGCATTTGGGACGGACTGCACGCCGGGGATGGCAAGCATGGTATCGGTCGTCTCACCCTGGCCAAAATCGAGCGTAAAGACCGGACGGCCCTCGTCATCAACACGAATGTCGCGGGCACGGACCTCATCATCGTCCGAGACGCCGGCCAGCATCACATCGATACCAGCAGGCTGGGCGAACGTATCGCGAATGAACGGCGTAAAGTCGTCCTCACCGCCCAAAACCAGCAGCGGCAAGAAGTCGCCGGCGGCGCACATACCCTGGACAATCTCGGCCTTAGCGCGGGCGATGTTCTCGCGGCTGCCCAAAATGCCGATGTGAGAGGTACCAATCTTGCTCACGATGGCAAGGTTGGGATTGGCGGACTGGGACAGGCGCTCAATCTCGTGGAAATGGTTCATGCCCATCTCGAGCACCAGGACCTCGGTATCGGCCGGAGCGGAAAGCACCGTGAGCGGCATGCCGATCAGGTTATTGAAATTGCCCTTGGTGGCCCAGACACGATAGCGCTTGGCGAGCACGGCGGCGAGCACGTCCTTGGTCGTCGTCTTGCCGATGGAACCGGTAATACCAACGACCAGACAGCCAAGCTCCAGGCGATACGTGTGCGCCAAACGCAGCAGAAACTCCTCGGGATCATCGGTCAGCAGGATGGCGCACCCCTTGTCCTGCGCCAGCGAGACCAGCTCGGCCTCGGGCTCACGCGTCATCACGACGGCGCCGGCACCCGACTGGACGGCACGGGAAGCAAAATCATTGCCGTCGACGTTTTCACCGGGAAAGGCGACGAAAATCGTCCCTTCCTCGACCTGGCGCGAGTCGATAACGCACCCGCGGCATACCCGATCGGCTTCTCCCGTCACGGTTCGGGCCCCTGTTGCGGCCGCGAGGTTGTTGACGGCGATCTCTATCATTGCAGCTCCCCTGTAAACCTAATAATGCTATCGGCGTATTGTATCCCAGCGCCGCACATGCGTGGTGCAGGGCATGTGAACACCCTCATATGGGACAACAAACAACGCCCCAAAGATTGTAACCCCCTACTTCGTGTGCGGGATACCCAGCACGTCGAGCGCGTTGGCCATAATGGACTGGAACGGCACCGCAGCGGCATCTGAACCGCTCGGCGTTCCGTCGAGCGTGATATAGCACAGCACTTTGGGCGATTGTGCCGGTGCAAAGCCCATAAAGGACGACATGTAGTTCTCCTTGAGGTAGCCGCCGTTCTCGTCGGCACGTTCGGCCGTACCGGTCTTACCCGCCACGTCATAGCCGTCAACCGCGCCGCCAACGCCCGTACCCTCGGACACGACCGTCTGCATGCACGATGTCACCTGGGATGCGGCGTCCTCCGAAATCGCGCGCTCGCCTTCGCCCCAGTCCTTCTCGTCGCCCTTGCTGGACTTATAGAAGTGCGGTGTCATCATCACGCCGCCGTTGGCGATGCCGCCCACGGCACGTGCGATCTCAATTGGCGAGACGGACAGTGCCTGTCCAAAGCTCATCGAGCCCAGCGTGGCGCCGTCATACTGGTCACGCTCCTTGACGATACCCAGGCTCTCGCCCGGAAAATCGACACCCGAGCTGTGACCGATGCCCCACTTGTCCACATAGGCGGCAAAGTCGTCGGCACCGATCTTGCGCCCCACTAGGACAAAGCCCACATTGGACGAACGGCGCATCATCTCGCGCACATCCATGGTCATGGCATAGTCGCGCTTGTCGGCATCGGTGACGGTATCGTCGCCCACCTTGATGCTCGCCGGCACCTCAAACGACGTACTCGATCGCACGACACCCAAGTCGAAGCCGGCGCCCGCCACGAGCGTCTTAAAGACCGAGCCGGGCTCGTAGGCGTCAGTGACCAGGCGCAGGTTCATATCCTCGGTCTTGGCGTTCTCCAGATCGGTCTGGTCGTAAGTCGGGTACGAGCAGGCTGCCAAGATCTCGCCTGTCGTAGGATCGGTGACCAGCGCCGAGCCGTTCTTGGCCTTTGTCTTCTCGACAGCCTCTGCCAGGGCATCCTCGGCCGCACGCTGGATATTGACGTCGAGCGTCGTCACGATATCAACGCCGTCGACCGCAGCCACCTTTTTATAGGCACCGCCCGCGATATAGCTGCCGTCCCTCGCGCGCTCGCGTACGAGAGAACCGTTCGTGCCGGTCAGAAGCTTGTTGTATTGCTTTTCGAGACCCGTCAAGCCGTCGTTGTCTACATTCACTACACCCAGCACCTGCGATGCCAGATTGCCGTATGGATATACACGCTTCATGGCCTGCTCAAAAAGCACGCCGGGCAGGTTCTTCTTCTCCAGCGCCGCAACATCGTCTTCGTCCACCTGGCGCTTGATATACACCCAGGTTCCATCGGACTCGACGAGCTTGCGGCAGGTCTTTTTATCGATTCCAGTTGCCTTGACCAGCGCCGACACCGTCTTGTCAACATCCTCGACAAGCTGCGGGTTCACGGCGATGTTGCGACATTCGACCGACGACGCCAACACGTTGCCGTTGCGGTCGTAGATGGTGCCGCGTTTGGCATAGAGGGTCTGCGCAAGCAGGCGGCGCGCATCGGCACGCTCGCGCAGTTTATCGGCTTCGACAATTTGATAGTCGGCAAGGCGAAAGACGCCCAAGCCCAAGCCAAGCCCAATGAAGCCCATGACGGCTTTGCGGCGAGGCAGAGGCGCGCCTGTGAGCCATTCGGTCGACGAACTCTTGCGCGACCTGGTGTTATGCACTTGAGGGCCGCCCGAGCCGCGAAGTCGCGACGCCGGGTCGTTGCCACGGGACTGCCCGGCGTTGTAAGATTGCCGACCCGTTCCTTGATAACCAGAACGTCCCCGCGACGAGGGACGTCCAGAACCGCGGCCCCCATCGGAACCGCGGCGATAGTCATTTGTCATACTCAGCTACCGTCTTGCTACTGAGCGGTCGCGGTCGCGTTGGCGCCCGCGGCTGCATCCTGCGAAAAGTCAAGTGTAACGCTCTCGCTGGGCTCCACCATGCCATAAGCGCCCGCAAGGTCGCGAATGCGCGTGTCGGCGCCATAGACCGAATGCATGACCTCCAGGTCGGAGCTCTCATCGGTCGCCTTTTCGAGCGTGTTGGTAAGCTCGGCGTTGCTGTTGAGCACCTGGGCCGTAACGCCGGCGAGCGCCACGCGGGCGACGCCGATCGTCATGAAGATAGCCGCAATGATGCAAAACGTTTTAAGAACGCTCATGAAAACCGGGCTTACCACCTGGTTTGCCTGACGGCCCGCGCCCGTGTAGACATCAAAGCGCGGCGCGCGCTGCTCACGGGGAGCAACGGGGGCCTGCGGCGTCTCACGATAGGCGGGCATGGCGTTCATATCATAGGCGAGTGCTGCGCTTGAAGTGTTGTAGCCCATGATATGCCGCCTCCCATCCCGAGTACGTTGGTAGTGTGTTTAAGCTTCGTTTATGGTGCGAGCGGGAGGTCCAATATCGCGCGGTCGCGTCTACAGACGCTGCGCCACGCGGATTTTGGCTGATCTCGCCCGAGGGTTGCGCTCAACCTCATCAGGCTGGGCAACCAGGGGTTTGCGGGTGATGACCTTGAGTATCGGCACGTTGCCGCACACGCACACCGGAATCTCCGGCGGACACGTGCACCCCTGGCTCATCTCCTTAAAGTGGTTCTTTACGATACGGTCCTCGAGCGAGTGATACGAGATGACGCAGATACGTCCGCCCGGGTTGAGCCACCTGGTGGCGGCATCAAGCCCTCGTTCGAGCACATCGAGCTCGTGATTGACCTCGATGCGAATGGCCTGGAAACTTTTCTTGGCCGGGTGTCCACCATGCCGACGAGCGGCAGCCGGGATACCCGCCTTGATGATCTCGACAAATTGGCCGGTGGTTTCGATCGGTTCTTGCTCGCGGCGGCGCACGATCTCGCGCGCGATCTGCGAGGCGAACTTCTCTTCGCCGTAGACGCGTAGAATCCGGGCGAGGTCGTGTTCGTTATAGGTGTTGATGACCTCAGCTGCGTTTAAGGTGTTATTACCCGGATCCATCCGCATGTCCAATGGGGCGTCCTCGTTATACGAAAAGCCCCTGCCAGGGATATCGAGTTGCGGCGACGAAACGCCCAAATCGAACAGGAAGCCATCGACCCCGGGCACCTCGGCCGAGCAAAGCAGCTCGTCCAAGTCGCCGAAGTTGCCCTTCAGCAGCTGGTGCGGAACGCCGGGAACCTCGCGGTCCAGACGGGCGCCAGCGGCCTCGAGGGCCATGTCGTCCTGATCGACGCCGAGCAAAAGGCCCGTCTCCCCCACCTGCGCGGCCATCTTTACCGAATGGCCGGCACCGCCAAGGGTGCAATCGCAGACAACGGAGCCGCTCTTTAGCCGCAGCGACTCAAGCACTTCGCCGAGCATGACAGGTTCATGCCGATATTCTTGTGTCAAGATCCCACGCTCCATCCGTTACCCGTGCCTTGCCCTTACGAGAAGAAGAGGTCCAGCAGGGCCTCATCGTCATCGTCCTCATCGGCCGCGGCGCGATCCCAAACCTCAAGGTGGTCGTAGTTGCCCACAACCGTGACCTCGCGGTCGAGGTTCGCCTGCTTGCGGAGAGACTCGGAAAGACCGATACGACCGGCGCTGTCCACGTCCATCGACGTGGTGCGCTTGTTGATCGCCCTCATGAGCTTCTGGTCATTAATGTCACGCGGGTTAAAACCCTCGTGGCCCTCACGACCCGCGAAGAGTCCTTCGACCCACTTATCGAAGGCCTCGGCAGAGAACACGTACAGAGCATCGACATCCAGGGCTTTAAACACGCGAACGTGCTCTCCAAGCTCCTCGCGAAGGGGTGCAGGCAGGGATAGACGACCTTTTGCATCGAGATTGCGCTCGTATGCACCAGTCATTCCCATGTGCGCCCTCCCCTCGGTTACTCAGATGGCACGTACGCGGGGAACCACCCCGCCTGTCGACGTCATCAATAATATGGGGAACCGCCCCATTTTTCAACACCTTTCCCCACCCCTTCCCCCACCCCGCCCCACCATTCCACCCCCAATATGTTGTAAAACACCCCCGAGCATATGTTCGAAAACACAATATGTTGTGTTTACAGCAAAGGCGGGATGCCACCTGTGGCACCCCGCCTTTCAACCTCAACCTTCAAGTTGACCTTGAGGCGATTTTTGCGTCCTTTTACATGGCGTTCACATCGCCCCCAAACTCCCCCACCCAAGGCACGTGCGGCCCACCACCGCGACGACGAGTGGCGAAAAATGGGACGGGCCCCAGATTGCCCATGCGCGCGCAAAAGCACGCCGCAGCAATCTGGGGCCCGTCCCCAAATACCTATAAATATGCAGGCCAGCGATGTGTTAACGATGCGCCAGCGGATGCGCCGCCAGATAGACCTCGGTCAGTTGCGTGCGGTCGACATGCGTGTAGACCTGCGTGGTCGAAATATCGGCATGGCCCAAAATCTCCTGCAGCACACGCAGGTCGGCACCGCCCGCGAGCATGTGGGTGGCAAAGGAGTGGCGCAAGGTATGGGGATGGAGCCCCACCAGCCCCACCTGACGCCCATACCGCTCGCATATCGCATGCACGGCCTGGCGCGACAGGCGACGTCCGTTCTTATTTAAAAAGACCGCCGAGGTCTCGGTTCCGCGGGCATGGGCCGCCAAGCGAGAACGTCCCTCAGTTACATAGAGCATCAGAGCTCGCGCCGCGCTTCCCACCAGCGGGGACAGGCGTTCCTTTGAGCCCTTACCGCGAACGAGTACAAAGCCATCGTCAATATGGATATCGCCCACATCGAGCCCCACCAACTCGCTCACACGCAAACCGCATCCGTAGAGCACTTCCAAGATGGCATGGTCGCGCAAGCCCATCTCGCCCTCGGGGAAGTCTTGATCGAGCAGAGCCGAGACATCCTCCACCGATAGATACTCCGGCAAACGCTCAGCCTTTTTAGGCAGGCGCAACGCCGCCGTTGGATTTTGGGCTACAGCCCCATCGCGCACCAAAAAGGCATGCAGGCCCTTCACGGCTGCAAGCGCACGCTCCACCGAGGCATCGGAATAGCCCCCATCGCGACGGTCGGCGACAAAGCCCTCCACGACCTGACGAGTCACCTCTTCAAAAGACACAATACCCGCCCGCTCCAGATAGGCGCAGTACGTCATCAGGTCACGACGATAGGCCGCAATCGTGTTGCGCGCCAAACCCCGCTCGACCGCGAGGTAATCGAGATACTCCCCCGCCGCCACGGCGAGCGACGAGGGAGTAGCTTCGGTATGTTCCTTATTCGCCGGCACCCTTAGTCCGTAGCGAGGTTCATGGGCGTCACCTGCAGACGGTCGACACCCTCGTGCTGGCCGATCGAAGCGCGTACGAACTCGCGGAACAGCGGCTGCGGGTTGGTCGGGCGGCTCTTGAACTCGGGATGAGCCTGGGTTGCCACATACCACGGATGCACGTCGCGCGGCAGCTCGACCATCTCGACCAGGCGCTCGTCAGGCGACAGACCCGAGATAACCAAACCGGCGTCCTCGAGCTGGTCGCGGAAGGCGTTGTTGAACTCAAAGCGGTGACGGTGACGCTCGTAGACGAGTTCCTCGCCATATGCCTCGCGAGCAAGGGTATCGGCGGCGAGCTTGCACGGATAGGCGCCCAGGCGCATGGTGCCGCCCTTCTCGGTCACGTCCTCCTGCGAGCTCATCAGATCGATGACACTATACGGGCCATCCGGATCGAACTCAGAGGAGCTGGCGCCGGCAAGGCCGACGACATTGCGCGCAAATTCGCACACGGCCACCTGCATACCCAGGCAAATGCCCAGATACGGAATCTTGTGCTCACGGGCAAACTCGGCCGCGAGGATCTTGCCCTCCAGGGCGCGCTTGCCAAAGCCGCCGGGGACCAGGATGCCCGAGGCGTCGCCCAGAACCTCGGAGACATTCTGCTCGTCGAGGCTCTCGCCGTCGACCAGCTGGACGTCCACATGGCGATCGTAGAAGACGCCCGCATGGTGCAGGGCCTCGATAACCGACAGGTACGCATCGGGCAGCTGCGTGTACTTGCCCACGACGGCGATCTTCACCTTGTCGGCGTGATGGTTGGCGTGATTCTGTTTGCGCAGGAACTCGTTCCACTCGCTCATGTCGCGCTCACGCGGATCCAGACCCAGGCGCTCGCAAATGCGCAGGTCAAAGTCCTGCTCGGCAAGCAGCTGCGGAACATCGTAAATGCTCGCGCAGTCCTCGTTGGTAAAGACGCAATCGGTGTCGACGTCGCAGAAGCTTGCGATCTTTCCGCGGATAGCGTCATCGATATGGTGGTCGGAGCGCAGCACGATAATATCGGGCTGGATGCCAAAGCTGCGGAGCTCCTTGACGGAATGCTGTGTGGGCTTGGTCTTGACCTCGTGGGCGGCGGCGATATAGGGAACGAGCGACACGTGGATGTAGCAGACGTTCTCGGGGCCGGCCTCCTTGCGGTACTGACGGATGGCCTCGACAAACGGCTGGGACTCGATGTCGCCGATCGTGCCGCCCAGCTCGGTGATGACTACATCGGAGCCGGTCTGCTCCTCGATGCGGCGGAACTTGTCCTTAATGGCATTGGTGACGTGGGGAATCACCTGCACGGTACCGCCCAAAAAGTCGCCGCGACGCTCGCGGGCGATTAGGCTTTTGTAGATGGCACCGGTCGTAAAGTTGGAATCGCGGGTCAGGTTCTCATCAATAAAGCGCTCGTAATGACCCAGGTCCAGGTCGGACTCGTAACCATCCTCGGTAACGAAGACCTCACCATGCTGGAACGGGCTCATGGTACCGGGGTCGACGTTCAGATACGGGTCGGCCTTCTGCATCGTTACTTTGTAGCCACGCGACTTGAGCAGACGGCCCAGCGAGGCCGCGGTGATACCCTTGCCCAGGGACGAAACCACGCCACCGGTTACGAACACATGCTTGGTCATATTGAGTTACCTGCGCTTCCCGTAGAAGTTGTTTATCCACATCTTACGGGTCTTCATTGTAATACTCGCGCCGCGGACCGTTCGCAATTTTTCTCGCGTGCGATTGCATTTCTCAATCTTGAAACAAAACGCCGCCCGGTTTCCCAGGCGGCGTCGCTATGGCAAGGGTTACATGCTGCTATCGATCAGCAACCTCGTCCTCAAGCATTTCTTGAACGAGCATGCCGGTACGGACGCCCTCAAGATACCACTCGCCACGTTCGGTGAGGCAAATGCCATTTGCAAGCTGACCGCCGTCGTCGCTATAACGCGAGACGACATCAATCATGCCTTCGGAATCCAAGCGATCGATTGCGGCGCGGGCACGATACGGCGAAACCCCCACGCGCTCGGCAAGCGTTTTGCGCGAGAAACCATACGGCCCGCCATTGTCTTCGGTTTGCTGGTCGATTTCCATCAACACCAGCACCTCAACACGCTTCATATCGTTGACACTCGCACGACCCTTGCCCGCCATAGCAGCCTCCTCAAACCGAGCACGAGCATCTAACGCGCCGTGCGCGACCGACACACCTCACGATGGCAGGTAATATCCATCATGCGGCATCCCGCTAAGGATGAAACAGTTACGGTTATTGTATACCGCTCAAATTGTTTCTAGGCAGGTAAACGGCTATTTTTCGCCGAAATAGGCGCTTTATTGATCAAAAAGCCGTACCGGGCGCCAACCCGATACGGCCAAAATGCAATGCAATTACCGCGGTGCTTCAAACTTAGCGGTGGAAGAAACCGCGGCGCTCAAACTTGGGCTCGCAGCACACGTTGATACCCAGTTTGCGCAGTACCGTCTCGTCCGTCGGCGAGATAATCACGCTAAAGAAGGCATCGCAACCGCGCAGCTGCTCCAGGCCCGAAAGGACGCGAGCGGCCGTCTCACTCGTGGCCGAGGTGATCGACAGCGCCATAAGCGTCTCGTCGGTGTGGAGGCGAGGGTTTTTGCTGCCCAGGAAATGCGTCTTGAGCTTGCTGATGGGCTCGATCGCCTCATCGCTAATGACCTCGAGCTCAAGGTCGACGCCCGAGACATGCTTGAGGGCGTTCATAATGAGCGAACTTGCGGCGCCCAGGCGCGTGGAGGTCTTACCGGTCACCACGGAGCCATCGGGCATGACCATGGCACCCACGGGACCACCCGTCAGCTGCTCCCTGGTGAGGGCCGCCGAGCGCGCCGGTGAGTAGTTCTTATCGATGCCGGCTTTCTTCATAATAATCTTGAGACGGTCGACTTGCTCATCGCCCACGCCGGTACGGCGCACATTTTCGACCGCGGTAAAGTAGCGGCGGACGATCTCCATCTTGGAAGCGTCGCGGCAGGCATCGTCATCGGTGATGGCAAAGCCGACCATATTGACGCCCATGTCCGTAGGGCTCTGGTAGGGGCTCTTGCCCAGGATCTTTTCCATCAGGGCACGGACTACCGGGAAGGCCTCGACGTCGCGGTTGTAGTTGACCGTGGTCTTGTTGTAGGCCTCAAGGTGGAACGAATCGATGATATTGGCGTCGTCGAGGTCAGCCGTGGCGGCCTCGTAGGCAATATTGACCGGATGCGTCAGAGGAAGATTCCAGACCGGGAAGGTCTCGAACTTGGCATAGCCGGCGGCGGTACCGTGCTTATGCTCGTGATACAGCTGCGAGAGGCAAGTGGCGAGCTTGCCCGAGCCGGGGCCGGGTGCCGTCACGACAACGAGCGGACGCGTGGTCTCGACAAACTCGTTCTTGCCGTAGCCATCGTCGGACACGATCAGATCGACATCGTGCGGATACCCCTCGATGGGATAGTGCAGCTTGGCGGGAATACCGAGCGCGTTCAGGCGGTTGCGGAACACATCGGCAGCAGGCTGGCCGGCATACTGGGTGATGACCACAGCCGCGACGGCAAAGCCGTTGCCGCGGAACAGGTCAACCAGGCGCAGCACATCCTCGTCATAGGTAATGCCAAGGTCACCACGAGCCTTGTTTTTCTCGATGTGGTTCGCGTTGATCGCGATGATAACCTCGACATCGTCGGCGATGCTCTTGAGCATGCGGAACTTGCTGTCCGGTTCAAAACCCGGCAGCACGCGGCTCGCATGATAGTCATCGAACAGCTTACCGCCAAACTCCAAATAGAGCTTGCCACCAAACTGCGAGATGCGCTCCTTAATGTGAGCAGCCTGCAGCTCGATATACTTCGCGTTGTCGAAACCCTGGCGCATATATGGCTCCCGTCCCGTTTCCATTTAATGTTCTAGGCGATTATAACGGAGCAGACCCTCCCCAACGCCCAAGCAATCAACTGGCACCAACCAAACACGCCATCGATAAGTTGCGGTGAAATAGTTCCCGTTTGGGGGTGCGGACAGAAAGTTGGACCGTGAAGCGGTCCGGACTGGAGGTTCGCATGTACAGCAGGGAGAAGGTCGAGCTCTTCCTCCTGGCGACGGAGGACGGCATGGGGCCGACCGCCGCCGCGAAGTTCGCGGGGGTCTCGGTGGGCGCGGCCAAGAAGTGGGCGACGGGGCACCTCCCGCACAGCTACACCGGGGCGCGCTGTAGAATCGGGGCGAGGAAACCGCCACGGAAGGAGGCCAGCTTGGGCCCCGACAAGTCGACCTACGCCCCGCCGGCGACCGGCCCGCTCGCCGGGCTCAACGAGGACCAGATAGAGAACCTGCTGCTCAGGGCGGTGTTGGCCGACCTAAAAGCGGAAGGGTGAGACCCGGCTTCGATCTCGAACAGGAGCAAGTGCGAGCTCGGCGAGAGATTGAGGCGGGCGACCGCCCTGCCCCTCCGCTCGATCACAGGTTTCTTGAGGATATCGAAGAGCTCCTATGAGTACTGGAGGCCCCGCGTCGCCGCGCCGCGCGACCGCGACGCCGACATACGCGACCGCGTGGTGCGCATCTTCCGCGAGGGCTCGGGGTGCTGGGGGTACCGCACCGTCTGGGCGCGCCTGCGCCGCGAGGGGGTCCGCGCCAGCGAGAAGCGCGTGGCCCGCGTGATGCGCGAGGAGGGCCTCGAGGTCGTCTACAACAAGAGGCGCGCCCGGGGCTACAGCTCCTACGCCGGCGAGGTCTCCAAGGCGCCGGAGAACCTCGTGAGCAGGAATTTCCACGCCGACGAGCCCAACCGGCTGTGGCTCACCGACATCACCGAGTTCAGGCTCCCGGGCGGCGAGAAGGTCTACCTGAGCCCGATCGTCGACTGCTTCGACGGGATGCCCGTCGCCTGGTCGATCGGGCTGCACCCCGACAAGCGCCTCGCGAACTCGAGCCTGCTCAAGGCCTGCGCGGCGAGGCCGGCGGGCGCGCGCACGACGATCCACTCGGACCGGGGCGGCCACTACCGCTGGCCGGAGTGGATCGGGATCTGCGAGGAGAACGGCCTGATCAGGAGCATGTCCGCGAAGGGCTGCAGCCCGGACAACTCGGCCTGCGAGGGCTTCTTCGGGCGCCTCAAGAACGAGTTCTTCCACTACAGGGACTGGGAGGGCGTGACGGCCGAGGAGTTCATGGGAAGGCTCGAGGCCTACCTCGTGTACTATCGTGAGGAGCGGATCAAGAAGTCCCTCGGGTGGCTGAGCCCGATGGAGTACCGCAGGAAGCTTGGATACGCCTAGGCGCGGTCCAAGAAATCGTCCGCACCCCCTTTAACCCCTCAAGACGGCCAAACAGGAACTATTCCACCGCAACTTCCCCTTTTGGCGCAAAGTAATCTGACCCCTTTGCACCAACAGCAGAAACGTTGCGGGCAGAGAACGGACAGCGAACAGGCACCAGAGCGAGCAAGCTGTCCCCCTGCAGCAACAATGGCAGCGCCGCAGGTGGGGCAAAAGTCAGCGAAAGCCCGCCAGAGCGAGCAAGGTGACGTGAAAGAGGAGGGCATAGGCCTTTTGGCCATGCCCGACGATTGAACGTCAGATTGCCGCTCTGGCGGGCTTGCAGCGTCGAGTGGTTCCGGCGTTTGGTAAAACGCCGGAACACAAGAGCGCCCCCTCCCGCGCACGGAACGGGAGGGGGCTAAAGGTAGGAGTCTACCGGTGGGTTGACCCCACCGGACAGACGATGACCAGGTGATCCTCTACAGGATCGTCAAGGTTTCCGTGGGGTACCCGTTGGGTACTTAGATCAGCACGCAGGCGACGGTCAGGATGACAGCGCAGACGACGGAGAGAGCGACGATGAGCTTAAGGGCAAACTTGAGCCAGGTCGTCCACTCGATCTTGGCCAGGGCGAGACCGCCCATGATGGCGCCGGAGGTCGGGGTGAACAGGTTCACGACACCGATGGCGGCGGAGAAGATCATGACCATGACCTCAGGCGAGAAGCCGAGCTTAACAGCCAGCGGTCCCATGATGGGCATGGAGACGGTGGCCATACCGGAGGTCGAGGGGATCAGGAAGGACAGGCCGAAGTAGACCAGGAAGCTCATGGGAGCGAAGATCACGCCGGACAGGCCAGCCAGGGCATTGGCGGCAGCGTCGAGGACGAAGACATCGAGGCCGGTGTTAGCCATGAGGACGGAGATACCACGGGCGAGGGCGATGACGAGAACAACGGACATCATGTCGGCAGCGCCGGTGATGAAGGTGTTAACGATCTGCTTCTCGGACAGGCCACCGATGATACCGATCAGGACGGCCATGAGGAAGAACCAGGTGGAAGCCTCGTCGAAGTACCACTGGCCAATGGGCAGGCCGGTGATCAGGGCAGACCAGCCCTGGACGACGGCGTTACCGTCGGCGTCGTAGACAGCGCCAGCGTCGAAGAAGTTGGCAACGCCCTCGTTGAGGTCGGCCAGCGGGATGAAGCCGACGATCATGACGACGAAGGTGAAGGCGAAGGCGATCAGAACACCCTTCTGACGACCGGTGAGCTTGACCTCCTTGTGGACCTCGGAAGCAGCCTTGCCGTGAGCTTCTTCGGCGTCCTTGAGCTCCTGCATCGACAGGATGGTAGAACCCTTGTCAGCCTTGACCTTCTTGGCATAGTTCATCACGAAGACGATGGACATAGCGGTAGTGACAATCCACAGGACGGCACCGAGGCCGATGATGATGGACTGGTTGACCTCAATGCCAACGCCGGTCAGAGCGTCGACGGCAGCGCCGACGGCGAACGGGTTAACCGTGGAGCCCAGGCAGCCGCAGCCAGCGCCGAGCAGGACGGTAGCGGCGCCGACCATGGGGTCGAAGCCAGCGGCCATCATGGTAGCGGCGAGCAGGGCGTAGAAGGGAACGGTCTCCTCGCACATACCATAAGTGGTACCACCGAGGGAGAAGATGAGCATCAGCACGGGAATGAGCATGATCTCGTTGCCCTTAAGCTTCTGCACCAGGACGGCGATGCCGTTGTCCAGAGCGCCGGTCTCGGTCATCATACCGAGGAAGCCGCCCAGGATCATAACGAAGAGGCAGACGGGCAGAGCGTCAGCGAAGCCCAGGATCGGGGCGGTGCAGAAATCGCTCAGGCGGGCTGCAGTAACCGCGCCGCCGGACGTGCCGGAGACGATAACGGTAATCACTGCAACAATTGCCAGCAGAGCTAGAAGAATGGTGAACGATGAAGGCATACCGCGCTTTTTCTTAGCGGTCTCAGTCATGGTTCTCATCCCCCCTTCATAAATCATTTAACTTTCTCGCGCTAAGCGGATCTTCCGTGCCGTGCCCACCGCCCGACGCGAGATATTTACCAGACAAAGCCGCTCGGGGTGTGCAGCAAGACACCCCGAGCGAGATGCTAGATGCTCTTACTTGAGCGTGGCGTACATGACAGCCTTGATGGTGTGCATGCGGTTCTCGGCCTCGTCGAAGACCTTGGAAGCGGGGCTCTCGAAGACCTCGTCGGTGACCTCCTGCTCGGTGATGCCGAACTGCTCGCACTTCTCGGCGCCAATCGTGGTGTTGGTGTCGTGGAAGCTGGGCAGGCAGTGCAGGAAGATGGCACCCGGGTTGGCCATAGCCATGACCTCGGAGGTAACACGATACGGGGTAAGCTGAGCGATGCGCTCGGCCCAGACCTCGTCGGGCTCGCCCATGGAGACCCACACGTCGGTGTAGATAACGTCGGCACCGGTGACGCCGTCCTTGACGTCGGTGGTCAGCTTGATGGTGCAGCCGTTGGCCTCGGCGATGGGCTTGCAGGCCTCGATGACGTCGTCAGCGGGCATGCACTCCTCGGGGCCGCAGGCCACAAAGTTCATACCGAGCTTGGAGCAGACGACCATGAGGGAGCGAGCAACGTTGTTCTTGCAGTCGCCCATGAAGACGAGAGTCTTGCCCTTGATGTCGTAGTTGAAGTTCTCCTGGACGGTCAGGATGTCGGCGAGCATCTGGGTGGGATGCCACTCGGTGGTCAGGCCGTTCCAGACAGGCACGCCGGACTTAGCAGCGAGCTCCTCGACGTCGTCCTGGGCAAAGCCACGGAACTCGATGCCGTCATACATGCGGCCGAGAACGCGGGCGGTGTCCTCGATGGACTCCTTCTTGCCCATCTGCGACGAACCGGGATCGAGGTAGGTGACGCCCATGCCCAGATCCATGCCGCCGACCTCGAAGGCGCAGCGGGTACGAGTGGAGGTCTTCTGGAAGAGCAGAACGATGTTCTTGCCCTCGAGATAGCGGTGCGGAACGCCAGCGCGCTTCATATCCTTGAAGTTCTTGGATAGCTTGAGCAGGTACTCGATCTCCTCGGTGGTGAGGTCGAGAAGCTTGAGGAAGCTACGGCCGGAGAGGTTAACACCCATGGTTCGATTCCTTTCGAAGAAATGAATTACGTAAGTATTAGTGTTGCCCGTTTAACGGGCGAAGCCGGTGCGGTTGTAGGGGGACCGCACCGGAAACGGAAAGACTTAGAGGTCCTCGCGCCAGAAGGGCATGCTCATGCAGCGCGGGCCGCCGCGGCCGCGGGAGAGCTCGGCGGAGGGCACGACGAGAAGGTCCAGGCCCTCCTTGTACAGCACGTCGTTGGTGACGGTGTTGCGGGCGTAGACGCAGATCTTGCCGGGCTCGACGCACAGGGTGTTGGAGCCGTCGTTCCACTGCTCGCGGGAGGCCGCGATCGGGTCGCCGCCGCCGCAGGGGATCAGCTTGACCTGGTCGACGCCGGTGGCGTCCTCCAGGACGTGCTCGAGGGTGTCCTCGATCAGGCGGATGTTCACGTCGCCCGGGTTCTTGCCGGCGGTCAGCTCGTAGACGCGCAGGGTGCCCATGATGGCGGGGTGGATCGTGAACTTATCGACGTCGATCTGGGTGAAGACCGTGTCGAGGTGCATGAAGGCGCGCGAGACCGGGATGTCGAAGGCCAGGATGCGCTCGACCTTGGAGTCGGAGTTCCAGAAGATGTTCTGGGCCATGACGTCGATCGCGGCGGCCTGGGTGCGCTGGGAGATGCCGACGGCGAGGGTCTTCTCGTTGATGTTCAGCACGTCGCCGCCCTCGGTGTGGAACTGGCAGTCGCGGCGGAAGTACAGCGAGACGTCCTTGTAGTCGGGGTGGTACTTGAAGACGTACTTGCCGTACAGGGTCTCGCGGTTGCGGGTGACCGAGTACATGCGGTTGAGGTTGACGCCCTCGCCGACGACCGCGAACGGGTCGCGGGTGAAGTAGAGGTTGGGCATCGGGTCGATGATCAGGTCGGACTCGGACTCGGAGTTGACCAGGGAGTCGAGGGTCGTGGACGCCGTGAGGGGCATGTCGATCTCGGACTTGGTCATGCCGGCCATGGTCTTCTTGACGAACTCGAGGTTGTCCTCGATGGAGTCCAGCTTCTCGCGGACGATCTGCGGCATGTGCTGGCCGCGGATGCCGGCCTCGGCGATGTACTGGTCGGTGAACTCGGCGCGGGCGCCGGGGACCTGGTCGAACACCTCGGCGACGAGGTTCTCGAGATAGAGGACCTCCACGCCCTGGTCCCTCAGGATCTGGGCGAAGGTGTCGTGCTCCTGCTGCGCGACCTCCAGGAACGGGACGTCGTCGAACAGGAGTCGCTCGAGCTCGTCGGGCGGCAGGTTGAGGAGCTCGTCGCCGGGACGGTGCAGGCAGACCTTCCTGAGCTTGCCGATCTCGGAAGGCACGTGCAGACCTTTCGTCATGGCCTCCTACCTTTCTTTCGGGCCTTTCGGCCGAATCTCTCAGCGCCCTTCCATAGCGGACGCTGCTTGCTGACAGCTCTAGTTATATCCAAATTCCACCTGCAATTCCACCTCGCCCCCGAACGGTCAACAAAGTGCGATGAACGGTATATCGCATGTGATTCCCCCATGATGTACTTCGGCGTTCTAAAGTAATTTTTATAAGGTAAACGCTCTTTTTTCCTAAAAACCATTTGCAATTGCATCTCTAAACTTTTGATTCAGAATTGCATAGCTAAATCGGTTTTATGTATATAAATGATGTTTGTTTACGTTTCCGCCTGCATTCAATGATATTCAGCTATCTATCATTCTTATTCACACTTACGTACCAGTTGAGTGAGGATATAGACCACTTGCAGACGAGCAGGGCGTCAGTCCTATGACTTGTCAGCGTAAGAAGTAGGTAAAGATACCGTTCACGCGATACGTCCGTGCCAGCGGTCGACTAAATTGAGACAATAGAGAAAAGTGTTAGGCTACCGTCCTCTGTGGGGACTGAACGGACAGATGCATATGCCGAGCAAAATCGAAAAGAAGCAAGCCGCCGCAAAGCTGCGCAAACCGCCGCGCGACTTCTCGTACACGCAAAACCGAGAGCTTAGCTGGCTGCGCTTTGACAACCGCGTGCTTGACGAAGCCTTCGATGAGACCGTTCCGCTGTTCGAGCGTCTAAAGTTCGTATCGATTTTCGAGTCTAACCTCGACGAGTTTCTCATGGTTCGCGTGGGCGGCCTGTCCGATCTGGCGGAGCTCAAAAAACAACCTGTCGACAACAAGAGCAATATGACCGCCTCCGAACAGGTCGATGCTGTCATGGCCGAAATGCCCGGGCTCCTTACCCGTTGGGAGTCCATCTTTAAGAGCATCGAGGGCAAGCTCGACACCTTGGGCGTTCACCGCGCCCGCATCAATTCGCTTACGCCCGAGGAGCGCACCTTTGTAACCCGCTACTTCCAGGCCTACGTGTCGCCGGTCATCTCGCCGCTGGTCATTGATCCTCGCCACCCCTTCCCCAACCTACGCAATGGCGCGCTCTATCTGGCCTGTGGTCTGGACGGCGCCACCGACGAGGAGAGCCTGCTGGGCCTTATCGAGATTCCCGCCTCGATGAACCGCGTGGTCGAGATCCCCTCGCCCACCGGCACCTACTCCTACATCTTGCTCGAGGACGTCATCCTCGCCTGCCTGGACAGCTGCTTTGGCTCCTATAAACCGCTGGATCGTGCGCTGATCCGCGTCACCCGCAACGCCGACATCGATCCGGACGGGGAGGGCGTCGAAGAGGAAGAGGACTACCGCCAGCACATGAAGCGCATTCTCAAGAAGCGCCTGCGCCTGCAGCCGGTAGTGCTCGCGGTCTCGGGGTCGCTCGAGAAGGCGACGCTCAAGACTATCCGCAAGGCGCTCGAGCTTTCGCGCCGCTCTGTCTTTACCTGCGATATCCCGCTCGACCTGGGCTACGTCTTTGGCATTGAGGGCAAGATTCCCGAGCACCTGCGCAACGAGCTGCTCTTTACGCCGTTTAGGCCGCAGCCCAATCCCACCATCGACATGACCCGCTCCATCCGCGAGCAGGTGCTGCAGCACGACAAGCTGCTCTTTTATCCCTACGAGGCCATGAACCCCTTCCTGGATCTGGTGCACGAGGCCGCCTACGACCCCGAGTGCATCTCGCTGCGCATCACGCTCTACCGCGTGGCCAAGCAGAGCCGCCTGTGCGAGTCGCTGATCGATGCTGCCGAGAACGGCAAAGAGGTCACGGTGCTCATGGAACTTCGTGCCCGCTTTGACGAGCAGAACAACATCGAGTGGGCCGAGCGTCTGGAAGAGGCAGGATGCACCGTCATCTATGGTTCCGAGGGCTTTAAATGCCACTCAAAGATCTGCCAGCTCACCTATCGCGAGGGCATGGCGCTAACGCGCCTCACGCTTTTGGGCACCGGTAACTTTAACGAGAAGACGGCCAAACTCTACAGCGACTTTATGCTCATGACAGCCCATCCCGGCATCGGCGAGGACGCCAACCTGTTCTTCCGCAATCTGTCGCTGGGCAACCTGCGCGGCGACTACCGCTTCCTGGGTGTGGCGCCCGTCGGACTGAAACCGCTCATCATGCGCGGGCTTGACCGCGAGATCCAGCGCGCCCTTGCCGGCGAGCCCGCTCGCGTGTTCTTTAAGCTCAACTCGCTGACCGACCGCGAGGTTATCGACAAGATCGCCGAGGCATCGTGTGCCGGCGTGCGCGTAGACATGATCATCCGCGGCATCTCGTGCCTCAAGCCCGGTGTTCCGGGCAAGACCGAGAACGTACATGTCCGCTCCATCGTCGGACGCTTTTTGGAGCACGCCCGTGTTTACGCTTTTGGCGTGGACTCGGACATGATTTACCTGAGCTCGGCAGACATGATGACACGTAACACCGAGCACCGCGTGGAGATCGCCTTCCCTGTGCTCGACCCCACCTGCCGCGCCCTGGTACACGAGTACATGGGCATGCAGCTGCGGGACAACGTGAAGGCCCGCAGCCTCACGAGCGACGGCACCTGGGTCCCCGTGGAGCGTGCAGAGGGTGAGAAACCCTTCAACTCGCAGGAGGCTCTGCTGGAGCGCGCCTATCGCAACGCCGAGGCCGCCGCGCAACAGCGCGCACAGGAGAAGGAACGCGTAGCCGAGGAGGCTATTCAGGCCGAGGTTGAACATGGAGCAGCTGCCAAACCGAAAGCGGTTGCCGCTCCCCCGGTGAATGAGCCCGAGGCTGCCGCAGAGCCCGCCGTGGAGAAAGCGCCCGCGCCCGCTACCGCGACTCCGGGGCCCGCCGCCGAGGCAAAGCCCGCCCCTGCTCCTGAGCCGCAGCCGGCCGCACCCGAGGTTCAGAAGGTCCAGGCGACCGTCATTGAGCCCGAGCCTGCACCTGTACCTCGGCCCGAGCCGCAGGTCACCAAGCCCGCACCCGAGACGAGTGCCCGTCGCGATAAGCCCGCTGGCAAGACCAAGGCCATCGAGCGCCATCGCCCCGGTCGTGTGCGCATGGGCCTGGGTCTGATCGGCCTGGGTCTTAAGACGCTCATTACCGGCAAGACGAAATAGTCGTTTATAGAAGCAGTTTGTAGAAGCGCCCCGCATTTGAGGAAAGCCTCGGATGCGGGGCGCTTTTCCCTGCTACCATGGTGCGAACAACAACGCGAATGACAGGCAGGAATATGAAGCTCACTATAGAATCGATGACCTACGGCGCCGACGGGCTGGCGCACGCCGACAACGGCAAGGCCGTCTTTGTGCAGGGTGCCGTGGCAGGCGACATCGTCGAGGCCGAGGTCGTACAGGACGGCAAGTCGTTCATGCGCGCCCGCACCACCGAGATTCTGGAGCCAAGCCCCGATCGCATTCAGCCTCCCTGCCCCTTCGTGGGCATCTGCGGCGGCTGCTCGTGGGGCAATCTCTCACGCACGGCACAGCTCGCCGCCAAGGAGCAAAACCTGCGCTCCACGCTCGAGCGCATCGGCAAGTTCGCTCCTGAGCAGGTCGATGAGTTGGTACAGCCCATCTGCCACACCAAGGACGACTGGGGCTACCGCAATAAAATCGAGCTCGAACCGACCGTCGTCAACGGTCGCGTGCGCCTTGGCATGCACGGTGTCGACCCCAGCAAAATCGTGACCGTCGATATGTGTCCGCTGTTCGATAAGCGCTTCCCGAAGGCACTCAAATCGGTCGTCGGCGCACTTAACTATCTAAGCGGCAGCCATGACTTGGGGCTCGAACGCGTGGGCATTCGCGCATCGCGCCGCACCAAGGCACTCGAGGTCGCACTCTGGACGCCGACAGGCTCTTTTCCGCGCTCGCAGGTCTCCCGCGTGCTGGCGGACGCCGCTCATCCCACGAGCATCGTGCGCGTGATGAGCAAGGGCGAAAAGAAGGCCCGCCGTGTCTCTAAGGTGGAGATGCTCGCCGGTGAGGGCTCGTGGACCGAGAACATCGCTGACGGCCAGATGCGCCTGTCCGCCCCATCGTTTTTCCAAGTCAACACCAAGGGCGCCGAGATTTTGATCGAGCTCGTTATGGAGGCGCTCGATCCGCAGGAAGACGAGCTTGCCGTGGACCTGTACTGCGGTGCCGGCACCTTTACCCTGCCGCTCGCCCGCCGCTGCGACTTTGTCGCTGCCGTCGAGGCCTACGGCCCCGCCGTGCGCGATCTACGCCGTAACCTGGAAATCAACAAGCTTGATAACGTCGACGTCATTGGCGGAGACGCGGTGCGCGAGTTCCCCGACCAGGACGCCGATGTCCTAGTAGTCGACCCGCCGCGTGCAGGCCTAGCGCCTGAGGCCATCGACCTCATCGCCAGCACAAGCGCTCGCGATGTCGCCTATGTGAGCTGCGACCCGGCCACCCTGGCGCGCGATCTCAAACGCTTTGTCGAAGAAGGCACCTTCTCCCCCGTAAAGATCACGCCAGTCGATCTGTTCCCACAAACCTTCCACTGCGAGACCGTCGTCCACCTTAGGCGCAACTAGCTGATGATTTTTCTGGGACGTGTCTCTATAGTTTTGTCAACCGCGTGCTTCGCGCCATTTCGGCATGACGCATCCGGGCGCCCGGCGCCCCCGCTTCCCCTTCGGTTGATCCCGCCGCCCGCTAGGCCGCGTACGGGACGGCGTCGCGCATGATCGCGTAGATGACCTTGAGCCTCTTCCTCGCGACCGCCTTCAGCGCCTTGCTGTGCCTCATCCCCCTCGCCCTGCACTCCCCGTAGTACCTCCCGAACCTGTTGTCCGTGCCGATGAGGGAGTTGCAGCTGAATATGAGCAGGTTCTTGAGCTGCCTGTTCCCGCCGTGCTGCGGCGATGTCGACCTGATGCTGCTCCCGGAGCGCCTATCGGACGGCGCCACGCCGCAATAGCTCGCGAGCTCGTCGTGCCCCCTGAACGCGGATATGTCGATTGACGTCACCAGCGCCGCGGCGGTCTTGGGGCCGATCCCGGGCACCGTGAGGAGGCACTCGTAGACCTCGTCGCCCGCCAGCGAGTCGGCCACGAGCGAGTCGAGCTCCTGTTAGCGTCAATATAATTTTCACCATTTCCACCAACGCATTTTCGCCAATCGCGCCAACGCGGATACGCCGGATTCGCCAACGCGGATGTGCCGCTT